>JAGAJP010000040.1 GCA_017626045.1 Muribaculaceae bacterium | reverse complement strand
TACCTATAAAGTTACTGAATTTCAGCGACTTGACCAAATTTTTAGTGTTGAATTTTCATGCTAAACATCATATTTTTAACGGATTAAACACTTGGCTCCTCGGAGCCGTTAACAAACTCTCAAAAAATAACCGAAGTATTGTACAATGGGAAAATCCTTTAAAATGTGGCATGCTTTTCGAGGTATATTCACTCAAGGAAGCTGTACTATATGTTCCGGTTGGCACGAAAGCTAAGTATGAAAAAGTTGACCCGTGGAGAAATTTCTGGAATATCGAGGAGATGGTTTACGATGGCGTTGATGGGATTGATGGCGATGAATATGGTGCACCTCGCATTTCTGTAAATAATGGTATTCTGACAATTGACGGAGTCGATAGTCTTGAAAACGTCGCTGTATATGATATGCAGGGGCGCACAGTATACAATGGCATATCGCACACCATTGATAACCTGTCCTCCGGTTTATATGTAGTGAAAGTTGGAAACAGGACGATAAAAATAGGAATTTGAGCTATATATGACATTTTTCAAGTTCTGAAGAAGTCTCTTTCTGTTTCCAATAAGTTTCTACACTATAGGAAACGATACAACGTAAGCTTTCAAAACTCCACAAAGCTGTTTATTATCTTTGCTGCCATGATCAAATGATTTGATTATGGCAGCAAACTATTCAAATAAATCTCCGGTGCGCCCACCAAAGCCCCGGCCCAGTTAAGCGAGGATTTGTAAAGCCTCGCTCCCAGTGCGCCCCGGTTCGCTTCTCCTGGTCGGTAAGCCGAATTCTCACTTCTCAATTCTCAATTCTCAATTCATATTAAACTATAGTTGGGCGGGATTGTTACTGAATGTAGAGACTATATCTATAATTAGTAGGAAATGAACGTCAATGATTCCACTCAGGCTCCCGAGGGAAAGGTCCCGGAGGTCGGCGAGCCGGCAGGGAAGAAGCCGAAGGCGCGACGCAGGCATCTTATCGGCAATCCCTGGATCCGAATACCGCTGAAGGTGTTCGGATGGATTGTCTTGTTTGTTCTGCTCATCCCTGTAATCCTCTATATACCGCCGGTTCAGGACGCCCTCGTGAAGGTCGCGACTCGCGTGGTGAAGGACAAGACCGGAATGGATGTGGGTATAGAGAAACTCCGGCTGAAATTCCCCGTGGATCTTTCGCTCCAGGGAGTAAGCGTCATCGAGGCTTCAGGCGACACTATGGTGCTCGCTCGAGAGGCGCTGGTAGACGTGAAACTGCTCCCTCTTCTGAATCTCGATGTCAGGATAAACCGTCTGCGACTCAACGACGCATACTACCGTATGCTGAGCGCGGACTCCTCTATGCTCATGAATATAAAGGCGGGAATGCTCGAGGTGGACGATAAGTCGAGCGCCAACATTGCAAAAAGCAATATCTCGCTCAACGCCGCGACTCTCGAAAACGCCGATGTCAGTCTCGACATGAACGTGTGGAAACAGAAGCCGACTCCCCCCGACACCACCTCTACTCCTTTCGTAATCAATATAAATAAACTCAACGTAAAGAACATAAAGTTCACGATGTCGATGCTCCCCACCATCGACACTCTGAGTTTCAAGGCTTCAACTCTCTCTCTCGGGAAAGGGCTTATCGACCTTCGTGCCAACACTATGACCTTCGGGTCACTGAACGCCGCCGACGGCAACGCCCTGATGCTCGCGCCCTCCGCGGAATACGTCAAGACGCATCCTGCGCCCCTTCCCGACACCACGTCGGTATCCGCACCGATGGTGATATCCGCAGGAAGTATCTCCCTCTCCCGATTCGCTGCCCGTTATGCAGTGGCGGATGCCCCGAAGATGAAGGGTTTCGACACCAACGATATCCGTGTTTCCGGACTAAACATAGACATAGCCGGTTTCTACAACAAGGCTTCCGAGATCCGTCTGCCGATTAAGTCTGTGCAGGCGATGGAGCAGTGCGGTCTCTCCATCACCGAGGGGAGCGGTGTCTTCTCTATGGACTCCGCCGGCATGGCGCTGAAGGATTTCATAATCAAGACTCCGTCATCATCCATTGATGCTTCCGTCGACATCCCCACCGCGCTCATGACACTGCAGCCGGAGGCTCCCCTGAATGTGGACGTGACTGCCAGCATCGGCATGAACGACGTGGTAAGTTTCATGCCTGACCTCGCCACCTATACATCCGCAGTCCCGGCGGCTACACCGCTCAATGCCCGTCTGCAGGCATCCGGCACACTCGGCAACGCGGATATCCCCCGTTTTGACGTCGCCCTTCCCGGTGTGCTGTCGCTTCGCGCCAACGGTCATGCGCGCAACGCTCTCGACATTAAGAAAATGGTGGCGGACCTTGATTTCGAGGGTGAGCTCCGTCGTCCGGAAATAGTGCATCGCTTCGTGGAACTCGACGGCGTCAATATTCCGCGTCTCAATATCAAGGGCAAGGCGAAGGCGGCAAACGAGAACTATTCAGCCGACTTCCGGCTCCTGACTCCTCTCGGCAATCTTGCCGCCGAGGGTTTCGTGGGCATGAATTCCGAAAGGTATATAGCCGACGTGAATGTGCGCGACCTCAATGTGGGCGCGTTTATCGGCGACACGGTGATAGGTCCCGTCTCGGCTTCCCTCTCCGCGAGGGGCGCGGGATTTAATCCCGAAAAACACGGCGCCCACACCGACATAAGAGTTGACCTCAGCGAGGGCGTCTTCAACGGCCACACGCTGCGAGACATCTTCCTGACCGCCGCGCTTGCCGACGGCGCGTTTACCATGCATGCCAATTCAGGTTCTCCGATTCTCGACTTCGACATCGACGGACACGGCACCATCGCTTCCGACGACTATGCCGTTGACCTCGTGGCAGACCTGCGTTATGCAGACCTGCAGGCTCTCGGTTTCTCGCCCGACAAGAACTCCGGCAGCGCGAAACTGACTCTCAGCGGCACCGCCTCCCCGAGGGCATGGATATACGATGCCGACCTCAGGCTCCAGCGTCTCAACTGGAATCTTCCGGCTCAGAATATCGTGATTGGCGACGGTGTGGATGCATCGCTGAAAGCCGCTGCCGGCACCACACACTGCAAGGTGACAGCGCGCGGCACCGAGATTGACTTCAGCGCCCCCACGGGTCTCGAGGCTCTCGTCGACGGTTTCTCACAGGCTGCGGAAATGATTCCCGGCATGATAGAGCGTAAGAGCCTCGATGTCGCCGCTTTGGAGACAAAACTCCCGCCATTTGACCTCAATGCCTCTCTGGATGGCACCGGCATAGTGGCGAATTTCCTCAAGGACAGCGATATGGCCATAGGAGATTTGAAAATGAACTTGCGCAAGGACTCTGTGATAAGCGGCGATGTGGCGCTCAACATGCTGAAGACCGGTTCCATGAGGCTCGACACCATAACCTTCAACATGAAGTCACGCGGCGAACTGATTGACTATCTCGTGCACCTCGGCAACAGACCCGGCACCCTCGACGAGTTCGCAAACGTCAACATGTCGGGTTATTTCGGCAGCAACCGTCTTTCGGCATACCTCAACCAGCACAATATCAAGAACAAGATGGGCTACCGCCTGGGATTCACCGCCTCGCTTGCCGATTCCATAGTGTCGTTGCGTTTCACACCGCTTAAGGCGACCATCGCATATCTTCCATGGCGGTTCAATATGGACAATTATATTGATTTCTCGCTCACCGACAAGAATATCAGGGCTGACCTCGAGGCGAGTAGCGAGGAAAGCAGCATACTCCTGAAGTCAGAGCCGTCGCAGACCGGCCCCTATGCGCTGCACCTCAATCTGAAAAACATTCATGTGCAGGATTTCCTGAAGATGGCGCTCAACGCTCCGCCGCTGAGGGCCACCGTGAACTCGGATATCCGTGTGCGCTACACCGGAAGGGCACTTGTGGGAAAAGGCACGCTTGACATCACCGATTTTGTGTTTGACAAGAAACGGGTCGGAGACCTGTCGCTGAGCCTCGCCGCCGGCATGGGCAACAAGGGCAAGAGTGCGGGCAAGGTTGGACTGATAATCGACGGCGCCGAGGCCGCCGCAGTGCAGTTCGTGCTCGCTCCCGACTCGCTCGACGCCAACAAGGGTCTGATTGCGGAACGCCTGAAACTGAATCTCACCCGATTCCCCCTCTCCATCGCGAATCCTTTCATGCCCCCGGGCACTATGCGGCTCAGCGGCGCCTTGTCGGGCGAAATGAGTCTCAGCGGACAGCTCACGGAGCCAAAGCTCAACGGCAGTATCGCCGGCGATTCCCTCGGTGTTTTCGTGGCGATGCTCGGCACAGACTTCAAGTTTGACAAGTCTCCTATCACTGTGCAAGACAACGTGCTCCGCTTCAATGACTATGATATCTATGCAGTCAATTCAAACCCGCTGACAATCGACGGCATGGTGGACGCCTCGTCCCTCTCGAATATCAAGCTCGATCTGTCGGCAAAGGCAAAAAACATGCAGCTCACGGGTCAGAAACGCTCTAAGGCGGATATCTCCGGAAAACTGTTTGTGGATCTTGACGCTTCCGTAAAGGGACTCGTGTCGATGTTGGACATCAACGCTGACCTTAATGTGCTCCCCACGACAGACGTCACATACAATATGGTGATGGAGTCCGAAGCACTCGGGCAGGGCCAGGGTGCCGAAGGTGTGGTGAAGTTCGTGAATTTCGCCGATTCCACTCTCGTCGCCAAGGCAGACTCCCTGAAGTCTTCCCTCGGCATGAGAATCATGGCTAAGGCGGTGATCTCACAGGGCGCGCAAGTGACTGTGAACCTTGTAGGCAACACTGCCACAGGAGGCGGCAAGGTGGAATGCAATCCGTCAGGAACCCTCAACTATTTCCAGAACTATATGGGCGACATGAAGCTGAATGGTACGCTATATACCGGCACCGGCTATGCCCGCTACAATGTGCCTCTCCTCGGCACCAAGAGTTTCTCGTTCGACCAGACAAGCCACATCACCTGGAACGGCGACATCCTGAATCCTATCCTCGCCGTCAAGGCATCAGACAACCTGAAGACCAACATCCGGATGAACGGCAACACCAGGATGGTCAATTTCCTTGTCACCCTTAATATTTCCAACACGCTGTCGGCTCCTACCGTGAAGTTCGACCTCTCCACCGACGATGATGTGAGTATCAGCAATGAACTCCAGTCCATGACCGCCGACCAGCG
This sequence comes from Muribaculaceae bacterium, assembly GCA_017626045.1. Lineage (GTDB taxonomy): Bacteria > Bacteroidota > Bacteroidia > Bacteroidales > Muribaculaceae > Lepagella. The sequence goes on along the minus strand of JAGAJP010000040.1, from coordinate 70,257 downwards.
CCAGCAGCAGGCGATGAACCTTATGCTCACCGGTATCTATACCGGTCCCGGTGCAAAAAGCGTGAATTCGAATATGGTGACCGGTAACCTGTATGGCTTCCTGACGTCTTCTCTCAACGCTCTTGCGGCAAAGGCAATCAAGGGTGTCGACATCAATTTCGGAGTCGACCAGTATGAGACCGGTACCAACGGCAATACATCCACCAATATGTCGTATTCATATCAGGTGTCAAAGTCGCTTATCAACAACCGCTTCAAGATTCTTGTCGGCGGAAATTACTCCACCGACGCCTCCGCCGACGAGAATTTCCAGCAGAACCTCATCAGCGACATAGCCTTTGAATATATATTGAAACAGACCAACAATATGACCCTCAACGCAAGACTGTTCCGTCACACCGGATTTGAAAGCGTTCTCGAGGGGGAAATCACCGAGACCGGTATCGGATTCTCGCTGCGCCGCCGTCTGGCATATTTCTCGGAAATAACCCATTTCGGTCTCAGCAAGCTGTGGAAGAAGCCTAAGAAGACAGCGGTACCGGACTCCATCTCCACTCCGGATCCCGACTCGATTCCCGAGAGGGAAATACCCGTGCCGGCAAATGCAAGAAAGGAGGATGATTATGAGAAATAAGCAAATTCCGCGCATTCCGTTGCCTTCGGCTGTTGCCGCCGTGGCGGTCCTCGTGCTACTGACACTGGCGGCGTGCAGCACCACGCGCAGGCTCGCCGAGGATGAGACACTCTACACCGGCGTGAAGCAGATAACGATCAATCCCACCGGCGACGAGAAGCTGCCGGCGGACCTCCAGTCTGACCTGATCCAGGCTGTCAATGTGAAGCCCAACAATCCCTATCCGTTCATCACTCCCTACAAGAGGACTCCTTTCCCCGTAGGGCTGTGGGTCTACAACAACTGGAACGATTCTGCAAAGGGTCTCAAGAAATGGCTCTACAATCTTCTCGTGGCGCAGCCGGTGCTGATCTCCGACGTGAGGGCTAACATGCGAATGAAGATGGTGGAGGACATTCTTGCCGACAACGGTTATTTCGGCTCCACCGCTTCTTATGATGTGGTCTACGACAAGAAAAATCCCAAGAAGGCCAAGATGGAATACACGTTTGACGTCTCTTCGCCATACCGTATCGACTCCATCGAGTATTTCAACAAGTCCACCGACAGAATAGAGGGATTTGTCGACTCCATCGCCAAGAAGAGCGCCTGGTTCAAAAAGGGCTCCATATTCTGCGTCGATTCTCTGTCGGCGTTGAGGGTCAATGTGGCAAACCATCTGAGAAACCGCGGCTACTATTATTTCCGTCCCGAATATCTGGAATTTCTCGCCGATACGTTCATGATTCCCCACGCTGTGGTGATGAGGCTGAATTTTGCCGACAATATGCCTCACATCGCTCTGCGGAAGTTCCGCACACGCAATGTCGAGACTCTGCTTCTCAGAAACGAGATATACAGCCAGGGGACCCCCGACACCATTCAGACCGACAAGGGTGAACTGATCGTGATGCGTCCGCAGAGGGTCAGGAAAAGCATGATTCCCGAATGTATCACTTTCCGCAAGAACAAGGTGTTTTCAGTGCGCGACATGGACCGGACGCAGACACGTCTGGCGCGCCTCGGCATCTTCTCCAATATACAGATTCAACCGGTGCCGGTCGACACTTCCGCCAAGAATCCTTTGATGGACGTGATGATAACTTGCCGCTACGACCGGCCGATGGAGGCGACCATTGAGCTTAACGCCACCTCCAAGTCCAACTCTTATATCGGTCCGGGACTTGTCGGAACGTTTACACACCATAATATATTCGGAGGTGCGGAGAAACTGTCGGTGTCGCTAAACGCCGACTATGAGTGGCAGACTGGCAGGGACAGGTCGAGCGTGTTCAATTCATACGAGTTCGGTCTCCAGACATCTCTCGCTTTCCCGCGTCTCCTTGCCCCTAAGTTCATCCCGAGGTCGAAGCGCGACCTCAACTGGACGACTCTCTCTCTCGGAGGATCGATCCTCAATCGCCCGAAGTATTTCAAGATGGCGGAGTTCGACCTCGGAATCACCTATGAGTGGAGGGCTACGCGACATGCCATGAACTCGTTCACTCCTTTCAAACTCAGTTACAACAAACTTATCACCACTACCGAGGAGTTCGATTCGGTGATGCTCCAGAATCCCGCTGTGGCGCTCAGTTTCGAAAGCCGCTTTATCCCGCAGCTCAGCTATACCTACACCTACGACAGGTGGCTGGAGCGGGAGCGCAACAACCAGTTGACCTTCACAGCGTCTTTCACCGAGGCGGGAAATCTTTTCGACGTGGTATACGACCTTTGCGGCGCGAAAGGGAGAAAGAAACTTTTCGGCACGCCGTTCTCCCAGTTTGTGAAGGGGCAGGTGCAGCTGGTGTGGAATCGCCGGCTGATACCGAAGGCAGACCATTGGCTCGTGTCGCGGGTACTCCTCGGAGCGGAGCATGCATACGGGAATTCCGATGAGGTGCCGTATTCCGAACAGTTCTATATAGGTGGCGCCAACTCCATCAGGGCATTCACGGTGCGTTCAATCGGTCCCGGCAGTTACCGCGCGCCGCGCGACAAGGTGAACGGGTATTTCGACCAGACCGGTACATTCAAGTTTGAATTGAACACGGAATACAGGTTCCCGATTATCGCGGATCTGCACGGCGCTGTTTTCCTTGACGCCGGAAATATCTGGCTGCTTAAGGAGGATCCGTTGCGTCCGGGTGCAAAACTGTGTGGCAAGACTTTCCTGAAAGACATTGCCCTCGGCACCGGTGCCGGCCTGCGCTATGACCTCGGTATGATGGTGATCCGTCTGGACGTGGGTTATGGGCTGCATACTCCTTACAGCAACGGTACGCCTCATTATTTCAATGTGGCGTTCAAGGATGCCATCGCGGTTCACCTCGCCATCGGATATCCCTTCTGATGATTACTAAAAAAGAGCCTCGGAATTTGATTCCGAGGCTCTGAAGGTTTTTTATGGACCGGATCTCGCGAGACGCGTCGCACGTCTGGGATTTTCCGGTTGCTTTGTCCTATTCCCTTCCTTATACTTGCAACGCTTTTGTTATCGTAGTGGTTCATTGGTATAGCGAGGATTTGTAAATCCTCGCCCCCAGTAATTCTCGCCCCCAGTGTGCTTTTTTGCTTTTTATATCATTATTTAAGGATTTTTCGAAATTTTTGGTTAATTTTGCATTTTATTTCTGAATCAGGCGTTTTGCGTCTGTGTAAACTATCTTTAATAGTCGCAATTATGAAAATCGTTCTTTTCGACAATAAGGACGCGCATTACGACTTGCTTCCGCTGTCGTTTACGCGCCCGATATGTGATTTCAGGGTGGGTATCACCACCATTCGCGAGAAATGGTCGGTTCTGGTTCCGGACGCTGAACTCCACGCCCTACCGGTGGATTTCCTGCGTGCCCGCTTCGGCTGCCCCGATGATCCTGACGAGGAAATGCTTTTTGTGTCGGGTACTCTGGTGCCCGACGAGGATATCGCCGCGCGGGTGCTGTCGCTCGATTCCGGAGCTGCGGTCTGCTGCGGCGACATGACCCTCGCTTTCAGAGGCAGCTGGCGGAATCTCGAATCCCGTAACTTCAATGATGTGTTTCAGGAAGACCTCCGGCATCTGAGACAGGTATATGACGTGTTTCTCATGAATCCCTCCGTGATGGTGGAGGACTTCAGGAGAATTACGCGTGGACGCAAGTCGCAGCCGCTCGACGAATCAAACAGGGTGATCGGCGATCTCGAGGATGCCGACGGCAATCCGATGATTTTCCTTGAAGAGGGCGCAAAGGCCGAGGGCGCTATGTTCAACCTTAAGCAGGGTCCCGTATATATAGGTAAGGATGCCGCCGTGATGGAGGGCTGCTGTGTGAAGGGTCCCATCGCGTTCTGCTCCCACGCCGTGGCGAGAATGGGGAGCAAACTCTACGGCGGTAGCACTTTCGGTCCCTATGTGAAGGTCGGAGGCGAGGTGGACAATTCGGTCATCTTCGGATTCTCCAACAAGGCGCACGACGGCTACCTCGGCAACGCCGTGGTAGGGGAGTGGTGCAACATAGGCGCCGGCGTGAACTGCTCTAACCTCAAGAATGACTATTCCAAGATACGCCTGTGGAACTATCGGCTTCACTCTTTTGCCCGCACCGACCTGCAGTTCTGCGGTCCGATTATCGGCGACCACACAAAGCTGGGCGTGAACGTGATGCTCAACACCGCCACAGTCATTGGCGTGGGTGTCAATATCTATGGTTCCGGGTTCCCGCGTGTGTTCGTGCCGAGTTTCCTTGAGGGGAGCCCGACAAGTGGCTTCGCCGACGTGCCGATGAAGAGGTTCCTCACCATCGCGGAGCGTGTCATGGCTCGCCGCAACGTGGAGCTCACCGACCTCGACCGCGTGATCTTCGACCGCATCTTCGAATACGCATCACATCTGAAGTAATTGAGAATTGAGAATTGAGAATTGGGCTAATTGGATTAGACCTCTTGGAAAATTCTCAATTCTCAATTCTCAATTCTCAATTCTAAAAGGTAAAAAGATTATAAGGTAAAAAAATGAACATTCTAAAGACTATTGATTTTCATCCCAAGTCTTTCTCGATGTGGAAAGACTACAATGCCGCGCGGTTGAAATCGGATCTGATAGCCGGGGTAGTGGTTGGAATCGTGGCGCTCCCGCTTGCCGTGGCTTTCGCCATAGCATCCGGAGTGTCGCCCTCCGTGGGACTTGTCACCGCCATCATCGGCGGTTTCATAGTTTCCGCTTTCGGCGGTAATTCAGTGCAGATTGGCGGACCTACCGGCGCTTTCATCATAATCGTCTACAATATCATTGCCAGGTTCGGTCTCTCCGGACTCGCAGTGGCTACCGTCATGGCGGGTCTTATCCTCGTGCTTATGGGGCTGTTCCGGCTCGGCACCGTCATCAAGTTTATACCATATCCTATTGTAGTGGGCTTCACCGCCGGTATCGCACTGACTATTTTCTCCACCCAGATAAATGATTTCTTCGGCATGGGACTCACGGACCTGCCGGGAGACTTCATCTCCAAGTGGCAGGTGTATTTCTCCAACGTCGCGAGTGTGGATCTGACCACCATGGCTGTCGGCGTGGTGTCGCTGCTTATCATAACGCTGACTCCGAAGGTGTCAAAGAAGCTCCCCGGCGCCCTTATCGCCATCATACTGGTCACCGCCGGCTGCTGGCTGCTGCAGATGCTTGTGCCGGAGTTTCACGTCGAGACCATCGGCGACCGTTTCGGCGGCATGAAGTCTGATATCCCGATGCCGAGAGGCTTCAGTCTTGACATGGCGACTATCAACGCCCTCCTTCCCTCAGCCTTCACGATAGCCATGCTGGGCGCCATCGAGTCGTTGCTGTCCGCCACAGTCGCCGACGGCATCACCGGTTCGCGCACCAACACCAACACCGAACTGTTCGGACAGGGTCTCGCAAATATAGTCGTACCCCTTTTCGGAGGCATACCGGTCACCGGCGCCATCGCCCGCACCATGACCAATATCACCAACGGCGGGCGCACGCCTCTCGCCGGAATGGTCCACGCGCTTGTGCTACTCCTTATATATCTTTTCCTGATGCCACTTATCAATCTCGTGCCTATGGCGTGTCTCGCCGGGGTGCTCATAGTGGTGGCATACAATATGAGCGGCTGGCGCACTGTCGTGGCGATTTCGCATAATCCCAAAGGTGATTTCTCGGTGTTGCTCGTCACAATGATACTGACAGTCATCTTCGACCTGACGATAGCCATCGAGATAGGTCTTCTGCTCGCCATGCTGCTGTTCCTGCGCCGTGTCACCGAGAATGCCGAGATCAAGGTCTACGGCAAGCAGCTCGATGTGGCGGAGGGCACGGAGGTTCATTCCCATGAGGTGCTTCATGTGGAGAAGGGAGTGTCGGTATATGAGATCGACGGTCCGTTCTTTTTCGGCATAGCCACCAAGTTTGACGAGATGATGCGAAGCTCGATGCGCGAGCGTCCGCTGGTGCGTATCATCCGTATGCGCAAGGTTCCGTTCATCGACTCCACCGGCATCCACAATCTCGAGACCCTCATAAAGTCGTCGCAGCAGGAAGGCATCAAGATAGTGCTTTCGGGTGTACAGCCCCGCGTGCGGGAGGCTCTCGAAAAATCGGATATCGTAACTCTGATCGGCGAGACCAACATCTGCGACCACATCTCCAAGGCAGTCCTGCTCGCCAACAATATAGTGCGCGACCACAACGCGCTGCCCGAATGGCGTCGGCGCGGACTGGAACCGGTATGAGCGCCATCGGGAAGCCCCGATGAAAAAATTGTTGAGAATTGGTTGCATAATTCGTTGAAATTTCGTAACTTTGCATCGTCTTAGGAGCAAAAACATCCGTATTGTTCGCTATCAGGCTATGACATAGCCGGTTAGCGTGCTTTCGCGGTGTAAAGTGAAACGCTCCGGGATGCGGGTTTCGGTCGGCTCTCGCAGGCGGCTGAGTCCAAAAAGAGTAGAAAACAATAACGATTTAGATATTTTTTAATTTTTAACAAACTAAAATGCCTACAATTCAGCAATTAGTAAGAAAAGGACGCGTGGCGCTCGTGGACAAGAGCAAATCGCCGGCCTTGGATTCATGTCCGCAGCGTCGCGGTGTGTGCGTGCGTGTGTACACCACCACTCCTAAAAAGCCTAACTCGGCTATGCGTAAGGTGGCACGTGTGCGTCTCACAAACGGCAAGGAAGTGAACTCCTACATCCCCGGTGAAGGCCATAACCTCCAGGAGCACTCCATCGTAATGGTGCGCGGCTGTCGTGTCAAGGACCTCCCCGGCGTGCGTTACCATATCGTGCGCGGAACTCTTGACACCGCAGGTGTTCAGGGCCGTACACAGCGCCGCTCCAAATATGGTGCCAAGCGTCCCAAGGCAGCTAAGAAATAATAAGCTGTCGTTTGAGTAATCATTTATCTTTAACCGGTTTTTGATTCTTTGACAGCTGTTCGGTTGAGTAAACGCCCGTCCGGCGCTCCGCGAGGAGTTCCCTAAGTGCGTTGAAGTTTTATCAAAGCAGCCAAAATCAAAACTTAAACATTTCGTAATGAGAAAAGCAAAACCGAAAAAACGTGTGATCCTCCCCGATCCCGTTTTTCACGACGTGAGAGTGACTAAGTTTGTCAATCACCTCATGTATGACGGAAAGAAGAACACTTCCTACTCTATCTTCTATACCGCACTCGAAATCGTGAAGTCAAAACTCCCCAACGAGGAGAAAAGCGCTCTCGAAATCTGGAAGAAGGCGCTCGAGAACATCACTCCTCAGGTGGAGGTGAAGTCAAGACGCGTCGGAGGCGCTACTTTCCAGGTGCCTACCGAAATCCGCGCTGACCGCAAGGAGTCCATCTCCATGAAGAATCTTATCATCTATGCCCGCAAGCGTGGCGGAAAGACAATGGCAGACAAGCTCGCTGCCGAGATCGTGGACGCTTTCAACGACCAGGGCGGCGCATTCAAGCGCAAGGAAGATATGCACCGTATGGCCGAGGCCAACCGCGCATTCGCTCATTTCAGATTCTAATCCCGGATTTTTCAAATGGCTAAACACGATAATCTCCAGCTTACTCGTAACATCGGCATCATGGCTCACATCGACGCCGGTAAGACGACTACTTCAGAACGAATCCTTTTCTATACCGGTCTTACCCACAAGATCGGCGAGGTGCATGACGGCGCCGCCACCATGGACTGGATGGAACAGGAGCAGGAACGTGGCATCACAATTACTTCTGCCGCCACCACAACGTTCTGGAACTATAATGACAACAAGTATAAGATCAATCTTATTGACACCCCGGGACACGTTGACTTCACCGTCGAGGTAGAGCGCTCGCTGCGCGTGCTCGACGGCGCTGTCGCTACATTCTGCGCAGTAGGCGGCGTTGAGCCCCAGTCTGAGACAGTATGGCGTCAGGCAGACAAGTACAATGTGCCCCGTATCGGTTATGTCAACAAGATGGACCGCTCCGGCGCAAACTTCCTCGAGGTTTGCCGTCAGGTCAAGGAGGTGCTCGGCGCCAATCCGCTCCCCATCCAGCTCCCTATCGGCGCTGAGGAGACTTTCAAGGGCGTCATCGACCTCGTGCTCATGAAGGCTATCTTCTGGCACGACGAGAGCATGGGTGCCGAATATTCAGTTGAGGAAATCCCCGCCAACCTCCGCGAAGAGGCAGAACAGTATCGCGACAAGATGCTCGAGACCCTCGCAGAGCTCGACGAGGCCCTCATGGAGAAGTATTTCGACGACCCCTCCACCATCACTGTAGACGAGATCAAGGCAGCCATCCGCAAGGGTACTCTCGCGATGGACATCAACCCGATGATCTGCGGCTCTTCGTTCAAGAACAAGGGCGTGCAGACTCTGCTCGACGCTGTTTGCGCATATCTCCCGTCGCCCGAAGACAGCGGCGCTGTCGAAGGCCATGCTGTTGACGACCCCGATGAGGTCATCACACGCGAACCGGTGCCCGAGGCTCCGATGTGTGCCCTCGCGTTCAAGATCGCCACTGACCCGTATGTAGGCCGTCTGGTGTTCTTCCGCGTTTATTCCGGCAACATCGACGCCGGCAGCTACTGCCTCAATTCCCGCAGCGGCAAGAAGGAGCGCATCTCGCGTCTTTTCCAGATGCACTCCAACAAGCAGAACCCGATGGAACGCATCGGCTGCGGCGATATAGGCGCAGGCGTTGGTTTCAAGGATATCCGCACCGGCGACACACTCTGCGATGAGAACGCTCCTATCGTTCTCGAGGCTATGGAGTTCCCCGATCCCGTTATCGGTATCGCCGTAGAACCCAAGACTCAGAAGGACCTCGACAAACTCGGCGTAGGTCTTCAGAAACTTGCCGAGGAAGACCCGACATTCCGCGTTGAGACCAACGAGGAGACCGGTCAGACCGTAATCAGCGGTATGGGTGAGCTTCACCTCGACATCATCATCGACCGTCTCCGCCGCGAGTTCAAGGTAGAGTGCAACCAGGGCCGTCCGCAGGTTACCTATAAGGAAGCCATCACCAAGAGCTATGAGGGCCGCGAGGTCTTCAAGAAGCAGACCGGTGGTCGCGGTAAGTTCGCCGACATCATCTTCCGTATCGAACCCGCCGACGAGGATTTCCAGGGCTCTCTCCAGTTCGTAGACGAAGTGAAGGGTGGAAATGTGCCTAAGGAATACATCCCCTCAGTTCAGAAGGGCTTCCAGACAGCGATGAAAAACGGCGTGCTCGCAGGCTATCCTCTCGAGCGCCTGAAAGTGACACTGCTCGACGGCTCGTTCCACCCCGTGGACTCCGACCAGCTTTCGTTTGAGCTCGTTGCTATCCAGGCATTCAAGAAGGGCAGCGAGAAGGCAGGTCCGGTGCTTATGGAGCCTATCATGAACGTGGAGGTTGTGACCCCCGAAGAGTCGATGGGTGATGTGATCGGCGACCTCAACAAGCGTCGCGGTCAGGTGGAAGGAATGGAGACAAGCCGCAGCGGCGCACGTATCGTCAAGGCAAAGGCTCCTCTTGCAGAGATGTTCGGTTATGTGACCGCTCTCCGTACCATCACTTCCGGACGCGCCACATCCACGATGACTTTCAGCCACTATGCTGAAGTGTCCAACTCTATCGCCAAGGCTGTGCTGACAGAATGCAACGGCCGTGTAGACCTCATCAAGTAATTAATGTATCTTCAATAATATGAGCCAAAAAATTAGAATAAAACTGAAGAGCTACGATCACAACCTCGTCGACAAGTCGGCTGAGAAGATCGTAAAGACAGTGAAGGCTACCGGCGCTGTAGTGAAGGGTCCTATACCTCTCCCCACTCACAAACGCATCTTCACCGTCAACCGTTCGACTTTCGTCAACAAGAAATCTCGCGAGCAGTTCCAGCTCAGCAGTTTCCAGCGTCTCATCGACATTGACGGCAGCACCACCAAGACAGTGGACGCCCTCATGAAGCTGGAACTCCCCAGCGGCGTTGACGTGAGCATCAAGGTCTGATAGCAAACGATTCAAGACCAAAGCAACCTATATGGTCCGGCGGGCGAGCCCCGCTTTCCCGCCGGACAAATTATAATAATTTTTCAAAGAAATGCCAGGATTATTAGGAAAAAAAATCGGAATGACATCCGTTTTCAGTGCCGACGGCAAAAATGTGCCGTGCACTGTTATCGAAGTTGGTCCCTGCGTTGTCACTCAGGTAAAGACTCTTGAGAACGACGGTTACGAGGCTGTCCAGGTGGGTTTCCAGGAGAAGAAGGAAAAGCACACCACCAAGCCCGAGGCCGGTCACTTCAAGAAAGCCGGCGTGGCCCCGCAGAGATACTTGGCCGAGTTCAATTCGTTTGAGACTCTTCCCGAACTGGGACAGACTCTCTCTGTAGACCTCTTCCAGGAGGGCAGTTTTGTAGATGTTGTCGGTACCTCCAAGGGTAAAGGCTTCCAGGGCGTTGTAAAGCGCCACGGTTTCGGCGGCGTTGGTCAGTCTACCCACGGCCAGCACAACCGTCTCCGCGCGCCGGGTTCTATCGGTGCCTGCTCCTACCCCGCAAAGGTGTTCAAGGGCCTCCGCATGGCGGGCCAGATGGGCAACAAACGCGTCACAGTGCAGAACCTTCAGGTAATCAAGGTGCTGCCCGAGCATAACCTGTTAGTGATCAAAGGCTCCATACCCGGAGCAAAAGGTTCAATCGTTATAGTAGAGGAATAATGGAAGTAGCAGTTTTTAACATTAAAGGTGAAGACACCGGACGCAAGGTCGTCCTCAACGACGAAGTGTTTGGTCGCGATCTTAATCAGGGAAACGCTGAACACACTCTCTATCTCGATGTAAAGCAGTATCTCGGCAACCAGCGTCAGGGTACTCATAAGTCGAAGGAACGCAGCGAGATCTCAGGCTCCACTCGCAAGCTCGGTCGCCAGAAGGGCGGCGGCGGCGCGCGCAGGGGCGACATCAACTCTCCGCTGCTCCGCGGCGGTGCCACCGTCTTCGGTCCCCGTCCCCGCGACTACCGTACCAAACTCAACAAGAAGCAGAAGGCTCTCGCCCGTCGTCTCGCGCTTACCTCAAGCGTTGCCGACAAGAAGGTTATCGTTGTGGAGAACTTCACTTTCGAAGCTCCGAAGACCAAGAGCTACATGGAGATCGCCAAAAACTTCAAGCTCGAAGACAAGAAGGTGCTTCTCGTGTTTGCAGGCTATGACCGCAACGTTCTTCTCTCTGTGAGAAACGTGCCTAACGCCCTGCTCGCTCAGGCTAAGGACCTCAACGCCTTCACAGTGCTCAACAACGACGCAATCCTTCTGACCGAAGACAGCGTGAATATCTGTAACGAATTTTAAACTTAGGAGATAAGAATATGGATATCAACATCAAACCTCTCATGACTGAAAAGGCTACCGCCCTCAGCGAAAAGGAGAATCGCTACGTGTTCCTCGTATCTCCTGATGCCAACAAGTTCCAGATCAAGGACATCGTGGAGAAACTCTACAATGTTCGCGTCACAAGCGTCAGCACATGCGTATACGGCGGAAAGCGCAAACAGCGCTACACCCGTTCAGGTATCGTTCGTGGCCGCAGACCCGAGTTTAAGAAGGCTTATGTCACAGTGGCAGACGGACAGACTATTGACTACTACAGCAACATCTAAATAAAATGGCAGTTAGAAAATTCAAGCCCACTACTCCGGGCCAAAGGCACAAGATTATCGGTGTGTTTAAGCGCGAAGAGTTCCTCGGCGTCGATGCCGAAGGCAAGAAGATCGTGCGCAAGACCACTGCTAACGCACCGGAAAAGTCTCTTACGGTTGGAAAGCGTTCCACCGGCGGCCGTAACACAAGCGGCGAACTCAGCACCCGCTACCGTGGCGGCGGCCATAAGAGAAAATTGCGTCTCATCGATTTCAAGAGAAACTACGACAACGTTGAGGCTGTCGTCAAGAGCATCGAGTATGACCCCAACCGCTCAGCGCGCATCGCGCTGCTCTACTATGTAGACGGTTCCAAGGCATACATCATCGCTCCCAACGGCCTCGAGGTTGGTCAGAAGGTGGTAAGCGGCGAAGATGTCGCACCTGAGGTCGGCAACGCTCTCCCGCTCGCCAAGATTCCCGTAGGTACTCTTATCCATTGTATCGAACTTCGTCCCGGCCAGGGAGCATGCATGGCTCGCAGCGCCGGTACGTTCGCTCAGTTGACTTCTCGCGAAGGAGATTACGCTATCATCAAGCTTCCTTCAGGCGAAACCCGCAAGGTGCTCCTTACATGCCGCGCCACTGTGGGCGTTGTCGGCAACTCCGACCATGCCCTCGAGCAGAGCGGTAAGGCAGGCCGCAGCCGCTGGCTCGGCCGCAGGCCCCACAACCGTGGTGTCGTAATGAACCCTGTGGATCACCCGATGGGTGGTGGCGAAGGCCGTCAGTCAGGTGGCCATCCGCGCAGCCGCACAGGTCTTTACGCCAAGGGTCTTAAGACCAGGAACAAGAAGAAGCAGTCTTCGAAGTATATAATCGAAAGACGTAAGAAGTAATCTCCTAAATCAAGACATCAATTATGAGTCGTTCATTAAAGAAAGGACCTTTCATCAGCGTCAAGCTTGAAAAGAAAGTCGCAGCTATGGAAGAATCCGGCAAGAAATCGGTAATCAAGACCTGGAGCCGCGCTTCCATGATCTCTCCCGATTTCGTCGGCCATACTTTCGCCGTGCACAACGGCAACAAGTTCATACCTGTCTATGTCACTGAGAACATGGTGGGTCATAAACTTGGCGAATTTGCCCTCACCCGCACATTCCGCGGCCATGCAGGCAATAAGAAGAAATAAGGCCACTCACCATAAACAGTTTTAATTACAATGGGTTTAAGAAAAAGAGAAGCAGCCGACGCAATCAAGGCTGCGCGCAAAACCGAATATTTCGCTAAGTTGCGCAATGTCCCTTCCTCGCCCCGCAAGATGCGTCTTGTTGTCGACATGGTGCGTGGTCAGGAAGCGTTCAAGGCACTTGGCATCCTTAAATTCTCCAATAAGGAGGCTGCCCGCCGCGTAGAGAAACTTCTCCGCTCGGCAATCGCCAACTGGGAGGAAAAGAACGGTCGCAAGGCTGAGGCCGGCGAGCTCTATGTGAAGACTATCTTCGTAGACGCTGCCCCCATGCTCAAGCGCCTTCGCCCTGCTCCCCAGGGTCGTGGATACAGAATCCGTAAACGCTCCAACCACGTGACAGTTTTCGTGGATACTTTAAACAACGATAAATAATCAGCAAGATGGGACAGAAAGTTAATCCAATCAGCAACCGCCTCGGCGTGATCCGCGGCTGGGACTCTAACTGGTTCGGCGGAAAGAAATACGGCGACACCCTCCTTGAGGACTCCAAGATTCGCAAGTATCTCCGCACTCGTCTTGCCAAGGCAAGCGTTTCTAAAATCATCATCGAGCGCACGCTCAAGATGGTCACTGTGACTGTCTGCACCTCTCGCCCCGGCATGATCATCGGCAAGGGCGGTAAGGATGTCGACGCTCTTAAGGAAGAACTTAAGAAGATCACCGACAAAGACGTTCAGATCAACATCTATGAGATCAAGCGCCCGGAACTGGATGCGGAAATCGTGGCTACCAACATCGCCCGTCAGATTGAGGGCAAGGTGGCTTACCGCCGCGCCGTGAAGATGGCTGTCGCTTCCACCATGCGCATGGGTGCCGAAGGCATCAAGGTGCAGGTGTCAGGCCGCCTCAACGGCGCCGAGATGGCTCGCTCTGAAATGTTCAAGGAAGGCCGCACGCCTCTCCACACACTCCGCGCCGATATCGACTACGCTCTCGTAGAGGCTCTCACCAAGGTGGGTATCATCGGTATCAAGGTTTGGATCTGCCGTGGTGAGGTCTATGGCAAGAAGGAACTCACTCCTTCCTACGCCATCGGTCAGAAGGAATCAGGCCGCCCGGCACGCGAAGACCGTCGCCGCAATGGATTCCGCAATAAGAAAAACAACAATCGTCAATAAAGTAGACTCCGAATATGTTACAACCTAAGAAAACCAAATTCCGCCGTTCGCAGAAGGGCAGAATGAAAGGCGAGGCGCAGCGCGGCAACCAGCTCGCGTTCGGCTCGTTCGGAATCAAGACACTCGAGTCGAAATGGATCACCGGCCGCCAGATTGAGGCTGCCCGTGTGGCTGTGACACGCTACATGCAGCGTCAGGGTCAGATCTGGATCCGTATCTTCCCCGACAAGCCCATCACCAAGAAGCCTGCCGAAGTCCGTATGGGTAAAGGTAAAGGTAACCCCGAAGGCTTTGTGGCGCCTGTCACTCCCGGAAGAATCCTCATCGAGGTGGAAGGTGTTCCCTTCAATGTGGCTAAAGAGGCTCTCCGCCTTGCCGCTCAGAAACTCCCTGTTACCACCAAGTTCATAGTCCGTCGCGACTATGATCCCTCGCAGGTGCTCTGAAAAGGCTTTGGCTGAGTGAATGAATATCCCGGCGGGCGATGCGGACGCCATCGGGTCCGCATCGCCCCGGATTCCGGGAAATCGCCGAATTCAAAAATTTTTTGGGCAAGTAGGCACAATATTTCCCGCTTCTCGGCCGTTTTTATTTGGATATGCATCATGCATCCGTTAATATTTTTATATAACCTATGAAAAAGGAAGAAATCAAGGAATTAAGCATTCAGGAACTGAAAGCCCAGATTGAGGCTGCAGAGAAGGCTTATCGTGAATTGAAAGTAGCGCACGCGATCTCTCCCGTCGACAACCCCGCCAAGATCACTAAGGATCGCCGCGATATCGCTCGATTGAAGACAGTGTTGCGCCAGAAGGAAATCGCCGCCATGGCTGAATCTTCTGCAAAGTAATAATCCCAGCTAACAACATCCGAAAAAATGGAAATCAAGAGAAATCTGAGAAAAGAAAGAATTGGGGTTGTTTCCAGCAACAAGTGCGACAAGACAATTACTGTCGAAATCAAGTGGAAGGAAAAGCACCCGATCTATGGTAAGTTTGTCAACAAGACAAAGAAATACCACGCTCACGACGAAAACAATGAATGCTCTGTAGGCGATACCGTCCGCCTGATGGAGACTCGTCCTTTGAGCAAGACTAAGAGATGGAGACTTGTTGAAATTATCGAAAAAGTTAAGTAACTATGATACAGACTGAATCACGCCTCACAGTAGCTGACAACAGCGGAGCGAAAGAAGCACTCTGCATCCATGTGCTTGGTGGCACAGGCCGCCGTTACGCTTCGGTAGGCGACATCATTGTGGTGACCGTAAAGAGCACCATCCCTTCATCCGACGTGAAAAAGGGCACAGTCTCTAAGGCTGTCGTTGTGAGAACTAAAAAGGAAATCCGCAGAGCCGACGGTAGCTATATCCGTTTTGACGACAACGCTTGCGTGCTCCTCAATAATGCCGGTGAAATCCGCGGCACCCGTATCTTCGGCCCCGTGGCTCGCGAACTCCGCGCCACAAACATGAAGATCGTGTCGCTGGCTCCCGAAGTACTTTAATCATCAATCAGACTTAAATCATGTCAAAACTTCATATTAAGAAAGGTGACACTGTCTATGTCAATGCCGGCGACGACAAGGGCAAGACAGGACGTGTACTCGAGGTCCAGGTGAAGAAGAACCGCGCTATCGTAGAAGGCGTCAATATAGTGTCAAAAAGCACTAAACCCAGTGCAAAGCACCCCCAGGGTGGTATTGTTAAAATGGAAGCCCCTGTTCATGTTTCCAACCTCAACCTCGTGGATCCAAAGAGCGGCAAGCCCACTCGCGTGGCCCACAAGCGTGACGAGAACGGTAAACTCATTCGTGTGGCTAAAAAATCAGGAGAGGAGATTAAGTGATGAGCGTGACTACATTAGCTAAGGAGTATAAGGAAAGAATTGCTCCCGAACTCACCAAAGAGTTCAATTACACTACACCGATGCAGGTGCCCCGCCTCGAGAAAATCGTCATCAACCAGGGTCTTGGCGCTGCAACTCAGGACAAGAAACTGATTGAGACCGCTCTCAATGAAATCACTGCAATCACCGGTCAGAAGGCTGTGCCTACTCTTTCTAGAAAGGATATCTCTAACTTCAAGCTCCGTAAGAAAATGCCCATCGGCGTGATGGTGACTCTGCGTCGCGAGAAGATGTATGAGTTCCTCGAAAGACTGATCCGTGTGGCTCTTCCCCGTATCCGTGACTTCAAGGGTATCAACTCGAAGCTCGACGGCCGTGGCAACTACACTCTCGGCATCACCGAGCAGATCATCTTCCCCGAGATCAATATCGACAATGTGCCCAAACTTCAGGGTATGAACATCACTTTCGTGACTTCAGCTAAGACTGACGCCGAGGGTTTTGCTCTTCTCAAGAAATTTGGTCTTCCTTTCAAAACCGAAAAATAATTTAGTGATATGGCTAAGGAATCTATGAAGGCGCGCGAACTGAAGCGCCAGAAGATGGTTGCCAAATATGCTGAAAAGAAGGCCGCTCTCAAGAAGGCTGCTCTCGCTGACGCTGAAGGCAATATCGACTACGAGGCTCTTACCAAGCTCCAGAAACTCCCGAAGAACGCTTCCCGCGTGCGTCTGCACAACCGCTGCATGATGACCGGGCGTCCCAAAGGATACATCCGTCAGTTTGGTATCTCACGTATCCAGTTCCGCGAAATGGCTTCCGCCGGTCTCATCCCCGGTGTAAAGAAAGCAAGCTGGTAATACAGTATTATAAATAATTAATCAGGATATGGCTTGCAAAAGCTATATCCTGATTTTCATATATTGGCATTACTCCCATGAGCAATATGAGCGATCCTCTTATTTCTCATAGTGCTCCTATTGCTCTTATTTCTCCTATCTCAGCTGTCGAAGGCAGAATTTTGTCCGAAATTTAGCGGAATTTGAATTTTTATTGCTAAATTTGCAGAATGCTTAACATTTGTATTTAGCTTTATGAAACTGTCGGATAAATTGTCTCTATATGAAGTAATCGTTAGTTTCGGCATATTCATCGCAATTGCTGTGATTGTCGAACTGTATGCCGTGAAAAACGAGTCGCGGCAGGCTGAGGATATTACCCGACTTCTCCAAAGTGAACTTGTTGGCACCATTGATACAAGACTCTATTCCGTGGAGCAGAATGTTAGGCGTTCCGTCAAGGAACTTCAGAAGGAGACCACGGAGGAAATCAAAAGCAGCGCTTCCGAGTCTCTCGGCATTCTTGTCGACAGTGACTCGATTATCTCCGGCTGCGGCATCGTGATGGTGCCCGAAAGAATGTCCCAAGGCAAGGAATGGATGGAATATATGCGTCATGAAGGCGATGGCGTCCACACCATGCAGCTCGGAGACACCGACTACAGATACACCCGCCAGCAGTGGTACACCGCCGCCCTCGATTCAAACTCCGGCATCTGGAGCGAGCCTTATTTCGATGAAGGCGCTGGAGACTGCCTGATGGTAACTTTCGCCTGCCCGGTCAGGAATGAGGCAGGTGAAATCTTCTGTGTGGTAACAGCCGATGTCGCCGTCAGTTATCTCGACGAGCAGCTCAACCGCCTCATCCCTTATCCCGAGAGTTATGCGTTCATCCTGACAAAACAGGGTAAATTCCTTGAAGGCTACCCCATGAGCCCTTATCGCGAGGAAGACAGGGGCAAAAGCAAAAGACTCAACCTCCCGGCAATCTCGAAATCTCTGCAGGAGGGGGAGACAAGCATATTTCTCGGCAGAGACTTCATCTGCACCTTCACGCCTGTTGAAAACATAAACCTGGTGCTCTGCACTGCCTCGCCCCTCACTTCCGTAACGCAAGTGACCTCGCGAATCCGTCTGCCCCTCCTCATCATCTTAGTGCTCGGTTTTGCGATTCTCATATTCCTGCTCCGTGCCACGCTCCGGCGCGCGCTTCGCCCGCTCAACGGACTCACGGATGCCGCCACAAGAATAGGCAGCGGCGATTTCGACACTCCGATACCTCCGGCTCCCGAATATTCCGACCTTGACAACCTTAGCCGCGCCATGACCGACATGCGCGACTCCATCAACAGGTATATCGTGCAGATAGAGGAAAGCACGAGAGCGCGAGAGCACATGGAGACACAGCTCCGGATAGCCCGCGACATCCAGCGCTCGCTGCTTCCTCCCGGCGACGCGTCCTTCAAAAGGGAAGGAACGCTGCTCTCTCTCGCAGCCTATCAGGAGTCGGCTATGGAGGTCGGCGGCGACCTGTACGACTATGTGGAGTCCGCCGGCAGGCTATACTTCATAATCGCCGACGTGAGCGGCAAGGGTATTCCCGCCGCCCTCATGACAAGCTATGTCAAGAGCCTCTTCCATTTCGCCGCCCAGCAGGCGATGGCTCCCGCCGACATCGTCACCCGCATCAACGACAATATGTGTGCCGACAACTCCACCAATATGTTTGTCACCATGCTGGTGGGATATATCGACGCTGTCTCCAATACTATGGTCATGGCAAATGCCGGACATAATCCCGCAGTGGTCTGCTCCGGCGACGGATGCCGTTATCTTGACCTTCCGGCAGGCCTCCCCGCCGGCGTGATGCCCGGCATGCCCTATTCCGAGACGGCTTGCCCCTTCGCTCCCGGCGACACACTCTTCCTCTACACCGACGGCATGTCGGAGGCAGAGAGTCCGCAAGGAGTGCTTTACGGCCAGGAAAAACTTCTCGAAACGGTATCGGAGACTATGAACCGTCTGCCGGAGCCATCAACGGCTGTGGCGTCTCTTGCCGACGAAGTCAAGAGATATTGCGACAACGTATATGCCGACGACATCACAATGCTGTGCATATCCTCCTCAGCCACCGGTGTTTCCATGAATCTGAAATATGACAGCGCAGAAATAGGAACTCTCATATCGGGAATCCAGCTTGCCGCTCAGAGGGAAGGCTGGGACGACGGTCTGCTCAACAAGGTGATGCTCGTAGCCGAGGAGGCGGTAAGCAATGTGATAAACTATTCCACGCCCGCCGACCCGGAAGAAAGAATTGAGTTCCGGCTCTCGTCGGATGCCGCTACCGAGGCAATGACCGTCTCGGACTCCGGACCGGAGTTCAATCCCCTCGTCTCTGCCCCGGATGTGGACACCGACCTTCCGCTTGAGGAGCGCAAGGTTGGTGGTCTCGGCATATTCCTGATCCGCCGTCTATCAGAAAAGGTGGAATACTCCCGAGTCGACGGCAGAAACATTCTGAAAATCATAATACAAAAATAAAATCGTAAATATCATGACGTTAGACATCGAAAAAATCGACAACGGCACCCGAATCGCAGTCAAGGGAAGACTCGACACGGTGACGTCTCAGGAATTTGACTCTCAAGTGAAGAATCTCGGCGGCGACCTCGGCGACGTGGTGCTCGACTGCGCGGAGATGGAATATATAAGCAGTGCCGGACTACGGTCTTTCATCACGCTTCTTAAAGGTGTCAAGGCTTCCGGCAAAGACCTTAGCGTGGTAAATGTTATACCCGCCGTGCGTCCGGTGTTTGACATGACCGGTTTCTCGAAACTCTTCAATCTCGACTGATATGGAAAACGACTCTGTATATTCCGGCCTGCCGCTGACCCAGTCGCAGCTCGGACTTTATCTCGAGAGTGTCAGGAATCCGGAGAAACTGATGTATCACATTCCGTTTCTCTTCCGTTTCAACAACGTGACTCCCGAACGCCTTGCCGACGCTATGCGCAGTCTGGTTAAGGCATATCCCGGAATCTCGGCCCGAATCATCCTCGACGCCGAGGGCAATCCCCTCTGGAAAGATCCCGCTCAGACTGAGCCGGTGCAGGTGGAGATGCTGGAGATGGAAGACGACGCACTCCTTCAGTCCGCCCAGTCAATGGTGGTTCCGTTTGATTTCACCGACGCGTCTCCCCTCGCGAGAGTAAAGGTAATCAAGACTGAAAAATCCACATATCTCTTCATGGACTTCCATCACACCATCTTCGACGGCTCGTCCATGAAAGTGACACTCCGCGCCCTCGACGCCGCCCTTAGAGGCATCGACATTCCGGAGGAAACAGTGTCGATCCATGAGCTGGCAAGGCGCGAGCAGGCAGACCGCGCCGGCGAGGCATGGAAAGAGGCTCGCGACCATTATTCCGCCATGCTCGAGGGAGCCGACGCTACATTCGACATCCTTCCCGATGTTGCGTCGCAAAAACCCGGTGCCGGGGAGACCTACAATAAGGTCGCGGTGGACCTCGCGTTCACCCAGGAGGAATACGCCGCATACTGCAAGACTGCCGGAATGCCTTTGAGCGTCCCCGCAACAGCTGCAATGGGAATAGTGTGCCAGCTTCTCAACCGCCGCGAGGACGTGGTTCTCGCCACTGTATATCACGGCAGAAAAGGCCACGATTACGACAATACTTTCGCCATGATGGTGAAGACTCTTCCCGTCAGGGTCAAGACCGACCGCGACACCACCGTGGAGTCACTGCTCGCGCAGACCAAGAAGGACATGAAGACAGCCCGCGACTTCGACATCTATTCCTTCATGGACGCGGCTGCCGATTTCGGAATCTCTTCCGATTTCATGTTCTCATACCAGGGAAGTTTCCTCGATATGCCCGACATCAACGGCGAGCGCCCCGACGAGATTCATCTCGACATGCTCGCCACAGGAGCCAAGATCACGGGACAGCTGTTCTTCTACGGAAATCGTCCCGTGCTTGAGGTGGAATACCGCAGCGACCTCTTCAGCGAGGAGCTGATGCGTACGCTCGCCTCAGTGTTCGAGACCGTGCTCAGGCAGTTCATGACGCTTCCCGCCGACACCCCCGTGTCAAGGCTCGCCCTTGCCGACGAGGCGCAGGCGCATGAGGCACTCCTCCTTTCCGAAGGAGGCAAGTCTTCAGCCGGAAAAGACGCAACTGTCGTCGGCATGTTCCGCAAGGCTGTAGCCCAGTGGCCGGAAAATACCGCCGTGGTCTACCGCGACAGGAAACTCACATACCGCGAGCTTGACGACATCACCGACCGCCTTGCCGCCATTCTCCGCGAGAAATTCGACGTGCGTCGCGAGTCTGTGGTAGGCATCATGATAGAGAGGTCCGAACTGATGGCGATATTCCCCATCGCGGTGATGAAGGCGGGTGGCGCCTACATGCCTCTCGACCCCCATTTCCCCGAGGAGCGCCTGATGTTCATGATCGAGGACGCGGGCGTGAGCATTGTCCTTTCCGACGACGGCCTAGCAAAGTCCATTGTTCCCGCCTTTAAAGGCGAGGTGATAGATGCCTCAGTGATCGATACCCTCCCGGAGCCTGCCGCCGCGATCGCCGACGGTCCGGCTCCCCACTCGGCGATGGTCTATCTCTATACCTCCGGCTCTACCGGAAAACCGAAAGGTGTTGTGCTTGACCAGCATAACATAGCCAACTATGTGGCGGCCTATACCAATCTTGTGGGCATGACTTCCGAAGACCGAACCGGCGCTTACGCCAACTTCGGCTTCGACGCTCACATGATGGACCTTTATCCGACTCTCGCAAATGGCGCTACCGTGCATGTCTTCGACAGCGAGATCCGCATGGATCTTACCGCCATGTATGAATACATGGAGCGCGAGAAGATCACCGTCACCTTCATGACTACGCAGATCGTTTGGCAGATGGCTACGCTCTTCGAGTTCTCGTCGCTCCGGGTGCTCTGCGGAGGCGGCGAGAAACTTCCGCCGCTGAAGGCGCTCCCTTACCAGTTCTTCAACCTTTACGGCCCTACGGAGTGCTCTGTCATATGCACCGCGCTCAAGGTGGAAGGCGCTACCGACGGCAAGGACATCGGACGCCCCATCAAGGGATATGATGTCCGTATCCTCGACCGATACCTCAGGGTGATCCCGAAGGGACTGCCCGGCGAGCTCGTGATCCTCGGGGCCGGAGTGGGACGAGGCTATCTGCACCGTCCGGAACTCACGGCCGAGAAATTTACAGAAATTGACGGCGTGAAGGCTTACCGCACCGGCGACTACGCGCGCTTCATGCCCAATGGCGACATAGAATTTATCGGACGTTCAGACGGACTTGTGAAACTACGCGGCCTCCGCATCGAGCTCGGTGAGGTCGATGCCGTGGCTTCCCGACATCCCGGAGTGAAGACGTTTGTGGCTGCCGTGAAGCAGATCGGCAACCTCGAGATGCTCGTCGGATACTATACTCCCGCCGAAGGGAGCGACCTTACCCCCGAGCAGCTTCAGGAATACATGCGCTCAGACCTGACGGAGTTCATGGTGCCGGAACTTATCATGAAGATCGACGAGATGCCGCTGACTCCCAACGGCAAGGTAGACCGCAAGCGACTTCCTACACCCGAGAAGAAACTTGAGGAGACAGTGGCTCCCGAGGGGGAGACGGAGCAGACGCTCTTCGACATAACGGCGGAAGTGCTCGGCCACGACAGCTTCGGCGTCACAAGCAACCTCCTTTCGGCAGGCCTGACGTCGCTGATGTCGATGCGCCTTGTGGCTGCCGTGGCGAAGCGCCTAGGAGTCAAGCTCTCAGCCAAGGGAATCATGTCTTCGCCCACCATCCGCGCCATGGCGACTCAGATTGCCGAGGCAGAGTCCGAAACCGTCCCGAAGGAGTGCAAGAGCGCTCCCAAGCGCAAGTTCTATCCGCTCACCGAGAATCAGCGGGGCGTGTATATCGACTGGGAGATGAACCGCGATGCCCTGCAGTATAATATCCCGCAGGCGTTCCGATTCGCTCCGGGCACTGACGTCGAGCGACTTCGCGATGCAGTGTTGAAAGCCCTCGAGGCGCATCCCGGAATGATGACCCGCATGGTGTGGCGAAACGGCGACGTCATGCAGGAGCCTCACGGACCCGAGGATTTCCATATCGAGATCACCGCGCTCGACAGGATGCCCGACGCTGATTTCTTCCAAAGCCGTATCCGTCCTTTCCATCTTTATAACGACGTGCTTTTCCGTTGCGAGATCTTCACGTATCTCGACAATGTGTATATGCTGATGGACAGCCACCACATCATCTTCGACGGTATGTCGGCGATGCTGCTGATGGACGAAATACGCAAGGCTTACGCCGGCGAGGCGCTCGAGGAAGAGGAATACAGCGCCCTCGACCACGCCCTCTATGAGAAAGACCTTCTCGAAAGCGACGCCTTCGACAAGGCGGAGCAGTGGTTCGACACACTTGTCGGCGACTCCGAGTCCACATCCTATCCGCGCAGCGCGCATCCCGACAATGATATAGCCGGCGGCATGGGCCGCATCAGACTGGGTATGAAGTCGGCTGAGATCAGACGGTTCTGCACAGAGAGAGGTCTTACCGTCAGCAACTATCTTCTGTCGGCGTTCCTACAGCTCCTCCACAGACTCGTGAGGGAGGAGACGATACAGATCACTACTGTCAACAACGGCAGAAACGACGTGCGTCTGCTTGGCTCCACCGGTATGTTCGTGAAGACTCTTCCGGTGGTGTCGCGTTGCGCGAAGCCGCGCGAGGTGTCGCCCGCCGATTTCGCAGCTGACGTTCAGAAGCAGTTCCTGACCACTCAGGACAACGACTTCTATCCGTTTACGTCTCTGGTGGACCGCAAGGGAATACATCCCGAGATAATGTATGTCTACGAGGGTGGAATCGATATGTCGATGGGCTCGGGGGCTCTGTCGGCGGAGGAGATTCCGCTGGCGCTCAACACCGCGAAGGTTCCCCTCACCCTCCTTGTGTATGAAGACGCCGCCCATGATTTCGAACTTGTGCTGGAATACGATACATCCTGCTTCGGACTCGACGACATGGCTGTGCTCCTCAGGATGATGTCGAGCCTGTCGCTGAGCCTCGTGTCGGCAAAGACAGTGGCAGACGGCGTGATGACCGATTCACGCGCACTTGAAATCCTCGGCCGCATCAGAAACGGCAAGAAATGTGATGTGCCATACACATCGATGCACGGCGAGATGGAGAAACGAGCCGACGAGACTCCGGATGTGGATGCAGTGGTGGCTTGCGACCGCACACTGTCTTACCGCGAGTTTGACAACGAATGTAACCGTATCGCCAACGCGCTGATAAAGCGCGGCGTGGTCCACGGCGACAGGATAGTGATACTTCTCCCGAGAAGAGCAAGCCTGATCTCTGCCATCTATGGCGCGATGAAGACCGGCTCGGCATATATACCGTGTGATCCCGACTATCCCGCAGAGCGCATACGCCTCATCACTGAAGACAGCGGGGCCCGGTTCATCATCACCACCGCCGACCGCCTGCATCTTTATGAGAACGCCGTGGATATCGAGTCGCTACTTGAGGAGACAGACGATTCGAGGCCGAACGTGCCGGTAGGTCCGGAAGACGTGGCTTACATGATATATACCTCGGGGTCCACCGGACGCCCGAAGGGTGTGATGATTCCGCAGAGGGCGATCTCCAACTACCTCTACGGCTACTATGACAAGTATTTCAGAAACCGTCCCGAGACGAAGGTGGAGATGCTTCTGGTGACTATCTCGTTTGACGCGTCGCTCAACAATCTCGGTGTTTCGCTGACATGCGGCCACACATTGGTGCTCGCCAACGAGGAGGAGTGCAAGGATGTGATCATGCTTGCCAAACTGATGCTCGACAAGAATGTGGATGCTTTCGACATCACGCCGAGCCGTCTGGACGCAATGCTCGACCTGCCTGAGTTCAGAAAGGCGGTGTCAGAATGTACTCACCTGAATATAGGCGGCGAGGGTTTCCAGACCGCGCTTATCGCAAAACTGTATGACGCCGGGTTCCATGGCAGAACTGTAAATGAATACGGTCCTACGGAAACCACCGTCGGAAGCAACCATTTCGAGCTGACTCCATATACCCCGGTCATCGCCGGTCCTCCGTTCTACAACGATTCGCAGCGCGTGGTCGACGCCTGGGGCGGGGAACTGCCCGTAGGCGCTGTCGGCGAACTGTATATCTTCGGCAGAGGCCTCGGCCTGGGTTACAACAACCTCCCGGAGAAGACCGCCGAGGCTTATGTGACATATCAGGGCGAGAAGGCTTACCGTACCGGCGACCTTGCCCGCTGGACTCCCGACGGAGATATCGTGATTCTCGGCCGCATCGACCATCAGGTGAAACTCCGCGGCCTGCGTATCGAGCTCGGCGAGATCGAGAGCGTGGCGCTCGAGTTTGACGGCATCGGAAAGGTGGCGGCAAACGTGTGCGAGGTCAATAAGATCCAGCACCTCTGCCTCTATTACACTTCGGCTGCCGAGATTGACAATGACGCGCTCAAAGAGCATCTTGCCGGAAGACTCACCGAATATATGGTGCCGGACACCTTCATGAGGATCGACGAGATGCCGCTGACTCCCAACGGCAAGACCAACCGCAAGGCTCTTCCTGTTCCGGAGATTGCCGGAGGTGCTGAATATGTGCAGCCGGAAGGAAAGCTCGAGTGCATCATCGCGGATGCCTTCTCATCTGTCCTTGCCAACGACCGGATTGGCGCCAACGACGATTTCTTCTCCATCGGAGGCACTTCCATCAGCGCCATCAAGGTGGTGGCTGCCATTTCGCTGTCAGGATATAGCGTGACATATAAGAACGTGTTTGAGGCTCGTACCCCACGTGCGCTCGCGGAACTGATAGAGGGCAAGAAACACACTGCCGCCGCAGTGACGCCTTCCGACGTCTCGCTGACTTCCGGCGATCACCGCGAGTCGGAATTCGAGGATGTGCTCGCACGCAACTCCATCGACGCATATCTCACTGGAGAGCGTCAGGAACTCGGCGACGTGTTGCTCACCGGAGCCACCGGTTTCATGGGCATACACATGCTACACCATCTGCTCACGGAGCATGACGGCAAGATCGTATGTCTCCTGCGCCGGAAAGGTGACATCTCCCCGGAAAGCAGGCTCCGCACGCTTCTCTTCTATTATTTCGACGACTCGTTCGAGGAGGCATTCGAAAGCGGAAGAATCTCTATCGTAGAAAACGATGTGACGACGCCGCTCCCCGAGGAGGTGGCTGCGGCTATCGACGTGGATACAGTGGTGAACTGCGCCGCAAACGTGAAGCATTTCTCCGCCGGCAACGATATAGAGCTTGTCAACGTGGAGAGTGTGAGAAACCTGATTGATTTCTGTATGAAGAAGAACGCCCGTCTGGTGCATGTGTCCACCGTGAGCATCGCCGGCGAGAGCGTCAACGGATATCCGGACCCGGAGATTCTGCTCTCGGAGCACATGTTCGATTTCGGACAGAGCCTCGCCAACCAGTATGTGAGCTCCAAGTACAAGGCTGAGGAGCTAATCCTTACCGCAGTGCGCGACCGCGGGCTCAGCGCGAAGATCATGCGCGTGGGCAACCTTTCGGCGCGCGCTTCCGACGGCGAGTTCCAGATTAATTTCAGCAGCAACGCGTTTATGGGTCGTCTGAAGGCATACGTGGCGCTTGGATGCGCTCCCTATGCCGTGCTCGATGCTCCATGCGAGTTCTCCCCGATTGACGAGGTGTGCGCGGCTATTCTCCTCCTTGCCTCGACGCCTAAGGAGATGGTGGTGTTCCATCCCTGCAACAACCACCGCCTGCCGCTCGGCGACGTGCTCTATATCCTCAACGGCGCGGGATGCCCTGTCAAGGCTGTTGAGAATGAAGAGTTCATGGATGCGGAGCGCGAGGCAATGGATGTGCCGGAGAAGGTCAATGCCCTCCAGCCACTCCTTGCCTATGATTCGGACCAGTCTTCACAGACCACCTTCATCCGATATGAGTCTGACTTCACCAGCCAGATTCTATATCGTATCGGGTTCCGCTGGAATCCGACTTCGCATGAGTATGTGAGCCGCTTTATCAAGGCGATCAAGTCACTAAACTTCTTTGATATATGACATCGACACGCTCTTCTTATCTTGTAGGTAAGGCGTTTCGCGGCTTCCTCCTCGCCTCGGTGCTGACCGCTGCGGCTTCGCAGGTGGGTACGCTTGTCGACGGCATAATGCTCAGCCATTTCATCAACGAGACGGCTATGAGCGCCATCAACATAGCGTCGCCGGTGATGCAGACGCTGTTTGCGATCTGCATCCTGATAGGCACGGGAGGATCGATGCTCGCGGGAGTGGCTATGGGCAATCACAAAAGGGAAGAGGCTTCGGGCCTCTTCTCTATTGTACTGTCCGTCATTGCCGGTGTCGGCATCCTTATCGGTGTCTTCGGATTCATGTTTCTCGACAGTCTGGTGGCACTTTTGTGTCCCGATCCCGCACTCCAGCCTTATGCCGCCGCATATCTTAGGGTTATAGTGCCGGCATCTCCTGTCTATATGGTGATGGCTGTGACGCAGATGTTCGTGACTCTTGACGGAGAACCGAAGCGTGTTACCGCCGCCGTCGCTGTATGCACTCTTGTAAACCTGTGTCTCGACTATGCGTTCATCGTTTGGTGCGACTGGGGTATGACAGGCGCGGCTTTCGCCACTGTGCTCAGTTATGTGGCTGCTCTCTCCGTGATGTCTCCGCATTTCCTGAAGAAAGGCTCCCTCTCGTTCATGATGCCCCGCTCGCTGCGAAACCTTGGCAAGATAGCCGCTATGGGACTCCCGTTCGGTATCGCCACCATGCTCATAGCCGTGCAGCTGCTCGGCAACAACACCGTCGCCATCCGCTATCTCGGCTCGGACGGCATCGTTACCCTGTCCATCTGTATGTATCTACTGCAGTTCTCGATGATCATCCTCACCGGCACCCTCGAGTCATTCCAGCCTGTTGCGGCGATATTGAAGGGGTCCGGCGACAATAGGGGAGTGGCGCTCGTGCTTGGCAAGGCTTATTCCTTCCTTGCGGTCGGCCTCTCGGCTCTCGCCCTCATCCTTATCCTTTTCCCGGGTTGGATCGTGTCGTTTTTCGGCATTGTCGAGCCCGGTTCCGTGGCGATGATTCATTTGGCTCTTCCGGCTTTTGCCGCAAACATCATACTGCAGTGCGTGGTGTATGTGCTTATCCCGGTATATCAGATCTATGGCCATAAGTCGCTGGCTCTCGTCATCTCCCTCGGACAGCCGCTCTTGCCGATGGTGTTTTTCTGGCTTTTCTCCGCGCTCTCGGTTTCCGGAAGGGAATGGCTGAATCCGTGGTGGGGCTTCGCATGCGGCCAGATGTGCGTGGTACTCATCCTTCTTCCCTTTGCGCTCACCCGAAAGGGTGAACACATGCCTTTCCTGCTCATCCCTTCAGAGAATCCTGAAATGATGCTCGATGTCTCGCTGCATCCTTCGCTTGAAGACCAGATGGAGGTGCTTGTAGAGGCGGAAGACTGGCTGAAGCTTCGCGGTGTCTCCCACGAACTGCGCAACAAGATTGTGCTCGCCTGCGAGGAGAGTCTCGGTAATGTCATCCGTCATGCACTTGCCGGAAAGCGACGCTCGATGATCGATATGCGGATTGTCAAGTCCGGTTCCGGTTATTCGGTGCTCGTCAGAGACGAGGGCGCGCCCTTCAATCCCATAGAGCAGGATCCCGGCACCGGCATCGGTCTCCTTCTGATGAAGAAGACTTGCGACGATATGAACTACGAATATCTGTTCGGACAGAATCTCCTCACCATGAAATGGCAGAGCGATGCTTCCGAGGGGGAGCGGTAATTATGTTTTACAGAATCGACGATATTCCTCCCGGCTGTTCGCCGGACGTGAAGAGTATTTTGGCAAGGAGAACGCTCGGCGCTCTCCTTGCGCAGTATTGCGGCATCACGGTCTTACCTGCCATTCAGGTTGATGACTTCGGAAAACCGTTTTTCCCGTCGCGTCACGACATACACTTTTCCCTTTCCCATTGTGAGTCGGCGGTGATGGCGGCAGTTGACTCTGCACCTGTGGGTTGCGATATCGAGGACATCCAGAGTCCCCCTTTTGCAGAGTTGCTTGCAGTCGCGCTCTCCCCGGAAGAGTCGCGTGCAGTAGAGTCGTCCACCGCTCCGGGTGAGACTTTCACCGCTCTCTGGACCCGCAAGGAGTCTGCCGTCAAGCGAAGTGGCAATATTCCCGACGACCCCCGTCAATGGCCGTCAGACGACCCGTTCACTCAGACCGGTCAGACCCTCCGCTATGTCTTCTCCATCTCCGTCTCATCCCCCGGAGAGCACTGAAAGGGGAATAATAGACTCTTAAAAATAGTTAAATAAAGTTAAATAGGTCTAACCATTCTCTCCTCGGATGAACAATTCTTGCATAATCAGCAAATTTTTAGTAATTTTGCGAGGTTAAAACGCAGGTCGTGCCCAGGTACGGTCTGCGTTTGACGCGAGAGTATTAAATATTGTTCGGTACATCTGAATCAATTTAAAACAAAAAAACAAATGACTGATCCAATTGCAGATTATTTGACAAGACTGCGCAACGCCATCCATGCGGGTCACCGTGTGGTGGAGGTTCCGTCTTCGAAAATGAAGAAAGAGATCACCAAGATCCTTTTCGAACAGGGCTACATCCTGAACTACAAGTTCATGGAAGGCCCGACTCCTTCGGGCACCATCAAGATTGCCCTCAAGTATGATCCGGTCGACAAGGTCAGCGCTATCAAGGCGCTTCGCCGCGTGTCTCGTCCCGGTCTTCGCCAGTATACCGGCTACAAGGACATGCCGCGCGTGCTCAACGGTCTCGGTATCGCCATCATCTCCACTTCGCGTGGCGTGATGACAAATAAGGAAGCCAGCGAACTCAAGGTCGGTGGCGAAGTATTATGCTACGTTTATTAATGTCTGGAGGATTCAATTATGTCAAGAATAGGTAAAGCTCCGATCGAACTTCCCGCAAAGGTTGAAGTGTCTGTAAAAGACAACGTAGTGACAGTGAAAGGCCCCAAGGGTACTCTTTCCCAGGAAATCAATCCCGATATCAAGGTAGAGGTGGCTGACGGACACATCCACGTGACCCGCCCCGACGACGAACGCGAGCACCGCGCTCTCCACGGCCTCTATCGCGCCCTTATCCACAATATGGTGGTAGGCGTTTCTGAAGGCTATAAGAAAGAAATGGAACTCGTGGGCGTAGGCTACCGTGCAAACGCTACCGGTCAGGTCCTCGAACTTTCTCTCGGTTTCTCTCATGCCATCTATATCAAGCTTCCCCAGGAAATCAAGGTAGAGGCTAAGTCTGAAAGAAACAAAAACCCCCTTATCATTCTCGAATCAAGCGACAAGCAGCTCCTCGGCCAGGTATGTGCCAAGATCCGCTCGCTCCGTAAGCCTGAACCTTACAAGGGCAAGGGTATCAAGTTCGTAGGTGAAGTTATCCGCCGCAAGTCCGGCAAGTCTGCCAACGCTAAATAATCCTTAGGAAGTTATGGTATCCAAAATAGATAGAAGAAATAAAATCAAAACCCGCATCCGCGGCAAAATCTCCGGCACCGCACAGCGTCCCCGCATGAGCGTGTTCCGTTCCAATAAGGCTATTTATGTCCAGGTGATCGACGACCTCGCAGGCAATACTATCGTTGCCGCTTCTTCCAAAGGCATCGCCGAGGGAACCAAGACTGAAATCGCTGCCAAAGTTGGCGAGCAGATTGCCAAAAAAGCCCAGGAAAAAGGTATATCAGAAGTTGTTTTCGACCGTAACGGCTATCTGTTCCACGGTCGCGTTAAATCTTTGGCCGACGCTGCCCGCAAGGCCGGTCTTAAATTTTAATCGTAAGTCATGGCAAAGAATAATAGAGTTAAATCCACTAATGACCTCGACCTTAAAGACCGCCTGGTCGCTATAAACCGCGTCACCAAGGTTACTAAGGGTGGCCGCGCTTTCAGCTTCGCAGCCATCGTCGTGGTTGGTAACGAAAACGGTGTGATCGGCTGGGGCCTCGGTAAGGCTAATGAAGTACAGGCCGCTATCGCCAAGGGTGTAGAGACCGCTAAGAAAAACCTTATCCGTGTCCCCGTGCATAAAGGCACTATCCCTCACGAGCAGGAGGCTAAGTTTGGCGGCAGCCGCATTTTCCTCCGTCCCGCTTCCGAAGGTACCGGTGTGAAGGCCGGCGGCGCTATGCGTGCCGTTCTCGAAAGCGCCGGAATCTCCGACGTGCTCGCCAAGTCGAAGGGTTCTTCCAACCCCCACAACCTCGTGAAGGCTACTATCGCAGCTCTCGCCGAGCTCCGTAGCCCGGCTCAGGTGGCGCAGAACAGAAGCGTTTCTGTTGAAAAAGTGTTTAACGGCAAATAATTCATGGTATGGCACAGATAGCAATCAAACAGATTAAAAGCCGCATCAACTGCCCCGCAGTGCAGAAGCGTACTCTCGACGCCCTCGGTCTCCGCAAAATGAACCACACCGTTGTGAAAGAGGATAACCCCGCGATCCTCGGTATGGTTAAGGCCGTGCATCATCTCGTAGAAGTAACAAAACTTTAAAATTGTATTTTATTCCAATGGAACTACATAACCTTAAGCCAGCACCCGGCAGCAACAAGGGTAACAAGAGAATCGGTCGCGGCACCGGCTCCGGCTACGGCGGCACTTCAACCCGTGGCCACAAGGGAGCTAAGTCACGCTCCGGCTACAAACGTAAAATCGGTTTCGAGGGCGGTCAGATGCCCCTCCAGCGCCGTCTTCCTAAGTTCGGCTTCAACAATATCAACAGAGTCGAATACAAGGCGCTCAATATCGATGCCCTCGAGGCTCTGGCTGCTGCCAGAAATCTCGAGAAGATTACTGTTGCCGACCTGCGTGAGGCTGGACTCGTACCTAAGAATGTCCTCGTGAAAATCCTTGGTAACGGTGCCCTGACTCGCAAAATCGTGGTGGAGGCCGACGCCTTCTCCAAGTCTGCTGAGGCTGCTATTACAGCGGCAGGCGGCTCTGTAATCAAAAAATAACTTTCAATCAAATGGGATTTACACAAACTATCAAAGATATCTGGAGCGTTGAGGATCTGCGCAAGAGAATCGGCATCACGCTGCTGCTCGTGACCATCTACCGCTTCGGATGCTATGTGGTCCTCCCGGGAATCAACCCCGATGACCTCATGGCACTCAAGAATTTCACTTCCGACGGCCTCATGCAGCTGCTCGATATGTTCTCGGGCGGCGCATTCTCGCAGGCTTCGATTTTCGCACTCGGTATCATGCCTTACATCACGGCTTCGATCGTGATACAGCTTCTCGGCATGGTGCTCCCTTCTTTCCAGAAGATGCAGCGCGAGGGCGAGAGCGGAAGAATGAAACTCAATCAGTATACCCGTTATCTGACTGTGCTGATCCTTCTCGTTCAGGGTCCGGCCTATTTGATGAACCTAAGATATCAGGTGACGGCAGCCGGCGGTAATGTAGAGTTCTCCTTCTGGACCATTCTCTTCATGACCATCGTGCTCGCAGCCGGATCTATGTTTATCATGTGGCTCGGCGAGCGTATCGACCAGAAAGGTGTCGGAAATGGTATTTCCTTCATCATTCTTATCGGTATCATCGCACGTCTCCCGGAGGCTTTCTTCCAGGAATTCACAAGCCGTCTGCTTAATTCTACAGGTGGCGGCCTCGTGATCTTCCTCGTGGAAATCGTTATCCTCCTCGCGGTCATCGCTGGTGCGGTGCTCCTCGTTCAGGGTGTGAGAAAGGTGCCCGTGCAGTATGCCAAGAAGATTGTCGGCAATAAGCAGTATGGTGGCGTTCGTCAGTATATCCCGCTGAAAGTCAACGCTGCCGGTGTGATGCCTATCATCTTCGCTCAGGCTATCATGTTTATCCCCATCACTCTTGTGGGATACAGCACTACCCAGACCGGTTTCTGGGGAGCTCTAACCGATATGTATGGCTGGACTTACAATATAGTCTACTTCCTGATGATTGTGGCGTTCACATATTTCTACACCGCCATTACAGTGCGTCCCGCGCAGATGGCAGAGGATATGAAGCGCAACAACGGCTTTATTCCCGGCGTCAAACCCGGCAAGCCGACCGTAGACTATCTTGACTCCATCATGTCGCGTATCACTCTCCCGGGTTCACTCTTCCTCGGTATCGTGGCTGTGATGCCGGCCATCGCTTACGTGTTCGGACTCAACAGAAGCTTCGCCTCTTTCTTCGGCGGTACTTCTCTTCTGATTATGGTGGGCGTGATCCTCGATACCCTGCGTATCGTGGAAGGCCATCTCCTCATGCGCCATTACGATGGTCTCATGAAGGGAACGAGAATCCAGGGCAGGGCCTCCGGTCCGTATTGATTGCTTTAATTTGTCATTAACAGGACTTTTGGAATGATCTATATTAAGTCTCCGGAGGAAATTGAATTGGTGCGTCGGGCTTCCGACCTCGTTAGCCGCACTCTCGCTGAGGTGGCTAAGTGGGTCAAGCCCGGGGTCACTACTTTTCAACTCGACACCGTGGCAAGGGAGTTCATCCTCGACAACGGCGGTAAACCCGCTTGCCTCGGTTATCATGGTTTCCCCGGTACCCTCTGCATCGAGGTGAACGAGACTGTGGTTCATGGCTTCCCGTCGCAATACGTGCTCAAGGAAGGCGATATCGTCGGAACTGACTGTGTTGTTGAACTCGACGGATATAATGGAGACTCATGCTATACTTTCGCTGTCGGCGATATCGACCCGAAGGTGATGGCTCTCCTCGAGACCACCAGGGAGTCGCTCTACAAGGGTATCGACGCAGCGCGCGCCGGCAAGAGAGTTGGCGATATCGGCAACGCCGTGCAGTCATTCTGCGAGCATCACGGTTATTCCGTCGTTCGCGAGATGTGCGGTCATGGTATCGGCAAGTCTATGCACGAGGACCCGGAGGTTCCCAACTATGGACGAAAGGGCATCGGTCCTGTACTCAAACCCGGCATGTGCATCTGCATCGAGCCGATGATAAACATGGGATCAAAAAACATTGTGTTTGGCGATGACGGCTGGCAGACGCGGACGAAAGACCGTAAGCCTTCAGCCCATTTCGAACATACTGTTGTCATTACTGAAGACAAACCCGAAATCCTGACCACATTCTCCTATATCGAGGAAGTGTTGGGTGATAGAAAATTCTGAAGATTTTTAATCTTTATCCAATTTATGGCTAAACAGGCAGCAATCGAACAAGACGGTGTGATTCTCGAAGCACTGAGCAACGCGATGTTCAAGGTCGAACTTGAGAACGGCCACGAAATAACCGCGCATATCTCAGGTAAGATGAGAATGCACTACATCAAGATTCTTCCCGGCGACAAGGTCAAGGTGGAGATGTCTCCTTACGATCTCTCCAAGGGCAGAATCGCATTCCGTTACAAATAAATTCAAACCCAGATATGAAAGTAAGAGCATCAATCAAAAAGCGCACTCCCGACAGCAAGATCGTGCGTCGTAAAGGAAGATTGTACGTAATCAACAAAAAGAACCCTAAACTCAAACAGCGCCAGGGCTAATTTGCCCAACGCACTAAAAACGTAATACACAAATATGGCAGTACGTATAGTCGGCGTTGATTTGCCGCAAAACAAAAGAGGCGATATCGCCCTCACATATATCTACGGCATCGGCCGTAGCGCAGCTTCTACTATCCTCAAGAAAGCCGGTGTAGATCCTATGATCAAGGTCCAGGACTGGGCCGATGACCAGGCCGCTGCTGTCCGCGAGGTGATTCAGAACGAATACAAGGTTGAAGGTGACCTCCGCTCTGAAATCCAGCTTAACATCAAGCGCCTCATGGATATCGGCTGCTACCGTGGCATCCGTCACCGTCTCGGTCTCCCCGTGCGCGGACAGAGCACGAAAAACAATGCCCGCACTCGCAAGGGTCGCAAGAAAACTGTTGCTAACAAGAAGAAAGCTACTAAATAATATTAAAGTATGGCAAAAAAGACAGTCGCAGCTAAGAAGAGAAACGTCAAGGTCGACGCTATGGGTCAGCTTCACGTTCACTCCTCTTTCAACAACATTATCGTGTGCTTAGCCAACTCTGAAGGCCAGGTGATCTCTTGGTCATCCGCCGGCAAGATGGGCTTCCGCGGTTCTAAGAAAAATACTCCCTACGCCGCTCAGATGGCGGCTCAGGACTGCGCTAAGGTCGCTTATGACCTCGGACTCAGAAAAGTCAAGGCTTATGTGAAGGGTCCCGGCAACGGTCGCGAATCAGCTATCCGTTCCGTACACGGCGCCGGTATCGAGGTAGTCGAGATCATCGACGTTACTCCGCTTCCGCACAACGGTTGCCGTCCTCCCAAGAGAAGAAGAGTCTGATGCTCCCGTAGTCTGCCGTCGGAATGCGAATGACCCTCACGGTTCTTTCTCTCGAGGGGTCGCGGCTGCGCTAAGGACGGCAAGGCACCCGAACTCAGCTCCCTTATTTGACACTCTTTTATTAAAGTCAAAACAAAACTAAGAATTTTAAAATGGCAAGATACACAGGCCCCAAAACCAAAATCGCCCGTAAATTCGGCGAGGCTATCTTCGGTGAAGACAAAGTTCTGACCAAAAAGAATTATCCACCGGGCCAGCACGGCAACAACCGCCGTCGTAAAACTTCCGAATATGGAACTCAGCTCAAGGAAAAGCAGAAAGCCAAATATACCTACGGTGTTCTCGAGCGTCAGTTCCGCAATCTTTTCGAGCGCGCTGCCCGCACTAAAGGTATTACCGGTGAAGTGCTCCTCCAGCTCCTCGAAAGCCGTCTCGACAACGTAGTATATCGTCTCGGTATCGCTCCTACACGCCCTGCCGCTCGTCAGCTCGTGCTCCACAAGCACATCACTGTAAATGGCGACGTAGTGAATATCCCTTCTTTCCAGGTTAAGCCCGGCGACGTAGTCGCTGTCCGCGAAAAGGCTAAGTCGCTCGAGGTTATCGCCGATAATCTCGCCGGCTTCAACCACAGCAAATATCCCTGGATCGAGTGGGACGAATCCGTCAAGGGCGGTAAGTTCCTTCATCTCCCCCAGCGTGAGGATATTCCTGAGAACATCAAGGAGCAGCTGATCGTCGAGCTCTATTCTAAATAATAAACTGTTGTAACCCATGTCAATATTAGCATTTCAAAAACCCGACAAGGTCTTGATGCTTGAAGCGGACGACAAATTCGGTAAATTCGAATTCCGTCCCCTCGAGCCCGGATATGGCCAGACTATCGGTAACGCACTCCGCAGAATCCTCCTCTCTTCCCTCGGCGGTTTCGCTATATGCTCCATCCGCATCGACGGTGTGGCTCATGAACTGGATTCTATCCCGGGTGTGAAGGAGGATGTTACGAATATCATCCTTAATCTCAAGCAGGTCAGATTCAAGCAGATCGCTGAAGATCATGACGAAGAGACCGGTAAACTTCTTGTGGCGGGTACTGATGTATTGAAAGCAGGAGACTTGGGTAAAGCTCTTTCGGGTTTTGAGGTCCTCAACCCCGACCTTGTGATCTGTCATCTTAACTCATCTGCTTCCTTCAACATGGAGTTCTCCATCAACAAGGGACGCAGCTGGGTGCCTGCCGATGAAAACCGCGAAATGCTTCGCGCGCAGGGTGCAGATCCATCTGTCATAGCCGTCGACTCTATTTACACGCCTATCAAAAACGTGAAATACGCTGTCGAAAATTTCCGCGTCGAGCAGAAAACCGACTATGAGAAACTCATACTCGAAGTGACCACCGATGGCTCCATCCTTCCGAAAGATGCTCTTAAAGAGGCTGCTAAAATCCTGATTCACCACTTCATGCTCTTCAGCGACGAGAAAATCTCCATCGAGGCTCCCGCTGATGAAGCTCCTGAAGAGTTCGATGAGGAAATTCTTAAGATGCGTCAGCTCCTTAAGAGCAAACTCGTCGATATGGATCTTAGTGTCCGTGCTCTCAACTGCTTGAAGAGCGCTGAAGTTGAAACTCTCGGCGAACTCGTTCAGTTCCAGAAAAACGACCTCCTCAAATTCCGTAATTTCGGCAAGAAGTCGCTTACTGAACTCGACGAGCTTCTCCAGAACAACAACCTCTCGTTCGGCATGGATATTTCAAAGTATAAATTAGATAAAGAATAAACACTACGATGAGACACAATAAGAAATTCAACCACCTGAGCCGTAAGAAAGGACATCGCGAGGCGTTGCTCTCCAATCTTGCTATCTCTCTCATCATGCACAAGAGAATCTTCACGACTCTGGCTAAGGCTAAGGCTCTGAGAGTTTATGCCGAACCTCTTATCACTCGCTGCAAAAAAGACGACATGAACAATCGTCGTCTCGTTTTCAGCTATCTTCAGAATAAAGAGGCTATCAAGGAACTTTTCGGCGTG
The DNA here is from genome assembly GCA_017626045.1 of Muribaculaceae bacterium. GTDB lineage: Bacteria > Bacteroidota > Bacteroidia > Bacteroidales > Muribaculaceae > Lepagella. The sequence goes on along the minus strand of JAGAJP010000040.1, from coordinate 32,974 downwards.
GTTGCTGAAAAGGTCGCAGACCGTCCCGGCGGTTACACCCGTATCCTCAAGACCGGTCACCGTCTTGGCGATAACGCCGAAATGGCTATGATCGAACTCGTGGACTTCAACGAGGCTATGCTCGCCGAAAAAGAGGCTAAGACCCAGAAGACTCGCCGCAGCCGCCGTGGTGGCAAGAAGTCTGCCGACGCTCCCCAGACCGAGGCTCCCGCTGAGAAGGCTCCCGAGGCTGAGGCTCCCGCCGCTGAGTGATTACGCTGATTTGATGGCTTTTGCCATCGCTTGATAAAACTACTGCCGACCCGGTCAGTCCGCACTTTTGTTGCAGCCTGTCGGGTCGGCGTATTTATTCTCAGCTTTTTTCTTTTTATTAACTTTTTCCCTCGTCTCCTTATCTTATTCCTTCATCTCCTTATGTCTCGCTGGATTATTTTCGTGCTGCTCGTATTCTACGCTGTAATCGTGGTCTCATGCGTCTCTGTCGTGATTGCGGAAAACAAAAACCCCATTCGCGCGGTGGCATGGACTCTTGCGCTTCTGTTTCTACCCGTCGTTGGCGTAGTCTTCTATTTCTTTTTCGGCAGAAGCATGAAGGGTACAAGGATGGTAAGCAGAAAGGTCAGACGAAAACTTCTCGAAAAGTCGCGTCCCAGGCAGCACGACCTCGACAATTCATGTCTCGACCCGGACAGCCGTCAGATGGTCAAGCTCGCCCATACCCTATGCCATGCCCATCTCGACCGAAACAATTCAGTGGAAATCTTTACTTCCGGCTCCGAGAAGTTCCGTCGGTTTATGGACGATATCCGCAATGCCCGTCAATATGTCTTCATTCAATATTATATCTACAGCGACGATCGGCTGGGCAACGAGCTTCTCGATCTTCTCGCGAGCAAGGCGGCCGAAGGGGTCCAGGTCAAGGTGCTGTATGACCATGTCGGTTCCTTTTCCACCCCAAACTCTTTCTTCAGACGTATGCGTCAGCTCGGTGTCGACGCCCACCCGTTTTTCAAGGTGACATTCCGTAAACTCGCGAATAGAATCAACTGGAGAAACCACCGTAAAATCGCTGTCATCGACGGCAGAATCGGCTATATCGGGGGCATGAATGTCGCCGACAGATATGTTGAGACGGCTCCCGACGGCAGAATATGGCGCGACACTCATCTCAGGGTGTGCGGCCCGGTGATAGAGTCTATGCTCTATAGCTTTACAGTCGACTGGAATTTCCTGCGTCCCGACGATGATGTCTACGCGATAGCAGGCGATGACTATCCCGATGCCGGAGACGTGCCTATGCAGCTGGTCACCTCCGGTCCTATCGACGCATGGAGCAACCTTGTGCTTTGCTTCCAGAAGGCTATTATTTCCGCAAGAAAGAGAATTTATATCCAGACTCCTTATTTCCTGCCCACCGACGCGCTGCTCAAGGCTCTTCAGGGTGCCGCTCTCTCGGGCGTAGATGTAAGGATAATGATTCCTGAAAAGACCGACAGCGTCATGCTCGGTTTCGGCAGCCGTTCCTACATCACCGACTGCCTCAAGGCAGGAATAAAGTTCTATTTCTATCTCCCGGGCATGCTACATGCCAAGACCATGACGATCGACGACAGTTTCGTCACCACCGGCTCCGTCAATTTTGATTTCAGGAGTTTCGAGAATAATTTCGAAGGCAACCTCCTCATATATTCAGAAGATGTAAATCGCCGTATGCGCGACATCTTCTTCACCGATCTCGAGGCTTGCCGGAAAATACGAATCTCCGAATGGCGCCATAGGTCGGCATACGAGAAGACGCTCGAAGCCCTCGTGCGACTCTTCTCTCCGATACTTTGAATTTATTCAAACTTCCCTTGAAGCCGATTAAGATAGCCCGCTATGCTCCTTCACCTGCAAGGCCAAATATGACCGAAATCTGCGACCCCTGCGTTAACATTTTTATTAGATGGACTCTAAACAACTTCAGCAAGAATTCCAAAGATATTATGAAAATTTTTAACTATTTGAGCCTGACCGTTATACTTCTATTGATGGGATGCGCTTCCAACGAACCGTGCGGCACGACAGAACGTCCCGACCAATACGCCGGCAGTCAGACCGACATTGAGCTCGGCGAAGAAGGAATCGGACTTTTCCCGGGCGACATCATGATAAGACTATCGGCGGAAGACGGAAAGGAATTTACTCGTAGTGCGTATCATGTGCGTCGGTCTGACAAATCCCGGATAAAACTGTCGGTCGGACTCAAGGAGGGTATATACCGTCTTTTGTGGGCAAAAAACATCTCCTCGGATTCCGGGGATGACATGGAATTCGGGTTCGGCAGCCGCATCCGCGTATCTGAAGGTGGAATAGAGGTGATCGATAGCTACAATCGTACGATGGGGTCCGCCGGTTCCGGCACTAAAGAAGACCCTTTCATCATTTCAAGTTCCTCTCATCTCTTCAACCTGATGGTGGCGGTCAACGACTATGATTACAACAGAAACATAACTCCGCAGACTTATTTCCGCCAGGTGACGGATATCGACATGAAAAACATGTCGCGCAGTTGTGATGCGGAATACGGATGGATGCCTATAGGAGCTGATACCAACACTCCGTTTCGCGGAGTATATCATGGAGGTGGATATGCTGTCAGGAATCTGATGATAAAACGTCCTCACACTCCCGGCGTGGGACTTTTCGGTTTCATGATAAACGCGTCGGTCGACAGTCTCGACATGCATGGAGGCTCCATTCAGGGACAATTTGCAGTGGGCGCGATCGCCGGCGCGGCAATCAGTTCCGGTGGCAATGTGAGGGGGACTGTCACTATCACCAACTGTCGACTCGAGGACTGCACGGTCAGTGGTGACGAGACAAGCGCCATGGTTGGCGGAATCATTGGCGGCGTCGATATGCACGCCAAGGCATTGATCGGCAATTGCGAGGTAAACGACGGTTCTGTTTCCGGTGGAATGTCGGTAGGCGGCATTTGCGGAGGCTCGGCTATTTATTCCATGCTGATGGTGTCGGGATGCGAGAACCGCATGCCGGTAAAAAGCCTGGAATCCGGAGCCGGTGGCATTGTCGGCACTGCCGACACGCTTATGGTAGTGGGCTCGCGAAATTATGCCGATATAGAGGGTCCCCTCTCAAAAGGAAAGAGCACTCCCGGAATTGGAGTCGGTGGAATTGCAGGCGGAACGGGCTTTTCATGGATAACGAGTTCCTATAACCGTGGAAACGTCAAAGGTTACGAAGGTGTGGGCGGAATTGTAGGGAGCACTCGTGTCAAAGGCGACGAGGGCGAGTCGCTCGTATATAATCAGACTCTTCTGCGCTATTGCACCAACACGGGAGAAATCACCGGCACACGATTTGTGGGAGGTGCCGTAGGCGAGGCGCAGGCAGGCGGTTTCTCGATCGGCAACGGTGGCAAGGTGAATGGCGTCAGCTATGTGGGAGGCATCGTGGGCGGCTCATCTTTGGCGGTGGTCCACAATTCGCTGAACAGTGGCGAGATAAGCGCTCAGGAATACGCGGGTGGAATCGTGGGCAAATGCACATGGGGCTCACTTGCGATTGACCAGAATACTGGTGCCGTCATATCCGACCGGGGATGTACCGGCGGAATCGTAGGGCGTGCCGGCAACAACACTTCCATTCATTATTGCGCCAATTTCAATGAGGTGAAAAGCAACGGTGGATATACCGGGGGTATTGTCGGTGATATCGGCGACCCGCGCGAATGGACCGGTCTTGACATCGCGGAATGTGTGGTGGGGTCTCTTGAATGTGTAATGGGGCTGGCAGGTCCGTTGCTGGCTGTAGCGGAAGGTTCGCTTGAAATGGCACATGCGGTTGAGATTGCCATAAAAATTGTAGAGTCGTCTGCCGAAATGGCTCTCATCGGCGCTGATGCATGCCTCGTGGGTTTCAGCATAGACGAGATTATCAATCCCGAATGCGAGGCAGAACTTGAAGCGGATATGAAAGCCGACGCATCTGACAGTAATGGAATAAACACGGAATTCATGACAGCCTGCCGGGCCTCTTTCAGTATAGACTCGCCTGAGATTTTCGCCGGCGATGTCGCTACTCCCTACAGCGCCAATGTAACAGCTCTTGCCGACTGGTACACTCTCGACGGAAACGACGAGAAGTTCAACAAGGCGATGAACGAACGGCGACGGGAGCGTGCCGAAGACTTGGAGGAGATTGCGCATCAGAGCGAGGTGCGTCATACTGTGATTGCAGGTGTGGCGGTAGTGGTGAGTACGATTGCCTTTGTGGCGGGAACAGTCGCGTCGGGCGGCGCGGCGGTGCCGATCCTGGTGGCGTCGTCATCCGCCGCTATCATAGGAGGAGTCAACGCCATAGTCAAGAGTTGTGAAAAATTCGAGAAAAACGCCGTCTTCATATCTCAGTGTTTCAACGGTGCTCATGTCACAGGCGGAAAAGCCGGACCTATGGCAGGAAGAATGTGCGACGGAAGCCTGATGTATAGTTGTCTGAATACTTCTCCCGATGCAGGATCAAAGAATTTTGTGGCTGAACTCCATAAGGAATGCACAGTGAGTTCCTGCATTGATATCAAAGACCGGGATGGTGATTCATCCGTTTCCGAGTATCTCCACTCATGTTTGTTTTACAATTCGCATGAGCATGTGGGCTACTATATCGAAAACGGAAGTTTCTTCGTGTCGGCGGGAGACTTCACAAACAAGAATTCCATGAAATACATGGATATAAGCGTAGGGGAGGGATGCCCGTGGATCTTTGGTCCCAAATATCCATATCCGAATAAATCAGAAATGCAGAATTGAAAATCATGAGAATTTTTTCGAAAGCCATAGCTGCCGTTGCGTTAATATTGGCAGGCATAATGTTGAACAGTTGCGGCGATGAGCCCGTGGTGTCTGTGCCGGGTCGCCTTGAATACGATGGCGACAGCCGGGTATCGGTGTTGCATCTTGGCTGCCGCGACATAATGAGTCTGGCGGATACCGACAATGTGGAGTTTCTGCTTGAAGACCCTCAGAATCGCGTCAGTTTCAGCTTCAACGGCAATCTCCATCTCGACAGGAACCTGAAGGTGCTTGGTTCGCCTGCGGCGATAGTCTGCCATATAGGCATCGGTGACAGTGACATTCCCGACGGAGAGTATTATCTGGCTGTTCGCGGAGAAAATGTTCCTGACATTCATCTCAGGAAGGTGTCGTTTCATGGCAATAAGGGGAGCGAGATTCAGGCAGAATCAATGAGCTACGATGATCTTCAGGGACATGGAACGAAGGAAGACCCGTATTTGATTGGAAGTGCGGATGATTTCGTCACTCTTGTATGGTACCTGATGGATGACGCGGATCATGCATACGGCAAGTATTTCCGTCAGACGGCATCGTTTGAGCTTCCAAGCCTCTCGCAGATGATCGACGGACATGTGTGGCATCCGGTCACCTTCTCCGGTAATTATGACGGAGGTGGTAATGAATTGCGCAATCTGATATATATGGGCTCTGACGACAGCGAGGCCGACAGCGGCATCGGACTCTTCAAAAGCCTTTATTCATCGACCATAAGCAATCTTGCTCTTACCAACGCTCTGGTCATCAATGTAGTGGACAATGTCGGCATACTTGCCGGGAGTTGCGATGGCAACACGCTTCTGGAGAATATCACTCTGAACGGGACCTTGTCTTTCTCCGGCAACATGGCGGGGGGACTTGTCGGTAAATCCTCCGGTTCACTGACAGTGAGGAATATAAGGATGAATTCGCTGGTGGTTGACGGCAGTGAGGGTTCCGGCTGCTGCATAGGGCTGCTGGCAGGAAGTCATTCGGGGCAGTCGCTCTCTATTGAAAACGTCTCCACGCCCAACCATATATTCCAGATAAGCGGTCGTGACAAGGTGGGCGGACTGATAGGCGAGGTCAATGTCAGCGACGGCATCAGTGTGTGTAACGTGGCTTTGGAACATAGTGTGGATGACGAAAGCAGTGCTACCAAGGTGATATACGGTTCCGGAAAGTATGTAGGAGGACTGATAGGATTTACAGATAAAAGCGGGAATATCGACATCAGCGGTATAACGGTCAAGGCTCCGGTGCGCGGAGACGGCGATGTAGGAGCGTTGTGCGGCCATGCCTATGTGTCGGAAATGACAGTGTCGTCTGTCACGCTCGCGTCAGTGGTCGACGGAAATTCCACAATCGGAGGATTTATGGGTTATCTTGGATTTCGTGACCCCGGCTCTGTAATAACTTTCGATAGCGAGAAAGGAGCGAACCGCTTTGTCGTCAAGTCGTCGGCGGATGCCGGTGTCACCGGTGATTTGCATGTAGGTGGACTTGTGGGCTATTTCGATTCCGACAATGGCAAAATGCTTTTCAAAGGCAGTGTGGAGCTTGCTGTCAATGTCAAAGGACGTCAAAATGTTGGGGGAGCTGTCGGCTACGGCAACAGGCTTGATGATTTCAATCCTGCCGGACTCAATTTCTCATCGTCGACGATGAGGGTGGAGGCTTCCGACAACTACGCCGGAGGTGTCATTGGATACGCCAAGTCGGGATCTATCAGAGGCAGTCTTGAAATCAATCCGGTTAAAAACATCCCTTCACGTGAATCAATTCCGAAAGGGTTCGGTGGTGTTCTATATTCTCCCGGTACCGTAGGAGGAGTGGTGGGATATATGATAGGCACCGTGTATGGAGTGTCTTCGGATGCCACAATCACCTCTTCCGGAGTTGACGCTGGCGGCATCGTGGGACGCTTCCGCGGTACAATAGGTAGTTGTGCCTTCACCGGCAATGTCACCGCAAATAAATCGGGCGCCGGAATCGTGGCGGTGGCTTCCGACGGTGATTTTCAGATTAGCGACTGTGTCAACTACGGCGATATCACCGCCGGCTATAACGCCGGAGGTGTGACCGGCTACGGCAGTATATACAGCAACAATGACTTGGTGATTACACGCTGCTATAATTCAGGACATATCAAGGGGGGATGCGCCGGAGGCGTCGCGGCGGTTGTCGCTTCAGAATATTCCTTTCCCTATGTCACGGAATGCGGCAATGTCGGACGAGTCGAAGGAACGGGCGGAAGCGATAATTCCGTGGGTGGCGTAATCGGAAGGTTCAATTACCGGCAGGCATATCTAACATCCTGCGCCAATCATGGCGAGGTCTCCGGCGCCGATCAATATGCGGTGGGCGGAGTGGTCGGTGACTTCGGTACCCGCAGCGGTCCTAATTTCGGCAAGGTCTCACAATGCATGAATTCCGGACGGGTCTCGGCATCCGCGTCGTCAACACACATCGGAGGAGTGGTGGGACACATGCACTCCAGCGACCTCTCTTACAACAATGAAATCATGGACTGCTACAACACCGGCGATATTCCTTCTGACCAGAAGGACGACACCGGAGGCATTCTCGGGTATGCCGCCAATTACAGCAATACCTACCGCACTTTCAACCGGGGAAAGGTCTCGCATGGCAACGCTATAATAGGCACACATCATTCCGGATCTCTCTTTCACCACAAGTATAATTACTTTCTCGAAGGTACGGGAGGTGGATGGCCGTCGTCGACGGAGGTGAAAAAAGACAGAATCGCCGACAAATCAGTCTACAGCGACTTCGACTTCACAAACGTGTGGAACATCTCATCCGACGGGCCGGTGCTTCGCAACTGCCCATTCCGTTGATAGACTATAGTCCAATAAAAAAACGCGCCATTGGCGCGTTTTTTTATTGTGGTTGGGTGGGGATTATTCCACTACCTTGGTGGCATGTGTATCGCCGTTGACATCGGTCACCACTTTCACAAGAGTCGTGGGGATGTCGCCGGGACGCGTCTCGATGCCCTGCAGGTTGTAGTAGCGTACGCTCTTTGCCTCTGCATCGCCGATAGTATCGACGCTCGACCCTGTGGTGGTCACCATCTCGCCGAGGCCGCCCATTTCGTTGAGCGCGCGGATGCCGTAGGAGCCAGCTTTCACCCATGTGGTGTAGCTCGGCTCTGTGGTGAATCCAAGCAGGGTGCCGTCGGCATATACTGCCCAGCAGAGGGCGTATTTGCTGTCGTCCCATGTCAGGGTGTCGCCTGCATATTGGAGGCCTGTGGCTACCGGTGCCTGTTCGCAGTCGGATGCCGGATCCCAGTCATCGTCGCCTCCCATCACTGCCGCATAGTTGTTGGCGTCTGCCTCTTCCTTAGTCAGCACCGGATTGTTGGGATGCTTGCCGGATCCAAAGGTTGTCTTGCGTTCGGAAAGGTCGATTACAGTGCCGGATGCTGTCATGGAGTTGTACTCGGCAAAGCGGGCGGGATAGCCGTCCTCGCCCATATCGTTCCAGCCGATGGCTTTCGGCTTCACTGTCATCTTGGTGTCGATGAAGAGTGCGATTGGCGTTCCCTCGCCCCACGGACGCCCAAGCGTGTAGTTGCCGTCGATGGTGCTGTTCTCTCCGGTAATCTCGCAGTCCTTGAAGATGTAGCCGTATTTCTTGGGAACCGACGGAACAGCCAGATAGCCGTCTCCACACATCTGGAGCGTGACATTCTGATAGAACGCGTCGCCCTTGCCACACAGGAAGTCGGTGCGTCCGCGAAGAACGCCTCCCTCGAAGTAGTAGCGTGCGTTCTGATTGTTGGAGGTATAGGTGTCCTGGTATCCCCAGAGGCACGCGTCTTTCATGATGGTCTTGTCACCCTTGTCCTGAAGCACTATGTTGCGTCCGCGGTTGTCGCTGATGCCGTGCTTGAGGGTAATGTTCTGGAAATATGTGCCGCTTGCGCCGGGCTGAATCTGCAGCAGGTCGGCGTTGCCGATGCCTTCCATCGGGTGTGATCCGATGCCGTCCATGTCGGGAACTTCGTTGACAATGACTGTGCCATCCATGCTCTCGCCGATTATCGACACGTTGGAGGCAGTCAGGCGAAGTGTCACGTCGGGATATGTGCCGCCGTTGACGTTTACCGGATGTTCCGGATCCATCGGAATCATATACTTCCCGTCTTTTACGAAGATGCGGAAACGCTTTGTATTGTCGGCGCGGCTGTTGGCTGCCGTGATGGCTGCGCGGAAGTCACCGTCGTCGGGAACTATGAAATCGGGTGTCGCCTTGGCTACCTCCGGACGGGTGCGGGTGGTGAACTTGATCGAGATTTCTTCCGTCATATAGTTGTCGGTAAGGTCGCTGATGCTGTTGCCGGGAAGCGTGAACAGGTATTCCTTGCCAAACTCAAGGTTCTTATATTTGAAAATCACAGATTTTCCGTTTGCCTCGCCGGTGATTTCTTTGCCGCTGATGTTGCCCTTGGCGGTATCGGAAAGTTTTACTTTCTCATCGAATGTGAGCACTATCTTGCCGTTGATGGAGGCGGAGGTGGCTCCTTCTGTCGGAACTGTGGCTGTGAGCACCGGTGCCTTGCCGTCGTTGATTATCTCCTTGTCGCCTATGATGTAGGAGGCGCCGAGCGCGATGCCGTCGTTGTCAGACTTGGTGCCGGCTACCTCGGAGCTCTTGTCCGATTTCCAGCGCAGGTAGACCTCCGTCTTGTTGTCGGCGGCTGCCGGGATGCTGAACTCGGCGTCCGCCCAGTTCTTCGCTCCCTCGAGAGTGATGGTGCCCACAGGCTCCCATGTCTCGCCGTCGAGTGAATACTCTATGTTCTGCTTAGTATAGGCGTTGTAATTATACACCATGGCGGTGATCACCTTGAGGTTCTTGAAGGCTGAGGCGTTGAACTTTGTCTGCCAGTAGTAGTCTCCAAGTCCGGTCTTCATCCAGTTTACCGCTGCCGGACGTCCTTCATAGCCGCCCGCACCAAGCTGGCTCTTGTCAAGCCAACCGGAGGTCTCTCCGTTTTCGTCTCTCATGTTGAGGGTCACGGCGTCGTTTTCTTCATAGGCGAAGTCTGCCGGGCGTCCGTTGTTGCCCTTGCGGTAGAAGTCCCATCCCACCACATAGTCGGCTGCTGTGTAGTCGGCGGTGTAGGTCTTGTCGGAGTCCATGACCACGGTTATCTCAGATGTGGTCTGGCCGTCGCTCCAGTTGGTGAATGTCAGTATAGGATTGGATGAAGCCTTGAGTGTTACCTCTGTCCCTTCCTCATACATGTTTTTCGTGTCTATGACTGTCGGAGCGGGTGTCATCTGCACCATGTAGTCGTTGGCGCCGTTGGTCACGAGTGCCTTCAGCTCGTATGTCTTGACTGCCTTGAAGTTGGCGGTGAGGCTCTCGGTACGTGTCACTGTCAGCTGGAATTCCGGCTTTTCCGACATAACTTTGCCTTCGGCGTCAGTCCAGTTCACGAAGTCGTAGCCGAACTTCTCCGTGGCCTTGAGTGTCACCTCGGATCCTTCGTCGTAAGTATCCGAGAGCGGCTTGATTGCCACGTCTCCTGCATCTTCAGGGTTGGCGGATATCTTGACCGGATATTTGTTGACAGCCACAGCCTCGCCGTTTACAAGACCCTCGATGCTTACCTGGCTGAAGCCGGACTGCTTGGAACTGTTGACTCCAAGTGTGATTTCAAGCGAGAAACCGTCGGATGTAGAGAGTTCCTGACGCTGCTCGTCGGTGAGCGTTATCTCGAATTTCTTCGCATAGTCTGGCTGCGAGCCATATTTGTCGTCTTCCTGCTCGCGGTTGTTGCGGGCAGCCGTGAAGGTGCCCAGCACCACCGCCTTTCCTTCGGCTGTCTTGGCTGTGACCACTGTCTTGCTCGGAGCCGCGTCAGTGCCGAATTTGGTTATCCACGAGCTGACCTTGGTAGGTGTGAAGGTCAGACCCTTGGCGGGCTTCAGATCCCATTTTACCACATCGCTTTCACCGTTGGCGGGCTGCAGCTTGATAAAGGTGTAGTCTGTCCAGTTGACACCGCTTGTGCCCACTGCTTTGTTGCCGCACAGGTCGAACGATGCTACTGAGAATGCCCCTTCGGGCGACAATACAGTCGGCGTCTCGTAGCCGTCAGCCACGTCCATTGGCCAGAATGCCTTTGCCGGCTCATTCACATACGTCTGGGCTTTTGCTGTAAGCCCCAACGTCAGGACGAGTGCCGTCATCAGCAGCCTCATCGCGCTTGAAGTAATACTTTTTGAGTCCATTAAAGTTATTTTAAGGTTAATAAAAATCTTCCGCAAATTTACAAAAATTCCCCCACCCCCGCAAATTAGCCTCCCCAAAAATCCTGCCAAAAGCTACCCGAGCCAGCCCCCAAAGCCCATCAAAAGCCAGTCCCCAAAAGGCAGCCCCAAAAAGCCCCCCAAAAGCGAGCCCCAAGCCCTTTGTCACTGTTCAGCCGATTCCCCGGCGTCCTTCCACGGCGCGAAGCCAATTATGCATTATGAATTATGCATTATGAATTATGCATTGAATTAAGGTTTTTTTATTATTTTTGCATCATGATTACCCCTACTCAGTCTCTTCAGGAGCAAATACGTCTCCTCCGCATAGAATACGACGAAGAAAAAAAGGCTTTCTCGCAGTCCTCCGCAAGCATCGGCTTGACCCGGCTCGTGGAGCGTGGCGACGCATGGCTCCCGATACACGTCCATCGCGTCTTCTACAACTCCGTCAACCAGCGGGTTCTCGAAATCTCCCGCCATACCGACGACTCATCCTCCGACGATGACCATAGCTTCGAATTCGGCAGGCCGGTTGCCTTCTTCACTCTCCCTGACAAAGATGACTCCGCCCCGCAGTTTCCCTTTACCGGTGTTGTCAATCTTGTTGACGGCGACCGCATGCTCGTCGCTATCCCGGAAGACGCCGACATCTCGAGACTTGAGTCGGCGCATTCCGCGGGTGTGATGCTGTCGTTTGACGAGACTACCTATCGCGCCATGTTCAACGCCCTCGAATATGCCATGAAAGCGAAGGGACGCCTCGCGGAGATCCGCGACCTGATATACTCTCGCCGCCCCGCGGAGTGCCTGTCGATTTCACCGATGACTTTTCCCTACCTCAACAGGTCGCAGGAAGATGCCGTCAACAAGGTGCTGTGTGCCAAGGATGTCGCCATAGTCCATGGTCCTCCGGGCACCGGCAAGACCACAACCCTGGTGGAGGCTGTTGCCGAGACTCTCAGGCGCGAGAGCCAGGTGCTCGTGTGCGCCCAGAGCAATATGGCGGTTGACTGGATTTGCGAGAAACTCACCGACAGGGGAGTGCATGTGCTGAGGCTCGGAAACCCCGCGAGGGTAAACGACAGGATGCTGGAGTTCACCTATGAGCGTCGTTTCGAGGCACACCCCGACTATCCCGACCTCTGGAGCGTCCGCAAGGCTATCCGTGAGCTGCGCGGTGCGAAGCGGCACGGCACTGACCAGTGGCATCAGAAAATGGACCGGTTGAAAAGTCGTGCCACGGAACTTGAGATACGTATCAACGCCGACCTCTTCAATTCGGCGCACGTCATTGCCTCCACTCTCGCCGGGAGTGCCAGCCGGCTTCTCGACGGCATGAAGTTCCATACGCTCTTTATCGACGAGGCGGCGCAGGCTCTCGAGGCGGCATGCTGGATTCCCATGCGCAGGGCGGGTAGGGTGGTGCTCGCCGGAGACCATTGCCAGCTTCCCCCGACTGTCAAGTCTTACGAGGCGTTGAAGCAGGGACTCGGCAAGTCGCTTATGGAGCGAATTGTGGAGAATCATCCCGAGGCGGTGTCTCTCCTCAGGATGCAATACCGGATGAACGAGGAGATTATGCGATTTTCCAACGAATGGTTCTATCACGGCGCGATGCAGGCGGCTCCCGAGGTAATGCACCGAGGGATTCTTGACCTCGACAATCCAATAGAGTGGATAGATACAGCGGGCGTTGCCCTATCGCTTTCCGGAGGCGATGGAGAAGAGGGGGAAGTGGGAGAGACCCCCGAAGCTTCGTCGCAGGCGTTCAGAGAACGGCTCGCCGGCGAGAGTCACGGCAGGGTCAATCCCGACGAGGCTCTCTTCACGATGCTCAAGCTTTACGAGTATATAGAGAAAATTGGAAAACAAAGGTTCCTTGACGAGCGAATCGATGTCGGAGTCATATCCCCTTACAGGGCGCAGGTGCAGTATCTTCGTCGTCTGCTTAAGAATACCCCATATTTCCGTCAATTGCGCCACCTGATCTCCGTCAACACCGTCGATGGCTTTCAGGGACAGGAACGCGACGTCATAGTAATCTCCCTCGTGCGCAGCAACACCGACGGCAACATCGGTTTTCTCCGCGACCTCCGGCGCATGAACGTGGCAATGACCCGAGCCTGCATGAAGCTCATCATAATAGGCGACGCCTCCACCCTCACCCGTCATCCCTTCTACCGCCGCCTCCACTCCCGCTGCCCATAATATGGCGGCAGGATGCCGCCATTTGTATTTCGCAGATAAATATTGATTTTGGACAAATATGAAGGCAAAATTCAAAAAATGAAGTTTAGACAACTTCAATGCTGAATATTACAAAAAATTTTCATAACTTTGCATTTAAGAATTTTTTACTTCTAAATTATGACTTACTTGGGGTATAGTTATGCCCATATCTGAAATTCAAACAATAACAACATATCTTTTATGACCAAGTTCTATTCTATTCTGACGTTTCTCGTCATGTTTGCCGCTTTCTCTGCTCACGCCCAGAAACTGGCAGTGCGCGACTTCGAGGCACGGCCCCAGGACATGGACGCCCAGAGCAACACGCTCGAGAAGCGGGACCGCAACGGCAAGCGGGCCGCCATCATCAAGATCTTCACGTCACTTCCGAACTCCGAGCTGACGTTCGGCGGCTCAGGCCAGGGCTTCGTGGCGCAGGAGCAGCACGCGCCGGGCCAGATATGGCTCTATGTACCCCGCGCCTCCCAGAAGGTTACCATCTCGCATCCCAAATACGACCCTCTGACGTTCTACTATCCCTCGGAGATCAAGGAAGGGCGCGTCTACTTCATGCGTCTGTCGCCGGAGGGCAAGGAGGTGTCTCTGTCCGCGTCGTCGCGCAACGCCGCGATATGGGTCGACGGCGACAGCATCGGCATCAGTCCCGTCAACACCTATATCCCCTACGGCACCCACGCGGTACGCGCCAAGCTCGGCTCCCTTCTGTTTGACGACGACATAGTGGTTGAGCGCGAGGGACCGACACAGTTCAGCCTAAAGATGGAGGACGAGAACCTCAAGTATGGTGACGTGGTGGTCGACGTAGACGGCGGCGCGGAGCTCTGGTTCCAGGGCAGGCGCGAGGGCGTCGGCCAGTTCGCGGCGCATCTTCGCGGCGACGACTATGTTGTCGAGACGCGCAAGCCCGACCACGAGCCGGCGACCACTACGTTCCGCGTAGTCCCCGGCAAGAAGACCCACGTTCAGGCGAACGCCCCGACACCCCACTTAGGGTATCTCATGCTCGCCACGACCCCCGAGCACGGCGTGACCGTTACGCAGGCCGACACTGTCATCGCCACCAACCCGGAGATGCAGCTTCCGGTAGCCAACTACGAATGGACCTTCTCACGGAGAGGCTACACCCCTGTGACGCGCAACTTCCATATCACGAGAGGGGAGACGCTTGTCGACACGGTAGTGCTGAAGAAGATACAGTATGTTCCGCGCAGCACCGTCTACGCGTCCGCCGCGCTGAAGGCGGCGTCCGGTATGGGCGTGTCGTTCACGGTCGGAGGCATGTTCAGGAGCATCGACCTGTCGGCGACCTACACCCTGGGTCTCGGCAAGTCGAAGGAGGTCAACTGGTATAACGAATCCGACAACATCTTCGACCAGAGCACGACCTATCGCGTGGACGAATGGGGGATAAGGGCCGGCTACGGCCTGCGTTTCGCCGAGCGCTTCGGACTGACGCCGCAGGTTGGCTTCATGCAGCAGCGCCTCATCTCCAAGGGTCACGCCGGCAACGGCTTCACCGTCAGCAGCGTGACGGTAGGCGCGCGCCTGTCATGGTATCCGGTACAGCACTTCGGCATATTCGTGACGCCTGAATACGGAATACCCGTAGGCTCGAAAGGCGACATAGACGAGGTATGCCGTCTCGCCGGCATCACGAGAGGCGGTTTCCGCGCGTACATAGGAGTGTCAGTCAATCTATAACCCTAAACAGCAATAACATGAAACTGAAACAATATACAGCAAAGACAATAAGGACGGCGCTCGGGATCCTGATGGTCTCGGGTATGGCGGTGCTTCCCGCCGGGTGTTCCGACAACGATGAGCCGGGACTCTATGCCGCCGACAATTCAAACATTTCTCTCGCCGTGGTGGCTTCCGGCCTCGCAAACGGTCTCATCGAGATAGGGTCGGCGCAGTCGTCGACGGTGGTAAACGTCACCAGCACCACGCGCTGGACCGTAGAGGTCTCCAACTGCGAGGGCGCATGGTGCCAGATAGTGTATGGCGACATGACCTCCGACGAGGCGGGACACATTGGCAGCGGCATCTTCAGGATAGAGGCAGCTCCCAACAGAAGCGGCAATGTTCGCGAGTGTGACGTCACAGTCTACGCTGTCGACAGTGAGGGCAACCACCTTTCCGGCCGCAGCGTGCTGATACATGTGGAGCAGGACCGTCAGAGCATACAGGTGGACTATGCCGGCGACGTGATATCACCGTTGGGCACCACGCCCGCCACACAGCCACAGGTTACAGTCACCGCCAACCAGGCATGGAAAGTGTCGAGCTCCCACTCATGGGTTACCGTTATACCGGGCGACGGAATGGACGGCGACGGCTTCACTCCCGTAGCCGGTTCTTCGGAAAACGCCAAGGCAAGTTTCCGTCTGAGCGTCGAGGGCAATCCCGGTACGTCAGTGCGATATGCAGAGGTGACTGTGAGCAGTCCGACATCGGCGTTCACACCCATCAGGCTTAATGTGACGCAGGAGGGATCCTCTGACACGTTCTTCGTGACACCGACCTCTACACCTACTGTCAGTTGGCGTGGCGACACAATCGAGTTCCGGGTTTACTCGCCTCGCGAGGCATGGACGGTGAAAGCGGTATCCGCCGGCGAGTGGGTGTCGCTCGACCGTACATCCGGCGAGGCTTCTTCCGAGGCAGTGACGATTCGTGCCAAGGTGCTTCAGAATGAAGAGAGGGATTCCCGTCAGGCAGGTGTCATCTTCACCCGAGCCGGAGGGATGGGCGAGACGATTGTCACGATAGACCAGAACGGCAATCCCGATGTTCCCGTCACTCCGGATCTTCCGGAGGTGGATCCACATCCAAGTGTCAGCAGTCCGTGGGTGATAAGCGGCTGGACCCAGACCTGGGCGCAAGTCAGGGCATACTACAGCTCCCCATATATCACCGTGACCGGCTGCGGCGCGTTCTGTCATCCGGTAGACAATCCCGACGACGTGAGGAACGTTCACGGCTCTCTCGGCGAAAACAACCAGATAATCGTGGATCTGACAGACCTTACTCCCAATACGGAGTATTGCGTATGGTGCTACGTTGAATACACCTTCGAAGGGCAGAGCATGGTTACCACCGGAGGTGCTGTCTACTTTACCACACCCGACAAGACCGGCCAGCCGGGTTCAGGCGACAATAATCCTCCTTCCGTCAATTAAAATTCTGACAAAAAATGATCATGCGTTATATAAAACAGAATCTGACAGCGGTGCTGGCAGTGCTTTTCGCACTGCCGGCGCTCGCCCAGGACTTCCAGTACGAAGGCATATGGTATACCGTCATCGACCCCGATGCCAAGACTTGCAAGACAAAGGAAGGTGAATTTGCATCTGCTGGAAATACCTTTGAAGGAGATCTTATAATTCCTTCTAAAGTGAATGACGGATCGGAAGAGTATTCGGTTGTGGGTATTGGATACAGTAGTTTCTATTATTGTAAAGGAATCACATCTGTTACTCTTCCTGAGACGTTGACGACAATTGAAAACAGTGCGTTTATAGGATGTTCGGGGATTACGTCTCTGTCTCTTTCTCCCAATCTTATTTCAATTGGAGAATCTGCGTTCGGTCAATGTAAAGGGTTAACGACTGTAGAGTTCCCTCCATCCTTGACAACAATAGAATACGGAGCGTTTAACCAGTGTGAGGCTATAACCTCCGCAATCCTGCCGGAATCTCTTACCTCCCTTGGTTCATCCGCGTTTGGATCCTGTATGGGAATTAAAAATATATATATTCCCGCCTCTCTGGCCTCTTTGGCAAATTGGACATTCACTCATAGTAATGAAGTAACTTCGATTACATATGCGGCAAGTGTCCCATATGAAATGATTGAAAACAATTTTCATGAAAATGCTTATGAGTCGGCAATTCTTTATGCTCCCAACGCATCCATTGCCGATATTCAAGCCACACCGTATTGGAATAAATTCAAGCATATTGAAGCCAAAGACGGCTCCGTTACTCCTCCTCTTGCCGCCGGCGAGCACTTTCAGTACGAAGGCATCTGGTATACCGTCATCGACCCCGACGCCAAGACTTGCAAGACAAAGGAAGGCAGCGATGAGGCTGTCAATTATGGAGGTGGAAATACAGTCGTTGGCGATTTGGTTATTCCGGAAAAAGTTTCCGACGGTGCCAATGAATATACTGTGGTTGAAATTGGATCTCATGGATTCTTTTATTCTCAGGAACTTACCTCTGTAACTATTCCAAATTCCGTTAAAAAAATATCTTTCGGTGCTTTTGACATGTGTACCGGTCTGACAAGTGTCACATTGTCGCAGTCTTTGACCACGATTGAGTATACTGCTTTTGGCGAGTGCAGAAGCCTTGAGAGTATCAAACTGCCCGAAGGTGTCACTTCTATCGGAAACTGGGCATTCGACGGATGTAACCACTTGCGGGATGTCATTTTGCCGGGCTCGCTTACAGAAATTGGAGAACTCGTATTCAGAGGATGTGTATTGTTGAAGTCAATAGAATATGACGCAGTGACACCACTGACGACTTCAGACATTTTTGTAGAAGAAACATATTCAGAAGCTACCCTCAAAATGCCCAATGCGACTCTCGCCTCAGTGCAGGCTGCCGAGCCTTGGAATAAGTTCTTACATATCGTTGCTAAAGACGGCTCCGTAACTCCGCCTCTTGCCGCCGGCGATGATTTCCAGTACGAAGGTATCTGGTATACCGTTATAGACGCGGAGAATAAGACATGCAGGACGAAGGAAGGAAAATATATTTCAAATGGAGATGGCACCGGAGATTACATCTCCGGGAATGTTTGTTCGGGAGATATTGTGATACCCGCAGTTGTATCATGTGATACAGATACATATTCTGTTACTGAGATAGGAACTCTGAGTTTTCATGATTGTGAAGAGTTGATATCCGTCAATATTCCCGAAACTGTGACATCTATTGGAATGGGAGCATTTGATTTTTGTCTTGGGCTTAAAACAATAAACATTCCCGATGGAGTTGAATCGATTGGCGCTATAGCTTTCCAAACCTGTTCCAGTCTTACATCAATCATACTTCCGAGTAATATTTCAATTGTGAATGAGTATACTTTCAGTGGTTGCTCAAGCCTGACAAATATCAATATTCCTGAGGGCATAAAATCAATTATAACAGGCGCATTCAATATGTGTACCGGTCTGACCACTGTAACCATTCCGGGCACCATCGAATCTATATGGGAATCAGCCTTTACATATTGCTACAATCTAACATCAGTAAACTACAGGGGGGTGTCCCCCGTCAGTGCTCCTGAAAGAATATTCGACGACGATACCTACTTGAAAGCCACCCTCAGCATGCCAAACGCCGCGCTTGCCGATGTGCAGGCCACTGTGCCCTGGAACAAGTTCAAGCATATCGTGGCTAAGGACGGCACGATGAAACCGAGTCTGGTGGCAGGCGATGACTTCCAATACGAAGGCATCTGGTATACCGTCCTTGACGCGGATGCCAAGACATGTAAGACGAAGGGGGCAGGCGTAAATGAGGAAGGGTTGATTGTGGCAGGTAATACTTGTGAAGGCGATTTGGTTATTCCTTCGGTAGTTTCTGGCGGAACATCTGATTATACGGTCGTTGAGATAGGAGATAATGGCTTCTATCAATCTTCCGGCCTTACTTCGGTCGCATTTCCTGAAAGTCTCACTACTATTGGATGGGGTGCATTTGAAGGATGTACAGGTTTGACTGAGATTATCTTCCCTTCATCTCTTAAGGTTATAGGCGTTGAGGCATTTAAAGGATGTTCTGGCTTGACCACGATTGATCTCCCGGCTTATCTTTCTTCTATACAGAATTCCGCTTTTGAAGGATGCACCGGTTTGACATCTATAGTTATCCCCGAATCAGTCATTGAAATTGGGGAAGGCGCTTTTTCCGATTGCTCAAAAATGTCGTCTGTCATTCTTCCTTCGGGGTTGACTTCTATAGAGGGTGCTGTTTTCCAAAATTGTTCAAGCCTGACTTCAATAAATCTTCCCCAAGGACTGACTTCAATTGGAGACTTCGCATTTAGTGAATGCAACGCATTGCAGTTTATTGTCATTCCAGAAGGAGTGACAACTATTGGTGCGGTTGTCTTTAATAATTGTTATGCTTTGAATAGTGCCATTATCCCCGAATCTGTCACAGCAATTGGATTTAGTGCATTTCAGAACTGTTCAAGACTTGAAACTGTTAATATTCCGAAGTCAATAACTTCAATAGAAGGTTTGACCTTCATGAATTGCATAAGTTTGAAATCAATTGAGTTGCCGGATAATCTGGTATTTATTGGAGATGGCGTTTTTGAAGGATGTAGTAGTTTGTCAGAAATTAGCTTGCCGCAGTCTCTTAACCATATCGGCCAAAGAGCGTTTGGTGATTGCTCAAATTTGAAACAAATTGATTATAATGCAGAAAACCCAATTCCTGCTTCTGATAATGTATTTGATGCCAATACATATGAGACTGCAACCCTCAACACCCCCAGCGCGACTCTTGCCGATATTCAGGCAACTGTTCCGTGGAATAAGTTCGGTAAGATAGCGGCGAAGGACGGAAGTGTCGGCTTGACTGTCAGTGGCGAGGACTTTGAGTATGACGGCATTGTCTATACAGTGTTGGATTCTGATGCCAGGACCTGTCGGACCAAGGACGCGTCGGCAGACTTCCCCGGAAATATCGCGGAGGGAAAACTCGTGCTTCCGGATGTCGTTCCCTACAATGGCTACGACTACTGGGTTGTCGGCATAGGCACTCGCAGTTTCAATTCATGCCCGAACCTTCTGTCTGTCATCATTCCCGGAACAGTGGAAGACTTCGGCTCAGAAGCCTTCGCCGGCTGTGAGCGACTTACCTCCATCTTATGGAAAGGCTCCACAGAGATACCCGAAACGTTCATTTCCGAGATCGGCAATCCTAACCTCATGATATATACGGCTGCATACGGGACTGTGCCGGCGAGCGTCGACAGAAACGTGGTTGGTCCCGATGGCGTCTGCACCGATTTCGTGCTGACCCCGGGCTATCCTTTCACCCCGCTTCGCGCGTTCACCGCAATCCGCAGCCGTATGACGAAGGAGTTCACGCAGACCACCCCGATCGACGGATGCTCCGGATGGGAGAGCCTCGTGCTGCCGTTTGACGTGAAGACGATAGTGACCGACGACGGCAGGACGCTCACACCGTTTGCCTCCCTCTCCGACATCGACAGACAGTATCCCTTCTGGCTCTGCGAGGCTAATCCCGACGGACTGTGGCGCGACACCGACGCCATCCTTGCCGGAGTCCCCTACGTGCTGTCCATGCCCAACAATGCGGCATACGACGAGCGTTACCGCATCGACGGCCCCGTCACGTTCCTTGGCAATGATTCCATCACCATCACTCCGGTAGTGACAGAGCCATACGCAGTGGGATGGCAGAGCGGCCGCGAGTTCTGTCCCCTGTGGCTTCCGCTCACCGACGAGGAGGCTTCGCAGGCGATGGGCCTTAACGCCGGCATCAGCGGTCTCTACGCCGACGACGGCGAGGAACTGCTTCCCGGCTCCGCCTTCCATGCAGATGTGACTCCGCGTCCTTTGGAGGCGTATGTGACGCGTCTCGACTCCTCTCGGGCATTGAGGATCGGCGGCGGCCAGTCGATGGTTCGTCCGCTCCCCGTAGTCGGAAGCCTCGATGTTAGGGGCGGCGTGTCGAGCATCACACTCAGGAGCGTTGACGACCGTAGGGTTACGATCCACACTCCCGAGGGCATGCTGCTCAGGACAGTCGACCTCAAGGGCGGCGAGATCCGCGTTGTGGATGACCTCACGAGAGGCATCTACATTGTGGCAGGACGTAAGATAATTGTGAGATAGTGATAATGAATGATTTATAGATTTTTATGAAAAGATTTGTAATGACCTTGATATTGGCGCTTGCCCTCCCGTCTGTCTGGACGGGAGTGGCATCTGCCGACAACCGGGCTTCCAAGGCGCAGCAGACAGCCGACGCCATCATGGCAGACGACAGCTATATCTATGGCAACGGTGTAGGAAACGACCGCCAGGAAGCGATGCAGTCGGCTCTCGCCGACATGATCGGTAAGATTTCAGTCAATATCGCCTCGTCTTCTTCCTACACTGCAGACGAGACTATGCATGGCGACGGTTCTATCGACTCCAATAACCGTATGTCGATGGTGATTAAAAGTTATTCGGCTCCCGCAAACCTTGAGGGTGTGGAGAGCGTATGGCTTTCCGACAAGGCTCCCGATTTCCGCGTGATGACATATCTCAAGCGGTCGCAGGTGGAGAAGATGTTTGAGCGCCGTCGCGACAACGTGGCAAACCTTGTGCGCGAGGGTATCCGCGCCGAGGAGGGGGGTAAGATCGACCTCGCGCTGCGTTATCTCTATCATGCATACGCCATCCTCGGAAGCCTTCCTGATGCCCGCTCGCTGACTGTGGACATCGACGGAACGCCCCGCCTGCTCTCGGCATGGATTCCGGAGCAGATGCGCGACATCTGCGCCGGCGTGAGGTTCGGCATCGCGGAGGTCTCGAAACCCGATGATGCCGGCGGCCGCACCGTGTCGATAATGGCGCACTACAAAGACGAGCCGGTAACGAGCATCGGCTTCAGCTACTGGCGCGGACCTCAGGGGCAGTCGCCCGTGTTGACAGCGCGCGACGGTATGTCGGAAATTGAGGTTGGTCCCGCGACACCGCTCGACCCTCTCGCCCTCGACATAGAGTATCGTTTCCCCGACGAGAACCATCTCGTGCCGGAGTTCGAGCCGCTCCTCGACAGTTTCAACGGCGCCGGACTCGTGCCTAACGCGCACGTCACTCTCGCCAAGAGCGCCAAGGCGCTCAAGAGCGACAAGCAGGAGACAAAGGCTTTCAAGGAGGCAGTGTCGGCAGGTGCCGACGAGGGCATATCCGTGACATCGAAAGAGGAGAGCGCGCCTTGTGTCGGCGCTATGGAGAAAATCGTGTATGCGATTGTCAATAAAAAATACGACGGCATCAAGGAACTCTTCACCGACGAGGGCTACAGCATGTTTGAAAGCCTCATCCATTATGGCAACGCGAGGATTCTCGGAAAGGCTACGCGCGACACCTACGGCTTCTATCCCATGAAAGACCGCACGGTGTGCCGCTCTATTCCCATGCAGTTCAGTTTCGAGGGCGGCAAACGTAAGTTTACCGAAGACGTCACCTTCACGTTCAACTCCGACGGACTCATCGAGAGTCTCGCCTTCGGACTCGGCAGCGTGGCGCGCAAGGATATCTTCTCGATGCAGGGCGAGGCGTGGTCAGACTATATGAAGATGGTGGTGGTGACATTCCTTGAAAACTATCGCACCGCCTTCGCCCTCAAGCGTCTCGACTTCATCGAGACAATGTTTGACGACGATGCCGTCATCATCGTGGGCCATGTGGTGAAGAAGGCAGAGAAACGGCGCGTCGGCGACGCTGAGATCATCGAAAACAAGGAGCATGTGACTTATGCAAGGAAGTCGAAGGCGGAATATCTCGCCCAGCTCAAGAGGTGTTTCGCCTCCAACCAGTTTGTCAACATCCGCTTTGCCAACACCGAGGTTGGTGCGGTGGATGTAGGCGAGGATACCTACGGCATCCAGCTGCGCCAGGAGTATTTCTCTTCCTCCTACGGCGATGTCGGCTACCTCTATCTGATGGTGGACTTCCTTAACCCCGACGAGCCCATCATCAAGGTCCGCACCTGGCAGCCCGAGCGCAAGCCCGACCTGACCCCCAACCTCCCCAAGGACTCTCCCTACAGCGGCATCTTCTCCAACGGCTACTTCGGCTAATCCCCAAAGGGCGGCGGCATCCCCGCCGCCCTTCCCATATCCTCCTCTCCGCCCTTCCCACATCCTCTCACCCCAATCCCCCTTTGTCACCGTTCAGCCGATTCATCGGCGTCCCCCCTCCACACACACACGAATGGCAAGATGCATGCTTTACGATAAACTTGCTTGCGAGGCATACTTCTTATGTATATGGTTTTGTGTTATCGCGAAATTTTACTAAATTTGCAATGTAAGTATCGCATTTTAGAAAAGAAAAATAATGTATACTCCTCCGTTTAAAATTACTTCACGGATTCTCAATCTTGTGGCGGAAATATCAGCCAAGATTGAGCGCTACTCTATATTGTTGGAAAATGACACGGAATTGCGCTTGCGTAAGGCAAATCGAATAAAGACGATTCACAGTTCACTTGCTATTGAAGGCAACGAACTTACGGAAGGACAAGTACATGACATTATCAATGGTAAAAACGTGGTTGCCCCGTTGCGAGAAATACAGGAGGTCAAGAACGCGATAGCCACATACGATCTATTTCCGAATCTAAATCCTTTCAACGAAAAGGACTTGCTTCTGGCTCATAAGACGATGATGCAATCATTGGTAGACAATCCGGGACACTGGAGATGTGGTGGTGTCGGAGTGTTTGGCGAAACTGGATGTGTACATTTGGCTCCACCTGCGGATCGAGTTCCGGCTTTAATGTCCGATTTATTTGATTGGCTGAAAAATGCTGATGACCATCTTCTGATTCGGTCATGCGTTTTTCATTATGAATTTGAATTTATCCATCCCTTTATAGATGGGAATGGTAGAACCGGCCGCTTATGGCAATCTCTTATACTTTCTAAACTTAATTCCTTATTTGCACATCTTCCTGTAGAGAATATGGTGTTTTCGAATCAGCAAGCCTATTACGATGCTATCGCTTCATCTACGGTTGCAGGTGAATCAACACCATTCGTTGAGTTTATGCTTGAAATAATTCTGGCAACACTTTCAAGAGGTGAAACTGAGACAATAAGAGAAAAGGTTGAATGTGTTCCTATTAAAGTGTCCGGTATATTTCCTAATAACATTCCTAATATATTTCCTAATAACATTCCTAATATATTTCCTAATAACATTCGTTCAAAATATCCACAGGTTGCAGAAGTGGTATGGAACATCGCCTCTCTTATTAACAATACTCCGGGAACAAGTGCCGACAAAATTGGCAAGGCGTTAGGGTTGAGTGGTCGTATGGTACGCAATCATATCGCAACTCTTCGCAATCTTGGCATAATCGAACGCATAGGAAGTAATAAATCAGGCTACTGGAAAGTGAAGAGAATTGACATCCCCCCGATTCCCGACCAGACGAAATAAAAAAAGCAGCCTTCGGGCTGCTTTTTTTATTGAATATCAAGTTATATTTAGGGTATGAACGTCTGAGAAACGAGATAATTTTATACTGAAGTTTAATCAATATCGTTATCGATCCCTCCCTTTGGCTCTTGAAAGCAATGCCGCCAATTTCATTGAAAGAAGTATACTGTCAGGAGGGGTTGGCAATGGGAAGAAGAATCCGCATCCGTCTACGTTTACTGTTATGGGTTCGTATGGAACACCTTGATCCTGGGCTTCTATTTTTAATAGAAACCGTTCTTCTTTATGCCCGGTCAATTGTAGATCGAACAGAAGTTGGGGAAAATATATATTGCGTCTGAATGCCGTAAGGTTGGCATTGCTTTTGTCTCTTGCTTCGGCATTTAGTCCGCTTCGCTGAAGAAAAAGAATGACATCATTTGTCATATTGATAAATTCCTCTTCCGACATATCGCGTAAGTCAAAGTCAAGATTTTCACTGAATCTGTCGATACCTTTGACCAATCGAATATTAGTGCCTCCGATGAAAGCCAGTTTTTTTATATAATTTGTTGATGAAAGGTAGTCAAGTACCATCAATTGGATGTATTCCTTTACTATGTGCTTGGCAAATAACGGATTCTCCCTGAGTGGACCGGAGAAGAATCCTGAGATATATTTAATCCTGAGATATATTTTAGGTCAATCATAATCCGTATGCTGTCAATAATGTCGAGACTCTTTTGGTTAAAGCTTTATTGCCAATCCTTTCTGTGTATTCTTTGAATCTTTCTATATTGAAGTCTTCCGCCATGAAATCCTCGTCAAGACGTAGGTCTCTCATGTCGCTTTCTGTTTCGTAAAAAGGATAAAGATACAGCAAGTCAAGAAGGGCTTTCTCTGGGGTGGCATAGAAAATTGCTCGTCCGTCTATCATCTTTTTCGGTTCATATCCAAACATCAAGGCTGCCTTGACGGAATGGTAGCTATATTCCCCGAATTCATTATTGAACGACGAGGTCTTCAACGAGGTAACACTCGTTGTCTGAACCACGGCCTCCGGAATCATCCCGTAGTAGGAAAGTGCAGAATGCAGACTGATGTATGATGGACGGTAGATGCGGTTGGCTATGTAGCGCTGGAAGTCTGGAATTGCCTTGCATTCTGAAAATGCGTAGTATTCCTTTCTGAGCCAGACTATATATCCCTTCTTTTCCCATGTGCGCAGATTGTGCCTGTTAAATTCAGGACACCATGAATATATCTGTTGGACATTGAAGCAACCCAACCGATACCATTGTTTATGAAATTCAAGATAGTTCAATTCTATTTCTAATTTGGTGCAATTTACAACAAATCGGAAATGAAAGCAAATTTATATTGATGTTTTTATAAAATTTTATTTCCCCTTAACTAAGCGCCTTCAGGATGATGCTGTTGGCTTTGTCCACTATGGAGGTGTCAAGGCTCGCGAGGTAGATCTGGGTGGTGGTTTCGCTGTCGTGACCCATCCCTTCTGAGATCACGGAGAGGGGGATGCCCTTGGCCTTAGCCGCCGAAGCCCAGCTGTGGCGCGCCACATAGAGCGTCAGCGGGATGGTCACGCCCACCATCCCGGCTATATGCTTCAGGTTGTGGTTGATGTTGTAGCCAACGTTGCGGTAGGTATACCGCTCGTTGGTGTCCGGATTCCTGATGATGGGAAGCAGGTATTCTGTGGCATTCTCCGGATATTTGTCGAGTATCATCTGCATCTCCTTGGTCCACTCGATTGTTAGCCGCTGTCCGGTCTTGCGACGCCTATATGTCACATACCCGTTCCTGAGGTCTGTTTTCTTAAGAAACGCCATGTCTATGAAGCTCATCCCGCGGAGGTAGAAGCTAATCAGAAAGATGTCGCGGGCGAAGTCGATGGTCGGTGTCAGCGACAGGTCGAGTATCTTGATTTTCTTGATCACTGACAGCGGAAGAGCTCGTTTTACGGTCTTGTCGACCCCCGTGTAGACCTTTCGAAACGGGTTGCGGTTCTCGATGATGTCATCGTCTACTGCTCGGTGATAAACCGCGCGCAGGATACGGGTGTAAAACGATATGCTGTTGGGCGTAAGGCCCCGGTTCTTATGCCACGCCTCATACTCTTCCATTAGGTCGGACGTGAGGCAGTCGAGCATTATGTCCTTGTCTTTCCGGAATTTCTTGAAACTGTTGAGTGTGGACTTATAAGTCTCCGATGTCCTGATCTTGCCGTTATGTTTCAGCCTGGCGATGAGGTTTTCCATATAGTTAAACAGAGAGTATTCCTGCGCATACCGGTTGAAGTAGTCGATTATGTCGTCGGCGGTGTAGGTCATGCCATTGGAATCTAGCTGGCGATTGATCTTCGTCAGCCGTTCTATGTCCCACCGTATGCGCTCGCGGATGGAGAGGATAAGAGACCTGCGTTCACTTGTCGGGGTAGTGGTCACCCTATTGTGCTTTTCATCCCATTCTGCAGGAAGGACTTTGTAGTCGGTAGGCAGCTGACGCACTTTCTTATCGTGGATTATCTGATAGTAGATGGATCCCTCCTGATCGGTAACTGTTGACGGTCGGAATTTAATTTTTATTGAAGACATGCGGTTCGAATTTAGAATTGAAAATTGTGAAATCCCAATTTTCCTTCTAAATTAATTCAAGTCTTCCGTAATGACGCCATATTGCCGCAATTGCATCAGTCGCAAGGCTCCGACAGTGGATCCCGCGCGGGTGTCGGTGCAGTGATACTGTCAAATTGCCATAAAAAAAAAACTTGAATATAAATGACATGTAATCAAGTTTTTATCTCTTCTCCGGACAATAAAGCTGCTCAATAAGAAGATTTTGTTTGGAAATAACAAAAAAGAATGCTAATTTTGCGCGTGAAAGAGGTCGGTGTCCGAGGCGTGTAGAGGTTCTGTCTCGAATGTCGGCACGGTAATTTAATTGCAGAACCTCCCTCATGCAGATGAACCGAGGAGTATCAATCATGAAATTGAAGTTCTATAAAGGCCCGATATTACTTATCACTATTCTTTGCTTTCTGGGAATATCCGGTGCGAATGCAGAAAAAACCGCAAAGGTGAGTGGAAAGTATACATACGTACTCACCGAAAACGATGACGTTACCATTAAGCAGGCAAAAATCAGGGCAACCGAGATGGCAAAGGCGGAGGCGATAAAGGCCGAGTTCGGAACGCTTGTGGCTTCAGACTTCATTAACACCGAAAGACAGCAAAACGATGATCTGAGTTCATACTATCTTATGGACACATCGTCTTCGGTTAAAGGCGAGTGGCTAGGAGATGAGCGTGACCCGGAAATATCTATCGAATGCGTAAACGGGGAGCTGCACTTTACTGCCGAGGTCTGGGGCACCGCCAGAGAGATATGCCGTGCCGCAACTGACATTCAGTGGCAGATTATGAAGCTTGTCGACAACGTAAAGGTCGAATCAGACTCGTTCGACTACGGTCAAAGGTTTTTCGTGAGGTTCCGAAGCCCCGCCGACGGCTACATTGCCATATATCTTATTTCCGGGGATAACGAGACATCCTGTCTGCTGCCTTATAGAAAAGACAACTCCGGACGAGTGCCGGTCAAGGCGAACAAAGAATATGTCTTCTTTGACAAGGCTCTGGACTATACAGCCTCATATTACAAACTTACTACCCGGCACCCGCAGGAATACAATCAGCTGGTGCTGATATATTCTCCAAATCCATTCACAAAATGTCTTGACACAAGCGGAGACTCCAGCAGGCCGAATTACCTCAGTCAGAAAGACTTCGCCAAATGGCTGCTTAAAAACCAACGTGCCGACAACGAAATGGTGGTGAATAGAAAGTGGCTGACAATAAATGGAAATGAAAATTAAAACCAATCAATTTAATATTCACATTGATGAAAAAATCTTATTTACTGTTGTTTATGTCGCTCTGGACTTTTGTCGCAGTTGCCCAGATCGACTCGGAGAATCCCGCAGTCATCGATCTTGCGGAGGATACAACGCAGGTGAACACTATTCAGGATATTATCGAGATTCAGGAATTAGTGTCTAAAAGCAATTCGAAAGACGCTCATTTCGAAAATGTGTGGTCAAGGAAGACTTTCTTCAATCTTGGATACAATATGTCTTCCAGGATGACTGCAAAGCAGGGGATACCTCTGGGTTATGATAACCGCACGGCAGACGAGTTCAAGGCCGACGGCGGCGCGATGCTCCAACTCGGTCATAACTATACCCTTCACAGAGGAGCTATCGCAAATATGCTGCAGTTTAATATCGATTTTACATACATCGACCTAAATTTCAACTACTTTGACGCTGAGCCTTACGCTGGTGGCTTTGATCCCAAAACAAACGAGAATCTTCCCTGGGCCGCTAAAAAATACAATATTGCCTATGGTATGACTCTTGGCCCTTCGGTTACGGTCGCGCCTCTCGTAATGCTTGACAACAGGCAGCTCCACTTTTTTAAGTTAAATCTATATTACCATGTTGGCTATCATGCCGGGCTGCTGGTTATGGATCAGAAGAGGGATGCTGACATGAAGAATACTTCGTTCGACAATGTCGCCTGGAGCCTTGGCCTGAGCCAGTCTTTCGGACTCTCTCTGTCATGGAAGACGATCGGACTTGGTTGGGAATCAAGGTTCGCTTATGATCCGAAGTTCAAGTCGTTTGACGGCAATGGCCCCAAGTCCGGATATAAGTTCAAAAACCCCTCCAGCAGAATATTTATTTCGATAAGATACTGAGGTCTTTTATTTTGTTTTTTTGAAGCTGTTTAAACAACATCTTTATTTTGACTTATCTGATAAAACACTTGTTTTTATGAAGTATCGTATTTTGGCGATTGCCTTATCGCTTTGCTTTGCACTTAATGTATTTCCCCAGATAGCGCATTCCGGAATAGGTGGCAACTGCGGATCCGACTGCAAATGGTATTTTGACGGATACACGCTTTCAATCTCAAATTCCAATAAGAAGGGTATAAGAGTCGAGATGTCCGACTACAATACATCTACCCAACTCGCCCCATGGGTGAAGAAAAAACTTAATGTCAAGAAAGTCCGGATTGGTGCCGGCATCAGCAAGATTGGATCTTGCGCCTTTGCGAACATGCCTGAGCTTCAGGAGGTGGTGTTTGACGACCCGAATCTTAACACCATAGGATGGGGTGCTTTTCTAAATGATACCCATCTCAGGACTATTTCACTTCCCGTGAACCTGAGGAATATCGAGACTATCGCGTTTGCCAACTGTGATGCCCTTGCCACGGTTGCTATTCCCGACCAGTGTCGTGTGGGTGACCAAGCTTACGCTTCTTGCGACAATCTCAAGAGCATCGACCTTAGCCCTACCGCAATCCTTGGACATTACGTGTTTGCCGGTGAGACGGATGTGGAAGGCAAACCGCGACACACTCTTTATGCCGGTGAAGTACAGCGTATTCCGGCATACGTGAATCAGCAGAACTGCAATGAATATGGCCTGGCTCCTTCCTCGATTGAGAAACTTACCGAGAATCGAGGACTTGACATTGACTACGATTATGAGACATCTGAGATCGACAAGGAAATACCTACTGGACAGATGACGAGAAATGACACGTACGCCCTCATCATTGGCAACCAGAATTACCGGTTCGCCTCCGATGTGCCATACGCCATCCATGACGCGCGTGTTTTCGCCGACTACTGCAGTAAGACTCTCGGCATTCCGATTGAGAATATCCATCTGTCGGAGGATGCCACAAAGCAGATGATCGTAGAGGAGGAACTAGAGGATTGGATTGGAAATATTCCCAATCCCGAGGAAAAGAAACTTATTGTCTATTATGCTGGTCATGGAGTTCCGGACGTGAAGAACAGCAATAAGGCTTATCTCCTTCCTACCGATGTACGTGGCACAAGTCCTCAGCGTGGTATCGCTCTTGATGAGTTTTACAAAAAATTAGGCGATTTGGCATTCAATCAGACCACAGTCTTTCTTGACGCTTGCTTTAGCGGGGTTAACCGTGAAAACGAAGGTGTCACGGAAGGACTCCGCGGCGTTGAGATAGATGCAGAGGACACTGAACTGGGTGGAGGCAACGTTGTGGTGTTTTCCGCAGCACAGGGCAACGAGACCGCTCAGGGCTTTCCTGAAGAGGGACACGGCCTTTTCACTTATTATCTCCTCAAGGAGCTTCGTGATACAGGAGGCGTGATTTCGCTGGGCGCGCTCTCTGACCGCGTCTCATCCAATGTCTCGCAGAAAGCATCGCAGATGAAGTTAAGAAAAAGACAGACTCCTTCGACCAATGCCTCAAGCCAGCTGCAGGATTATTGGCGCCGACTGCGATTCTGACATTACTCATCAATGCTTGTAAAGACAATAAAGGCAGGACTTCTTCATCCGTCCTGCCTTTTTATTGGTTTGTGCCGATCATTTCCTGACTTCGAAATTTCCGATACTGTTTCTTTGAGTGTGTCTGAGATGGGGCACTAAAAAAAGGACCTGTCCAATTTGGACAAGTCCCCAGAAGTTTGTAGTTTTAGGTGACCAAACTTAAAACCTACAAAAAATGCTTCTTACAAAGGAACAAATTTCTGAGCAAATGCGCAAGCATGCTGAGAAGAAAAATGGTCTTCACGATCTGATGGAGATCATGCTCGAGAGTATGATGGTCGCTGAACGCGGCGAGTTTTTGGCTGAAAATCCGGGCAATAAGGGTAACGGATACCGTCCGGGGCACAGTTACGGCCAAGGTAAAAAACTTGAGTTCCGTATACCGCGAGACCGTTACGGCAACTTTCATCCGCAGATTCTTGCCATATTGCGCGATCAGGAGGAGGAATGCGATCGACTGGCCGGAGTCCTTTATACCAAAGGACTTACACAGGAACAGGTCAGTGATGTGTTCGACCAGATTTACGGCCAGCATTATTCGAAAGCCAGCATCAGCCGGATGGTTGAATGCGTCCGTGCCCAGGTCAACGAGTGGCTTGAAAGAGGACTGGAGAAATATTATCCGGTTGTGTTCGTGGACTGCGTCCACATCAAGATTCACCGCAAACGTTCAGTTGCGTCAGAGGCGTTCTACGTCGCGCTGGCCATAACCGAGGAAGGTACCCGAGAAGTCATCTATATCGGCAATATGCCAGAGGAGAGCGCCACTGGCCGGGGTGAGATTTTCGATGCCCTCAAGGACAGAGGACTTCAGCGGGTGGGCCTTATGGTTGCCGACGGCATCAAGGGGCTTGACACAGTCGTCGGAGAAAAATTCCCCAGCACACCCTTGCAGCGTTGTGTCTCCCATCTGAAACGCAACATGTTTGCCAAAGTACGGCATGGTGACAAGTCCGCCCTCGCCGCAGACCTGCGAGACATATTCCGTACCGGACAACGTGACTACACTGTGGAAACGGCATGGTCAAAATGGCAGGATATGTGCGACCGATGGGGCAAAGATTACTTGTCAATCAAGCGTCTGCGAGACAACTCCGATTACAAAGCCTATCTTACATATCTCAACTATGCCCCTGAGATTCAGGGGATGATATACACTACCAACTGGATTGAACGTCTCAACCGCGACTTTCGCCGTGTGACCCGAATGAGAACAGCCATGCCAAACGAGGAATCGGTACTGACACTGATGGGCAGTGTGGCCATGGATCATAAGGCCTTCGACAGAGCCTTGCCGAACATTACAGTTGATAAAAAGCTTTTTCCCGACTGACGGTAAAGGTTTTCTTAGCGGAACGGCCCTCCTAAAAACAGTGGAACCGCCTCTTGTGAAGCGGTTCTATTATCCAACTGTTTCCAGTGTGGGCGCAGCCATGTTGCTGGCGGGTTGCTCCTCAGCAGAGCCCGTTTCCTCGTCCGGTTGCAATCCAAAATTACTAATTTTTTGTATCTCTACGAAATTATGAGATAAAATCGTTAAATTTGCATCGTCATCTGAGGTCTGCAGGCTTGAGTGATCTCGACTCAGACACACTCAGTGAAACACTACCAAAATGCTTGATCTGCACTCTTTTTTCGGCTCTCATACTGTCCCAGTATGCTCCGGTCTCTCCACAGATTTGCCATTCATTCAGATGATTGACCGTCTGACTTACCATCTGAATGATTGTCCATATCTTCCAATTCTTACTCTCAAAAACGGTCGGATTACGGCTAATCAATGCGCATCCGACCGAAATTTCGGTCGGATGTGATAAAAACGGTCGGATTATGTCTGTTTTCGGTCGGATGGACTTGAAAGCAACCATCTAAGCCCACTACGTTCAATTGTCCCTTCTTCATTCATTTCAACAAGAAGCCTACCCAAATATCGAAGCTGTTGTTCCTGTGACTTATTAGATGGCAACAAGTCCTTAAGGTAATCATATATGAT
>JAGAJP010000039.1 GCA_017626045.1 Muribaculaceae bacterium | reverse complement strand
GGAATATCGCTGACCGACAAGACCCATCTGCGCGACCTCTTCGACAAATCGAATTTCAAAAATGTCAATGTCCTCTGTGATTCAAGTGAACCGAATTTATTTAATTTTTAACCCCGTCCATTTTTAGTGGACAGTAGTGATAAGTATTATAAAGTGATACCGAATTCCATAATCGCGTAAATTATTCGCGGAGACGCGAATCGATGATTATTGTAACCGGACCGTCGTTGGTCAGGCTTACCTGCATATCGGCGCCGAACACACCTGTCGGCACACTGCGACCGAGACGCTGAGCCACCATTTCGGTATATGCGTCATAAAGCTGAGTGGCAAGTTCATGCCCCGCCGCACGGATATAGCTCGGTCTGTTGCCCTTGCGGGTTGAAGCAGTAAGCGTGAACTGGCTTATCGACAGCACTTCTCCCCCAATATCCATCACAGACCGGTTCATGACACCGTTGTCGTCGTCAAAAACTCTCAACGCTATGGTCTTGTTGGCAAGCCATCTTGCATCGTCTACAGTGTCTCCGTTTTCCACACCCACCAAAACCATCAGTCCCTTTCCTATGCTTCCGTGGGTCACCCCTTCGATGCTGACCGATGCTTCCTTGACTCGCTGAATTACTAAACGCATGATTAATTTAGAATTGAGAATTTAGAATTGAGAATTTAGTTGGATGCCGGAATTCTGAAGGAGGTGGGCTGCCTCGCAATAGCCGGCGGCTACTTTGTCGGGATAATGGGCATCGGTGCTTAGCACTATTCGTGCACCGTAATCCTTTAGGAGTCGCCACCATCTTTGTGACGGAAAAAATCTTCCTGACACTGGATATTTTTTCGTATTTATCTCAATTGTCACGTTCTTCTCTACCGCCTTTGCAATCACACACTCCACAAGACCGGCATACCATGGCTGATCTTCAAGGTCTGCCTGCGCCGCGCTTCCATTGTCGCCGATCTTGTCAAGATGTCCGATAATATCGAAGCCTCCGAAATCGAGCATTTCCATCTGCATCGCGAAATATGTCTCCACCACATAGCGAAGGTCGCCGGCATATTCCGAATCAAGATATTTCAGGAACCTCTCAGCAGGCCCGTCGACATCCACCGGTTTTCCCTGACGCGTACGTACGAAATGCACCGAGCCGATTCTGTAGTCCAACGGGAGTGACCGGAAATAATCCGAATGGGGACCGAATTCCGGCGATATGTAGTCTATCTCCATGCCGGTAAGAATCTTCATCCTGCCGGCATACAACGATTTCAGGCGTTCCGACTCTTCGAGGAAAGCCGGCACGGACTCCACTGTCATATTGGCACATGACGGACAACATACCGGACTATGAGGAGATGCGCCCCATGCGTCAAAGCCGGCGGCAAAGGCAGCCGCCGCCATCTCCTCCATAGATGCGCGCCCGTCGCAAAATTCGGTATGACTATGATAATTCTCCATATTTCACAATGATTTCAGCGACACCAACACAAGACCCTTCTTCCACTTGCAGAAGAGAGCGAGCAACACTGCCGCCACTGCCCCGCCGAAAATCAACGATGTCAAATATGCCGTCTGCAAACCGAGCCAGCCTGTAAGAAGCGAACCGAAACCTTCCGGGGCAAACATAATATAACTCATTGTGACCACAGTCATGAAAAGAGCAGGGAAAAGAGAAATCCAGTATTGTCTGCCGTTGGAAGCGAGCCATACAGTAATCGCCCAAAGCGTAAAAACGCTAAGCATCTGGTTGCACCAGGCGAAATAACGCCACAGAGCATCGTAAGGAAGCAGCATCACGGCAAAACAGCATGCGAATATCGGCACCGACACCATCAGGCGTTTCAAGATTGTTTTCTGCTTCACGCGAAGGAAGTCTGCCGCGATAAGCCTTGCGCTTCTGAGGGCTGTGTCACCGGAAGTGATTGGTGCTGCAATGACGCCGAGCACGGCAAGGACACCTCCGACAGCCCCGAGCCAATCGCTTGATAGAGTATTGACAAGGATGGCGGGGCTACCCGTGCCGAGAAACTCCTGAAGGCCTTTATAGCCGTTGGTGAAACTGATGGCGGCGGCAGCCCAGATCAGAGCCACTACGCCTTCCGTAATCATAGCGCCATAGAATATCGGGCGACCGTATCTCTCATTCTGCAGACATCTTGCCATCATCGGACTCTGAGTGGCATGGAAACCGGAAATCGCACCGCAGGCAATCGACACGAACATCATCGGGAATATAGGGTTCGCGTCAGGATCCGGCTTATGGTTATAGAACCCCTCCCAGAATTCCGGTGTCTGGTCCCAGTGGACGTATAGCATCACAAGAATGCCAACCGCCATGAAAAGGAGCGCGAATCCGAAGAGAGGATAAAGTTTGCCGATAAGTTTATCGATAGGAAGAAGTGTGGCAAGCATATAATATGCGAATATCACCACAATCCAGAATGTTCTGTCGAGATGCTCCGGCGTTAGCATAGCGAGAAGATCGGCGGGGTTATACACAAACACAGCACCCACGAGCACCATCAGCAGAAGCGCGAACACGCGCATCACCATCTTTATATGCGAACCGAGCTGCTCACCTACAATTTCCGGAAGAGATGCGCCTCCGTATCTCACCGACAGCATACCCGACATGTAGTCGTGTACAGCACCGGCAAAAATGGACCCGAACACAATCCAAAGGAATGCTGAAGGGCCATACATCACCCCCATGATAGCTCCGAAAATAGGGCCGAGACCTGCAATATTCAGAAACTGGATTAAGAATATCTTCCAGGAGGGAAGTTTCACATAGTCCACTCCATCTGCCATTGTATGGACCGGAGTCGGCAACTTCGGATTCTCTCCGAAAATTCGAGACGTCAGTTTGCCGTATGTAAAATATCCCCCAATCAGAAGGGCGAGAGCGATAGAAAAAGAAATCATTGGTTTGAATTGTTGTTTTGAATTTGGGATTTTAGCTTGATTTATCAAGAGAATCTCGAGGAGATACGTGCATGGGGTCAGAGTTGTTTTAGCTCGGCTGTGATTACAGCGTTGCGCATTTTATCGAGTCTTGTGCGCTGCTCTTCGGTCTGCTTCTCGAGGTCTTTGATTCGGTTTGCAAGAGAAGCCGCCACCCCGCTTTTCCTGTCGGCGGCATGATATTTCATGCGCAGAGACCTGAGACTCTTCAGTTCAGCCTCATGCTCTTTCATCGCACTCATATATTGTGCAAAAGAACGTTTTGCCTTTGGCGATCGGAAGTCATCGACTGAATGGTATATTTTTCCGCCGGGCATAGGGAAGAAGAAATCAAAAGAAGACTTTTTCTTGTCCGCGATACTTCTTTTATCAATTTCCGCTATTATTCCGGCATAGTCCACGTCCGGGTTCTGCGCGAGCGAAATATCGTCGAGCCTTGCGAGCGCCACTATGTCTTCCACTTCGTCAGCCACATAATTTTTGCGGACATCATTAGTTCGGTAAATGTAGACCGACAGTTGTCCGTCCGTACTGTTGCGGTCTGTCACCCACCAGCCAATACCGTGCGCCTCATCGATGGCAAGCAGATATTCATTGCCGGGAGAGTTGAATGGGTATCCCACGCCTACCGGCTGTCGATACTCACCGGAAACTGGATCTTTAGAAACTACGAAAATATCATAACCGCCCATACTTGCGTCGCCATTTCCCGAGAAGTATACGGTAACGCCGTCAGACATCATGAAAGGATTGCGAACGTCGCCGCCGTCGTTGAGATCCACACCGGAAGACCATGGCTGCTCCCAGCTGCCATCGGTAAGCCTATGACTCTCCATAAGATGAGAAACGCCCTCGGAATCGGTCTCCGACCACATGGCGAAATCTCCAGATTCATTTGTAAAGACGTAATCCGATGTATTCCTTTCATTTTTCAGAGGACTTTTGTCCGGGAAAAGTAGTTTCCCTCCAATTGAGGGAAGTTTCACTGCACTGAGGAAATCCTGGGCCGGCACGTCGATCCTGTCAATCACTTCGATCTGCTGTACATTCTCAAGTGAGTTCTCGGCAATTTCCAATTGTTTGCGATATGTATCGAGCAAAGCCTGCCCGTCGGCGTCGGGTTTTCTTTTCAGGCTTTGGGCATATTTATCATATAGTTCCGCAGCCCGTTCGAAGTCATACTCCATAAAAGCCTGCCGCCCGTCGTCGAGCAGGTCGGCATGCACAGCGGGGACACCCGCCATGAAAGCAAGAGAAAGAGCCAGTATATTGCAATTTTTTACCTTTAACATATTAATTGCCTATTGTAGCCATACGCACAAAACGTTGCGCATAGTCAGGTTACAGTTAGTAACCCGAAATATCTACAAAATTAACAAAAAATATCCGGCAATTCAAATATAAAAACCGCTAAAAATATTTAAAATTGAAATTTGAGGATTGAAAATTGAGAATTTGGGGCGTTTGGAGATAATCTGGAAGATGATCTGGGGCATTTTTGGAAAAAAGAATCCGGACTCTGGAGTGAGACCGGATTCTTATTTATGCAATCATTCAGAATGATTATTCAGCCATCTGCTCGTTGAGCAGGCGAATCATCTCGATAGCGCTCTTCGGGATACGAGTGCCGGGGCCGAAGATGGCAGCAACACCGGCCTTAAACAGGAAGTCATAGTCCTGAGCCGGGATAACGCCGCCGGCAGTCACGAGGATATCCTCGCGGCCGAGTTTCTTCAGTTCCTCGATTACCTGAGGCACGAGTGTCTTGTGACCTGCAGCCAGAGAGCTGACGCCAAGGATATGGACGTCATTCTCAACAGCCATACGCGCTGCCTCGGCGGGAGTCTGGAACAGCGGGCCCATGTCGACGTCAAAGCCGCAGTCGGCATAACCGGTGGCAACCACTTTAGCACCACGGTCGTGACCGTCCTGGCCCATCTTCGCAATCATGATACGCGGCTGGCGGCCTGCGCGCTTGGCAAAATCAGCCACAGCCTTGCGGGCTTCCTCAAATTCGGGATCACCCTTTTCTTCGCTTGAATACACGCCGGAAATAGTTTTAATGATGGCTTTATAACGGCCCACGACAGCTTCGCAGGCATCGGAAATCTCACCCAAGGATGCCCTGAGTCCTGCAGCCTTGACAGCGAGGTCAAGAAGGTTGCCCTTGCTCGGGTCTTTCACAGCCTCAGTGATGTCGGCAAGAGCTTTCTTCACCGCAGCCTCATCGCGGTTCTTGCGCAGTTCGGCAAGACGGTCGCACTGCTCCTTGCGTACCTCTGTGTTGTCAATCTCAAGGATATCGATGGGATCCTCGTGGTCGAGACGATACTTGTTGATGCCGATGATAGACTGTTTTCCTGAGTCGATGCGCGCCTGAGTGCGGGCTGCAGCCTCCTCGATCTTCATCTTCGGCAGACCGGTCTCGATAGCCTTCGCCATGCCGCCGAGTTTTTCGATTTCCTGGATATGATCCCACGCCTTGCGGGCGATTTCATCGGTAAGAGCCTCCACATAGTAGCTGCCGCCCCACGGGTCGACCTGCTTGGTGACATAAGTCTCTTCCTGAATGTAGATCTGGGTGTTGCGTGCTATACGCGCTGAGAAATCTGTAGGAAGTGCGATAGCCTCGTCGAGCGCGTTGGTATGGAGCGACTGAGTGTGTCCGAGTACGGCACCCATAGCCTCGACGCATGTACGGCCAACGTTGTTGAACGGATCCTGCTCTGTGAGCGACCATCCGGAAGTCTGGCAGTGGGTACGGAGTGCGAGCGACTTGGGATTCTTCGGGTTGAACTGCTTCACGATGCGCGCCCACAGCATACGAGCAGCCCTCATCTTGGCAATTTCCATGAAATAGTTCATCGAAATGCCCCAGAAGAAGCTCAGGCGGGGAGCGAACGCGTCGATGTCCATACCGGCATTCACACCGGCGCGGAGATACTCAAGACCGTCGGCAAGAGTATATGCCAGTTCAATGTCGGCGGTAGCGCCTGCCTCCTGCATGTGATAGCCGGAGATAGAGATAGAGTTGAACTTGGGCATATTCTTCGAAGTGTATTCGAAGATGTCGGCGATGATCTTCATCGAGAATGCCGGCGGGTAGATATATGTGTTGCGCACCATGAACTCCTTGAGGATGTCGTTCTGGATAGTGCCTGCCATTTCTTCGAGTTTCACGCCCTGCTCAAGACCTGCATTGATATAGAATGCGAGGACGGGGAGCACGGCACCGTTCATGGTCATCGACACAGACATCTTGCCCAACGGAATTCCGTCGAAGAGGACTTTCATGTCCTCGAGCGAGCAGATGGACACGCCGGCCTTGCCTACATCACCAACCACACGCTCGTGGTCGGCGTCATAACCGCGGTGGGTCGGAAGGTCGAACGCAACGGAAAGACCCTTCTGACCGGACGCAAGGTTGCGACGATAGAAAGCGTTGGATTCTGCGGCTGTAGAGAAACCCGCATACTGGCGGATAGTCCATGGACGCATTGGATACATGCCGCTGTACGGGCCACGGAGGAACGGAGGAATACCTGCCACAAAGTCGAGATGCTCGAGACCCTCGAGGTCTTCTTTTGTGTATACAGGCTTTACCGGTATAAGTTCAGCTGTGAGAAATTCCTCACCTTTCTCCACAGGAGCGGCTGCGGCGGGAGCCACAACCTTATTGATATCTATTTCTTTGAAATTCGGTCTCATGTTGGCGGATTATTTGAGGAGTTTTGCATTGAATGCCACAAGAGTGTCAAGCACATTGACACGGACGTGGATAAAGTTCTCTATGCCCTGAGCCTTCAGGTCTTCCATGCAAGCGGGAGCGCCTGCCACCACAAATTCGGCACGGCCGGCAAGTTCCTTGAACGCCTCCGGTGCATATTCGGCATACTCATCGTCGCTTGAGCAGAGCACTACAACGTCAGCGCCCTTGGCAACGGCTGCCTCAACACCTTCCTTGACGGTGGGGAAACCATTGTTGTCGATGATCTCATAGCCGGCGCATCCGAAGAAGTTGCCGGAGAACTGAGCGCGAGCCAGACGCATTGCAAGGTTGCCGATGGTCAGCATGAACACCTTGGGTCTGTTTGCGGCGCGCTCGGTGTCGAGACGCAGCTGCTCAAACTGGCTTGCTGCGCGGTCGAAGTTCAGATACTGAACAGCTCCGTCGGCAACCTCTTTGCATCCGCAGCCACAAACGCAACCGTTCTCTTTCTCGATCTTGTCGAGAGCAGTCTCATTGACATTCGGATACTGGTTTGTGCCGAGGAGGATTTCCTTCCTGCGAGCCACGTCGAGATGGCGCTTCACGCCGCTCTCGTTGACCTTGGCCTGAATGTCGCCCTTGACGAGAAGCGCATGGAATCCACCATTGTCTTCAACCTCGTTGAAGAGTTTCCAAGCCTGGTCGGCGATGGAGCAAGTAAGAGTCTCGATATAATAGCTGCCGCCTGCGGGGTCGGTCACCTTATCAAGATGCGACTCCTCGCGCAGGAGGTGCTGCTGATTTCTGGCGATTCTCTCGCTGAACTCGTCGGGAGTCTTATACTGGAGGTCGAAGGGAAGAGTCTCAATAGAGTCTACGCCGGCGAGCGCGGCGCTCATGGTCTCAGTCATTGAGCGGAGCAGATTTACATGAGCGTCATAAATAGTCATGTTGAACTGGCTCGTCACGGCATTGACCGCCATCTTGCAGCAATCCTCGGGAGCACCGTAAGCCTTTACGATCTCAGCCCAGAGCATGCGGGCAGCACGGAACTTGGCGAGCTCCATGAAATAGTTGGAGCTGATGCCCATGTTGAATTTGATACGGCCGGCAGCCTCGCAAGGCTTCAGACCTGCATCTGTGAGCACTGTCATCCATTCTGCGCCCCATGCAAGAGCATAACCGAGTTCCTGAGTGATGTAGGCGCCGGCATTGTTGAGCATGCAGCTGTCAACAGTGAAGCAACGGAGTCCGGCAACAGGCTTAACCGCTTCATAGAGCGAGAGAGCCATAGCCTTGATGTCTTTCTGGAAATCGAGACCATGCTTGAGCAGACGCTTGAAAGGATTGAAAGCGACAGTGCCACGGAATGTATCCATGGCGCCAGCCCTCTCCACAAGAGCCACGAGAGCCTTTGCAACCTCCTCGGCGTGACGCGGGCAGCAGGAGATGTTTACTTCCACTTTCTTGAGGTCGATGCCCTCGAGAACCTGAGCAAGGTCCGACGCCTGGAGATCATGCATTGTGAAAGCGATAGACTCAACGCCTTTGTCGATGGCATGGAGTGCGTTGGCATTGATCTCGGCTGCAGTCTCACCGGCCACAGTCTGCCTGATAAGCCAGTCGTTGCCGGTGCGAGTACCTCTCACGTAGGGGAACTGTCCGGGCATTGAGCCGATAGAAGGAAGACCCTCAATATCCTCCTTACGATAGAAGGGCATGACATTGAAACCTTCGTTTGTACGCCACACGAGCTTCTTATTGAAGTCGGCGCCCTTGAGGTCGACATTGATTTTCGCCATCCACTCTTCGGTGGTCACAGGCGGAAACATGTCAAAAAGTTTTTCTTTGTTTTCTGCCATAATTAAATAGCTTGTTATATATCTGATGAATAGTCATTTCATGATAGGCGAGTCCGTTGTAAAACCTCCTAAAAACGGAATTTCGGAACTCTGTATCCTACTTAGGCGCAAATTTAATAAATTTTTTTGAAATACAAAAGAACAAATCAATAACTTTACATTTTTCAAGCAAAATCGTCCGATTTCGTGTGCCGGAGGGGCGGGGAGTTGGTAATTAGTAATGAGTAATTGGTTTTTGGGGGATGAAGGCTGCTATTGGAACTTTAGTTGGCTTAAGAATAGACGTTTATTGAATAAAATTGAAGATTGGGCATCTCCAGCGGAACAATTTCGGGACTGATGCGTTATTATAATGATAAACGTGTCATGTGATTGTCACATGATTAAAAAAACGAACAACAATGATCAGCAAAAAAATCAATGATGCCATCAACGCCCAGATTAACCGTGAATTCTGGTCGGGTTATCTTTATCTTTCAATGGCAAATAATTTCGAGACACTCGGACGCAAGGGAGTGGCCAACTGGTTCAGAATCCAGTTTAAGGAAGAATTCGCACACGCTCAAATTTTCATGAATTATCTGAACTCGCGCGGAGGCAAAGTAGAGCTCGCCCCCATCGATGGAGTACCCTCGGAATGGAAGACACCCCTTGAGGCATTCTCCGCTACCCTCGCCCACGAGCGCACAGTCACGAAGTGCATCAACGACCTCTATGCACTTGCCGAGGAAGAGCATGATTTCGCAACACGTCACATGCTCAACTGGTTTGTGGCAGAGCAGGTGGAGGAAGAAGACAACGCACAGGAACTCATCGACAACTTCGAACTTGTCGGCAACGACGGCACCGGCATCTATCAGCTTGACGCAAAGCTCGGCACCCGCACCTATGTAGCACCTGCGATACTGAACGAGTAATCTGTTCATTCACCTTAATACAATAATACAAATGGAAAGCAGCCTATCGGGGCTGCTTTTCTATTGAAGTCGTTTCTATATATTATGATTGAAGAAATACTTGACCACAACAGAAAATTTGTTGACTCTAAGGAGTATCTGAAATTTGAAACTTCTAAATATCCTGACAAGAAAATCGCCATTGTGACTTGCATGGACACGCGGCTTGTGGAACTCCTGCCTGCCGCTTTGGGTATCAAAAATGGTGATGTCAAGATGATTAAGAATGCCGGCGGCACTATCACCAATCCTTTCGACTCTACCGTCAGATCTATCCTCGTGGCTGTCTATGAACTCGGTGTCAACGAGATAATGGTTATCGGTCATACCAATTGCGGTGTGCAGGGTATGAACGCCAAGGAAATGCTCGAAATCATGCGTCGTCGAGGGGTGAGCGAAGAACATATATCATTGATGCGTCACTGCGGCATTGACCTTGACAGCTGGCTTCACGGTTTTGACGAAACGGAGCAGGCGGTGAAGGAAACGGTCGAGCTGATTAGAAACCATCCACTGATGGCCGCAGATGTCAGGGTAGGAGGATATATAATTGACACTACAACCGGTAAACTTGAAGTTGTGTGCAGAGA
Organism: Muribaculaceae bacterium; assembly: GCA_017626045.1. GTDB lineage: Bacteria > Bacteroidota > Bacteroidia > Bacteroidales > Muribaculaceae > Lepagella. The sequence continues at coordinate 41,670 of JAGAJP010000039.1, read as the reverse complement.
CGCCGTTCACGACTAAGTTTGACTGATATGGCGATAAGTAAGAACTCTGACAACGGAAATGAGATATTTCCAGTTGTCGATGAAGACGGCAATGTGGTGGGAAAAGCTTCCCGCGCCGAATGTCACGGCGGCTCCAAACTACTGCATCCCGTGGTGCATCTCCATGTGTTTGACAGCGAAAACCGCCTGTTTCTCCAGCGTCGGCCGGATTGGAAAGATATTCAGCCCGGGAAATGGGACACGGCGGTGGGCGGTCACGTGGATTTAAATGAAACGCCTGAGGCGGCTCTTCGCAGAGAGGTTCGCGAAGAGATTGGTCTGACAGATTTCCAACCTGTCATGATTGCAAGATATGTCTTTGAGTCTGACCGTGAGAGGGAACTCGTGCATGTTTGGAAAACGGTCACCGACAAGAGGCTCTCCCCAACCGAAGAACTTGCGGGCGGTCGCTTCTGGAGCCTTTCCGAGATAACTGAGAATCTCGGAAAGAACGTCTTCACTCCCAACTTCGAGAGCGAGTTCCGAAGGTTCTTGTCAGATGATTTCCCTCACTGAGTCTATATCGGGAAGATTGGATATCTGCTGCATCACCATTCGCAGCTCTGTGTAGCTGTGAACTTCAAAAGTGATGAGGATTGTGGCAATAGAGTCTTCCGTCTTGGTGTTTATGCTGTCGATCGAGAGATGAAGGCTGTTTGATATGCAGTCCACAAGGTCTATCACCATGTGGGGTCTGTCGACGCATATCACCTCTATCTCCACATGATAAAGTCTCTCTGTTGCGTTGTAGTCGACACTTACGATGTTGTCGCCGAGCTGGGATGACATCTTAATCACCTCGGGGCAATCACGTTTATGCACCATAATCCTTCCGCCTGCGTTTTGGAACCCTATCACTTCCTCGCCCGGGAGCGGCATGCATATCGGACATCGGTCGTATTTTGGCTTGGGCAGTTTCGACAGATATGAGCGTATTGCCTTGCGTGCCTTATAGGTAACTGTAGAGTTCAGCCATTCCGGCTGCGGATGACACTCAGCATCGGGAAATACCTCCACGATATCGCCTCTGTGGAGCAGTGTCTTGATGGACGCGAGCCGTCCGTTGATTCTGGCATATTTCGCCTTCTCTCCAAGTTTTGAGTGTATCTCGTAGGCAAAGTCAAGGACTGTAGATTTCTGAGGGAGAACTATGGGCTTACCCTGGGGGGTAAAGGTCATTATGTCGTCGTTGTAAAACGATGCCACTACGTTTTCTATGAAGGTGCTTCCCTCTTCGTTGGCGTTTTTGGAGATCTCACGAAGATTTGAGCGGAACTTGTTGATCCAGCGGCGTATATTGCCCTGTGAGCGGTCGCTAAGACATCCGAACTGAGAATTGGTGACCATCCTCTCACTGCTGATGTGCACCTCCTGCCATCGTCCGAAATCGGCAAGCAGTTTTAGATGGAAACTTTGGTAACCGTTCTCTTTGGGCGTGTCGATATAATTCGATATTCCCCCGGGCTTTTCCTTGAACCGGTCGGTGAGAAGGGAGTAAATCTTCAGTGCTGTCGTCTTTTCAGTCACCCCCTCTTCCTCGGTAAACACTATCTCTACGAAGTGCCGGTATTTAAGATGGTCGAAATCGTCTCCATACTTGTTCATTTTTCTCCACAGGGAGTACGGACGACGATATTCCACAAACACACGAGACTTGATTCCTCCTCGTTTGAGAATGTTTGATATCTCGTCGGTGAATATTTTCAGTCTTGATTCGTTAGCCTTTCGGTCTGACTCGATACGCTCGCACAGCTCTTCGTATTCGTGCGGACAACGGAAGCGGAGCGACAGGTTTTCAAGTTCGGTCTTTACGTTATAGAGTCCCAGGCGGGTCGCAAGAGGAGCATAGAAATAATCCGTCTCCCCCGCTATCTTCATCTGCTTGTCTGGACGCATCGACGAGAGAGTGCGCATATTGTGAAGCCGGTCGGCAAGCTTTACCAATAGCGCCCGGATGTCATACTGAACGCTTGTGAGCATCTGCTTGAAGTTGTCGAGCTGCTTCGACATCTCGTATTTCTCTTTTTTCTGCTTGGTGACGACCCTCACGAGAAACGCGACATCGTTGCCAAACCTGCGCTGGATCTGTTCTACCGACCATGGGGTGTCTTCCACCACGTCGTGAAGGAACGCGGCTATGACTGAATCCAAGTCAAGATTCAGTTCTCTCGCGGCTATCGATGCCACTGCTATGGGATGGAAGATATAGGGTTCCCCCGTCTTGCGCTTTTGCTTCGAATGGGCTTCGCGCGCCACTTCAAAGGCATCCACAAGACGGCGGTAGTCGTCGTCGGAAACCCTCGGACGCATCGCGTCAAACACTTCCTGTGCGCGGCTCGCTATCTCTTGTGAATAGTCTTTCTCCTTTTGCAGCGTCTGCAGACTCTCTTCTTCCATACCTGTTTATTTTAAGGTTAATATCTATCCTGCCCTCATTTCAAATTCTTCTACACCCCTGCGCTGTCGCGTTCCATGTATTTCTTCACTTCCTTGAAAAGTCGCGATGCAAACACGAAGTCGTTTAGCGGCTGGCTATGGCTGTGATAGATGCTTCGGTCGTCGCCTGTCCAGTCGCAGTGACCCTTGTTGATGAATATGATGTGCTCGCCGATGCCGAGTACTGAGTTCATGTCGTGGGTGTTGATGACCGTAGTGATGCCGTATTCATGCGTGATGTCGCTGAGCAGTTCATCTATCATTATTGAGGTCTTGGGGTCAAGTCCGGAGTTCGGCTCGTCGCAGAAGAGATACTTGGGATTCAGTGCAATCGCCCTGGCAATCGCCACTCGTTTCTGCATGCCGCCCGATATCTCCGACGGATATTTGGAGTCGGCGTTTTTCAACCCTACTCGCTCGATACAGAAATGCGCCCTTTCAAGCTGCTCGGCATGGCTGAGCGGTGAAAACATCTTCAGAGGGAATATCACATTGCCCAGCACTGTCTCGTTGTCAAAGAGAGCCGACCCCTGAAACAGCATTCCGATGTCCATACGCAGCTGTTTCCGCTGCTCTGAGTTCATCGTGTTCAGGCAAGCGTCGTCGTAGTATATCTCGCCTTCCTCCGGATGCAGCAGACCAACGAGACATTTAAGAAGCACTGTCTTGCCCGAGCCGGACTGACCTATTATAAGGTTGGTCTTGCCGGTCTCGAATACCGCCGATATGTCGTGGAGTACCTGTACTCCGTCAAACCATTTGCTTATGTTCTTGACTTCAATCATTGCAGTAGGAGTTTTGTTAGTATCACATCGGCGAGAAGTATCAGTATCGAACTGGACACTACCGCATTTGTGCTCGCCTTTCCGACCTCAAGCGATCCGCCGTCGACATAATAGCCGTAGAATGCCGCCACTGTCGCTATGATGTAGGCAAACACCACTGTCTTGATGATGCCATACCATACATACCATTCGTTGAAGAATGACTGTATGCCAAACACATAATTCTCCACTGTCAGCATGTCGGTGAATCTGGCAACCAGCCAGCCGCCCCATAAGCCCACAAACATAGAGAGCACGCATAGCACCGGAACGAACAGCACAAAGCCGATTACTTTGGGCAAGACAATGAAATTGGCTGAGTTGATGCCCATGATCTCCATGGCGTCTATCTGCTCCGTCACTCGCATCGTGCCAATCTCCGATGAGATGTTCGACCCTACCTTGCCGGCAAGTATCAGACACATCATTGTGGATGAAAACTCAAGAAGCAGAATCTCCCTGGTGGCAAGACCGGTGGAGTAACTCGGTATCAGCGGCGACACGATGTTGATAGTCATCTGGATAGCTATCACTGCTCCGATGAATATCGAAATTATCACCACAAGCGGTATAGAGTCTACTCCAAGTTTGTTGATCTCAAACACAAGCTGACTGAAGAAGACTCTCCATTTGTCAGGTCTGCGAAAGACCTGCGCCATGAACATACAATATTTGCCGAATGTCTTTATTGATTTTGTAATCACTTTCTTTTTCGTTTAATTTTTTACAACTCCATTCTCAGACTATAACGAGATGAGGCAACTTGGTTTCGTAATTTTTGCCATAAATTACGAAACCAAATGCAAAATTAATAAAAATTTTCAAAGAGTGGTGATATATTCTTGCTAACAACAATCGTTTTTATTAATTTTGTCTTCGAAATCGCTGTTTTATGATGTTGAACTTCTTCCCGATGAATTTTTTCTGCATATACAACGGCGTAGCATTTACAACTCCTCCACTCCGTCTGTTGACGACAGAGTGTGAATTTTGGATAACTAATATACACGATTATGCTTGCAATTGGAATCGCAGGTGGCACCGGTTCGGGTAAGTCAACTGTAGTCCGGAAGATTATTGAATCATTGCCCAAAGACGAGGTGGCTGTGTTGCCTCAGGATTGCTATTATAACGATAATAGACATATTCCGCTCGAGACCCGCAGAAAGATGAACTATGACGAGCCTTCCGCCATCGAATGGCCTCTTCTTACTAAGCATCTTGATGAGCTCAGGGCAGGAAATGCCATAGATATGCCCACTTATGATTTCATCACTTGCGCCAGAATGAAAGAGACCATTCATGTGGAGCCGCGAGAGGTGGTGGTGGTCGAGGGCATTCTCGTGCTTTGCGATAAGGAACTCCGAGACCGTATGGATGTAAAGGTGTTTGTGGACGCAGATGCCGACGAACGGCTTATCCGTGTGATACATAGGGACTGCATCGAGAGAGGTCGAACTCCAAAGATGGTGATTGACAGGTATCAGGAAACTTTGAAACCGATGCACGAACTTCACATAGAGCCCACAAAACGCTACGCTGACCTCATAATTCCTCAGGGTGGAAACAATGAGGTGGCGATTAAGCTACTCACCGATTATATCCGTACCCTCCTCCCATCTTATAAGAAATGAATATACTGTCAGGTTTTAAAAAGAAGAAGAATACGGTCATTCCTCAGGATGTGTCTGTAGTGAGTTCCGGTGATATAACGGCTGTGACTGAATCCGAAGTAGTTCCAAGGTCTCTTGATTCTGAAACCGAGGTATCGCCTGATTCCGACGTGATGCCCGACGAGGCGCTCAAAATAGAGACTGCCGAACTGTTTAAGGACACGCCCGAAGGGGTCCTTGAAGAGGAAGTTATCGAAATCGAGCCGGGCAAGGGTGTCCTCAGCACCCGTGACCTTGTGAAGAAATACGGGAAGCGTACAGTCGCCAACAAGGTCTCTATTAAAGTGAGGCAGGGCGAGATTGTGGGGCTTCTCGGTCCTAACGGTGCCGGCAAGACCACTACCTTCTATATGACCACTGGGCTTATTACCCCAAATTCCGGCAAGATTTTTCTCGATGACATGGACATCACCGGTTATCCGGTATACCGTAGGGCGCAGCTCGGTATCGGGTATCTTGCCCAGGAGGCTTCAGTCTTCAGAAAATTGAGTGTGGAAAACAATATTCGCGCCGTCCTGGAGATGACTAAGATGCCGGAGGAAGAGCAGCGTCAGAAACTTGAGGACCTTATCGCTGAATTCAGACTGGAGAAGGTACGGAAAAATCTTGGCGATCAATTGTCGGGCGGCGAAAGACGCCGAACCGAGATTGCCCGCTGTCTTGCCATCAATCCGAAATTCATTATGCTCGACGAGCCTTTCGCCGGCGTGGACCCCATAGCCGTGGAGGATATTCAGAGCATCGTCTATAAGCTTAAGGAAAAGAACATCGGCATTCTTATCACCGACCATAACGCGCCTGAAACCCTCAGCATCACCGACCGAGCCTACCTCCTTTTCGAAGGTAGGATACTTTTCAGGGGCACAAGTGAGCAACTTGCCGAAAACCCGGTGGTGAGGGAGAAATATCTTGGCAGAAACTTCATTTTCCGCAGAAAAAAATTTGACTGACATGAAGAAATTCTTAGATATCTGCCAGGCTTGTCTCGTGCTGTTTGGCCTTATGATTTGCGGCCTTTTTCTTGCTTCTCTTGTTGTCTTGATTCCCGTGGAGGCGCAGGGGGGCTTGGTGAGGCAGTGGCTGATGTTTTCTGCCCAGAATGTTTTCGCGTTTATTTTGCCGGCTGTATTGGCTTGGAAGCTCTGCTTCAAAGGCAATTCCTTGAGCGATATCGGTGCGCTCTCGCTTCCGTCGGCACGTATGATCGGAATAGCCTTGGCAGCTTATTTTATTTCGATGCCCGCACTTAATCAGATCGTCTTCTGGAACGAGAATGTGGTTTTTCCAGATGCTCTCGCCTCTTTTGAGAAGTGGTGTCAGGAAACAGAGGCAAGGGCTGCTGCAGAGTCTGAGATTCTTCTGAGTGTCGATGCTTTTTGGCAGATGGCTGTAAACGTCCTTGTGATCGGTGTCCTTACCGGCATCGGCGAGGAGTTCTTTTTTAGGGGAGGTCTGCAGAAATTGCTTGCGCGATGCGGGGTGAGTCCCCATGTCGCGATTTGGGTCGCGGCTTTCATCTTCAGCGCCCTTCATATGCAGTTTTATGGATTCATTCCCAGAATGCTTCTCGGTGCGTGGTTCGGATACCTTTACCGGTGGAGCGGCAACATCTGGGTCTCTTCTTTCGCCCATGCGCTAAACAACAGCATCGCGGTTCTGGTGAGCTGGCTTATTCATCGCAATTTCCTTTCCGATGACTTCGACAGCATGGGAGTAGCCGACGGCTCATTTCCTTTCGCTTTCTTATGCAGCGTGATTCTTGTGGGAATCTTCTTGTTCACATGTCATCGCCAAGGATGGCTTACTCCCCGCTCCCCCGACCGCATTCATCAACATTAAATTCTATATCCGATGGCCGCTAAAACCTCTAAGGATCTTACTTACCGCGAAATCATAGACAACATCCGTCATGGAAAACTCGCCCGCGTATATCTGCTCATGGGCGAGGAACCGTATTATATCGACCTTATCGTAGACGCGATAGAAAACAATGTGGTCAAGGAGGAAAACAAGGTTTTCGATATGCTTGTCTTCTACGGAGCGGATGCCGACCTTGAGGTTGTGATGGCAAGCGCCCGCCAATATCCGGTGATGGGCGACACTCAGCTAGTGATCCTGAAGGAAGCGCAGTGTTATCCCGGCTCGAAGACTCAACTTGATAAGATGGCTCCTTATATCGCCATGCCTAATCAGAAAGGTGTTTTCGTAATCGCTTTCAAAGGCGACAACCTCTCCGCCACTTCCGCCTTGATGAAGACAGCTGCAAAGGCAGGCGAGGATGTGGTGGTGTTCAAAAGTCCGAAAATCAGAGACTATCAGCTTGCCGCACCTATCAAGGACTATTGCCGGACGAAGAAGATCGCTATTGAAGATCAGGCGGTGCAGGTGCTTATGGAATATATCGGAAATTCGCTGCAGAAACTTTTTGGCGAAATCGATAAACTCGTGGTGGCGGCAGGTGCCGGGACAAAACGCATCACTGCCGAAATGGTCGAGGAGAATATAGGTATCTCTAAGGAGTTCAACAATTTTGAACTTTCCAAGTCATTGTCGATGAAAGATTATCCGAAAACTATGAGAATCCTGGACTATTTCCGCAAGAATCCGAAAAACAATCCGACGGTGATGACCACGGCTGTGCTGTTTAAATTCTTCAGTCAGCTCGTGGTGGCTCACTTCAGCACCGATAAGTCGGACCGCGGACTCATGGAAGCACTCCAGTTGAAGACCCCTTATGCGCTAAAGGAGATTCGCGACGGTTTGCAGATGTATTCTCCCCGTCAGTCGCTCGCTGCGATTTCAGCGTTGCGAGATTTTGACTGCAAGAGCAAAGGCATCGGCTCGCTGCAGAATGAGTATGACCTCCAGCGAGAATTGATATTCAAGATTTTTACGGTCTCCTGAGGTTCCTCGCTAACTTTCTATCTTGAATTTTGCGAACCGAAGATACAGTTTCTTTTCCCCGGCGTTGGAGAACTCAACTGTGATGACGCCTTCTCCCATCACGAAGTCGATCTTGCTCACCACTCCCCTCCCAAGTTTGGCATGTATAATCTTGGTGCCCACCTTTATCTCTTCAGGAGTATGGATGGTGCCTTCATTGGGGTCTGCGACACTGCCGGTCGGCATGGGAGATGCGGATGTCCGGCTTTCCGCCTGTCTTAGATTCGCATAGCCGGAAGACTGCTGCCGATATGATGTCCGGTATCGGTCCATCGGATTGAAATGCGGCCTGACATTATCATCGGAATAGTCGGAGGATGTCTCCATCTGCACGTATCCCCTTCCAATTTCAGAAAGGAATCTCGAGGGACGCGACTGCACTGTCTGACCGTTTCGGAATCGGGTCTTGGCGTATGTAAGGACACATGTCTCTTTGGCGCGCGTCATCGCCACATACAGAAGACGCCTCTCTTCCTCGACTTCATCAACCGACGACATCGACATTGCCGAAGGCAGCAGTTCTTCCTCCACCCCCACTATGTAGACATGCTTGAACTCAAGACCCTTGGCCGCATGACAGGTCATGAGAGTGACTTTTTCTCCCGCCTCGTCATCACGGGTGTCCTGATCTGTGGCAAGCATCACTTCCGACAGAAAACTCTGCATTCCCGGATTCTCCTCACCCTCGTCATGCTTCATGTCCACATAGTCTTTCAGACCCGACAGCAGTTCCTTCAGGTTCTCCTGTTTGCTTATCGACTCAGGTGTGTTGTCGTGATTCAGAACAGTGAGGATGCCGCTCCTGTTGAATATGAGCTGTCCAAGCTGATAGGCGTCTGCGCCACGGGTGTTGTCGTCGACGAATTCCTTGACCATATCCCTAAATGCCGTAAGCTTCTTTAGGGTGCCGGCGTTCACGGCAACTCCATGGGCGGCGGGATCCTGAAGCACTTTCCATAAACTTGCGTCTGACCGGGCAGCCGCCTCCATGAGCTTTTTCATGGTGGTCTCTCCGATTCCTCTCGCCGGATAGTTTATTACCCGTCGCAGCGCCTCGTCGTCGTCAGGGTTGATGGCAAGCCGGAAATAGCACACGGCGTCTTTTATTTCCTTACGCTGATAGAAGGAAAGTCCTCCGTATATCCGGTAGGCTATATTCCGTTTTCTCAGGGATTCCTCAAGGACTCGGCTCTGCGCGTTTGTGCGATAAAGCACCGCATAGTCCTCATAAGAGTCATGGCAGCTGAGTCTCGACTTGGATATCAGGTTGGCAATGAGGTATGCCTCTTCCATGTCTGAATATGTGGAGAGTATTCCCACACGTTCCCCGACTTCGTTCTCGCTGTAGACATGCTTTTTCATCTGCCGGGTATTCTTGTCGATAAGGCTTCCGGCTGCGTTGATTATGTTCTGTGTTGACCGGTAGTTTCGTTCAAGCTTGAAAATTCTGAGTCCGGGATAACGGCTCTCCATGTTGAGGATGTTGCCGATGTTGGCGCCACGGAAGGAATAGATACTCTGCGCGTCGTCGCCTACCACACACAGATGCTTGTGGACGGCGGCAAGCTGGGAGATGATCAGATGCTGTGCAAAGTTGGTGTCCTGATACTCGTCGACAAGGATATATCGGAAAAACTCCTGGTAATGGCGCCGAATATCGGGAAAATCACGCAGCAGAATGTTCATATTCACAAGGATGTCGTCGAAGTCCATGGCGTCGGCACGTCGGCATCTGTCGCAATACATCTTGTAGATTCTTCCTGTCAGCGGACGCCGCGACTTTTTGTCGGCGTTCATGTTGTCGGAGTCCTGAATGTACTGATCCGGGTCTATGAGGGCGTTTTTTGCATTGGATATGATTGCATGGATGGTGGATGGCTTATACTGCTTCTCATCCAGTGCGAGTTCCTTGATGATGCTTTTCAGCAGAGACCTGGAGTCGGAGGTGTCATATATGGTGAATGAGGATCGGTAGCCCAACTCCTCGGCATGTTGCCTCAGAATCCGGAGAAAAACGGAGTGAAACGTCCCCATCCTCAGTTTAGAGGCGGTCTTCTCCCCCATCACCTCTGTTATCCGCTCTTTCATCTCTCGAGCCGCCTTGTTGGTGAAGGTCAGCGCGAGTATGCGCCATGGTTCGTAGCCCGACCGCAGCAGGTCCACAATCTTGTAGGTCAGCACGCGGGTCTTGCCGGAGCCTGCGCCGGCTATCACCAAGGATGGGCCGTCGTGATATACCACAGCCTCCCGTTGCTGTTCGTTGAGCAGGTCAAGATAATTGTATGTTATATCGGTCATCGATGATTGTCTTTAGGAATGAAGTTGTTTCTTCTTGTTTCTTTTGATTTCTTCCGGCTATCTAAGGAATTCTTTCAGAGGTCGGGACGCCAGTGTGGTATCTGCGGCAGAAATGAATATGTGTTATGCTCATAATCCATCTCGCAGCAATAATGCCGGATACCGTTGCTTACCACAAGGTATCTTGATCGAAGAACCATATTGTAGCGGGCTATCTGGTCAAACACTTCCTGGGTTATTGCCACTGTCGGGGCTTTGTACTCAACTATCATGAGTGGTGTGCCGTCGCTGTGATATACCACAGTGTCGCATCTGCGGCGTGTATCGTTGAGCGTTATCGGCACTTCATTATTGGTCAGGGATGCCGGGTAGCCCAGACTGTCGGTCAGCCATGCGGTAAAGTGTTGCCTGACATATTCTTCCGGTGTCATCGCAACATATCTTTGCCTCAGCGGATCAAATACCTTCAGTATATTGTCTTCCTTGCGAAACCTGAGCTCTACGGGTGGAAGATTCAGTGGTGGATTGCCGTTCACTTGTAATGAGGGTCAAACAGAGTGTTTAGAAGATGGGCGAGTCGCAGTCCACCTTTAAGAAGTTGTTGCTCGATTACCGGTGTCCACTCGGCTATGTAGTCATAACTTATATTGGTGTTTTCCGGCGTTGAGTCATATACCGATGTCGCCAATCCGAATGTCTCGCGTCCCCAGTCGTCGGGGTCTATAACGGAGATGATCGCAGCCTCTTGATCATCGGTGGCTCGGTCTATCTGGTCTTGCCATTCAGTGAAAGTCCAGTTGTGTGCCGACTCCACGAGGTCAGAATCCCATATTCCGTGAAGATTCCTGTCTTTGTAAAAGTATTTGACTTTCACTCCGTTGCCACCTCTGTCGGAGAGATGGCCCATGTGCATGGGCTGATGGATGTCTCCAACGAAATGCACCAAGAGTTTGAGAGCGAGTTGTTTTTCCTGTAATGAAGCCGAAGGGTTGGATAGTGTCTCATATTGGAGTTTGATGGCTGTGGTCACATCTCCGTCTTCGTTGCGTGGAAACTTGTCGTAATCATGTCCGGCGTCGATATTGCGGTAATGCCAGGTCTTGGTATAGGCATATTCCGGGGTGTGACAGGCGTTGTCTGCCCAGTTTGCCCAATATACGATTGATTTGCCGTCGAGAAGTGAGTCACAAACGGATTTTGCTGCCGGCGTGAGGTGCTTTTCCGCTATGAAAGCCGTCACGTCATGTCCTTTCTGTCCCCAGCCGAATGCCATCGCCGGAAGCGTTAGCATTATTCCTAATGATATTATGCTTTTCTTTACCATTTTCTTATAGGTCTTTTTATTATTGCAGTTTGATTGAAGTTTAGACAAGTCCTTAAGGACTTTAAGGTCTTTAAGGTCTTTAGGGTCCTTAGGATCCTTAAGGTATTTAAGGTCTTTAAGGTCTTTAAGGTCCTTTGACTTCATTATGCAAATTTAATAAATTCTCTCCGTTTCTCCAACCTGGAGAGAAGTTTTTAGCGAAATATTTCGTGAGCAAACACTTGCCTTCATTTGTTATCTTTCTATAATTATGATTGTTTTAACTTAAATTTAATAGCTATGAATGGTAAAAGTTTGACTTATACGGGAGTCGTCACTCTTATTGTCGGTGTCGTACTCCTTTTTATGCAGTCTACTGCGATAGATATAGTGGTGATGGTGTTGGGCATCGCGTTTCTGATCGCTGCAGCTGTCAATCTCTTTTTTGTCTTCAGCAGCTCGTCAAAGGTAAGCGTGGAGGTTAACGGAAAGAAGGAATCTCATGCGTCCCTTTCAATTGGCTCTCTTTTGAGTGCCGTAGCCGCCGCTGCGCTCGGTCTCTGGATGGTGATCAGACCTTCCGGATTCAGTTCTCTTCTCGTGTATGTGTTTGCAGCCCTGATGATTCTTGCGGGAATATATCATATCTTTATGCTCCTCTATGGATTCGGCAAGATAGGATTTCCTTTCGTTTTCTATATTCTTCCGATTCTTCTCGTGGTGACAGGTGTGGTGGTGCTTGTTCTCGGGCCTGTGAAGATGATGAATTTCATTGTGCTCGTCACCGGCATTTCCCTCATCGCATATTCCGTTTGCAATTTCCTTGAGGCTGCCAGAGTTTCCAGCCAAAGATGATTTTCCGAAAACTGTAAGGTATAAAAAGCAATGGACACGATGTCGCTTCGTGTCCATTGCTTTATTATTGGTTGCCGTGAGATCTCTCACATCAGTCGATGGGCTTGAGCGATATCGCGTAGCCTCCTCCGGCAAGCGCGTTGAGTGTCAGCTTGCTCTTGGATGTCACATTCTTTTTGGTTATCTTGTAGTGAGTCTGATTGTTTACTGTGTCGGCGTCCGGTGCCTCCGCATATATGGTGGCTTCATATTTCCTGCCCGGGTTAAGAAACGACAGTTCTATCGTGCTTTTGCGGTCGTTGACTCCCGAGGTGCTTCCGACATACCATTCGTCTGAGTTCTTGTCTTTTCTCGCTATCGTGACATATTCCATCGGCTCAGCCTCAAGATAGACGCTTTTCTCCCATTCCACCGGTACATCCTTGATAAACTGGAACGCGTCCATGTGTCTCTCATAATGTTCCGGAAGGTCTGCCGCCATCTGGAGCGGACTGTACATTGTCACATATAGGGCGAGCTGTCCCGGTATTGTCGACGCTATCTTGCTGTTGTTGCCGGGTGTGAATGTGCTCAGGTCAAACTCGAAGATTCCCGGAGTGTAGTCCATCGGGCCACCCTGAAGCCGAGTGAAGGGAAGTATCGAAGTGTGCCATTTCTCGTTGCCCCCCATCGCCTGATACTCGGTTCCACGGGCGCTTTCATTTCCTATTAGGTTGGGATATGTGCGCGCAAGACCTGTCGGACGTGTCGCCTCATGTGCGTTTACCATTATCTTATGGTCGGCTGCTTTCTTCACTGCATAGAGGTAATGGTTGTTGAGCCACTGGGAGTAATGATGCTCTCCTCTTGGAATGATGTTTCCGACATATCCGCTCTTCACGGCATTGTAACCGTTGTCGTTCATAAACTGATATGCGTCCTCAAGATGCCGCTCGTAGTTGCGCACTGACGCGGATGTCTCATGATGCATCATCAGTTTCACGCCCTTGCTCTTGGCATACTCGTTGAGCTGCTTGAGGTCGAAGTCGGGATAGGGAGTCACAAAGTCGAATACGTAGTCTTTCGACTGGCCGAACCAGTCTTCCCATCCTTCGTTCCAACCTTCCACCAGCACCTGGTCAAATCCATTGTCGGCGGCAAAATCTATGTAGCGCTTCACCTTCTCCGTGTTGGCGCTGTGGCGTCCGTTTGGCTTTGTCTTGGTATAGTCTGTCTCTCCGAGTTTCACGGAATATACATCATCGGTATAGTTCCATGTGCCTGCGCCACTTATCATTTCCCACCATACTCCGATATATTTCACCGGCTTTATCCATGATGTGTCCTCATATTCTGTGGGCTCGTTGAGGTTGTAGATGAGTCTTGACGCCAGGATGTCTCGCGCGTCGTCGGTGATGATGGCGGTGCGCCAGGGTGAGTTGACCGGTGTCTGCATGTATCCTTTCTTACCTTCGTTGTCGGGGGTAAGCCATGATGTGAACGTCATGGTGCTGTCGTTCAGGTTGAGGTGCATGGTAGGATAATCTATCGTGCCAGCCTCGTGAAGATTGATATATACTCCGTCGTCGGTCTTGAGCTGCAGTGAGGTCTGGACTCCCGTCGGTGAGAACACCGTCGTCGAGGCATTGTCGGGGTTGACCTTGCTCGGGAAGAGGTCCCTTATTTCGCTAAGTCGCGACTTGGTGTAGTTGTATTCCTGTGTGTCATAGTCGCCCGGTATCCAGTATGCCGTATGATCTCCGGTCATTGCGAATTCGGTCTCTTCTTCTCCTATTGTGAAGTAGTTGAGGTTGGGCTGCTCGGGAAACTCATACCTGAATCCGATGCCGTCGTCGTATGCCCTGAACCTCACAGTCATCTTCCGGTCAAACGCCGGCTGAAGCAGAGTTACAGCCATCTCGTTGTAGTGATTGCGTATAGATGTCTCTTCTCCCCACACCGGCTGCCATGTTTCATCCACCCTGTCGCGAGTAGTTCCGATGAGTTTGAATCCGTCTTTCAGCGACAGTGCGTCCGCTCCGGCTTTTTTGCCCTGGTGGTCGAAGCTGTTGCGTCCGGATTCGCTTATAAGCTGAAATCCGAGATGCGACGGCGCTATTATCTCTTTTCCTTTGAAATCAACCCAATATACGGGTTTCCCATCCTTGACCTCGAAATTGAGCATTATGTCTCCGTCGGGTGAAGAAAGGGTTTCGGGTGCTGCGCTCAGGGTCAACGGAAGACCTATGAGCGGAATGAGAAAGATCTTTCTTGCCATATTTTATACTTGTTTGATTTATTTGATTGTTTTTAAGTATCTTGATATCATGATATAATCTTAATTATGTCTGCCGGAAGTTCCATCCGCAGTCGGCGACGCAGGCATTCCGGACATCCGTGGCCTGCGGATTTTGTCCTGATTCTCAAACTGTATTCCGTGCCGCACTCGGGGCAGACAGACCTCACGGTGCAATCGCAATCCTCTGCCTCTTGTTCACACTTGCCGTGAACTCCGGGATTGACATCAGAGGGCCGTGTAAGGTCCGTTTCCGACCACCCCGGTATCGAATCATGCTCTTCGCGACTTCCCCACGCAATGTCGATTAATGCCTTGGAGTCTGTCTTAAGCCACCACAGTGTGCCCAACTCCGGGGTCATTGCCACTTTACGCATGAATGCCTTGATGAGAAAAGCCGGCGCGAGAGGCGCAAGACTGAAATACCATGGAAGTTCACTCTTCATTATCTTCAGATAGTCAGAAAGACTTCTGCCGCTGCGGAAATGAAGTATTTGCTCGAGATCGTCGGAATCGGTATACCACATGCCGTGGAAATTCCTTGTGGCAAACCAGCCGGTGTCGAAAATCTTTTCGGGAGACGGGCATCCCGACGCTTTGAGTATCATCGACTCGAATTCATAATTGGTAAGACGATAGGGAGCTCCCCCTCCTATATTGTATGTCTTGCCCCAGAATGAATCCGGAACATCGTCGCTACATACCTTCTCAAGCAGTCTTCCGGAGTCTTCCGCGGTGACCCACTCGAGCACGCCCTTGATCGGAACGTGAAATGCTATCGGGTCGTTTGCCTTTTTTAGCAGTCCACTGTGCAGGATGCCTGTCTGCCGCAGGGATACGCACTTTCGAATGTCTGATTCGAGAAGCAGACGCTCGGCTGTCACCTTCGAGAATGCGTATGCGTCGCGATAAGCAGGAAGAAGCGGATCTCCGCATTGCCCCCAGTGGTCGGGAACATATCTGGGACCGTATTGGGACACGGAACCAATATAGACGACGCTAATCTCGTTCTTGCGGGGAAGGGATGCCTCGATTATGTTGCGCATTCCCCCGACGTTAACCCTAATCGTCTGTTCCGGATACCGGTCTGCCTCAGGCGACACCATACCCCCGACATGAAGCACTATGTCGGCGTTCCCGACTCCTTCCTTTACGGCTTCCTTGTCGAGAAGATCGCCCCACACTGCCTTAACTCCCTTGGCAATGAACGGAGCAAGTTTTTTTCGGTTTTTCTTGCTGTCTCGGGCAAGAACAGTTATTTCATATCGATACGGAAATTCCACCAGATGCTTGAGTCCTTCCATTCCCATGACTCCGGTGGCTCCGGTTAGTAGAATTCTTTTCATATCAAATGCAAAATTAATCAATTTTTTTATTAACTTTGCCTAATGAATCTAAAAAATGCATACATGAAAAAATCGTTGACTTCAGCGTTGGCTTTCTTCCTTGCCTTTTCGGCAGCCGCCCAACTAAGGGTGTCGGTGCTTGGCGACAGTTATTCCACTTTTGAAGGCTTTATCCCCGAAGGGAATGAAGTCTGGTATTCAGCAAACACCAATGGCAATGATGTCAATTCACCGGAACAGACTTGGTGGAGCATCATGGCAGATCGAAACGGACTTATCATTGACCGTAACGAGTCATACAGCGGCGCGACTGTCTGCTTCACCGGCTATCGTGGTGAGGACTATCGTGACCGCTCTTTCAATACGCGTGCCGATAGGCTCGGCAACCCCGAGGTGATATTTGTTTTCGGCGGCACCAACGATGACTGGGCAAAAAGCCCCCTCGGCGATTACAAGTATGGTGACTGGACGGATAAGGATATGTATTCCTATCGCCCCGCTTTCGCCGCACTCCTATCCCGGCTCAAGAACCTGTATCCCGATGCGCTCGTGGTCAACATCTGCAACAGCGACCTGCGAAAGGACATCACGGAGTCGATGGATGAGATTTGCCGTCATTACGACGTGCCAAACATCCGTCTCAAGCTCATCGACAAGCAGCGCAACCATCCCTCGAAGAGCGGTATGCTGCAGATTGCAGACCAGGTATGGAGGCAGTCAGCACCTCTCATATATACTCATTTGAAAAAGAAGTGACCCCGGTCAGCGACATGAATAAAAGCGGTGAGCGAAATGCAAATTCGCTCACCGCTTTTTAGAGCCTGTCGCTTAAAATAATATCGCTATATTATAGGTGATCACGGCGAGTATCCACGCCAGCACGGTGTTGTACAGCAGCGAAAACAGTCCGTAACGCCAGTCGCCGGTTTCCTTTATGGTAGCCGCCAGGGTGGCGACGCATGGGAAATACAGCAGCACAAACACTAAGAATGCCAATGCGGAGGCAACTGTAAACGGTGCCTTGCCGGTGAGCGGCGATGGCGTGGATAGTCTTTCGCTAAGTGCCGATGCATCGTCGTCACCAACATAGAGTACCCCCATCGTGGAGACTATTACCTCTTTGGCAGCCATGCCGGCGATAAGGGATACGCATGATTTCCATCCAAGTTCCATCGGTCTCACCACCGGCTCGCAAAACTTGCCTATTTCTCCCAATATGGAGTGCTCCTGCTGGTAGGTGTGAAGGATGTTTGTGTTGATTTCTTCTGAGCTGAGATTCGTCCGAGCCTGCTCAGGCATCTCGGCGATAGTCCTCTCGATATATGATTCTGGTATGTCGCTGAAGGAATAACGCGGGAAATAAGACAGTGCCCATATTATTATGGAAGCCACAAGTATCAGTCCTCCCATCTTGTGAAGATACTGTTTCGCTTTCGACCACATCCCTCTGACCACTGATTTGGCGGTCGGCACTCGGTAGGGAGGAAGTTCCATTACAAACGGTGTCTCGTCTTCCTTAAACCAGAAGCGTCGCAGAAGGCGTGCGGTGGCTATCGCCACAAGGATGCCCAATAGATAGAGCCCGAAGAACACGACTGCCCCATGACTCGGGAAAAACGCCCCCGCGAGCAGCACATATATGGGCAGTCGAGCCGAACATGACATGAATGGAAGCACAAGTATCGTGATCAGACGGCTTGACGTGCTTTCGATGATGCGTGTGGACATCACGGCAGGCACATTGCATCCGAACCCTGTCACCAATGGTATGAAACTTTTGCCGTGAAGACCCATCCTGTGCATCAGTTTGTCCATGATGAACGCCACTCTCGCCATATATCCCGAATCCTCCATGAAGGATATGAAGAAATATAGAATAAGGATATTGGGGAGGAACACTATCACGCCTCCGACTCCTCCGATGATTCCGTCAAGGAGCAGGTCTCTGACAGGGCCGGTGGGCATCACGTTCGAAAGAGTCTCGGATAGCCACGACACAAGGCTTTCGATCCATTCCATGGGATAGGATCCAAGCTCGAACGTGCACCAGAAGGTGAAGAACATCACGGCAAGGAATATAGGGAACCCGAACAGTTTGTTGGTGACAAGGGTGTCGATTGCCTTGGTGGTCTTTTCATCCTTAGCCAGATTCCCTTCGAGTGTCTCAGCGAGGGCTCCCTGGATAAACCCGTATTTGTCGGCGGCTATCGCCGTCTGGATGTCTTCGTTGAGTCTTTCCTTCACATACGCTGCCATGCGGTCGCGGTCTTCCATGATCTTACCATAGTTTGCCGCTCCTTTGATTAGCAGTTCTGCCTCAGGGTCCCCTTCGAGGAGTTTTATGGCGAGATATCGGGTGGCGAAGTGAGGTGTCACACCGGTGTCTTCCTTCAGGTCGGCGCGAAGCACGTCTACCGCCGATTCGATCTCCTGGCTCATCCTTACGTGAATGTGACGGATGTCGGGATGTCTAAGCTCGTAAACCGATATTACCGCGTCAAGAAGTTCCCTCACACCTTTGCCGGCGGATGCGACCGTTGGCACTATCGGAACGCCGAGCATCGCCCCCAATTCCTTATAATGAAGCGTCGCACCGGATTTTTCCAGTTCGTCAAACATGTTGAGGGCTATCACCATTGGGCGGTTCATGTCGATAAGCTCGGTGGTCATGTAGAGGTTTCTCTCGAGATTCGACGCCACTATCACGTTGATCATGACATCCGGTGTCTCGTCGCGGAGATATCTTACCACATACTGTTCCTCCGGACTATATGCCGACAGCGAATATGTGCCCGGAAGGTCCACCACATTTATGCGGTATCCCTTGTAGTTGAGATGACCTGCTTTGGCATCCACTGTGACCCCGGCATAGTTGCCCACGTGCTCGTTGGCGCCGCTCACTATATTGAAAAGGGATGTCTTGCCGCAGTTAGGATTGCCCAACAATGCCACATTGATAATCTTGTCGTGTCTCACGGCATGGGCGGCTTCTTCGTCGTGCATCGATGTGGCTTTCTTTTCAGCCTTTTCGGCATCCGCCTCGTGCTCGTTCCATTCCGCCACTGTCATGATCTCTATCATCGATGCCTCGTTGCGCCGAAGTGACACCTCATAGTCCATCAGGGCGTATTTCACGGGATCCATCAGAGGCGCGTTAAGTATGCACTTAACCTCACGTCCCCTCACAAACCCGATTTCCATCACTCGTTTCCGGAACGCGCCGTGACCGAGAATCTTTGTTATCACGCCGGTCTCTCCCGGCTGCAGGTCTACTAATTTCATATAACCTCTATCTTATTTGTGGCGCCGTGCCTGCCCGAATGAAGTTGTTTCTAAGACTTCGTCAGGTTGCAGAGCGGATTCTTTCACGCGGAAAATACTTTCCCGTAATCGTGTCGACGCTTTCTGTATGCAAAATTAGCAAATTCTAAATACTTTTGAAATACCTTGAATAAAGTATTTTTTTCATATTTTATTTGGAGAATTAAAAAATTTATTCTAATTTTGCAGTGTGTTACTACACTAATACACAGCAACACCAAATAACGCAAGTTGTAATTAATTAAAGATAAGTGTTTTATGATTTCAATGATCAATGTTTCCTACCGCTACAGTGGAAGCAAGCGAAATTCGATTTCGGATTTCAACATGGAGCTCTCTTCCGGTAAGATTGTAGGTCTTCTTGGCGCCAACGGCGCCGGCAAGAGTACTCTGCTCTATCTAATATCCGGACTTCTCAAGCCTACAGCAGGTGAAGTGAACGTGAGAGGCTTCAATCCGTGGGACAGAAAACCGGCTTTCCTCAACGAGATTTTTCTTGTGCCCGAGGAACTGGATATACCCTCGGTGTCGCTGGCTAAGTTTGTCGATGCCTATTCGCCGTTCTATCCAAGATTCTCTCGCCAAACAATGGAGGAGGCTCTCGAGCATTTCAATCTTTCTCCCGACATTCATCTCGGGTCCCTGTCAATGGGTCAGAAGAAAAAGGCGTTTCTCGCCTTTGCCCTCGCCTGCCACACTTCAGTCCTGCTGATGGACGAGCCCACCAACGGTCTCGACATCCCCGGCAAAAGTGAGTTCCGTAAGGCGGTGGCACAGACTATGGATGATAACCGCACTATCATCATTTCGACCCATCAGGTGCGCGACCTTGAGCAATTGCTCGACCATGTGATGATCATGGACAACAAAGGTGTACTTCTCGACGACTCTATCGAGCAGCTCCAGGAGAGGTTCGTGTTCGGCGTGGCCTCCACTCTACCGGAAAACGGTGTGATCTGGAGCGAAGGCGTTATCGGCGGATATGCATTCATGAAGATGCGCACTCCCGGCGAACCGGAAACCGATGTCAATCTCGAGGCTCTCTTCAATTATACTTATATGAAAAATAATGCCCCTATGGCTTGATTAATGCCTATGGCTTGATTTGAATGAAATTATGGAAAATTTAAAATATCAGGACGCGACAAGCGCGTTTTCCGGAAAACGATTCCTCACTCTCCTGAAGTCCGACTTCAGGATCAACGGCAGTCACTATATGAAACTGGCTTTCGCTGCTGTCGGCTGTTTTGTGGCGTTGTCTGTGCTCGTATGCATCGCTGCCATCAATGACATCAACAGTTTCAACAGCCTCAATCCCGATCTTACGGATTCTGTCAGGGAAAGCATCCTTAATACGAGAAGAGCTTCTTATGGCGGTTCTTTGCTGATATGGTGTTTCGTCATCACAAGTGTTCTGCTCACCGTGTTCGGCTCTCTCACATTCAGCAACCTCGCCAACAAGAGGGAGAGAATATCGGCTTTCATGATTCCTGCCTCCAGATGCGAGAAGTTCACTCTCAGGGCACTGGTATATTTCTTTTTCGGGCTCATCACGATTATTGTGGGTATTCTCGTCGCCGCTCTGATAGCTCAGGTGACTTTCAAGGCATTCCCGGATCTTGACGATTCTGTAATAACTCGGTTCTTCCATGAGGATTTTGCATGGAAATTGACTTTGATAGTAGGTCTCGGTCTTATTTTCGGTAATGCACTGTACACTCTTGGAAGTTCTTTCTGGCCAAGACTATCGTGGCTCAAGACTTGGATTGTTGTGAATGTCGTTGAGTGGATATTGGGTATCCTGCTTATGATTGGACTCTTTTCCGGTCAGAATCTGGCTTATCAGATGGGATTATGGCTTGGCGAGAAAGAGTCAGTGACCTATATCTTCATCTCTGTGGAGGCACTGCTCATAGTAGCTTGCTGGGTCGGCGCTTGGTTCCGCTACCGTAGCACTCAGATTGTGCAGTTGTTCATGAAAAAATGATTTATAATGATTCAGACAGATAATAGACCTATCTACGTCAGGCTTGCCGACCAGATTTGCGACCGGATTATGATGCGCGAGTATCAGGAACTCGCCAGAATCCCGAGCGTCAGGGAGTATGCCGTGTCTCAGCAGGTGAATCCCGCTACCGCTGCCAGGGCGTTTGAGATTCTTGAGCGCAGCGGGGTGATTTTCAACAAAAGGGGACTTGGTTTCTTCGTTGCTCAGGATGCGCCCGCTATGATACGCCGCATGAGGATGGAGACCTTGCTCGGAGAGGAAAGCAAACTCTTCTTTTCCCGCATCTCGGTAATCAGCGTGACTCCCGACCAACTCCGCGATATGTATTCAAACTTCCTCGGCACTCAAAAGAACCCCTAAGGTCTCTAAAGTCCTTAAGGTTTCTAAAGTTCAAATCAAATAATTCTCAAAAATAAGAAAATGACCAATCTTATTCTTTCTGTCGCAATCGCCGCTATGTTTGTGGCGTGCTCTCCCGGCGCCCTGGTGAAAGCCTGTTCCGACGGCAACGTCTCGATTTCAAACGGCAAGGATTCCGACGCAACTGTAAAGAAAACTGTCAAAATTTCCGATTTCGATGAGATAGACGCTTCGCAGGGTATAAAGGTGGTGTTCACTCAAGGTGCCAATTCCGGAACCGCTAAAATATCCACTACCCCCTCGGCTGCCGATTACCTGACGGTGGAGGTGCAGGGATCCACTCTCCACGCGTACTATAAAGGAACGAAAAAGGCAAGCATCAAGGGACCTTCCATCATATACGTCTCCAGCCCTGTCCTTCGCGAGGCTGATCTCTCGTCGGCGGCTCGTCTCGAGGTCAAGGGTGATCTGAATGTAGATGGTTCGCTGGATATAGATATCAGCAGCGCTTCCTCCGTGATCTTTGGAAACGTAGTTTGCTCAGAATTGAATATTGATGCATCGAGCGCTGCCTCCTTAGAGTGCGGCTCTGTCAAGGGCGGCAATCTGGACATCGACATATCAAGCGCCGGGAAAGTATCATGCACGTCTTTCAAGGGCGATAGCCTGAAGATAAATTCCTCGAGCGCTTCCAAGACAGTGGTTGACGGCATCGATTGCGGCGATGTATATGTGGAGGCATCCAGCACCGCAGCCATCACTCTTGCCGGAAACGCCTCGCGAATCTCCAAGAATGTCTCCTCGGGGGCATCTCTCAATAGTTCAAAACTTGTGATTCGATAACATCATTTATAAAACGGTATAAAACGGCGGGAGGCAGACACAGTCTGATGTGTCTGCCTCTCGCTGTATTATATCTTACTCATTATGCGGCTACATGAATCTTATGATCCGCTTTCATTCTTCATGATTCAGAGGAGTCGTGCCGAGCGGCTGATGAACTCGGAGAGTGCGGCGCCTTTCAGCAGTCCGCTCTGCAGGAGCGCAAGGTCTATCACCTGTCTAACCTTCGGCTGACCTGCGGCATAACCTTTCACTGTTTCGTCCAGTTTCTTGCGGAGCTCTGCCACCTTTTCGTTCTGCTCCTTCATCTCGGGCGCCTTTTCCTTCTTGTCCTGCGCCTCCTTGGATGCAGCGGAAATCTCAGCGTTCAGATCTGATATCTCCTTCAGGATGGCGCCGGTCTCGCTGCCGAGAGCCTTGTCGGCTTCCTCGATGATGGTCTTGACTGCCGGCTGGTCGGTGTTGACTGTGAGTGAATAGTTGGCAGGCATATCTCCATAGAATGACATCCCCGGCTGCATCGCCGCCATGTCCTTCATACGGCGCATGAACTCGTTCTGCGTCACTGTCGCCGGTGCTGCGTCTGCTGAGATGGCGTCGAAACCTACCATGAACTCTGCCTTGTCAACTTCGGGAATCTGAGACCTAAAGAGGATGGTAAGCACCTCCGTCTGGTTTTCTGTAAGCCCGGTCGATTTCTCCTCTTCCTTGCGAATCAGACGCTCGGGGGTGTCGCTGTCGACACGTACAAACCCAACGTTCTCAAGTTTCGACTCAAGAAGCCCCACCATGTGCGGCTCAAGCTGACCGTCGAGAAGAAGCACACTGTAGCCCTTCTCTTCCGCTGCCTTGATATAGCTGTGCTGTGCAGTCTTGTCAGTAGCGTAGAGATATATGAGTCTGCCGTCCTTGTCTTTCTGCTCACCTTCCACCAATGTGTGATACTCGTCGAGAGTGAAATACTTGTCGTTCACATCCTTCAGAAGGTAGAACTTCCGGGCTGACTCGAAGAATTTCTCATCTGTCAGCATACCGTATTCGATGAAGACTTTTATATCGTCCCACTTGTCTTCAAACGCCTTGCGGTCTGACTTGAACATCGAGTCGAGTTTCTCAGCCACTTTTTTCGAGATGTAGCCGGAAATCTTCTTCACGGCGGTGTCAGCCTGAAGATAGCTGCGGCTCACGTTCAGCGGGATGTCGGGTGAATCAATCACACCCTGCATCAGGGTCATGAACTCTGGCACCACTCCCTCTACCTGGTCGGTCACGAAGACCTGATTGCAATAGAGCTGGATGCGGTCCTTGCGCACGTCAAACTCATTCTTGATTTTCGGGAAATATAGAATACCTGTCAGCGTGAACGGATAGTCTACATTAAGATGGATCCAGAACATCGGGTCGTCCTGACCCGGCATCAGTTCATGATAGAACTGCAGATAGTCCTCGTCGGTAAGGTCCGCAGGCTTTTTGGTCCAGAGCGGTTCTGTGGCGTTCACTACCTTGTCCTTGTCGGTGTCTTCCATCTTGCCGTCTTTCCATTCCTGTACCTTGCCGGAAATCACCGGTACCGGCAGGAAACGGCAGTATTTGCGCAGAAGGGTGTCGATGCGCTGCTGCTCGAGAAATTCCTTGCTGTCGTCGTCAAGATACAGCACTATCTCGGTGCCTCTGTCGGATTTGTCATAATCCTCCATGCTGTATTCGGGGCTGCCGTCGCATGTCCAGAGCACTCCCTTGGCACCCTCCTTGTATGAGAGGGAGCGAATCTCCACTTTCTTGGACACCATGAACGCCGAGTAGAAGCCAAGTCCGAAGTGGCCGATGATGTTGTTGGCGTTGTCCTTGTATTTCTCCAGAAACTCTTCCGCACCGGAAAACGCTATCTGGTTGATGTATTTGTCCACATCCTCGCGGTCCATGCCGATACCTCGGTCGGTCACTGTCAGTGTCCCTTTTTCCTTGTCCACGTCTACTCTTACGTCAAGCGTGCCGAGCTCTCCCTTGAATTCGCCAAAAGTGGCGAGGGTGCGCAGTTTCTGCGTCGCGTCGACAGCATTGCTCACAAGCTCGCGCAGAAAAATCTCATGATCACTGTAAAGGAATTTTTTGATTACGGGGAATATGTTTTCTGTCGTTACCCCGATTTTTCCTGTTGCCATTTCTATCTTTGTTTTTGTATTTTTCAAATTTCAGAACACCGGCTCTTATAACCACAGGTGTCCCGACACTCTATTTTCAAATACCGTGCCAAAAATACAACAATCACATTCTTCTGCGGTTTTTATCGTTAACATTTTTTGAAAAACGGCATGAAAAAAGCGGCCCGAAATGAATCGGACCGCTTTGTCTTAAAGCTGAAGTCTCAGGTTAGCGAACTACCTGCTTCTTGCCGTTGATGATATAGATGCCGGGGGCGCTTGCGGAGTTCAGTCTGCGGCCGTGGAGGTCGTAGATCACCTGCTCGCCGTCAACAGCCGGACGAACGCTCTGCACTCCGGATGTGCCAGCCTTCACATCGAACAGATATGCGTCGAATTCAGTCGAGTAATCCCATACATTCTGAACAGAGAGAGCAAGATGAGAAAGGTCGGGGGTACCGGTAGCATGACCTGTCATGAGGGCATCGTCGATAGTCACTAACTCATATTCGCCGGTTTCCTCATTGATAACAATATCCTCATAAGAGAAGCGCATGTTATCGTTGATCCAGCTGGCATAAGCGGGACACTGGCTGTTCATCCACCACAGCATGCTGTCACAAATGCCGTCTTTCAGCACATAAGAGTTGCTGACAGCCTGGATTGAAGAAGACGCGAGGGCGAAGCCGTTGCCAAGATACGAGAGGTTAAGATCGCCTGTCTGGTTGTATTTAGTGATGACGTCAGAGTCTGCGTCAAAGATCCATACATTATAGGTAGAAGCTGCCCAGGGATCGAAAAGATCGGATACGGATACCGTGTAGCCGTAAGTCTTTCCGTCGGGAGAAATGCGAATAGAGTTGAACTCATCGTTGGGAGCTATCGCGAGAACCCTGTCGAAGGCGTCAAACCATGCATAGAATGCAGTATTCCATTCGTCAAATTCCTTCTGATACTTCTCCATGTCAGCCTCATATTCCTCTTTTTCCTCAGCGGAGAGGAAATCTGTAGCCATAGGATAAGGAAGAGTGTAGCCGGAGTCTATATACTCCTGAAGAGCCTGATTGTAGGCTGCCTCCTCCTCAACTGTCATGTATTCCTCAGCCTGCGGCTGCTCAGGACCTTCACCCGGATATTTCGGGAACTCAAGACCGGGGATGGTGTAAAGTTCGGGATGAACCAGCTCATAGCTCCATTTGCCATCGGCATCCTCTGTATAGAGGATAGGATAACAAAGCATGCCGGTAGCAGACACGACCTGACCGATTACTTTCTTTCCGTCTTCGGAAATATCGACTGCTGTCACATACTGGGGGACACGTCCTGTGAAATCAAGTTCGGGATAAGGGAGCTTTACAGCCTCGCCATAGCCGTCGGCGGTAGCGTTCCAGATTACCGGAATCTGCATCAGTGCATCACCATCGAGAGAGATTTCAGAAACACCTATGGAGCCGCATATACGGCTGCCGTCCGGAGTTATAGCATTTGAAAGACATGTGGAGGAAGCTTCTTCCGGCACATCGAGTGTGTACCACTCCCCGTCCTTGAAATACTCGGCATTGACATCGTCTGACGAGCCAAGGATGATGCCGTTGTTGCTGACACACTTGCCGATACCCGCAGAGTAGTATACTGTTTCATTAAAGAACTCATCAACCTGACCGGTAACGAAATTGTAGATTTTCAGACCGCTTGTCAGCTGAGACACGCCATACTGCCCGTTGGGGGAGATAGCATACAAATAAGTGTCCGGGAACACCTGAGGCTCGGGCACTTCGGCAGCCATGGCGAAAATGCCAGCGGTAGCCAAACCTGTGAGTAGAAATACTTTCTTCATAGAAAATGTATTAAGTGAATAACTGGTTATTAGTCTTCATTCGGATCGATGTATGTCTCCGAGGCCTTGTCTGTATCATTTCCGGCAGTCTCTGCCGACTTTTCGGTGAATTTGCTGTAACCCTGGCCGATAAGAAGGTTATACCAATTGAATAGTTTCTTTATGTCGGAGGGATACACTCGCTCACGGTCGAAATCCGGTACGGACTTCGCGAACTCCTCACGAAGGCCTTCGGTATCCAGAGACTTCACGTCTACCGGCTTGCCTCCTTCTGTGGCATAAACCTTGTCGAGAATCTCTCCGAGCGGCAGGTCCTCGCCTTCGGTATACATGGCTATGTCGCCGAGGCAGACTACCCGGTCACGCTGTCCGAGCGGAAAACGCTTCTTGCTCGTCATGTCCTCCACAAGCAGCGAACGCTTGCTCGATGTCAATATCTTGTATAGTCCGGGTTTACCCGTAATGGAAAGAATATCTTTCAGCATAGTTTTTCGATTGTTGTTTTATTTAATTGTCTTTTGTTGTCTATTCCGAAACTTGGAAATGAAGTCCTTTTTTTGTCGACATTCCGTCATCTCACAAGAGTGTATTCCACAGAATCTGTGTACAGCACAGGTCTTACGGCGTCTGAGCCTTTCATCGACTCTATTATCAGTGGCAGACGAGCTCCCATGTAACGAGGTATGTCGTTGTAGTCCACTACCACCCTCACATGTCTCGTGTCTTTCGAAAACTCGCTCATCGGCACGAAATAACTTACCCTGACTTTTGACGGAAACAACAAAAGGCTCTCCTCGCCCGGCACATTCTCCGCCTCGACCGTAATCATCTCCTCTTTGGCGACAAGCGGCTCGACATTGATCTTGACCTTGACGCCCGACGGGATGAGACGAACTCCGGGTATCGGCTTCAGTTCCGACATGAATTCCATGGGCTCCGACAAATCCTGCTCAATATATTTCTTGGTGAAGGCTCTGGTCAGTGTGTCAAGTATCTCGCGCGGCCCGTATGCCGTTACACGCGGGGGATCTGACACCGGAGCTCCGAATACGACATAGCCGGCTTTAGCCGAAGCCTGCACCGCCACTTCTACCGGGATGGTCTTGCCCGGGCGGTCGGTATACCGCAGACGCAGGGAGTCGATGCTGGTCGAGAGTATCGTGGCATTCATTCCGAATACCTCCTTCAGTGCCGCCATCAGGTCGGAGCGTGAGCAGATCAGCTGTCCGTGGTCCGATAGCTCCCTGAAATTCAATTCCACCGACGGAGTCTTCATCCAGGCGGTCCGCATCAGGCTCGATCCTTTGTCCTTAACCTCTACATGAATGCTCTTCGGAACTTCGGAGATAAATGTGACGGTGTCCGGTTTATTGACGATTCTGACCTTGACGGTACAGCTGTCCTGAACAGAGTCGTTCAGTGTCGTTACGAGCCAGAATAGCGCGGCGATGGCTACGAAGACCGCAAAACTGATCACGCTCCTGAATCTTGATGATTTCCGGAGCATTCGCCACCATTTCGCCACGGATTCCAGCACCTTTTTCATGCCCTGTGTATGATCGGAATGTGGCTGTTACTTCTGTGCGTCGGGATTTCCGGTGCTCCCGGGAAATATCGATCCCTTGTCGACCTTGATCTGAGTGCCCGGGGCAATCTCGATCATGACTGTCGCGTCGGAGATTTCCTTAAGTTTGCCGTGGATGCCGCCGGCGGTGACCACGCGGTCGCCCACCTTCATTGCCTCACGTGCCTTTTTGATTTCCTTCTGTTTTTTCGATTGCGGACGGATCATGAAGAAATAGAAGATCACGATCATCGCCACTATCATCAGCATTCCGCTGAGTCCGCTGCCGCCACCGGGGGCTGCTTGAAGAAGAATTGAATTCATACTTTTGTTTTATTCTGTTTGTTTTTTTATTTCTTTATACTTTGCCCTTCGGGCTTATCTCTCTCCTCTGTCGCGTTTCGCTCCGGATTATTTCCTAAGCAATCCGTTTTCTTTCAGATTCGTGATTACCGCGGCAAGCAGTCCGTTGACAAACGAGCCGCTCTTGGCTGTGGAATAGCATTTCGCCATCTCGATATATTCGTTGAGCGACGCCTGGATGGGTATAGCCGGGAAGTTGAGTATCTCGGCAAGCGCCGTCTCCATAATCACCACGTCCATATAGGCGAGGCGGTCTGACTCCCATTGCTGGCGGTTGAGAGCCTCGTCGATATACTCGCGATAGCGGACATGGTTCTTTACCGTGTATTCAAACAGCTGGCTTCCAAACCTTGCGTCTTCATCGTCTTTATACATCGGGAGCACCGGACTGCCGACGGACTCCTTCCTGTCGGGGTTAGCGCTCTCCTCAAATCTGCGGAAGGTCTTGAGAACGAACTCGCCCATTATGTCAATGTCATCGTTCCAGAATACCGACATGTTCTCAAGTGTCTCAAGAAACTCCTCGTCGGTGAAGACAATGTTTCTCATCACCTTGCGCCAGAACTCG
This sequence comes from Muribaculaceae bacterium, assembly GCA_017626045.1. Lineage (GTDB taxonomy): Bacteria > Bacteroidota > Bacteroidia > Bacteroidales > Muribaculaceae > Lepagella. The sequence continues at coordinate 12,673 of JAGAJP010000039.1, read as the reverse complement.
CAGTCGCTGTGAAGGTCGCCAGTCGGGTCTTCCATGTATTCCCGGTATAGTTCGGATTCCACTATCACGTGTAGCAGATGCTTCACAAGCTCGCGGTCCTGACTCAGCCAGGATATCTTCTTTTTCTCTATATACTCGCGGATTTCCTCTGAGTCCGCGAGTAGTTTCACAAGTTCATTGTCGATAAACTTGGGATTCGGATTCATGTCCTCTTCCGAGCGGATGTAGCGGTGGCGACGCTCGTCAAGCTCCACTTCCCTCTGATAGGTGATTTCTATCGGGAGCAGCAAGAGCCTGAAATATAGTTCGCGCGCCATATCCAGACTTTTCTTCAGGTCGGAGAGGGAGTCGGATATGTTGTCCTGGCTTGATGAGAATTGAGTGAAAGTGTCCTCAACCATCTGTTTGGCTCTGTCAACGCCCCTCAGGGAATAGTTCTCATAACTTTGGGCGGCGCCGGCGATAATCGGGTCAGGCGATATGAACTCTTTGAAAATGCTCTGCCATATCAGGGCGTCGGAGTCCGTATCCTTCAGGAATTTCTTGTAGAGCGTGGAATTCTTCACTGCCTCGGCGAGTGGCTCCACGCTTGCGCGTAGAGGGAATGGCGTCACCGAATATCTTCCAATTATCGATTTCATTATTGGGTCGGCGGCAAGCCGGCGGATGATCCTTGTCTCGGAGAGGGGCGAGCCCGACCCGCGATGCTTCACTGCCTCCGCTATTTGCATCATCAGATACAGATAGTCAAGATAGAGCGAATAGGCAAAGCGTTTTTCCTTCGTGGGAGCCGTCGGCTGCGACTCTACTGAGAAATTGCTCTGAACCAAAAAGTACGAATAAAGCAGCTGAACCACCTTTATTCTGATGAGAACTCTATTTATCATATATGGTCTATTTCTTTTGTGATGCCCTCCTGTTTTGCCGGGACTCCGAATCTCGCCAGGGTGGCCTTGACTATGCCGGCTCTCCAGCCGGTCTGATTTTTATCAGTCTACAAAATTAATATTTTCAACCGAAATATGCAAAATAAATTCACAAATTTCTCTGTCTCACCGCCTCGTATATCATCACGCCTGCCGCTACCGATACGTTGAGTGAGCTTATGGCTCCCCGCATGGGGATGGCGGCAAGGTCATCCGCCTCGATGAGAACTTCGCTCGATATGCCTGTCTCTTCAGCTCCCATCACTATCGCTACCGGTACGGTATAGTCGATGCGTGTGTAGTCGACGGCGCCCTTCTCGGTGGCGGCTACTATCTTGTAGCCGTTCAGCTTCAGGTATCTTACCGCCTCAAGTGTGGTGTTCTCCCTGCATACCGGGATATGAAACAGCGCACCCGCCGATGTCTTCACGGCATCCGCGGTTATCGACACGGAATTGCGCGAGGGTATCACTACGGCATTTGCGCCCGCGCAGCACGCCGTGCGGGCAATCGCTCCGAAATTGCGGATGTCAGTGACCCCGTCGAGCACTATCATCATCGGAGTCCTACCCTCTTCATATAGTGTCGGAACTATGTTCTCAAGTCTCATATAGGGAACCGCTGCAAGCACCGCAACCGCTCCCTGATGGTTTTTCATCGTTATCCGGTTCAGTTTCTCTACCGGTACCCTGCGCACGAGCACTCCGTATTCCTTCGCCTTGGCAAGAAGTTCTCGGGCAAGGTCCCCGTTGATGTCCTTCTTCACAAGAATCTTGTCGATATCCTTTCCGGCTTCGATTGCCTCGATTATCGCTCTTAAACCGAATATATAGTCTGATTTTTCCATTTTCTGATTTATAACGTTGTTTTGAGTCATCCTTGAAGAAGTGACCGCGCATTGTCAAGTGCCGCGCTGTTGATTTCCCTGCCCGAGAGCATTCTCGCAAGTTCCCTTACACGCTCCTCCGGATTCAGCCGACGCACGTTGCTCACGGTGCGCTCTTTTTCATCCTGTTTGTACACAAGTAGATGCGACCGTCCCTTGGCTGCGACCTGAGGCAGATGAGTAATAGCCAACACCTGCATCCCGGCGGCAATCTCTGCCATCATCGACCCCATCCTGTCGGCGATGTCGCCCGATACACCGGTGTCGATTTCATCGAATATCACCGTGGGAAGCTTGAGCTTGCCTGCGGTAATCGCCTTTATGCAGAGGGTTAGGCGCGCCATCTCTCCTCCGGAGGCAGACTGGGCAAGTGGCATCATCGGCTGATTCTTGTTGAACGAGCAGTAAAACTCCACAGTGTCCTTGCCGTCGGGAGTAAGTTTTCCCTGCTCCATGCACACCTCAAACCTCAGGTTCTTTAGCCCGAGCGGTTTCGCCGCTTCGTTTAGCGTCTTAGAGAATGTGGCTGCGGCATTTTCCCGACTTCGGCTTATCTTCTCAGCTTTTTCCTTCAGTTTTTCTCCGAGTGCCTTGGCTTCCGACTCCAGTTCGGCAAGAAGGTCGTTGCCTCCCGTCGCGTCCTCGTTTTCCGCCTTCAGTGACTCGTACAGATCCACCAGCTTGTCGTAGTCCTCCACCTTGAAGCGTTTCACTGCCTCATACAGTTCCCTGAGGCGTGCGTCAGCCTTGGCGAGGCGTGCGGGGTCCGACTCTATGCCGGATGCTATTCGTGATATGGTGTCTCCGATATCCTTTAGTTCTATATATGCGTTCTGAAGGCGCTCCATAAGTCCGGGTCCTTCACTTTCCGGTGTCTCGAAAAGAGTGAAGTCAACGTTGTCGAGCGACGTTCCCGCCTCGCCGATCAGGCTGATAGCCGAGACATCAGCCATCGACAGCGAGTAGGCGGCGGAGTTGAGGCTGTTGCGCAGTTCGTCGGCTCCGGAAAGTATGTCGAAGGTCTTCTCAACCTCGGCGAGTTCGCCTCGCTTCGGATTGATACGCGTGAGCTGTTCGAGTTGGAATGCCCTAAACTGTCGGTTTTCGCGGTTGCGTTCCCGGGCCTCGCGTATTTTCCTTATTTTGACGCGCATCGATGCAAAGCGCGCGAAGTCTTTCCTGTAGTCTGCAAGAAGGTCGGAGTTGTCCGCCATGGAGTCGATGATTCTCAGCTGATGCTCCTGACGAGACAGTAGCCGATTGGAATGTTGCGAATGGATGTCTACCATGCCGCCGGCGAGTTCCGCAAGTAGAGGTAATGTCACGGGTGAGTCATTGATGAAGGCTCGGCTCCTGCCGTTGGCGGATATTTCCCGGCGAACTATCACCTGACCGTCGTTCCAGTCAAGGTCGTTGGCGTCGAAGGCTTCCTTCATTCCCTCCGTGACTTTCTCGAAAACTCCTTCCACCACTGCTTTTCCCTCTCTGTTGGCGAGAACCTTGGAGTCGGCTCTGTCGCCGGTCAGCAGCGATATGGCGCCCATCATCACCGACTTTCCCGCGCCGGTCTCGCCGGTGAGGATGGTGAGTCCCTCATCGAGCTCGATGTCGAGGGCGTCGATGAGCGCGTAGTTATGTATAGACAAATGTCGGAGCATCTTTTTCCTGTGTCGTTAATTGTTTTCCTCTCCCTTCCTTATCTTGTTCAGTCGTTCGTGCTCGGCGGGATACAGCGGCTGCAGCAGTTTATATACTGCATCTCGCTCCGTTTCCGGTGATTTAGAATACACGTTGACCAGTTCGTCCATCTTAGAGTCTCTGAAGATGGAGAGCGCCGCCGACATGGGGTCAGCTTTGTATACGGTCTCTAAAGCCGACAGCGACTTCGTGATCTCTGCCCGTCCCTTGTCGGGCGACGACACCATCTCGTCGAGTCCTTTCCTATGATAGTCATACAGTAGTTGACGCATGGCGGAGGTCGAGGGATTGGTAAACGATGTAAGTACGCCGCTTCTGTTCTTCGGGTCTTCAAAGGCTTTCCACCCGATTTCTCCGAGACTCTGGGCTGCCTGAACTATAGATGCCGCGCGGTCGTAGAAAATCTGTCCACCTTTCGGACTGAAACTGTCGAAGTCAAGGGCAAGAAACAGATAGGCGTAATAGTTGAGTATCGCCGTCAGATTGTTGTCTATCGTGGTTTCATTGAATATCAGCGGGTCTCCCTCCCGATATTCGAAGCTTACCCTGGTGTCCTTGAAGTTGAGCAATGTGGTGGTGTAGCCTGAATTGTAAACGGGGCGAGACAGCTGCACCTGAAGGTCTCCGGTGATGCGGTCGTCGGTATACTCGCTTACTGTCAGATAGAGGCGGCAGTCGATTTTCTCCACGTTTGAGAAGGTGGCGTTGGAAAACTTTGTCTCGTTCATATAGTCCGACATTGCCTCCTGAAGAGTGTTGAACACCGAGTTGGAACTCCCCTCGATTTTTTTCGAGTTGACTTCCACCACGCAGTTCAGTTCCTGGGCAAGAGCGCCCGAAGACTGCCACGCAAGGCACAGCGCCACCACATATTTTGCCAATCTTCTAATCATTTCTTTTCGAATACTTTTCGATTTCGTCAAGGATGTCTGACGCTACTTGCCGTTTGCTTTTGGCGGGATATTCGGTCTCTAATCCGTCGCTTCTTAGTATCGTCACCTGGTTGGTGTCTTTGTTGAAGCCGGCAAGCGGATTGCGCAAGGAGTTGAGCACTATCATGTCGAGGTTCTTGCGCCTCATCTTGTCGAGGGCGTTCTCATGCTCGTGGTCGGTTTCAAGCGCAAATCCCACGAGCATTCTCTCTCCCTTCATGGCGCCGAGGGTCGCGGCTATGTCCGGATTCCGGACCAGACGCAGGGTCATGTCTCCGGTTTTCTCCCGCTTTATCTTTGTGTCGCTGCAAGTCTCGGGAGCATAGTCGGCGACGGCAGCAGTGAGTATCGCCGCGTCGCAGTCTTCAAATGCCGCCTGAGAGGCTTCGAGCATCTGGCGGGCGCTTCTGACATCCACCCTTCTCACGGCTGAATCCTTCAGCTGAAGTGCCACCGGACCTGCCACTACCACCACTTCCGCTCCCCTCGCGGCTGCTTCCTCGGCTATGGCGAAGCCCATCTTGCCGCTCGAACTGTTGCCGATAAACCTCACGGGGTCGATGTCTTCATACGTCGGTCCGGCGGTGACGAGTATCTTCTTGCCTTTCAAGCTGTCGCTGCGCCTGAAAAACTTCTCCACGCGACGAAGGATTTCCTCCGGCTCCTCCATCCTGCCCTTCCCGACAAGGTGACTTGCCAACTCGCCCGACGAGGGTTCTATTATCTCTACTCCGTCTTTTGCGAGGGTCGCTATGTTGCGCTGTGTCGACGGATGGCTCCACATGTCGAGGTCCATCGCCGGCGCCACCATAACATGGCTCTTCGCCGATAGGTAGGTGGTGATGAGCATATTGTCGGCAACTCCCGACGCCATCTTGCCGATGGTCGACGCTGTGGCGGGTGCCACCACCATCAGGTCGGACCAAAGGCCCAAGTCAACATGGGAGTGCCATTCGCCGGTGTTGGCTGCGAAAAATTCCGACACCACCGGTTTGCCGCTGAGCGCCGAGAGTGTGGCGGGGGTGATGAATTCCTTTCCGTTGGGCGTAATCACCACCTGCACCTCTGCTCCGGCTTTGATAAGCAGCCTGAGCAGGTAGGCGCTCTTATAGGCGGCTATGCCCCCGGAGATGCCCAATACTATATGTTTTCCCTTGAGTGTTTGGCTCATTTCACGATTGTTTGCTTGAGTACTCGCATTTCAGACGCAGTATCTGGTCTTTCGTCTCTTTCGGGAAGTCTCCCTGAAGTATCCACTGTATGAAGCCCGGCTCGTGACGAATGACATCTTTAACTTTCTTGCCTTTGTTTTTGCCGAAGTTGAATATCGGTTCGTGGTTGTCGTCGTAGACCATGCGGCCGGCGAGGTCCACATTGCGGCCGCCGCTTGAGAATTCGGCAAGGGCGGCTACATCGTTCTTCAGTTCCGGATACCGCTCGAGCTGGCTGAGCAGAACCTCGTAGGTGGCGCGGGTGTCGGCTGTCGCGGAGTGCGCGTCGTTAAGTTCCTTCCCGCAGTAGAAGCGGTAGGCGGCTACAAGCGTCCGCTGCTCCATCTTGTGGAAGATGCCCTGCACGTCGATAAACTTGCGGTTTGCCACGTCAAACTTCATTCCAACCCTGCCGAATTCCTCTATGAGCAGAGGAACGTCAAACTTGTTGGAATTGAAGCCCGCTATGTCGCAGTCTTTGAACAGTTCGAAGAGAGACTTGGCGACCTGTCGGAATGTGGGCGCGTCTTTTACGTCTTCGTCATAGATGTGGTGTATGGCGGAGCTTGCCTCCGGTATGTGGCACTCCGGATTCAGACGACGGGTCTTTTCCTCGATATGTCCGTCGGGAAAGACCTTGATGACTGAGATCTCTACTATTCGGTCGCCGGTTACGCTCGTCCCGGTGGTCTCGAGATCAAAGAATATGATGGGACGCGATAGATTAAGTTGCATGTTTTTCAGTTTTTTGTCATTCAATCACCTGCATCGGCATCTGAAGCATCAGAACTTCCTCGTTTTCCTTCTGCTCAAACGGCATGAACAGTCCGGGACGTCCCGGGTCCGACAGTTTGACCACTATGTTGTCGCCGGGGAGATTGTTGAGCACCTCCACCATGTAGACGGCGTTGAAGCCTATCGATATCGGGTTCCCTTCGTAGGAGCACGTTACGGTCTCGTTGGCTTTCGTAGAATAGTCCAGGTCCTGGGAGTCGAGACGCAGGGTGTTTGCGTCCATGGTCATCTTCACGAGGCTCGAAGCCTTGCTCGCGAAGAGTGATACCCGTCGCATCGCCGCGAGCAGAGCCTGGCGGTCGATGGTCAGCTCATTCGGATTGTCGGTAGGTATAACGCGGTTGTAGTTGGGATACATTCCTTTCACGAATCGGCATCCGAGACGGAAGTCGCCGAAGGTGAAGATCGCGCTCTTCTCGTCTTTCTGTATGCTCACATTCTCAGTGTCCTTGCCGATAAGGCTGCGAAGGATGCCTGCCGGTTTGCCGGGAAGGATAAACGATGTCTCGCGGTTGGGATGGTATTCGGAGTTGATATACCGAACGAGTTTATGGGTGTCGGAGCCGACGAATGTGATGTCGTTCTCATGAAAATCCCAGTAAACGCCGGTCATCATCGGACGTATGGTCTCTGTGCTGATGGCAAACAGGGTGTAGTCAAGTCCCTTAAGGATCACCTGGGCGGGAACGGTCATCTCCACTGTCAGTTCGTCAGTGTCGAAGCCCTGCGGATACTCGGCGGCGTCCACGCCCATGAATTCGAAATGTCCGCCGGGAAACTGAAGGTCGATGTTGCCCTGGTTGTCGTCGACCTCAAAGGTCAGGGGGAAGTTGGAAACCTCCTTCACCACGTCCATCAGTCGCTTGGCGTTTACGGCGATTCTGCCGTCGTTTTCAAGATTGGAAATCTCGACTTTCGCGGTCATTACCGTCTCCTGGTCGGAGCCGGTGATGTATAGAACGTCTCCCTTCACCTCAAGCAGGAAGTTGTCGAGGATCGAAAGGGCGTTTTTTGCGTTTATGACCTTGCTCACAGCCGATATCTGCTGCTGCAGGGCCTTTCCGGGAACGTTAAATTTCATATATAGCTATATTTTTTGTTTTTAATTATATACGGCGCGGACACCACCCTAAGCATGGCTTGCACGCTCTTAACCTACAAAGGTAACAATAATTTCCAAATTATGCAAAAAAAGTTCCACATCCTCTCGGACATGGAACTAAACAATATGTAAAAAAACTCAAATGAGATTATTCTTCTTCAGTTGCCTCTGCCACTACGCACACAGCCACCTCTGCATTGACGTCACGGTGGAACTTGACTGTGCAGGTGTAGTCGCCGACAACCTTGATGGGATTCTTAAGCGAGATGAGCTTGCGGTCGATTTCGTGACCGAGCTTTGCAAATGCCTCGGATATCTGAGCTGCGCCCACGCTGCCGTAAATCACTCCGTTTGCGCCGGTCTTGGCTTCGATGGTGAGAGTTACGTCCTTGATGGCGTCTGCCTGGCTCTGTGCCTCTTCCAGGATTTTGGCGATCTTGTGGGCACGCTGGCGTAGGTTTTCTGCAAGTTCCTTGAGGTTTGCATCGGATGCGATGACAGCCTTCCCCTGCGGAATCAGATAGTTGCGGCCGTAACCATCCTTAACTTCCACTACATCGTCTTTGTAGCCGAGCTCGACTACGTTTTCTTTCAGAATAAGTTTCATATATAGCTTTCGTTTAAAATGGTTATTACTTCATGAGGTCTGTCACGTAGGGCAGAAGTGCAAGATGACGGGCACGCTTCACTGCGCGTGCGACGCGACGCTGAAACTTCAGAGATGTGCCGGTGATGCGGCGGGGGAGGATCTTGCCCTGCTCGTTCAGGAATTTCTTCAGAAACTCCGGATCCTTGTAGTCGATATACTTGATGCCGCTTCTTTTGAAACGACAGTATTTTTTCTTGCGTGTCTCTACCGTAAGGGGGGTGAGGTAACGGATTTCACTGTTTGCTGCCATGATTAAGCCTCCTTGTTTTCTGCCTCGGCAGGAGCCTCGGCGGTTTCACTTGCTTTCTTTGCTCTCAGGTTGCGACGCTTTTCTGCGTATTCTGCCGCATACTTGTCAAGACGGAAGGTCAGGAAGCGAAGCACTTTCTCATCGCGGCGGTATGCGATCTCAAGCTGCTTTACCAGTGTTGGTGCACCTTCGAACTCAAGCAGGCAGTAGAAGCCTGTCGATTTCTTCTGGATGGGATACGCAAGCTTGCGCAGACCCCATTCCTCTTCATTGACGATTGTAGCGCCATTGGCTGTCAATACGCCTTTGAATTTTTCTACCGCTTCCTTCATCTGTTCGTCAGACAAAACGGGAGTTAAAATGAAAACGGTTTCGTAACGATTCATACGTGTTGTTGTTATTTAGTTAATTTTCACTGTCTTGAACCGGCGTTTCTTTTTGCCTGCTCAAAATCGCCACAAAATTACAAAAAAATTTCCATCCCCGCAACTTTTCCCCGACTTTCCTTTCCAAAAATCACCAATCTCTCTTCCTCTTAGCTTCAAAATCGCGCCGCTTCTCCACCCGATTTCTCCCGATTTCTCCCGATTTCCAAACCCAAATTTTCAATTCTCACTTTTTTTTTATAATTTTACACTCAAATTCCATTCATATTACTCATATCTCTCATATTTCTCATATTACTCCTATATAATAGCAATGAAAGATACCACTAAAGATATTATCCCTCCCACCGAGGAGTCCAATCCGCAGGAGTCCAAAGCCAAGTCCGGGTCCCCAATCCTTATGCTCATGGAGATTCTCGTCACCGGCACCGCCGGATGGAAAAGGCTGAGGCGCTCACGCCTGACTCCCGACCAGACCGCCGCCGGTTGCCTATACCCTATCCTGGCACTTGCCTCGATTTGCCGGTTTGCCGACTGGTTCTATCTCCCCGATTTCATCCTCTCCGATACGCTCATTCGGGCTTTTTCCGTTTTCATATCGTTTTTCCTGAGCTACTTCGCTGTGCAGGTGGTGTGCCGATGGCTTTTCCCATTCGAGGCTAAGGCGAAGACGGAGACGCCTTATTTCAAACTTGTGGTGCAATATGCTCTGGCAAGCCTCGCTCTGTTCCTCATCCCATCCGAGCTGGTGCCGGTGCTGGAGCCGCTTACCGTGTTCCTGCCTATCTGGACGGCTTTTATCATTACGAAGGGTATTCGTTTTCTGAGGCTTCCACATAGCTGCGAAAACCGTTGCATGGTGACGATTGTTGTCACTACAATCGCAATGCCTTATCTAATAATGTGGCTCTGCGATAAACTGATTTAATCAAGGCGATAACTGCCTTAATCAACTTCAATATATTGAATAATGGATGCAAAACAAATAAATATAAAGAACCGCCGCGCCACCTTCGACTATGAGATCGGCGACACTTACACCGCCGGTATGGAACTGACCGGTACGGAAATAAAGTCGATCCGCGCAGGCAAGGCTTCCCTCGCCGATTCCTACTGTATGGTGGAGCGAGGCGAGGTGTGGGTCAAGGGCATGAATATCTCGGAATATTTCTATGGCTCTTACAACAATCATGCAGCGCGACGAGACCGTAAGCTTCTTCTCACTAAAAAGGAGATAACCAAAATTGAGAAGGCTATCGCCGACCCGGGCTATACCCTTATTCCTCTGAGAATATTTATCAGCGACCGGGGGTATGCAAAACTCGTGGTCGGTGTGGCAAGGGGCAAAAAGCAATACGACAAACGTCAGGCTATCAAGGAGCGCGAGGACAAGCGTATCCTTGACCGCATGATGAAAAAATAACTGTCGCCTTATGACTCAGCTGGAACTCCTCGCTCCTGCCGGAAATGCGGAAATCGCCGTGCAGGCGATTCTGCACGGCGCGGACGCCGTGTATATGGGGGCGTCAAGTCACGGTGCCCGCCGAAACGCAGCTAACTCTGTCGACGATATCCGTCGTGTGGCTGACTTCGCCCATATATATAGGGCAAAGGTATACGTTACGGTCAATACCATCGTCTTCGACAATGAACTTCTGAAGGTGGAGCGTCTTATCCATGACCTTTACCGGGCGGGTGCCGATGCCATCATTGTGCAGGATATGTCTGTCCTGAGGCTGGATATTCCCCCTATTGAACTCCATGCCAGCACCCAGTGTGACATCAGGACTCCCGAAAAAGCTCGTTTCCTGCAGGATGTGGGGTTCAGTCAACTGGTGTTACCCCGGGAACTCACTCTTGGTGAGATCAAAGAAATCCGGGATGCCGTGGACATTCCTCTGGAGTGTTTTGTCCACGGTGCTTTGTGCGTGTGCTACTCCGGCAGATGCCATGCCAGTCAGGCGGTGTGCGGAAGAAGCGCCAACCGTGGCGAGTGTGCGCAGATCTGCCGCCTCCCCTTCACTCTGACGGATGCCACCGGGAAAACTATTGCGAAAGACAAACACCTGCTATCGCTCCGCGACTTGAATACAGTCGACATGATACCGGATCTTGTCAGGGCTGGGGCTTCCAGTTTTAAAATCGAAGGGAGACTCAAGGAGGCGGCGTATGTAAAGAATACTGTCGCCGCATATCGCGCGGCTATCGACCGTCTCATAAGTGAGAAACCGGATGAATACCGAAGAAGTAGTTTCGGGGTTTCCGAAACCTCTTTCACACCGCAACTCTCGAAGTCGTTCAACCGGGGTTTCACCCATTATTTCCTCAATCAGCGGCGTCCTGTAGGTATTATATCGCCTGATACTCCGAAGTCGCTCGGTGAGCCGATCTCCGACATTTCGATACTTCACAACGGCGACGGCATCAGTTTCTTCGATTCCAAAGGGAACTATACGGGAGCGATGGTGAACGGAATAGCCGGAAAAAGAATCATTACCTCGAAGCCTTGCGACATTCCCAAGGGTGCCCGAATCTACCGTACTTCCGACCGAATCTGGGACAAACAGATGCAGCGAGAAACCTCAGTCCGTAAAATTGAAGTGTCTTTCGCTCTTGATGCAAAGGGTCTCACAGCGCGTTGCGAAAGAGGCTGCTTGGTGCGTATCCCTCTTGACTGCACCACCGACATCGCCCGCAAGACTCCGGACTACTCCGGCATTTTCTCACGTCTCGGCAACACTCCATACGTCATGCGAGATTTCACGTCGTCGCTCGCTCCGGATGTCTTCATACCGGCTGCCGAACTTACGGAACTGAGACGCCGGGCGATTGACGCGCTCGACAGGGCAAACATCACTACTTATCCTTTTGCAAAAAGAAGAAAGGAAAATCCTTCCGCCCGCTATATGTCCGAGTCGCTCGACTATCGCGACAATGTGGCAAACCGTCTCGCCGAACAGTTCTACCGCGAGCATGGCGTCAGGAATATCCGGAAAGCCATTGAGGTCGCCCCGCCGCCCAAAGGTTCGCCGCTCAGGGTGATGACCACCCGCCACTGCATCCTCCGGGAACTCGGTATGTGCAAAAAAGAAAAGGGGTCCACCAAAATAGCCGAACCCCTGACCCTCCTTTCCGGCAGACACGCCTTCACCCTCGCTTTCAACTGCCGAGACTGCGAGATGCATCTGCTTTTTTAATATAGCGAGCTTAAATTGTACATTATTCGGGTGTTTTATCGCATTCTTGATTGACATTTGTTGCATAACATATACCTTGTTCAGTTATAATAGGTGGTCGACAAGGATCTTCTTGTGTTATGTGTTCGCATAAGTTTTTAGTTACCATGCAAATCTGTACTGTATTTGCACCACAGGTGGCATTTGATACACAATTGTCAACCGTGTCCTTGCATGTGTTCACATTAGTAATAGGGCAACACTGAACTGCATGTGAATTGGAATCTACACAACCTACTCTAGTCTCACAGTCTGGTTCAATTGTCCAGCATGTGTGTGTTTTGGGACATCCAGCTTCTGGAATAGTCTTGCAATCAGGTAAAGTTGGATTTGTGGTGTCACAATCATATCCACATGTTCGAGTTTCAGTCATCCTCGGTGATGATTGAGAATTTTTAACAATCTCAATATTGAGATCAAGATCTTCTTTTGTGATTTTCTTTTTCATATTATTCATCTTACAATAGTTCGTTAAAAATTTATTCATAGGCTAAGCGGCATCCACCGCCAAGCCAAAGAGTTCTTTGACAAGTTTAGCATTTAAAGTCTTGTTCGGGTCAATTCCGCTCAGGTCAAAAAATCTTTTTATGAAATGAGCGTTG
>JAGAJP010000038.1 GCA_017626045.1 Muribaculaceae bacterium | reverse complement strand
GCGCCATGCCGGATGCCATACATTTTGACGGAATCTCAAAAAAAATATATGTAGAGAATAACAGGTTAGTATTGCAAGATAAATTTGGCGACGACCTGTTGTATATTGATATCAAAAGTCTTCTTGACGGACACCTGAAGATTGAATTCGCACCCTCCCCATATCTCGATGACAAGAAGGCTTCAGATATCTTTTATAGTCTTCAAGGGAGCTTCAAATATGACAACAATGATTTCAAATGACATCCCGAATGGATCTATCACTGCATCAGGTGTGTTCGTTGCCAAACTGAAGCTTGGACTATGCCGGTCATAAATCTAATAAATCTACCAAATCATGAAAAGACACTTTCTCTTACATGCAATCACCGCAATCGCATTACTGATTGTATCGGCTTCCGCCACGGGGATGCAGACGGGAGCCGGGGGGTACTCGTCAGATGGGAGTGTGACGCTGCATTACGCGGACGGGGCGGGGTCTAAGCTATACGACGGACCGGTGAGCGCGATTGCGGGGACGATGGAAACGAACACTACTCAGATTGACAACCTGCACATCTACGACACAGACAACCGTGTGACGGGAGTGCTGGAGGACGCGGATCCGGTGACTACCAACGGAAGCATGGACTTCGCCGGGACCACCGGTCGGGAGATGGCGGTGGAGTACAACGGGTGGGGTGACATGACGAAGGACGAGGCGCGCGGGATTACGTCAATTACCTACGACAGGCTCGGGAATCCCTCACGTGTAAGTTTCAACAGTCCGAGGGGCAGCTATGCGGACTTTGTCTATTCCGCCACCGGAGAGCGGCTAAAAGCAGGAGACACGGTTATGTCTTTTATGAAAAAACTAAGGCGGCGGGATTCTTTTATTGAGGGGTGGAATGGCAAAAAGGCGGTTATAATCGTTATATAGGTATAGGCGGCATATAGGGCAGCGCCTATAAGATATTAACGAAATGGCAAACAAACTTGTAGAAATGATTCGCCGGCAGGCGGAGAAATACGGCGATAGAGAAGTATTCCGATACACCTGGCGGAAACCCGGAGAATGGCTTCCCACAAGCTGGGAGGAGTTTCGCGTGCAGATAGACGTGGCTGCCAGAGCTCTGGCAAGACTCGGTGTCAAGGAAAAAGACAATATAGCGATATGCTCATACAATACCCCGCAGATACTGATTGCAGAATACGGGGGATTCCGCAACCGTCTTGGAGCCATACCGCTATATTCGAGCAGCAGCCAGAGCCAGTTTGACTTCATTGTAGGCGACGGGCAGCCCCGCATCCTGTTTGTGGGCGGCAAGCAACAGTATCCCCTTGCCTACAACTACTGGAAGAAACATCCTGAGCAGATAGACAAGATAGTGATATTCAAGCCACGCGAAGTAACGGTTGAGCCCGACGACACAGTGTCGTGTTCATGGGACGACTTCATGCGCATAGGAGTAGAAGCCGACGAAAGCATCTGTATCCTCGTTGAGCAACGTGCCGAGCGTGGACTCCCCGACGACATCGCTACCCTGATCTACACCTCCGGCACCACAGGACAGCCGAAAGGAGTATGCATCAGCCACGCAAACTATGACGCGGCGATGGAGGCTCACCTGAAATACCTTACAAACGTCAGCGACAAAGACCTGTCGATGGCATTCCTGCCGATGAGCCATATCCTGGAGAAGGCTTGGGGCTATTTCTGCCTAACCAAGGGAATAAGGATGGCAATCAACGAAGACCCCCGCATTATTCAGGACACAATCCAGGAAGTGCATCCCACTTGCATGACCTGCGTACCGAGATTCTGGGAAAAGGTATACGCCGGTGTCAAGGAAAAAATCGCGAAAATGAGCAAGATGGAGCAGATGATGGTAGGACGCGCCATCCGCGTGGGCTACCGGCGCAACCTCGGATTCAGACGCGAGGGGAAACCGGTTCCTGCCATTCTCGAGAAAGAATACCGGTTCTGGGACAAGAAGATATTCAGCAAGGTCAAGAACGCCGTAGGTATCCCCCACCCCAATATGTTCCCGACAGCCGGCGCCCCCCTGAGCCCGCGCATCACGGAATTCCTTCACTCCATCGGAATCAACATAGTGATAGGCTACGGACTGAGCGAGACCACCGCCACTGTATCGGCATTCCCGCACATAGACTTCGAGATAGGCACTGTGGGAGTTCCACTCCCCATGGTCAAGGTGAAAATAGACTCCAACGGCGAGATTCTCGTGAAGGGCGCTACAGTGACATCAGGCTACTACAACAATCCCGACGCCAACGCTCAGTCGTTTACCGACGACGGATGGTTCCGCACCGGCGACGCCGGCTATATCACAGAGAGCGGAGCCCTCGTGCTCACCGAGCGCGTCAAGGACCTCTTCAAGACATCCAACGGCAAGTATATCGCGCCGCAGCTCCTGGAAAGCAGGCTCGCGGAAAACAAATATGTAGACGAAGCTGCCGTAATCGGCGACGAAAGGAAATTCGTGACGGCGCTCGTGGTGCCAAACCTCTCACAGGTGCGGGCATGGGCTGACGCAAACCATATCGACACCTCCGATACTGAGAAACTGCTCCGTGACCCACGCCTCATGGAGATGTTGATGACGGAAATAGACGAGCTGCAGAAAGACCTGGCAACATACGAGCAGATAAAGAGAATAACGCTTCTCCCAGAGCATTTCTCGCTGGAGAAAGGAGAGATCACAAACACCCTGAAAGTGCGCCGTCCGGTGGTTGCCAAGCACTATGCAAAAGAGATCGAGGCTATGTATGAAGGACCAAAAGAAGGCAGCACGCCTCTAATACCGGAAGAGAAATGAATGTGTCCCTTCAACGCCATGTCATCAGCGCCGACTGCAGCGTGAGAGAAGCCCTCGTGGCGCTCAACGCGCTGAGCGGCGACAGCATGACGCTCTTCGCAACTGACAGCGACGGCAAGATTGTCGGCAGTCTTTCCGACGGCGACGTCAGGCGAGCACTCATAGCCGGACACACTCCCGACGACCGGACGGAAGACATCGTGTTTCGCAACTTCACATCTCTCGACAAAAGCGCTGACCCGAAGGAAAGATACAATACGGTCGCCAAGGCGCGAAAACGAAGGCTCGAGCTTCTGCCGGTGACCGAAAACGGCCGAATCATCGGGATTGTGGACCTGAGGAAGATGAAGTCCGCGATACCCGCCGACGCGGTGCTGATGGCGGGAGGACGCGGAGAACGCCTTCGTCCGCTCACATCCAAGACGCCAAAGCCTCTTCTCAATGTGGGCGGCAAACCGATAATCGACTACAATGTGGAGTCGCTGATGAAGTATGGCGTAGAGAACATTTTCGTCACTATCAACTATCTAAAGGAGCAGATAATCGAGCATTTCAGCACGCCGCAGTATGCCGGCAAGGTGACTGCCGTCGAGGAGCCGTGCCGCCTGGGCACCATCGGCAGCGTGGCGCTCATCGACTCATTCAGACACGACCATGTCATTGTGATGAACTCCGACCTGCTCACCAACATCGACTTCGAGGCTCTATGGATGCATCATAATGAGAGTGGGGCCGTCCTGACTGTTGCAACTGTGCCATACACGGTTTCGGTGCCGTTCGCCATACTCAGGACTGACGGCGATATGGTGACAGGGCTTGAAGAAAAGCCCACCTACAACCATTTCGCCAACGCCGGAATATACATGATAGACCGCTCCGCGCTGTCCGGCATCAAAAAAGGGGAATATCTCGACGCCCCCGACTTTGTGGAGTCTCTGATAGCCCGGGGAATGAAAGTGTCTCACTACGCCATCGAGGGCACTTGGATCGACATAGGGTCGCCCGACGACTTCCGATATGCCAACGAAGTGGCATCGCGCTCATTTTAATGTCCTACCATAAAAACAGAAAACGAAAAAAGCCATGGCTGAATCAAATTTTATAGACTACGTGAAAATCCTCTGCCGGTCAGGCAAAGGAGGTGCGGGCAGCCGCCACTACCATAGAGCGAAATACATACCCAAAGGAGGGCCCGACGGAGGCGACGGCGGTCGCGGAGGACACATCATACTTCGTGGCAACCGACACAAATGGACCCTTCTTGACCTGAGATACCAGCGACACATCTTCGCCACCGACGGACAGAGCGGCGGAGAGAACCGTTCTACCGGGAAAGACGGGGAGGACAGAATCATCGAGGTGCCGGTGGGAACCACCGTGTTTGACGCCGACAGCGGCGAATATCTGTGTGAGGTGACACGCGACGGCGAGGAAATCAAGCTCCTCCGCGGCGGCAAGGGAGGCAGGGGAAATGTCCACTTCGCCACCGCCACCAACCGCGCTCCCCGCTACGCGCAGCCCGGACAGCCGGCAATCGAGAAATCGATAGTGCTCGAACTCAAACTGCTCGGCGATGTAGGACTCGTGGGATTCCCCAATGCCGGGAAGTCGACACTGCTCTCATCCATATCCGCAGCAAAGCCTAAGATTGCCGACTATCCATTCACCACCATGGAGCCAAGTCTCGGAATCGTGAGCTACCGCGACAACCAAAGTTTCGTGATGGCAGACATTCCCGGCATCATAGAGGGCGCCAGCGAGGGAAAAGGTCTCGGACTGAGGTTTCTGAGGCATATAGAGCGCAACGCTGTGCTTCTATTCATGATACCTGCCGACTCGTCGGACATAAAGAACGACTACGCCATCCTTCTTCATGAACTTCGGGAGTTCAATCCGGAACTGATGGACAAGAGCCGTGTGCTCGCCATTTCCAAAAGCGACATGCTCGACGATGAACTGCGCGAGGCTCTGAAAGCAGAGCTTCCAGATGATGTGCCGGCAGTGTTCATCTCCGCCGTGACAGGGGAAGGCCTTACCGAACTGAAGGATATGCTGTGGCGCGAAATCAACTCCGAAGACAATCTCGCAGCCTCGACCATAACACACCGCAACCTCGACCGACACCACAGGGTGGAGGAAGAAGACGAGTTCATCTTCCATCAGGAAGACGACGACTATGAACTGACGCTTCCGGAAACCGACGAAGAATGGGAAGAGGAATTCTGGGACGAGGAAAATGCCGTAAACGACAAGGACAGCACTTGGCGCGGTGCCAAGAAAGGAACCGGGAAATAAAGTCAGGGCATGGGCAAGCGAGAACTACTGCAGATTGACATAGCCGGCATACTGCGCAAAAGGATTCCGGCCTCTAAACGCCGTTTCATCCCCGGATTCCTATACAAACTTCTTGCAAAGACAATCCATCAGGATGAGCTCAACGAAATGCTCAGATACGCCTATCCCCACACCGGCAGCGCGTTTGCAGAAAAGATCCTCACGCATCTCGACATAGACATAGACATCGTGGGGGAAGAAAACATCCCCGCACTCGGAGAGCGCGTGGTGTTCGCGTCAAACCATCCCCTCGGAGGGCTCGACGGCATCGCTCTGATAGCGGCTCTCGGGAAGCATTATGGCGACGACAACATCAGGTTTATGGTCAACGACCTGCTGATGAACGTTGAGCCGCTCAGCAATGTGTTTATTCCAATCAATAAATACGGCAGTCAGGCGAGGACAAGTTCGGAAGCCATCGACAGGGAGTTCTCTTCTGAGCGACAGATACTGATATTTCCCGCCGGTCTTGTGTCGCGGCTTCACAAAGGTGGCACAGTCCGGGACCTTGAATGGCAGAAGGCATTTGTCAAAAAGGCAATTAAGCATAGCCGCGACATAGTGCCGGTAAGGTTCGTAGCTCTCAACCGGCCCCGTTTCTACCGTCTGGCTCGCCTGAGGAAAAAGCTCGGCATCAAGGTAAATCTGGAGCAGGCGACACTGCCGGCAGAGCTGTGCGCCTCTCGCGGAAAGCACTTCAGAATCATCATCGGAAAGAAGATCGGCGTATCGGAATTAACAGAGTCCGGCAAAAACGCAAAGACACTCGCGACGGAACTTCGCGACCGGATATACAGCCTTCATCCTGCCGAAAAGTTGGGCAACGATTAGCGTAATTGAAAAAAAAAGATTAAATTTGCATCTGAATTAGTCGCCTGTCCCGGCAAATACCGGGGTAAGCGACATGTAATGTGTTAAGAATAAACAATATCAAACATTCATAAGATTCCATAATGGATAAGAACACAGTCTATGGCCTTGTGCTGATGGCACTCGTATTTTTCGGATTCATGTGGCTGACCACTCCTGACAGGCAGACCGCACAGGAACAGCAGCAGACCGATCAGAGCGAGACCCCAAAAGCACAGGAGCAGGCAGCCGCGCTATTCAGCGACACAGAACACGAATGGCTCGTGAAGAACATACTCGCCAACGGCACTCCGGCAAAGGGAGCCGAGGGTGGAACCGCAATGGAGATAAACAGCAACGGCGTAAGGCTAATGCTTGAAGGAGACTCCGTATACGGAACCGTGGTGGTCAACGGCAAGAGCCTCAGCTGGCAAGACATCCGCAGCAACGACCTGACCAAGATGAGCGCCGCCGAGCATCAGGCTGCAGTTGACAAAGTTCGCGACCTCTCCAACTCGATAGGACGCTACGGACGTTTCGCCTCTTTCCTGACCGGCAAAGAGGAACTTCTGACGCTTGAGAACGATGCCCTTAAACTGACTCTTTCGTCAAAGGGCGGTACTATATCGAGCGCCGAGCTGAAGAAATACTACACGGAATATGACCCGGACGAGACCAAGCAGGTGAAGAAGAAGGTACTTATGTTTGACGATAAGTCCAACAGTATGAGTTTCGTGCTTCCGCTCCCGCAGGAGATATCGACATCGGAGCTATACTTCACACCCAAGATGGTCAACGACAGCACCGTGCTGATGGCGCTGAACCTTTCCGCCGACGCTTACTGGGGCATACAGTACACCCTTCCCAAGGGAGAGGACTATGTGGTCAGGATGCAGGTGGTGCAGAAAAACATGGCGCCCATCGTGCAGAGCAACGTAAGGAAACTCGGAATAGACTGGAGCCAGGACATTCACCGTCAGGAAAAAGGGCGCATGTTTGAGGAGCGTAACTCATGTCTTGCATATAAGTATTCCGGAGGTTCGGTGGAAGAGATGAGCGAAAGCAAGAACGACTCAAAGGAAAGAGAGCAGAAACTGAAATGGATAGCGTTCAAAAACCAGTTCTTCTCATCTGTGCTTATCTCCGACAAGAACTTCAACTCAGCCAACCTCAACAGCGAGGTGCTCAAGGGAAGCGTCTTCCTGAAATCAATGACCGCGGACGCGGAAGTGAACGATTATGACTGGAAAGCAGCCAATCCCGCCAGCTTCCACTACTTCATAGGTCCCAACCTCTATCCGCTGCTCGACCGTCTCGACAAGGAAGTGGGAGGTGACGAAGACCTGAAGCTCACAAAACTGATACCTCTCGGCTGGCCTATCTTCCGATGGATCAACACCCTGATAGTGATTCCGGTGTTCAACTTCCTCGGCAGTTTCGGCTGGAACTACGGCATCGTGATACTCGTACTGACCATACTGCTGAAACTCGTTCTGTTCCCCCTCACATACAAGAGCTACGTGAGTCAGGCAAAGATGAAGATACTGGCTCCGGACATCAAGGAACTGAACGAAAAATATCCCGGCAACGACAACGCGATGATAAGGCAGCAGAAGATGATGGCTCTCTACAGCAAGGCAGGGGCAAGCCCCATGTCGGGATGTCTGCCGATGCTGCTTCAGATGCCTATCCTCTTCGCCATGTTCACATTCTTCCCCAACTGTATTGAACTGCGCGGGCAGTCGTTCCTGTGGGCACATGACCTGGCGGCTCCCGACGCCATCATATCATGGAGCGGCAACATACCCCTGGTGACGGAGTATTTCGGCAACCACATATCTCTCTTCTGCCTTCTGATGACAGTTACCAACATCATCTACACAAGGAGCACTATGCAGGGACAGTCTAACGGAATGCCCGGCATGAAGTGGATGATGTATCTGATGCCGGTAATGTTCCTGGTGTTCTTCAACAACTATGCGTCCGGCCTGAGCTACTACTATTTCCTCTCCCTTCTCATCACCATCATGCAGACCTATGCCATCCGCAAGTGGGTTGTTAAGGAAGAGAATGTACGCCGCACGATGCGCGAGAACGCCAAAAAGCCGGCAAAGAAATCCGGATGGATGGCGAAACTCGAAGAAATGCAGAAGCAGCAGCAGGAAATGCTTCGCCAGCAGCAGAAGTCCGGAGGCAAACGTCGCTGACGGAAGACCTCCCGGACTCTAACCGTCAAAACCTTTGGAGGGATGCGCAATTTCCGAATAGCACTGGCATCCGTGATGCTGATAGCCTCTCTGGCATGGCTGGGGCTCGGATTTCATGCGCCTCTCTTCCTGGGAATATCGGAAAGATCGCAGATTATCCCGTCGGCGATTCAGAGCTGTCTCGGAGCCACAGTATTCTGGATAATAGCCACACTCCTTTTCGGCAGGGTCTACTGCGCCACTGTCTGCCCAGTCGGAGCCCTTCAGGATGCCACAATTTGGCTCAGGAAGAAGACGGGGAAAAGGAAGCCGTTTCGCTACAAGGAACCGAAAAAGTTCAGATACCCTATTTTAGTCGCATATATCGCGTCGCTTGCGCTCGGAGCACTGACCGTAGGATATGTTGTGGAGCCCTGGAACATAGTGCGCAACGTGATGTCGACGGTCAATCCTGCCGACACGTCGGGCACATGGCAGGCTGCCGGGATATCCGTAGGCATCGGGATGGCATCGGGATGGATATCCTTCTGCCTGATAACCGTATGGGCTTGGCACTCGGGACGAGGATTCTGCACCTCTGTATGCCCGATTGGGACAGCCCTCGGCACCCTTCACACGCAGACTCTGATGCACATTGCCATTGATCCGGACAAATGTATCAGCTGCATGAAGTGTGAGGACGTATGCGCCTCAGGATGTATCAAGGTGGAAAAGCGCTTGGTCGACAATTCCCGATGCGTGAGATGCTTCGACTGCACTGACGTCTGTCCCAACGACGCCATAAGATTTCAGATAAACAAAGAACGCCGACGTCAGACGCCTCTGATGGAGGTGGGAAATTAAGACACATCCCACAAAATGAAACAATATCTTGACTTGCTGAAACATATCCTGGACCACGGGCACCGTAAGGAAGACCGCACCGGAACCGGAACAATATCCACGTTCGGATACCAAATGAGATACGACCTGAGTGAGGGATTTCCTCTCGTCACTACTAAAAAGGTACACCTCAAAAGCATCATATATGAACTCCTGTGGTTCCTGAAAGGAGACACCAACGTGCATTACCTTCAGGAAAACGGAGTAAGAATTTGGAACGAATGGGCAGATCCCGACGGAGAGTTGGGACACATCTACGGCTATCAGTGGCGATCATGGCCTGATTACTCCGGCGGACACATCGACCAGATAAAAGAGGCGATCGACAGCATACGCCACAATCCCGACTCACGGCGAATAATAGTGAGCGCATGGAACGTGGCAGACCTCGACAAGATGAATCTCCCTCCTTGCCACGCGTTTTTCCAGATGTATGTGAGCGAAGGGAAACTGTCGCTCCAGCTGTATCAGAGAAGCGCAGACTGCTTCCTCGGAGTTCCGTTCAACATCGCCTCCTACGCACTGCTATGCATGATGATGGCTCAGGTTTGCGGACTTCAGCCCGGAGAATTCATACATACGCTCGGCGACGCACACATCTATCTCAACCACCTCGAGCAGGTAAGGGAGCAGCTCACGAGGGAGCCTCGGCCACTTCCCACGATGAGGCTTAACCCGGAAGTTAAAGACATCTTTGACTTCAAGTATGAGGACTTCACACTGGAAGGCTATGACCCATGGCCTGCCATCAAAGGAACTGTAAGCGTATGACCGGAAAGACATCACTCGCGATAATAGCAGCCGTAGGCCCCCGCAGGGCGCTCGGGCGAAAAGGAGACCTGGTGTGGCACATATCCGCCGACCTGAAGAACTTCAAGCACCTGACAACCGGCCACCCCGTGATTATGGGCAGGAAGACATGGGAATCGCTTCCCAAGCGGCCTCTTCCCGGACGCCTAAACATCGTGATGACCCGCGACACACGTCCGATAGAAGGTGCCCTGACAGCCGCTGACCCCGAGAGTGCCCTCAGGCTCTGCGAAGGGAGTGAGACTCCTATGGTGATAGGCGGAGCCGAAATCTACAGGCTGTTTCTTCCGATTGCCGACACCCTCTATATCACAGGTATAGACGCAGAAGTTCCGGCTGACACAGACACATGGTTTCCGGAATTTCAAGACAGATTCCGTCTCACCCAAGCAGGAGAGTGGGAAACGGATCCCCAAGGGATAAGATACAGATTCGAGACATGGGCCAAAAAAGACGAGTGACATTCATCAGCCGCAGCGACCTGAGAGGGGGCGCCGCCATCGTGACATACCGGCTCGTGGAAGCACTGCGAGCCGAAGGTGTCGACGCAAGAATGCTCGTATGCGAGAAAATGAGCGACTCCGAATTCGTCGATGTGTGCTCGTCTCGGCTTCTAATTCAGTATTATTTCCTTAAGGAACGTCTCTACGTTTGGCTGCGCAACGGCAGGAACCGCAAGACACTTTTCAAGATAGACCCCGCGCTCGACGGACTGCCGATATGTAATCATCCCTGGGTAAAGGAAGCCGATGCCATAGTGCTCGGATGGGTCAATCAGGGGATGCTAAGCCTAAAGGGCGTTAGAAAACTCAGTTCATTGGGGAAGCCTATGGTTTGGATCATGCACGACATGTGGAACATGACCGGTGTATGTCACCATGCCGGGAAATGCAGCGGCTTCCTTCATGAATGCGGCGATTGCCCGCTCCTCGGCGGCAAGGCTCACATCGACGATATGTCCCACACCACATGGGCATATAAAAAACGTCTCTACGAGAATGTGCCGCTCAGGTTTGTGGCTGTCAGCACATGGCTTGCGGAGAAAGCACGAGAAAGCTCATTGATGAGGAATCTCGACATCACGGTCATTCCCAACCCCTTTTCCATCGACATGGAAGAAACTCCGGAACGCGACGAGACGGACGGCACAAGCGGCATCGCATTCGGGGCGGCACGCCTCGACGACCCGATAAAGGGACTTCCGGTGTTGAAAAAAGCCCTGAAGATCATTAGAGACACACAGCCGGAGAAAGCGTCGCGCATGCGTCTGGTCACATTCGGCAATGTGAAGGATCCGGCTGCTCTTGATGGGATAGCGATAAAGCATCAGCACCTCGGAGTGCTGCAGGGACAGGAGTCCATAAAGAAGGCATATCGAGATTGCGACATAGTGGTCTCCACATCCGACTTCGAGACCCTGCCGGGCACTCTCATAGAAGGTCAGGCATACGGATGCATACCGGTAGCGCTCAGCCACGGAGGACAGAAAGACATCATTGACCATCTGCACACCGGATGGCTCGCCAACTGGAACGACAGCGAGTCGCTCCGAGCGGAAAATATAGCGGAGGGAATCCTATGGGCGTTCGACCACCGTGACGACACCGACATGAAGACACGCATGAGGGAATCGGTAAAGGAAAAATTCGATGCCGCCGAAGTAGCAAGAAGAATGATGGACTTCATCTGTCCGGAGACTCCGGCAGAATAATGTATTCACATAGCGCGCCGAAAGAAAAAAACGCATGCAGCCCAAAGAGCCGCACGCGTCTGCCGAATACATTGTCGGGGTGACAGGACTCGAACCTGCGACCGCCTGGTCCCAAACCAGGAACGCTACCAACTGCGCTACGCCCCGATTGCAGATAAAGGTGGATACCCTCAATTGCGGTGCAAAGTTAAGTGTTTTTCTCGGACTTTGCAAGAAATTTCATATTTTTTTATTAAATTTGCAGTTAGACTCTCGGTGCGATGCAAGAAATGCAAAATATGCCCGACGGGGTCTAACCTTTTATGACATCTATCCGTTAGAGTATTATGAAAAATAGCATATACACAGTAATACTTGTCATCCTGATCGCTTTCGGGATGACGGCATACGCTGAGGCGGCATCCAAGAAGGATGCCCGAATGGAGTTTAAAGAGAGTGTCTACGACTTCGGAGATGTCTCCGTTGCCCGTGGAAAAGTGTCGCATGAATTCACGTTTGTCAACACCGGCGGCAAGAACCTGACAATCAAGGGAGCTACCGCCGACTGCGGCTGCACAAAGCCGGAATACAGCGACGAGCCGGTAGGACCCGGCAAGAGCGGCAAGGTCAAGGTGACGTTCGTGCCAAACGGCAGAGGACATTTCTCAAAAAAAGTGACTTTGCGCACCAACGGAAATCCCGGGAAGGTGCGGCTCGTGATTAAAGGAACGATGGTGCCATGAAAAAAAGCGTATCGATTATCCACTCATTCAGGACCGCCATACCTGCGGCTGCAATACTGCTCACGTCTGCGGTATGCGCGCAGGTCACCGCTCCCCTTCGTTTCATTCCCGACCAACTCGACTTCGGCATGATACGGGAAGATGACGGAAAAGTGAGTAGAAAACTGCAGGCGGTCAACACATCGCAAGACACGACATTCATAATCTCGGCAAGGACGAGTTGCGGATGCTCGGAAGTGGACTATGACAAAAGCCCCATTGCACCGGGAGACACTACCGAGATTTCAGTCACATACGACGCCACCAACCGTCCCGGCAATTTCCTGAAGACCATAAAACTGTTTACGGGAACTGAGAGAATACCCAACACTTGCAAAATCAAGGGGCTCGTGATACCGAGCCGGGAACATCTCGACAGGAGTTATCCGGAAAAAGCGGGAAACCTCCGTCTCACCACGCTTCTTGTGAATACCGGCGAGATGCTTGAAAACGTGACGCGCCCCATATTCATAGGCATTTACAACGACAGCGACACACCCTATGCCTTAAAAGGATCCAGCGACAGCGACGCCCTTAGCGTAGCCATCATGCCCGACACAATCGAGCCGCAGTCTATCAGCACCGCGACTCTCGTTCTCAAGACTCGTGACATCAAAGGAGAAAATTTCAACATCAACACATACATAACAGACGCGGAGACAGGGAAACTGCTGGTGAAGATACCCGTAGGAGGCACCATTCGCCGTGAATCCGCAATAAAACAATAGACCCCTATCATGGAACACCCTGAAAACGATGAAAAATACAGCGGACTCCGCGTCAACGCCGGCGTGAGCTCGCATCCGTCTGTCAATCCCTACCGAAAGGTAGTGAAAAAAAAGCACATCCTTTCTTCCGGTGAATATGTGGAAGGCATCCTCAAGGGAGACGTCAGCATGCTCGGAAGGGCTGTGACTCTCGTGGAGAGCACCGCTGACGCCCATCAGTCTGTGGCACAGGAGGTAATAGAGAAATGTCTGCCATACAGCGGCAAGTCACGCCGCATAGGAATCACCGGAGTTCCGGGCGCCGGAAAATCCACATCAATAGATGTCTTCGGCCTTCATGTACTTCGCCAGGGCCACAAACTGGCAGTGCTAGCCATAGACCCGAGCAGCGAGCGCACCAAAGGCAGCATCCTGGGCGACAAGACGCGCATGGAGAAACTCTCACTTGAAAAAGACGCGTTCATACGGCCTTCCCCGTCATCGGGCTCTCTTGGAGGCGTGGCGAGAAAGACTCGCGAGACTATCGTCCTCTGCGAGGCGGCAGGCTACGACCGGATATTTGTGGAGACTGTCGGTGTCGGACAAAGCGAGACTGCCGTCCACTCGATGGTAGACTTCTTCCTTCTGATACAGCTTGCCGGCACCGGCGACGAACTGCAGGGCATCAAACGCGGCATCATGGAAATGGCAGACGGCATCGCAATCAATAAATGCGACGGCGACAACGTTGACCGATGCAAACTTGCCGCGCAGCAGTTCCGCACAGCACTGATGCTGTTTCCGCCCACTCCAAGCAAATGGGTACCGGAAGTAGTGACATACAGCGGCTACTACGAGCTGGACATCGACAAGGTGTGGAGCATGATCGACCGATATTTCGAATATGTAGAGAAATCCGGCTATTTCGAGCGCAAGCGCAACGAACAGGCACGCTACTGGATGACCGAAACCATCGAGGAGCAGTTGAGAAGCAGGTTCTACCATACGGCAGGTCTGAAGGAACTGCTTGAACAGAAGGAACTCCGGGTACTGAACAACGAGCAGTCTTCCTTTACCGCCGCTAAAGACATCCTGGACTTCTATTTCGACTCGCTGCGACAGTAGAGAGCGTCTTCCTTAAGGCCATTATCGCAAAACGAGCATAAGCTATTGAATATATTTCAATTACATAATCACAGACTTCTTGGCTGCAAGAAAAAGAGTTGCGAAATTAAAATATTTTAACTATCTTTGCAGAAGATGTAGAAACGTCGACAAAACGCTTCAGCAACTAAAAACAAGAGTTTATGACCACATCATATTGGATATGGACCGATCTGGCGGTATTCCTGACAGCATTGCTCCTGACCGGCATTATAATTCCGCAGATTCTACTGATAGCATTCAGCCGCAAACTGTTTGACGAAGTAGACGAGCGAAAGATACATAAGGGAGTCGTGCCACGGCTCGGCGGGATAGCCTTCCTGCCTTCGATAATATTTTCCATCTGTTTCGTACTTGCCGTTGACATCACTTTGGGAGTTACCGATCCGTCGGTGCTCTTTGCCGCATCGGGCCAGTCAGTGCTATATCTGCTGTGTGCCGAGATGCTGATATTCCTCATAGGCATCGCCGACGACCTTATTGGCGTTCGTTACAAGGCAAAATTCGTAGGACAGATATTATGCGCGATCTTCATATGCGCTTCCGGCGCATACATCCACGATATGGGAGGTCTTCTGTGGATACATGAGATTCCTTCATGGCTTGGATACTGCTTCTCGGCATTCATAGTGGTGTATCTTGTAAATGCCATCAATCTTATAGACGGCATCGACGGGCTCGCCTCAGGTCTGAGCGGAATCGCACTGATATTCTATGGTATACTCTTCACCATATCGGGCCACTGGATTCTGTCGCTCCTGGCGTGGGCACAGCTGGGTACACTCGTGCCGTTTTTCTACTATAACGTATTCGGCAATCCCAAGAAACAGAAAAAAATATTCATGGGCGACACAGGTTCGCTCACAGTAGGGATGCTTCTCTCCTTTATCGCGCTAAGCGTCACCAATATAGACTCGACAGGAATCCCGGAGGACTACAACAAGATCGTTCTCGCCTTCTCTCCATTGATCATACCGGCATTCGATGTCATCAGGGTATACTTCCATAGGGTGAGGCATCACCGCAATCCATTTCTCCCAGACAAATGCCACATCCACCACAAACTTCTGGCTCTTGGGCTAAATCAGCGCATCTCTCTATGCATAATACTTCTGGCGGCTGTGTTATTCATGCTGGTCAACGTCACCCTTTCACCATACATCTCCGCAACTTGGCTACTCGTCGGAGATCTGGCGATATGGATATTCGCCAATATGATTCTGACTCATGCCATCCGCAATAAGGAACATCGGCAGCACGTAGAACTCTACGACTGACCACTAACCATTCTCTTAAGGCGTGATTTTAGTCCATCTGCATAATAAATAAGAAAAAAATCAGTTTTAATTTTAGGTATATACCGAAGTTGGCTCAACTTCATTGCCGTTATGGCGCATTTATGCCAAAGGAACCATTTACAGTTTTAGATCAATGAAATTAAAGAGTATACTACGTAAGGCTCTCACAATGGCTGCTGTCGCAGCCATGATAACCGGGTGCTCGACACCTAAGAACATCGCATACTTCCAGGACGGCGAAAATGCCAAAGTCATCGAGACCGTGGTGCTGGAACAGAATGCCATAAAAGTGCAGCCATACGACAAGCTGTCGATTGTGGTGAATTCAAAAGACCCCGCCCTCTCACAGCTTTTCAACCTCAGTGTAGTAACCAACTACGCCAAACAGGCAGGAGGGTTCAGCGGCAGCGGCTCCCAAACATGGGATTTCGCACCGAGTGTCAACGAGGGTATCAGCACATACACCGTATCCCCCGAGGGCACAATAGATTTCCCCATTTTGGGAGAGCTGAAGATCGCCGGCATGACCCGCGACGAACTCGCAGGATATATAAAAGGTGAACTTGTCGGCAGAAACCTTATCAAGGACCCCATAGTGACGGTTGAGTTCCTTAATATAGGTTTCAGTGTGCTCGGCGAAGTAAACAGGCCCGGACGATTCGACCTCAATAAGGACGTCATCAACATTATAGAGGCGATATCCCTTGCGGGAGACCTTTCGATTCAGGGGCAGCGCGAAAACGTGATGCTGCTGCGCCAGGGACAGAACGGGCTCGAGACTTACCGTATAGACCTCACAAACATAGAGGAGACCACCAAGTCTCCGGCATTCTTCCTGAAACAGGGAGACGTGATATACGTTGAGCCCAACAATATACGCAAACGCCAGACCACCAACAACGGCAACAACCTGATGAACGTAAGTTTCTGGATATCCGTGGCTTCACTGCTCACCACCGCCGCTGTCCTCTTAAAATAAACAGTAAGGAAATGTTGTGGCCATTCAAACAAAAAACTCCCTCACTGAAAGAGAGCGGCATTCTTAGCGGCATCACCGACTGGCATTCACACGTGTTGCCCGGCGTAGACGACGGCATCAAGACAATCTCGGACTCTCTCGCCGTCCTTAGACACTTCGACTCCTTAGGGATAGACACCCTCTGGCTTACGCCCCATATAATGGAAGACTATCCCAACACCACCAAAAAACTCAGGGAAAGATTTTCTGAACTTCAAGCCGCATGGACAGGTAATGTCAAATTACGCCTTGCTTCGGAAAACATGCTCGACTCTCTTTTTGAGGAAAGGCTTGCATCACGCGACCTCCTGCCTATCGGCGAAAACGGAGACCACCTGCTTGTGGAGACGTCGTATTTTTCCGCTCCTATGGGGTTTGACAGCATTATCGACTCCATCATGTCGGCGGGATACTATCCACTGTTGGCACATCCCGAGAGATATGTCTATATGGAAGAGAAAGACTACGACAGACTGCACGAGAAAGGAGTCAGGATGCAGCTCAACTATGTCTCGCTCGTGGGCGGCTACGGCGAGACGGCACGCAAGAAAAGCGTGATGCTGCTCGAGAAGGGATATATCGACCTTGTGGGCAGCGACGTGCACCGTCTTGCCTCCAACGAGCAGCTTATCGACAGGCATCCGGACAAAAAAGAACATATCGACCTGATAAAGAGAGTGACCGAAGAAAAGAACACCCTCTGACAATCAAGTCATGTCATACGTAAGCATGACATGACTTTAAAACTTAGAACTATGGACAACAGGATATTGCTCCGCATGTGCAAAATGTCGGGCTATGAGATGCAATATATCAACGAGGCGTTTGCCGATGAATGGGTTGTGCCGCTCGGGCCTAACGTTACCGGTTTTGAGAAGGAGCTCGAGGCATTTCTCGGAGATGACAAGCATGTGGTGGCACTCTCATCGGGAACGGCGGCGCTTCATCTCGGGCTTCTATGCCTCGGAGTTGAGGAAGGCGATGAAGTCATGGTGCAGTCCATGACCTTCAGCGCATCGGTCAATCCCGTGAGATATGTAGGAGCTATCCCCGTGACGGTGGATTCGGAAAGCTCGTCCTGGAACATTGACCCCGAGCTGCTTGACGCCGCGATTTCCGACAGAATAGAGAAGACCGGCAAAAAGCCGAAAGCGATTGTGGCTGTATGTCTCTACGGCATGCCCGTCGACTACGACCGCGTGATGGCGGTAGCCGAAAAATGGGATATCCCGGTGCTTGAAGACGCAGCCGAGGCGTTCGGATCAAGCTATCGCGGCAGGCGTTGCGGATCATTCGGCAGGTTTGCCGCCCTCTCGTTCAACGGCAACAAGATGATTACCACCTCCGGAGGCGGAGCCCTTGTATGTCCGGATAAGGCAAGTGCCAGAAAGGCTATGTATCTCGCCACTCAGGCACGTCTCGGATATGCCTACTATCAGCATGAAGACGTGGGCTACAACTACCGCATGAGCAATATATGCGCCGGCATAGGAAGAGGCCAGATGAAAGTGGCAGAGGAATACATAGCACATCATCGACATCGCCACGCGTATTACCGAGAACATCTCAAAGGCATTCCGGGCATCACTCTTCACTGCAATCCCGACGAAAGATTCGACAGCAACTTCTGGCTGAGCACCATCCTTCTTGACGAGAGGCTTAAGGTTAAAGGTCAGGACAAAGCCTACAGCACGGCGATCACATCTACGGTAGGAGGAGCCGGAGGCGTCACCGAAAGAGGAGACAGCGTCCACACCGACTGCGAGCCGAACCCTAACGTCGAGGCAATGCGTCTCGGGCTTGCCGAAGACGGCATCGAAAGCCGCCCTCTCTGGAAACCCATGCATACGCAGCCTGTGTTCCGAAAATATCCGAGTTATGTAAACGGAGTGTCGGAGAGTCTCTTTCACCGTGGACTCTGCATCCCTTCGGGGCCCTATGTCACCGACAAAGACGCTGACCGCGTAATCGA
Source organism: Muribaculaceae bacterium (assembly GCA_017626045.1). Lineage (GTDB taxonomy): Bacteria > Bacteroidota > Bacteroidia > Bacteroidales > Muribaculaceae > Lepagella. Next base: position 55,260 of record JAGAJP010000038.1, on the reverse strand, counting down.
GCGAATCAAATCGCTGATTGAAGACTAAACAAATAAGCATCAATACTCTATAGGCAGCCATTCAGATGATAGAACAGATTTTCGACCGCACAAGACTCCTGACCGGAGAGGATGCGATGAGACGCATATCGGAAACGAGAGTAATCGTTTTCGGCATCGGAGGTGTCGGAAGCTGGGCTGTAGAGAGCCTGGTGCGCACCGGCATAAGCCACATCACCCTTGTGGACTCCGACACCATATCGCCATCGAATGTCAACCGTCAGCTTCCCGCCACGACCCTGACAGTCGGAGAGCCGAAAGTAGAAGCGGCGCGCCGTCATCTTATGGAGATAAACCCGAATGCCGACATACGTGCCATCCGGATGTTTTACTCTGAAGACACCGCCAAAGAAATCGACTTCTCGGAGTATGACTATATTGTGGATGCCATCGACTCGCTCAAAGACAAGGCATTGCTGATTCTCAACGCCACTGCAAGCGGCAAAAAACTTTTCAGCAGCATGGGAGCTGCCCTCAAGATGGATCCTGCAAGGATTCACACAGCCGAATTCCGGAATGTGAAGGGATGCCCGCTTGCCAGGGCTCTACGAAACAAATTCAAGAAAGACCATACTTTCCCCTCAAAAAAATTTCTGTGTGTATATTCCGACGAACTCCTTGACAACAAGGGAGCAACCACAGAGACATGCGAATACAAGGCACGCATCAACGGGAGTCTGGCTCATATCACCGGAATCTTCGGGCTCACGCTTGCCGGAGAGATAATCAAAGACATCTGCAGGGAAGAATGATTCCCCGCAGTCATCAACCTAAATAAAATAAGACAATGATTAAACGAATCGAGGCAAAAAGACTCTTCATGGCAACTGCCGTGACTCTGGCGGCGTCAGCCGGCATGATGACCAACGCCGACGTGCCGCTCGAATACCATGCCTCCCTGGCATTTCAGGCATCCACTGAGTCGCTCGCGCCATATATGCTGGGCTCTTGGAACGAAGGACGCTATTCCGAAGGAAGCGGCTTATGGCAGGAAGCCGGAATCCACAAGCCACTGGACAGATCCAAACGCTTCAGCTGGAGCGCCGGCATAGACTATATCGCGGGATTCGGTTCCGAAACCGCATACGAGCAATGGGACCCAAACTCTAAGACATGGGGTACACATAAGATACATCTCCCCTATCTCAGACTCCAGCAACTTTACGGGCAGGTGAAATACAGGTCGCTTCAACTTACGGCGGGATTGAGATACACCCATTCTAAAATAGTTGACGACACCATGTCGTCTGGTGACCTCACACGAAGCAATAATGCGGCACCTATTCCTGGCGTCACCATCGGATTCATTGATTTCCAAAACATTCCGTACACCAATGGCTGGGTTCAGATCGACGGAGAGATTATGTATGGTCGAATGACCGACACCGGATTCAACGACCGTGAATTCAATTACTATTCCGGAGTTAGGGCGATGAACCGTTGGTATAACTACAAACGCCTCTATTTCCGCACCAATCCGGAAAAGAATTTCCATGTAACTCTCGGAATGCAGGCTGCCGGAATGTTCGGAGGCTCCACATACCTTTACGACAAGGGCAGGATTTACTACAGTTCCGACCGTGGATTCCGTTTCAAAGACATGCTTCAGATGCTCTTCCCGCGCGAGGGAGGCGAAAGATACTATACCGGCAACCATCTCGGAACATGGGATCTGAAGGCGACTTACCGCTTCAAGGGTGGGTCAAGCCTTCAGGCATATTTCGAATGGCCATGGGAAGACGGCTCGGGTATCGGAAAGATGAACGGCTGGGACGGTCTCTGGGGTCTGCAGTATAATTTCGGAAGAGAAGGATATGTGACCAAGATAACAGTCGAGTATCTTGACTTCACCAACCAGTCAGGACCAATCCACTATGCGCCCAACGACCATCCGGGCACCCCGATAACAGGACAGGCACAGGGAGCCGACGACTACTACAACAATGACGACTACGGATCCTATGCCAACTACGGCCTCAGCATAGGCACTCCATTCCTGATGTCGCCTCTCTACAACCGTAGCGGTATGCTCGACTATCTGCACAACAGGGCGCGAGGATTCCACGCCGCAATTGAAGGAAATCCCGATCCGCGTCTCAGTTATCGCATAAAGGCATCATATCAGAAAGCCGGAGGCAACGGATGGGTACCGTCGCCTGATTATCTGCACTGTACCTCTATGATGTTCGAGGCAAAGGGTATGCCATTCAAAAAAATTCCTGAACTTAGCGTAAGCGCGTGCATAGCGTTCGACAAGGGAGACCTGCGCGGTGACAACTTCGGAGCGCGCATAAAGGTCGAATACAATGGAGACTTCACTATCAAATCAAAGAAAAAATGAAAAACATATATCTTAGCATACTGATTATCCCTATACTCCTGTGTTGCGGATGCACGCAAAACAACGGACATCTCGGAGCGTTGTTCGGCTCCTGGACACTGACGGAGATCGATAAAGACGGAGAGATTGTAGAAAAGGACAAGGACGATACAGTTTTCAGCTTCCAAAGCTCAATAGTAGAGGTGGCATGGCTGACTGAGCCGCCCTACACCACAGAATACCGATACGGCAACTTCACCCATGAGGGTGATAAACTCACGATGCAGTTTCAATCTGATGATTCCGGACATTCCAATATGTATAAGGCTCCCTACTGGATTTTCTTCCCCCAGGACGGTAAGCCCATCATATTCGATGTCATGACACTGAAAAGCGATAGAATGACACTGAAACTCAACATCGACGGATCTGATTATATCTACAAGTTCAGAAAGACAATGTAGGGAATTCCGATAAGTTGTCTCTACGGATAAAAAAAATCGGCACATGTTCGGGCTGTCCCGCATGTGCCGATTTCATATTATTGTGAGTCAAGACCTAATTACTCAGCCTTGCCGTCAGAGCCAAGCACGTTGATGATCTTGTGCTTGTAGAGTTTCTCCATTTCGTCGCGAGCCGGGCCGAGATACTTTCTCGGGTCGAACTCTCCGGGCTTCTCTGCAAGAACCTTGCGGACAGCGGCTGTCATTGCGAGACGGCTGTCGGAGTCTATGTTGATCTTGCATACATCCATCTTGGCAGCCTTGCGGAGTTCTTCCTCCGGAATGCCGATGGCGTCGGGCAGCTTGCCGCCATATTCATTGATGATGTCGACATACTCCTGCGGCACTGAGCTTGAGCCATGAAGCACGATGGGGAAGTCGGGAAGTTTTGCCTCAACTGCCTCGAGCACGTTGAATGCCAAGGGCGGGGGTACAAGACGTCCGGTCTTCGGGTCGCGTGTGCACTGCGCGGGAGTGAACTTATAAGCGCCGTGGGAAGTACCTATAGAGATTGCGAGGCTGTCACACTGTGTGCGTGCCACGAATTCGATTACCTCCTCCGGGTCGGTGTATGTATGATGGTCGGAGCTTACCTCGTCCTCGACACCTGCGAGCACACCGAGCTCACCTTCCACAGTCACGTCAAACTGATGAGCGTAGTCCACCACTTTCTTTGTGAGTTCGCAGTTCTCCTCGAAGCTCAGGTGGCTGCCGTCGATCATTACGGAAGAGAAACCGTTGTCGATGCAGTCCTTGCAGGTTTCGAATGTGTCGCCGTGATCAAGATGGAGCACAATCTGGGGCTTCTCCCAGCCGAGGCTCTTGGCATATTCCACAGCACCCTGCGCCATGTAGCGGAGAAGTGTGGGGTTAGCATAGTTGCGCGCGCCTTTCGACACCTGAAGAATCACAGGGCTCTTAGTCTCTGCGGCAGCCTTGATGATTGCCTGGAGCTGCTCCATGTTGTTGAAATTGAAGGCTGGGATTGCATAGCCTCCGTGGACAGCCTTTGCAAACATCTCTTTGGTGTTGACAAGGCCAAGTTTCTTATAATCTACCATATTACCTAAAACATTTATCCGCGGCGGCGGCATGGCGGCCGCAAGCCGACGGGGTTATACATATATATGCAACGCAAAATTAGTGAATATTTTTGAATCTTACACTATCCTTTTTGGAAAAATCGGTTATTTTGGCTAAATTTGTAGTTTGATAGAAAAAACAGTTATCGAGGCTACATCCAAGCCTTCAGAAAGACATGAGAATATTCAAATCAAAAATAATAAAAGAACTTGACGCGGCCACATGCGAAGCACAGGGAATCGACTCCCTGACACTGATGGAACGCGCCGCAAACGCCGTCGCCAATGAAATAACCGCCAGGTTTCTGCCAAGCCGCAGAATAGTCGTCATGGCGGGTGCCGGAAACAACGGCGGTGACGCTCTGGCTGTGTCACGCATACTGTCGGAGCAGGGGTACGACAACCTTGAGGTGTATCTCTTCAACATCAAGGGTGAGCTCTCGCCCGACTGCGAGGAGCAGAAGAAAAGGCTAAAGTCAATCGAAGGTGTGAGATTCACTGAAATCACTTCTACCTTCACACCACCGCACCTGACAGAAAACGACGTGATCATAGACGGGCTTTTCGGTTCCGGGCTCCGGGAACCGCTGAGCGGAGGATTCGCTTCGGTTGCGCGTCTGATCAATGAGTCAGGTGCATACATCGTGAGCATCGACATACCCTCGGGACTCGCCGGAGAATGGAACGCTGAGGCGAAACACCGCGATATGGTGCACGCGAGCCTTACTCTCACATTCCAGTTCCCGCGACTTTCGTTTTTCTTTGCTGAAAACGCCGACATTCTCGGAGAGTGGAAGGTGCTTGACATAGACCTTGACCAAAAGACTATGAAAAACACCCATTCCGACTGGCTTCTCGTGGAAAGCCGCACTGTGCGTCCGCTGCTTCACGCCCGACAGCCGTTCAGCGGCAAACGGGACTACGGCTCGGCGATGCTATTCACAGGAAGCATGGGCATGATGGGAGCGGCGGTGCTTTGCGCCCGCTCTGCCATGAAAAGCGGTGTGGGTCTCGCCACAGTCCACGCGCCACGTAGCGGAATGACAATACTGCAGACCGCCATACCGGAAGCCATGTTTGAGCCTGACCGCAACGAGCGGGTAATCAGCGACATGACCCTTCACCACACGCATCAGGCGGTGGCTGTAGGTCCCGGCATCGGCACCAATGAGCTCACCATCAATGCACTGGAGTCACTTCTCAAAAACTGCAAGTCGCCACTGGTACTCGACGCTGACGCCCTCAACTGCATATCGCGTCGTCCGGCTCTCCTGTCGATGCTACCACCGCGCACGGTAATCACACCTCACGCCGGGGAGTTCGACCGTCTGTTTGGCGAGCAGCCGTCGTCGGAAGCGCGTCTGAAAAAAGCTATCGAGATGTCGAGATATTACAACATTGTGATAGTTCTTAAAAACCACTTTACGATGATAGTGCGACCCACCGGAAAAGTCTATTTCAATTCCACCGGCAATGCCGGAATGGCTACAGCCGGAGCCGGCGACGTGCTAACAGGAGTCATCGCCGCATTCATGGCTCAGGGCTTTCAGCCCGAGCACGCCGCCACCATCGGAGTGTTTGTGCATGGACTTGCCGGAGACATAGCCTCTGAAGAAATCGGAGAGTATGGCGTCACGGCATCTGACATATCCAACCGTTTGGGACGAGCCATAAAGGCTATAATCGACCGGACTGTATGAACAGCAACACCTTCAATTACAAGACTTATATGAAGAAAACAATATTCACATCAGCCATTATCCTTCTTGCCGCAGCATTCGGACAGGCACAGTCCACCAAGATCCTGACCGGCGAGAAATCAAACGAATACGGTCTTGTCTACTCTCTTCCGCAGACCGCGCTCGAGATAGAAGTGACCGCTTGCCACAAAGTGTCGAAGAAAGGCCCCTACTACCAGTATGCAAAGAAATCAATCGGAACGTCAGACGTGATAGCCGAAGACTCCGAGACATGGCAGATTACCGATGTCAAGGTGCGTCCCTACGGAGTGCCTGACGCCGGCACCCAGTATCTGATGCAGCTGAAGCCCGGTATGACCACTTATATCGCGGTTGATCCCGACGGAATGCTTCTCGCCATCAACAAGGCACCAGAAGCGACCAAAACCAAAATCGGGAACACCGATGGCTCATCCCGGGTCTCATGGCCTACCGGCAAGGAATATCTTGAGTTTGTCGACGAGGATTTCGTGGCGTCACAGAGCAGCGCCAAGCAGGCGCAACTTCTTGCCGAGGCGCTTATGGAAGTAAGAGATTCTCGTCTGTCACTGACACGAGGCACCGCCGACGCCATGCCCGCCGACGGAAAGCAGATGGAACTGATGCTCTCATCGCTTAAGAATCAGGAAGAAGCGCTAACGAGGGCTTTCACCGGAAGCGTGACAACTGAGAACGTAACCCACAGATTCACCTACCTTCCCGGAGATGACAACAAGGAGATTCTTTTCCGCATGTCCGACTTCGCAGGATTTGTAGACGCCAACGACCTCTCGGGCGACCCGGTCTATATCGAAGTAAAGACTGCAAACGAAGTGACACCTCCGCTCGACAACAAGGGAGAGCCCAAAAAGCTTCCGAAAAACGCTGTAATCTACAATCTTCCCGGAAGCGCGGATATCTCCATTTCCTATCTTGGCAAGACTCTTTACAGCAAAGAAATCCTTCTGGCTCAGAAAGGGATGACTTTCGGACTTGACCCGGAACTCTTCACAGACAGAAAAAAACCGTCTTTCGCCGTCTTCGACCCGGTGACGGGGGCCCTTCTTGAGATTGGAGAGATAAAGGGCAATGAGTAATCGACATTTGACATTCATTAAAAACAATATATAAAACAACAGAAATGGCAACAAAACCCTTCCATTATCAGAAGCCTTTCGAGCTTGGTCCCGACACCACGGAATACAAGCTGATAACGAAAGACTATGTAAAGACAGAGAACTGGAACGGCCACGAAATGCTTGTGGTGGATCCGGAGGCCCTGACAGTGATTGCCAATGTGGCATCTCACGACTGCTCCTTCATGCTTCGCAGAGAGCACAACGAAATGGTGGCAAAGATACTCCACGACCCGGAGGCATCGGAAAACGACAAGTTCGTAGCACTCACGATGCTCCGCAACGCCGATATCGCATCAAAGGGTGTGCTCCCCTTCTGCCAGGACACCGGCACATCGATATGCGCCGCATACAAAGGGCAGAATGTATGGACAGGCTGCGATGATGAGGAACGCATTTCTCTCGGCGTCTACAAGACCTACACTGAGAACAATCTCCGTTATTCACAGAACGCCCCCCTCACGATGTATGACGAGGTCAACACCGGCTGCAACCTTCCTGCACAGATCGACATTCACGCAACCGAAGGAAACGAATACAAGTTCCTGTTTGTGGCAAAAGGTGGTGGTTCGGCAAACAAGACATACCTCTATCAGGAAACAAAGGCTATCCTCAACAAGAAGACACTCGTGCCGTTTCTGATTGAGAAGATGAAGACTCTCGGCACTGCCGCTTGCCCTCCCTACCATATCGCGTTTGTCATCGGAGGCACCAGCGCTGAAAAGAACCTTGAGGTCGTGAAGAAGGCGTCAGTGAAATATTTCGACAATCTTCCCACCACAGGCAATGAATATGGAAGAGCGTTCCGCGACATCGAACTCGAAAAGGAACTTCTCGAAGCTGCGCACTGCATAGGACTCGGAGCTCAGTTTGGCGGCAAGTATTTCGCACACGACATAAGGGTAATCCGCCTGCCCCGCCACGGCGCATCCTGCCCCGTAGGCATGGGCGTGAGCTGCTCTGCAGACCGCAACGTCAAGGCGAAGATAAACAAAGATGGTCTCTGGATAGAGAAACTCGACGAGAACCCCGGAGAACTGATTCCGGCAGAACTGCGCCAGGCCGGCGAAGGCGAGGTGGTTGAAATCGACCTCAACCGTCCGATGGCGGAAGTGCTCGCAGAGCTCGACAAATATCCCGTATCCACCCGTCTTTCCCTTAAAGGAACCATCATTGTAGGACGCGACATAGCCCATGCCAAGATCAAGGAACGCCTCGACGCAGGCGAGCCGATGCCCGACTATCTGAAAGAGCATCCCATCTACTATGCCGGCCCGGCAAAGAAACCGGAAGGCTATGCGTCCGGCTCCTTCGGACCCACCACTGCAGGCCGCATGGACCCGTATGTCGACCAGTTCCAGTCTGCCGGAGGCTCGATGATCATGATTGCCAAAGGCAACCGCTCGCAGCAGGTGACCGACTCGTGCAAGAAACACGGCGGCTTCTACCTCGGCTCTATCGGCGGTCCCGCCGCAGTCCTTGCCAAAAACTCCATCAAGAGCGTAGAACTTCTGGAATATCCGGAACTCGGAATGGAGGCGATATGGAAAATCGAAGTCGAGAACTTCCCCGCCTTTATTCTGGTCGACAACAAGGGCAACGATTTCTTCAAGCAACTCAAGCCTCGCTGTCCGCTCGCCTAAGGCGACCACACTGACACATGGGTAAGACAACCGCATCGCCATGGAAATGGATTCCCTCGCTATATATAGCCGAGGGAATCCCCTATTGTGCGGTCAATACGCTTCCGGTACTTTTCTACTGCGAGATGGGAGTTTCAGCGGCAGAGATAACGGCATGGACCGGACTGCTGTCACTTCCGTGGATGATACGCCCGCTATGGAGCCCGTTTATCGACATTTTCTCCACCAAGAGAAGATGGACTCTCGCTATGCAGCTGTTCATGACAGTGACCATGCTTGCGGTTGCCCTTCTCCTGCCCACCGGATTCTTCTTTGCCTCTACGCTGAGTGTGTTTGCCTGCATGGCGTTTTTCTCCGCTACCCACGACATAGCCGCCGACGGCTTCTACATGCTCGCACTCTCCGAAAAGGAGCAGGCGGATTTTGTAGGCATACGCTCCACTTTCTATAAAGTGGCGACAGTACTCGGACAGGGAGGTCTTACCCTTCTTGCTGGATGGCTTGAGTCGAATGGCATGCGCCCCTCAGGGGCATGGGCGGCAGTGTTCTATTGCCTTACCGCCATATTCTTCGCTATATGGCTCTACCATACATGGGCATTGCCGCGCCTTGACAGAGACCATGCCGCACCCGGCAGAACGCCCTCCGACATTGTCCGCAATTTCGGCATGACTTTCGTGACATTCTTCAGCAAGCCCCACATAACCGCTGCTCTTGCCTTCATGCTTCTCTACCGGCTTCCGGAGGCAATGTGCACGAAAATGGTGGCGATATTCATGAAGACGCCACAAGCAGACGGCGGTCTGGGGCTGACCCTCACAGAAATCGGATTTGCCAACGGCACAGTTGGAGTGGTCGCTCTTCTCGCAGGAGGAGTCTTGGGAGGCATCGCCATAGGACACGGCGGCCTTCGCCGCTGGCTGTGGCCAATGGCAGCGTCTCTGGCGCTACCATGCGTGGTCTACTGCCTGCTTGCCATCTCCCCCGACATAGACTTCACGCTTCTCTGCACGGCAATCGGGTTCGAGCAGTTCGGATACGGATTCGGACTCACGGCTCTGATGATGTATATGATTTATTTCGCACAGGGAGAGTCGGAGACATCACATTATGCCTTCTGCATAGCCTTCTCTATGGCGGGCATCATGCTCCCGGGTATGGGTGCCGGCTGGATTTTTGAAAGGATAGCAGACGAAGGAATCACCGGATTCAGCGACAACCCTTTTGAAATCTATTTCTGGTTTGTGATGGCTTGCTGCATAGCAACATTCGCAGTATGCCGCCTCGTCGCGCCCTCGCTGCGCGACATGAGCAGGACTAATCGGGAAGCGTAATCAACTTCAATATATAATGATACAGACGAACATGAAATTATTACTGACAGCGGCGCTTGCCTCGATGACACTCTCTGCGGGCGCCACCCATTTGGACAAATATCAAGCCGGTCAGGCAGACCCCAAGATCGAGATACCTGACTCCACCGGCTTCAAATTTACGGATGTCAAGGTCAACAAGACCACTTCAGTCAAGGACCAGAACAAGTCAGGCACATGCTGGGCTTTCTCCGGCACATCTCTTGTGGAAGACGACATCATGCGCAAGGGTGGACCGGAACTCGATCTGTCCGAAATGTGGACTGTGCGCAACTGCTACATCGACAAGGCAAAGAAATATATCCTTACCGGCGGCAAGATCAATTTTGCACAGGGAGGCTCATTCGCCGACGTTGTCTACGCCATGGACAATTACGGTGCCATGCCTGAGGAAGCATACAGAGGACTCAACTACGGGGAAGACAAACACTCCCACTACGAAATGGCTGCCGCCCTCGAGGCTTACCTCAAGGCTGTAGACAGCAATCCAAATAAAAAACTGAGCACTGCATGGCTGCCGGGCTTTATCGGCATACTGGACGCATACCTCGGACCTGCCGTGGAGACATTCACATACAATGGCAAGACCTACACTCCGCAGTCATTCGCCAAGGAAATGAAGATTGTGCCGCAGGAATATGTATCGTTCACGAGTTATACCCACCATCCTTTCTACAAGCCGTTTGCCCTTGAGATTGCAGACAACTGGCTCTGGTCGGAATGCATCAATGTGCCGATGGAGGAGATGAAACAGATTGTGGACAACGCTCTCGACAACGGTTTCACCGTAGGCTGGGCGGCTGACGTTAGCGAGAAGGGTTTCAAATGGCGCAAGGGATATGCGGTGCTTCCTGAGAAAAAAGCGAAGGAAGACATGGACAATGCCGAGGTGGCACGCTGGACACAGCTGTCCGACTCAGACCGCGACGCGATGCAATATGACATAAAGGGTCCGGTCAAAGAAAGAAACATATCTCAGGAAGACCGTCAGCGCTCGTTTGAAAACCGTGAGACCACCGACGACCACGGCATGACGATTGTGGGCTATGCCACCGACCAGGAAGGCAACCGCTACTATAAGGTCAAGAACTCTTGGGACACCAACCAGCTTTACGACGGATACCTATACGTATCCGAGCCTTATTTCCTTGAAAAGACACTCAACGTCATGGTCAACAAGGATGCCGTGCCGGCTTCTATCGCAAAAAAGACCGGACTGAAATAAGATGTTTAGATAAAACGAAGAGGGTGTGTCGGTTGTTATAATGACACACCCTTTTTATAGCAATTTGAATGAGAGAAGTAAAAGCAAAAAAGGCATTGGGGCAGCATTTCCTGACCGACCTGCCTACTGCACGGAGGATAGCCGACACAATTTCGGAAGCTGAACTTTCCGGAGTATGCGGAGAGGCAAAAGCTGCGATATGGGGGCGACTTCCGGTAGTGGAAATCGGCCCGGGAATGGGCGTACTCACCGATTTCCTTGTCGAGGCAAGCAGAGATGTCACCGCAATCGAGATAGACAGTGAAAGCGTGGATTATCTACACCGTTACAAACCCGGCATCAAGGTAATCGAAGGTGATTTCCTGCGTCTTGACCTGAATGAGATAGAAAAAGGAGAGCTTGCCCTCATAGGCAATTATCCATATAACATATCATCCCAGATATTCTTCAAGGCACTTGAATACAAAGACAAGATACCCGTAATAGCAGGCATGCTGCAGAAAGAGGTCGCAGAGCGCATCTGCTGCGGACCGGGATCGAAAGTCTACGGCATTCTGTCGGTTCTTCTCCAGGCTTGGTATGACTGTGAGTACCTCTTCACAGTGGAGCCGGGAGTGTTCTCGCCTCCACCCAAGGTAAGAAGCGGAGTTCTGAGGCTCACACGCAACAGCCGCACCGAGCTCGGAGTGGACGAGAAGAAGTTCAAGACTGTAGTAAAGACTGCATTCGGGCAGCGCCGCAAGACTCTCCGCAACTCTCTTTCGGGAATGATTCCCCCGGGCTGTCCCTTGCTTGAGGATCCTATCCTTAAAGAGCGTCCGGAACGACTATCAGTAGAGCAGTTTATATATCTTACTTCCTGCATAGGTTAAACATAAGACAGCAACGGCGCCAAGGGACGAGTCCCTTGGCGCCGTTGCCGTTTCCTTATAGTAGATTTTTATCCTATTATCTGTTTTTATACATATCCTCGTAGTAACGCTCGTAGTCGCCGGAAGTGATGTTGTCCATCCATTCCTGATTGTCGAGATACCAGCGGACGGTCTTCTCAATGCCTTCCTCAAACTGCAGCGAGGGTTCCCAGCCAAGTTCCGACTGGAGTTTGCGGCTGTCGATGGCATAGCGCATGTCGTGGCCGAGACGGTCGGTGACGAAAGTGATGAGTTTTTCCGAACTGCCTTCCGGATTGCCCAACAGACGGTCTACAGTCTTGATGATGACCTTTATGAGGTCGATGTTCTTCCATTCGTTGAAGCCTCCAATATTGTAGGTGTCCGCAACATTGCCCTTATGGAATATCAGGTCGATGGCGCGGGCGTGGTCCTCCACGAAGAGCCAGTCACGAACATTCTCCCCCTTGCCGTATACCGGAAGCGGCTTGCCGTGACGGATATTGTTGATGAATAGCGGTATAAGCTTCTCCGGGAACTGATATGGTCCGTAGTTGTTGGAGCAGTTCGTCACTATGGTCGGCATGCCGTATGTGTCGTGATATGCGCGCACGAAATGGTCGCTGCTCGCCTTCGAGGCAGAATAGGGGGAATGGGGATTGTATTTGGTGCTCTCTACAAAGAACTCTGTTCCGTATGCCATGTCGCCCTCGCTTGACGCCTTTGTGGTGAACGGTGCCGCCACGCCCTCCGGATGAGTCAGCTCAAGCGCGCCATACACCTCGTCGGTCGATATATGGTAGAAGCGTTTGCCGTCGTATTTCTCCGGCAGCGACTCCCAGTATTCCTTGGCTGCCTGAAGCAGGGCGAGCGTGCCCATCACGTTGGTGCGCGCGAAAGTGAAGGGATCCTTTATGCTCCGGTCCACATGGCTCTCGGCGGCGAGATGTATTATGCCGTCGATATTGTATTCACGTATGATGCGACGCATCTCGTCAAGGTCGGCGATGTCTGCCTTCATGAAGGTATAGTTAGGCTTGTCTTCTATATCCTTCAGGTTGGCGAGGTTTCCGGCATACGTCAGTTTGTCGAGATTCACGATATGGTAGTCCGGATATTTGTTGACAAAGAGGCGGACAACATGGGAGCCGATGAATCCGGCTCCGCCGGTGATAAGTATATTTCTCATAACAATTATATTTTCAATAAAACCAAAAGATTTACAGGCAAGCGTCTGCCACGCCTTCGGGAAGGACTCCCTTCACGTCATATACCACTCCCTTGTCGGGATTCTTGAGGAGTGCGCGCAGATTATAGTTAAGGAATTCATGATGAGCTACTGTGAGAACCACGACATCATACTTACCTTGAAGCTCCGGAAGCGGAGTATTGTCTACGGGTATGTCGTATGCATACATCACGTCATCGGGATTTGCCCACGCGTCAATTACCTTTATCGAAGATGTATGCTTTCTGAAATCACGATAGATGTCGGCGACCTTGGTGTTTCTTACATCAGGACAGTTCTCCTTGAAAGTGATGCCAAGAATCAGTACATCAGCATCTTTCAGAGGTGTTCCCTTCTGATTCATTATGCTTACAGTCCTATCAAACACGTAATCTGCCATACCTTCATTGATTTCCCTCGCCGACACTATCAGTCTTGGATCGACACCTGCCTTTACAGCCTTATCAATAAGGTAATATGGGTCTACGGATATGCAGTGGCCTCCCACAAGTCCGGGGCGAAGATTGATGAAGTTCCACTTTGAAGAGGCGGCGTCTATCACATCGCCGGTATTGATTCCGAGCGCGTTGAAAATTTTCGCCACCTGATTGAAGAATGCGATATTGACATCTCTCTGAGCGTTTTCAATAACCTTCGACGCCTCCGCCACCTTGATGGATGATGCCTTGAATGTGCCGTTTTCCAGAACCGAACGGTAGATACGGTCAACTATCTCAGCCACTTCCGGATTGCATCCGGAAGTAACCTTAACTATTTTTTCCACTGTATGCACCTTGTCGGCAGGATTAATCCGTTCCGGTGAGTATCCGGCATAGAATTGCCGGCAATATTCCAGTCCGCTTGTCTTTTCGATGATGGGCACACACTCTTCTTCTGTGGCACCCGGATAGACCGAAGACTCGAACACCACTATGTCGCCTGGCGACAATACTTTTCCCACAATCTCCGAAGCGGCATAAAGTTTGGACATATCGGGATGGAAACTGCTGTCGATTGGAGTCGGAACCGCCACTACATAAAAGTTGCAGTCGCGGATGTCTTCAGGATTGCAGGTGCACTTCAGCGCGCCGCTGACAAGTGCGCTCTTGAGCACTTCTGACGAGACTTCATGACAACAGTCAAAACCTGCGTTGAGTTCCTCGATACGCCGGGGACTTATGTCATAGCCGATGGTGGGATATTTGGTCGAGAACATCCGCGCCAGAGGCAGACCTACATAGCCGAGGCCAATCACTGCTATCTTAAAGCCTGAATTCACCGGCGGATGGAGAGTATCATTCATGAGATGTCATTGTATTAGATGTGATGTTGTCTGTTTTGCTTTTGGAAGTTGTTTTATGTCTATCACTCCGCTATGAGGTTGCCTCTACTTGAGGTTAGAGATACACACCTTCAGGGAGTCGAGCCAGAACGGAATCGTAAATCCGAAAGTATTTTTGAATTTAGTTTTGTCAAGAACCGAATAGGAAGGCCTGACAACCGGCGACGGGAACTCGCTGCTGTGACAGGGTCGAATGTCGCAGCCATCGCTGCCGGAGAGCGACGCAATCATTTTGGTAAAGTCATACCATGAGCAGACGCCCTCGTTGGAATAGTGATATATGCCTTCATAACCCTTGAGCAATCTTTTGGAAACTATGCCTACGATGGCGAGCGCAAGATCTCCGGCATAGGTCGGAGTACCCACCTGGTCAAACACCACGTTAAGGCATGGGCGTGTTGATGTAAGTCCAAGCATTGTCTTCACGAAATTCTTGCCGAATTCGGAATAAAGCCATGCGGTGCGCAGGATTATGAAGCTAACCCCAGACTCGAGCACCTGCTGTTCGCCATGCAGTTTTGTTACTCCGTAAACTCCGGTAGGGCTCGGAGGCTCTTCTTCTGTGTACGGAGTGTTGCCGAGCGCGCCCCCAAACACATAGTCGGTGGATATATGTATGAGAGTCCCGCCCCTCTCCTTCAATGCGTCGGCGAGATTCCTCACCGCGGTGGCATTGAGGGTCTCCGCGAATCCAGCGTCCGTCTCCGCCTTATCCACATTGGTGTATGCAGCGCAATTGACAATTACATCTATGTCCCGCTCACGCACCATCTCCGCCACAGCGGCGGCATCGGTAATATCAAGATCCGAGACAACTGTGAAGATATATTTGTCTTCTACGGCAAATGGACGGCAACTTTCATTCTCCACCACGCGGCGAATGCAGTTGCCGAGCTGGCCGTTGGAGCCTGTCACAAGAATATTCATATCTATCAAGTCGTTAATAATCAAATGGAGAATCGAAATCCTTTAGCATGCAGTGCCTCATGTCCTTTTCGGATAGAATCGCTTTGGCGGGATCGATGCGCCAATCTATCTCCAGTGAAGGGTCGGCTATCGATATTCCGCCGTCAGCCTCCGGATGATAATAGTTGTCACACTTATACTGGAACACCGCAGTCTCGCTGAGCACCGAAAAACCATGAGCGAAGCCGTGGGGAATGAAAAACTGACGCTTGTTTTCTTCGGTCAGCTCCACTGCCACATGTTTGCCAAAGGTAGGAGAACCCTTGCGTATATCCACGGCTACATCAAGCACCGCTCCCTTCACACATCTCACCAGTTTCGCCTGACAGAAGGGAGGACGCTGGAAATGCAGTCCCCTGATGACGCCGAAGGAGGAAGAAGACTCATTATCCTGCACGAAATCCACAGGAGCCATCTTCTCATCAAACACCCTTTTAGAATAAGATTCAAAGAAATATCCTCGAGCGTCCTCAAAAATACGGGGCTCGATGATCATGGGTCCTTCAATAAAGGTCTTGATTACATTCATTTCTTCAAGTCGGAAATAAGTAGAAGTCAGTCGAGATTTGAATCGGAATTTCTGTCAAGCTCTGATATCACCTTAAGGAGATACTGACCATATTGGTTTTTGAGCATCGGAGTGGCTACCTGAATCATTTTCTCTTTAGAAATCCAGCCCTGTCTGTAGGCTATGCCTTCGAGACAGGCAATCTTCAGGCCCTGACGCTTTTCAAGCACCTCTACGTATATGGATGCCTCTGCGAGGGAATCATGTGTTCCGGTGTCAAGCCATGCGAAACCGCGCGGCAGAGTGCGCACCTTAAGTTCTCCGTCTTTTAGGAATTCCTGATTTACAGTAGTAATCTCAAGCTCGCCTCTTGCCGATGGCTTGATGTGATGAGCCACGTCCACTACCTTGTTGGGATAGAAATAAAGTCCCACGACTGCGTAGTTTGACTTGGGCTCGGCAGGTTTTTCTTCAATGGAAAGGCAGTTGCCCTCCTGGTCAAACTCAGCGACACCGTATCTCTCCGGATCATTGACCCAATACCCGAATACGGTAGCGTTGCCATCATTTTCGGCATTAGCGACAGCCTCCTTGAGGACAGCTGAGAAATTGGCTCCATGGAAAATATTGTCGCCAAGCACAAGGCATACGGAGTCATCGCCGATGAACTCCTCGCCGATGATGAACGCCTGGGCAAGACCGTCGGGCGACGGCTGCTCGGCATACGAGAAGTTAACTCCAAAATCGGAGCCATCGCCAAGCAGGCGGCGGAAGCCGGGAAGATCCTGAGGAGTCGAAATGATGAGTATATCCCTGATTCCTGCAAGCATGAGCGTGGAAATCGGATAGTATACCATCGGCTTGTCGAAAATGGGGAGCAGCTGCTTGCTGACACCCTTGGTAATAGGATAAAGTCGTGTGCCGGAGCCGCCGGCGAGTACAATTCCCTTCATGGTCAAAAGGTTTATAGTTTCAGCCGCCGCACGTCCGCACTCTGGCGAAACGGACGACAGACAGGTTATTTACGATATAGGTCGGCGTATTGACGGGATATCTCCTTCCACATATATCTGCGGCCGGCTATTTCCTGCATCGCGGAGCCGTCGAGCGAGTCTGCACCGAGTAGGGAGAGCAGGCTGTCGGCATCCTTGAAGTAATACGCCTTGTTTTCTGTTGTCTCGCGGTTGTATACCACATCAAAGGCAAGAATTGGCATTCCGAAAAACATCGCCTCAACAAGCGACGGATTGGTGCCTCCGGCGCTGTGGCCGTGTACATATACCGATGCGTTGGAGCGCAATGCATACAGCACATCCAAATCATACACGGCATCAAGCATCAAGATGTTTGGGAATCGGGAGTATTTCTCTTTCAGCCTAATGCCATATTCACTATTGTTCCAGTTTCCGATGTAGACGAGAGTCCTGTCAGACCGGGAGAACGCGTCAAGCACCATGGGGCTGTTGTTTTCCGGCTCGATACGGCATACGGTAATCGCGTAGGCACCGGGCTTCAGTCCATATCGCTTCAGGGCGTCTGCCACAAACTCGGGAGTCAACTGCCGCCTTACATGGTCGCCGCCATAACTTATGAGAGCGGATGGCTTGCCATAGGTCCGGGTTACATAATCCTGGATTCCCTTGTTGTCCGAAATCACCACATCGGCATACCTTACGGCAAGCGCCTCCGACATCCGAAGAATCCATTTGGCAAAGCGTCCCCACTTCGCCCTTTTGTATTCCTGACCATCGATGTTGATGATGAGTTTTTTTGAATTCAGAAGATTGAAGACCGGAAGGAAAAGACCTCCGGATACTCCAAGCACAAGAATTACGTCAAATCCCCTGAGACACTTGCACATCGACAACATGTCGTAAGGCACCGACTGGATTCCGTTTGCCTTCAGCGGAAGATATCTGAGGGTTGCGCCCTTGTATTCAGTGATATGGTCCGGCATGTCCTTGCCGGAACAAAAAACGGTATAGTGCACGTCTTCCGGACAATTGTCGCCCAGAAGGTTTTCGACAAGGCTTTCAAATCCGCCGTATGTAGCAGGCACACCCTGAGTGCCCACAATGGCAACATTTATCATTTCTGGTCTTTGTCGAACAGCAGCCATTCTCGGAAATGCTCTTTAAACTCATCCACCTCTCTCCTGTTTTCATAGCGCGCATAATCCTCTTCCTTGAAGAAGTCGGAAGGATTGCGCTTGAGAATCTCATGAATAGCGGCTGAGTAATCTTTCGAGCTGTTGCCGTCCAGCAAGCCGAACGACGGAAACTCTGTGAGCATTTTTCTAAAGTATGGGATGTCCGAAGCTATAATCGGTTTCTTAAAATAAAAAGCCATTTCAAGGATACCGCTCTGCGATGTCTTGCGATATGGCAGCGCGAGGTAATCCACATTATCATAAAGGAACCGCAGCTCATCGTCGGTGATGTGACGGGTGAACAGCGATACCTTTCTGTTTGGTTTCAACTTGACGCGGCGGTAGACACCGTCGATATCCTTTCCCGCAACAATCACGTTGATCTTGGCTGCATCCTCGTCGGATATGTTGTTGACGGCATCGAGGAGCACATCGATTCCTTTTTCCCGAGTTATATTGCCGAAGAAAAGGATGTTCACCTTGTCTTTGGCTATAGAGTCGCGCATCTCCTGTGAGACTGCGTTGATGTCATATTCCCTGGGGAAGACATACTTGAAATGCGGCACCTCGAACCTATTGCCCTCGAATCCGAACTGCATCAGATAGTCGTCGGTACGCGTTGAGTGTGATATGACGTTTTTAATCCTTTCGGAATATACCGCGGCAAGCTTACGGCGCAACTGGGAATTGGAATCCTCGTTCTGTGCAAGGGCCTCATGGATATCCACACAATGGTGGGGAGCCTTTGAGATCACCTTGAGAAAATAAGGGTCCAGCACATTGCCGTATGTAAGATATATAAACCTATCTGATTTATGTCGGTTTATGAAGCGGCTGAGCCGACGCAGGTTGCGTGCCGCCGCTATCATTTTATTGAATTTTCTGCCTTTATATTGGTTGAGCAGCACGGGCTTTTCATCATTGTCGGAATAATTGGAAACAATTCCGACCTCAACGCCTTCCACAGATTCGAGAATCCGCTTGAAGGCATCAAGATAATAATGCATGCCGCAATGCACACCTATGAAGTCAACTAAATATACCATATGTCAACAATTCGAATTCGAAAGCTGCTCTTATTATTAACGTAATTATTTCAATTTTATTAACCGCAGATATTCTTTTCTTCGGCTCATACAGGAAATCAGCAATATCGACGGTAGGTCAAGAAGAAGCCTTAATGCTGAAAAAAATGGCAATATCAGTTTATTATAATGCTTTTTTCTATAAATTTGTCTTGACTTATACAAATTCGCAAGACGCTGCGGGCTCCATAATTTTTTTTCTCCCGAATCGCTTCCTCCCTCCAGATGCATTATTCGCGGACCTTCCACCACATAACGTCCGTAGCCTGCTGCATGCATCCTTTTCTGCCAATCCACTTCCTCGCAATACATGAAAAAGTCCGGATCGAATCCATCCGTGTCAAGATAAGCCTCCCTTGAAACAAACATATCCGCTCCGGTGACATAATCCACGCTTTTCATATCTGACACAAACGGCGGTCTGGTATTTTCCGGATCTTTCAGAGACCTTATATATTTTGCCAATACCTCGCGCAGTTCCCTTCTCGGAGTGATAAATCGGCCATAACTGTGACATGGCTTTGAATCCTTCCCAAGAAGTATCGAGCCAAGGACCCCCACCTTATGTCCGTTCACCCTCAGACATTCCGCCTTTTCATAAAACGCGCCAACCGCATTATTTTGGACAATTGTGTCCGAATTCAAAAGGAATAGATACTTTCCGGATGCGGACTTCATGCCAAGATTGTTGGCGCGTCCGAAACCGAGATTGCCACCCGCCTCAACCACAATGACATCAGGAAACTCATCCCTTACCATTGCGACAGACCCGTCGCTCGAACAATTGTCGACCACAACCACCTCGTATCTGACACCCGAAGTCTCCCTGAAAATGCTCTTCAGGCATTCCTTTAGCAAGTCTTTCGTGTTATAACTGACTATTACTATGCTTACATCCAACATTAGACGAAACTTTCTGTTTTTGAAGGTGTTTTCAAGCTTTATGGGAATAACCCGGACTATCTGTCATCTGCAAGAAGTCTTAATTTCTCCGGATTCCTGTTTATATATATACCCAAGACGTATGGCAATAGCCACGAATACCAGCCGGGATATGAACGCTGAATGAAACACAAGGCAAGCACTATCAGAAAAATGGAGGTGTATCTCACATTGCATTGAGGAGGAATGACACTGAGATAAAACAACAATGCAAACGCAACGCCAACCCATCCATATTTTATGACATAAATCTTGAATCCTGCGCCCCCGACCAGCTCCATATTGACTGAATCCTTGATACCCGTCATGGTTCTTCCGGATTTCTGCGCTTTCTGATATACGTAGTCTGTATTGTGGAAGAAGCGGTTGTTGCCCTTGATTCCCTTGTCCTTGTCATATTCAAGACGTGAAATAATCAGTTCATTGACGGCATTGTCTCCAAGGTCCCAGTTAACGGCGAAGACCACCAATCCTGTCAAGACCGCACCTATCAGCAATGCCCTCTGGATGTTTTTAATCCAGTAAAGAGCCCATCCCATGAATAGAAGCAGATAGCCTGCGAGGGAGAACGAGAACAGCACGCTGACGAGAAGGATGTAAAGATAAGGATTCTTTCTGAAATTGAACTTGTTGGCAATGATCAGGAAGGTACACAGCAACGCCTGATGTCCCGGCTCCAGAAACACTCCGTTGAATCTCACAAAAGTACCGTGGTCAAAAGTCGTCTTGATATAGAAGAGATAATTATCATACGGCTCATACTCTGAATATACGAATCTGCCAAACGAAGGCGGCGTCGCAAACAGAGTGACTGCATACACGATGAGTCCGAGTCCCAACAATATGGAGATCCATTTGGTGACGAATTGCAACAGATCCTTCTTCAGATGCAACGGCAGCATAATAAGAACGACTACCGGAAGATACGACATCAGCGTATATATTCCCATCACATAGCCGTCACACCATATAGCCCACACGACCAGACCGAGAATAGCCAAGAGCACCCTTCCGATAAGTTTGTCGAACTTAATCTCAACCGGAAGATAGCTCAAGCTGAAAATCATGCCGGCATTCACAAGCAGCAACACCATCATCAATGGCACACTGGTAGTGAACCATGCATAGGTCGACGAAAGGAGCCAGACAAAATTGATTATCTTAAAAAATGTCCACATGTTACAATACTTAGAGCGCGATACTTAAAATGGAGTCTAAGCCCGGTTTCTGTTGATTCTGCTCTTTATTAATTCAATGACTGAATTTCTTTCATTCCTGTCCAGTCCTATAAAAGCCACGACAAAGATTCCCGCAAACCCCGTCAATGCCGTATTGGCAATAAGCAGCCAGATGGTTCCATTGTCGGGATACGACACAAACACCAGATACAGAGGAATGGCAATAAAAGCAACCTTCACTATAGGAAGCGCCACCTCCCTCATATAGACCCCGTAATCGAGACCTACCTGACGGTGTACCACGACGAGTCTGACCACATGTGCCACTGCCATAACCGCTATCAGTATCTTTAGCGTCATAGTCGGGTCCGCGCCGAAATACAGAGCGACAGCCGCTATGGGGATGTAAGACAGTGTCACAATTCCGACAAGCACCTGGTAATTCCGTATTCTGCCGGTTGCCTGAATGATTCTGCTCAAAGGGGGCTCAAGCGACGCAAGCATGCAATAGAGCAGGATAAGTCCGGAAAAGGCGCACATGTATTCAATCCGAGCCTTCTCCGCAAGCCATAGATCAAGCAAACCCTGCATATTGCACAATATCGGGAACGCAAGCACGAATATGAGCATAAACGACATTTTGGATGTCTTGACCACAAGGCTCATGGCTCGGGTGTAGTCTTCCGAGGCATAGGACTTAATTATCTGGGGACTTGCCGCCGTATAAAGATTGATCGAGAAGCCCATTATGACATTCTGTATCCTGTCGGCAATGGCTTTGGCGGCATTGACCACCGGTCCAAAATAAATGTTGAGCAGAATGTTCTGTCCCTGTACCGCAAGCATTCCCGACACCGAGCCGAAGAGGTTCCAACCGGTGTATTTCGACAACTCTGAAAAGATTCTCCCGTCCCATTTCCATATATACCGGCAGTAACGGAAATGCGAATGGCAATATCGTATCGACAACACTAATATGGCAAGACTGATAAGAGCCGTCAGCAATCCGTACAGTATCAATCTGTCGCCCATATATGTCACCAGCAGGAAAGCGATAAATAATTTCAAGACGCCCTCCACGACACTGAATATCGCGAAAGCATCCATCCTTTCATTAGCGATGATAGATGCCGTATAGGGGATATTCACTATTCCCAACGCGAAAGCCAATAGCGATGCCTGATAAACCCAGTATGCTGCATAAAGCCTGTCTGACGGAATATTGAGCCAGTCGTTTATGAAAAAATAGCCTAAAATCTCGCCTGCCAGAATCATCAACAGCGAGAAGATGCCGAACACCACCAACAGCAGTGTAAATGTATGGCTGTATTTTTCTAAGTCTCCTCTCCCTATATGAAATGAAAGGAAGCGCTGAGACGCAGAAGACATCGCTGCGGTAAGGATTGAAAGCGATGCCACCACACTTGCAATGACGTTGTAGACACCATAGTCAATATCGCCGAGCGCCTCAAGAGTGACTCTTACGGCATATAAATTGACGAATGTAAGGAATATTAGCCGACCATACAGTAATCCTGTATTTTTCAAAAGTCGACTGTTGGCAGGATTCATTTATATAAACTCTATTATATAAACTCTATCGTGTCTGTGTGGATCACAATCCGGTCAGGCTCCGGGATTTTCTCCCAGTCGCCGTATAGATTCCGGAGATACTGCTCCGGATTATTGGGGCAGCTGAATTCCATGCCTTCGAATTTTATCTTCTTGAGCGGAAAGATGTCTGATTCCGAATATCTGTTGTCGAAGGGTGTGCCTATGCCGTAGGTCAATGACCTGTCGCGCCTTTTTAAGCCACGCAGCATCGGGTATGCCACATGGTCGAGAACACGGTGGTTAAAGCCGACCAAACGCCTCAGGAACTTGAGTCGGTGTCTGTTTTCCAACGGGGCGTAGACAAGGAAGTCGTGGAGAAGATGTGAAATTTTTTTGGCGAGAGGATGCACATTACTGTCCATCATGAAGATATCTACCTGAAGACCCTTGTATCGAAGTATATTGTGGGCATAGTAATCCTGGACATATCTGGAATTGAGGTCTCTAAGCGTCATCCATGAAGAGTTGGCATAATGAGGGTCGGAAACGGTGGTCTGAAGGACTACTTTGCCGTCATGTATCTCGCTGCCGAGAATCTCCTGCAGGCGCAAGGCGTCTTTCCTCGGCATGCACACGTCTGTGTCATCGTCCCATGGAATGAAACCGCCGTGTCTCATCGCACCGAGCAACGTTCCCCCGTCAAGCCAGTATCTCAGGCTGTGTTTTTTGCAGATATCGTCAAGAAACACGAGAAGCTCCAGCATCCTGAGCTGAGCCTTCCTCAGTGGGGAGCCGTCGGGATTGTATCTATCCCTGAGGTCATTCTGCTGCTTCGCGTCTATCATCTTTAAGTTTTTTTCTATCCCACACGCCGAAGTCTTTGAAAAAGCTAACCACTATCAGGATAAGGAGCACTCCGACCGGGAACGCCGCTATGATGGTGACTCCCTGAAGGCTGTAGAGTGAATTGCCGGCAAAGAGAAGGGCGAGGGGCAGGAGGATGAGCATAAGGCTCCAGAACGCCCGCACCGGCCGCGACGGCTCTTCGTCGGCGGAAATACGCCTGTAGCTGTAGGATGACGTGACGTATGTGATGCCGTCAAGTGTGGTGCTGTAAAAGGCAATCATCGTTATGACAAGCAATAGCAAAGCGAGCCATGGCAACGGCAGGGTATCGAATATCATAAGTATAGCCTCATACATTTCGCCACCTCCCGATATGAAACCTATCGAGTCGAGCCCATGCTTCATCTGCTGCGCCAGACCATAGTTGCCTAATATTATAAAAGACATATAGGTTCCGGCAAGCCCCCAGCCGAAAGCTCCGAACACCACATTGCGGATTGTGCGCCCTTTTGATATCAATGCGATGAAGAAAGGTGTGGCTACACTCCACACAAGCCAGTATGCCCAGTAATAGACTGTCCAGTTCTGGGCGAAACCTGTTTCCCGCAATGGATCCATATATGTCGACAGTCCGATGAAATTCTGCACGAGATTGCCCAGCGACTGGAATCCTGTCTCTATGATATATCCTGTCTCCCCTCCCAAAAACAAGAAATAAAGAAGGAGGATGAAGAAGAGATAGGAGCAGAGACTTGCAAGTTTGCTGATGCCGGTAAGACCGAAAAGAACAGTCACCGTATAGACGAGGCATATAAACAATAGAACAAAAATAGTCACAGCGACGGTCGGCTCAAAACCGAACACACTTCCCAAGGCGCTTGTTAGCAACGGTGTTGCAAGAGAAAACGTGGTGGCAGTGGCGCACACTATTGCGAATATGGCAGTGATGTCGATAACCTTCCCCCAGAAACCGTCTACCTTATCGCCAAAAAGCGGACGGCAGGCTTCCGAGAACCGCTGACGCTGACGCTTGCGGA
This sequence comes from Muribaculaceae bacterium, assembly GCA_017626045.1. Lineage (GTDB taxonomy): Bacteria > Bacteroidota > Bacteroidia > Bacteroidales > Muribaculaceae > Lepagella. Next base: position 30,496 of record JAGAJP010000038.1, on the reverse strand, counting down.
CGTGAAGCATGAAGGCGAAGCAGACTGCCAATATCACATAAAATCCCCACGCCAGTGGTCCCCAATGAAACAATGTAAACGTAGGAGCCCACATCTGGATTCCACCGAGGTCCGCCACATGCGGCTCTCCGCCATATAGAGCCCACTCAATCAGCGAATAGAACATTATGTCGGCTGCCATCGTGGAGGTGAATATCATACACCCCCATTTGAAATCAGGATACTGCGGCCTTTCGACGTTGCCGAGCCTTACGCCCGCATAACGTGAAGAGCAGGCGAGATATATTGAAACGACGACGCATCCGATGGCCAATAGCGGATAGTAGATGCCAATGGTATCTCCAAAAAAGCCACGTAAAGAATCCACTGCCATACGGGAATCGTCGGGATAAATCATAAATGTCGCCATCAATGCCAATACGATGAGAAACGGTATCAGCATCGTTGACCAATCAATTCTCTTCATTATAAATCAATTCTCTCCTTTATATATGAGTTTTAAATTTTTGCGGGCTCGATTGAATCTGTCGATGCCGTATTCGCCGAAATCATCACTGTTAGCCTCCTTGACCACTGTCCACTGCGCCCACAGGAAATCCCAGAGAACTTTATATATTAGAATCTTGTCGCGCGCGGTCTCCGGAACTTTTCCCTTGAAGTATCTGTCGAGAACAAAATCCTCGTTTTTCAATGTGAAGTCCGCCTCGATGAAAAGCGCCGCAAGATCTGCCATCGGGTCGTTCATCCCTGAATATTCCCAGTCTATCAGATATATCGTTCCGTCTGTCGCCTTAATGAAATTCTCATAGAATGCATCATTGTGACACGGCTTCAAATCCACTCCACCCAACTGATTCAGTCTGTCTTCCAGCCGCATGATGCGGGGTCTGATCTTCTCATGTCCCTCATACATCTCAGCCCCGCTTTCTGCAATCAGCTCATCATATTTTTCTATCTCGCGGAAAATGTTGAATTCATTCTTCAGGCTGATATGGGAATTGTGAACCGTCCTGTAGATTTCCACAATCTTGCTCACATTGTCTCGGCGCTGAATGGTCGCGGCATTGAGCGTCTCTGCGTCTTCAATATAGTCAGTCAGTTTTATCCCCGACTCCGGATTGAAATATCTCACGGGCGGAGTCACTCCAAGCTTGGAAGCCTCTGCCGAATTGAATTGCTCGTTGGCGCGAATCACCATTCCCTCGGAGCCGTTGCCCGGCACCCTCAATACATAGCTGCCGCCATCCAGACATATCCTGAAGTTCTTATTGCTCATACCGCCCATCCTCGTGATTTCGGCATTCCTCACGTCCTTCTCAGGGAATATGGTCTGTAAATACTTCAGAAGGTTGTCTCTGTCAAACTTCATACTGATCAAGAAGAATAGGCTCTTGGTATTTCTTTTTTTGCGGCATGAACAACTGCGGCGGTCAAAGCCTTGAACTCAGGCGTGACTTAAAGTCATAAATATATTTATCATTCCTCATCAGGAAAGTAAACCGATCCATGCCGGCTTCACATATTTTGGAGAAGGAGTGCAGGTCTGCCTCTCCGCAGCCAAGCTGCCGGGATATTTCCTTAATCACGGAAGAGCGTGTGTCGTCGATATACGACTTATCGAAGTTTCGCAATTCATCCAGCGTGTCAAATTCCTCTATCACCCCCTCACTCCATTTCTTTATCTCCATCGATGGCAGCTCGCCTATATGGCGGATATAGACATCTTCCCAATATAAACGGCGAGCGGCTTCATCCTCATAATCCGCTCGGAGAATATCCTTGAACTTACGACTGAACTCGCTGCTGAAGAACGCATGGCCTATCATGTACCAGGAGTCGCGCCCCCCAACTGTCACATCTGTAATCACACCCTCGGAATTGAATCCTATACAATACTCTCCGGTATCCCCCTCATGATGACAGGCGCTGTAATAACTGCGACGCGGACTCTCCTCAAACACATTGCGTGAATAATAGATATCGGAGCAACAGATATATGTGTCCTGCATACGATCCAGCACCCTCATTATCGACGACGTGTTGTTGTAGCGCGAATAATCTTCGTTGTATACGAGGTCTACTCCATACTTAGGCTTGAGATAGGAAAACATATCCTCCTTAAAACCGACTACAAGGGTGACATCATCCACTCCCGCATCCTTGAGCATCCGTATCTGACGCTCGATAAGGATCTCTCCTTTCACTTCGAGAAGTCCTTTGGGACACTCTTCCGAAAGCGGCACGAACCGGGAAGACGTTCCGGCTGCAAGGATTATGGCATTGCGCATCTTAAGAAGTCAGAATAAGGGAGTTGTGTATGGGATAAATCCGGTTAGAACGCTAAGTTCGCCGTGAAATTCACAAACGACTTGTTGAAGACAGGATTGTATATGTATGCCACGCTCAAAGGAAGTTGCCATCCGCTCTTGAAATTCACACTATACGTATATTTCAATTCGATGTTGCACAGCGAAAAATCATGCTCATATCCGGTGTAGCAGGATTTATTCAACGCCGCGCCCAACGCCAGGGAGATTCTGTTGTAGTCTAAGAAATTATAGAACGATCCTATTTCAAGATAGGTTGAATAAGCCTGCTTCTCAGCTCCCTTGTCGTCAATGTATTTGTCGGCGCCATAGAAGAAATTGCTTAATGTAGCCCACACCGGTATATTGGAGGGGTTATACGACAGGACAGCTTCCAGCCAGTGACCGGTGTTTCTTCCACCTTTCATATAGTGGTCTTCCTTGCTGTCGATGGAAGGATAGTAATAGTCGTTCACCGCGATTCCGATACCGTTGGGCAGGGTGTAGCCGACACCGAAGTCCACTTCCGCATATTTGCCGTTGACGGCATAGCCGCCCATCGCATATACGAAAAGTCCCTTATATGAATAGTTTATTGAGGGGAAAAGAACAGGGGCAGAATCCTCCGTCATCATCTCCATGCCTCTCCACACATATTTGGTCTGTAGGTCAAGTCCGAGTCCAAAAGGAGACTTTATAAGTTTTCCACCCCACTCGTTTCGCTCAACGGTGTTATTCCCGATGGAATCCGTCACTTCCGCACGCAACGGCAGTGAGCATAGCACAGCTATTGATAGAATTAATAAAAAGCGCATATAGCTAAAGAATTATCAAAAAAACGGAATCATCTTCATTGCCTGCCATGCCGAGTCTTTCGACAAGGCACACCACCATATAGCCTGATTATCAGAGATAACAGGCATAAAAACCAATGAACCGGAAATTTTTAACGGCATACAATCCCTCTTCCCGAAACAAAATATCAGGGCAATAGAATCAGGCGGCATAAGCCGCTATTTCTCAAGGAAAGCAGAAGTTCCTTTATTAGTCCGTTCTAAAATTAATGAATACTAAATAATATTCATCAACTTCAATAGGTTAGATTGCAAATGCAAAGTTACATAAAAAAATTGACATGACATAGCTCTTAGTCAAAAATATGACCAAGTTGCCTTACGAAAGATATAGATTATAAACAGACTTCGTATTGTCTGCCGACAGGAAATGCGTCATGGAAAACTCATGACCGGCTGCCGCCAGAGCTTGTCGGAGGCCGGGGTTTGTCACCATACGCTCCATCATGTCGCACAGTTTTCCGACATCGCCCGTAGGATAAAGGAGACCTGTCTTTCCGTCTTCCACCAGCTCGGGATTGGCTCCGGAATTGGAGGCGATGACGGCAAGCCCCGCCCTCATATATTCTATGGTCACTCTGCCGAACCCTTCGTTGGCCGACAGCATCAGCCCGACATCAGACGACGAATAATATTCATCGGCATTCCTGATCCAGCCGGTGAAAGTCACAAACTCTGTCAGATTCTTTTCTTCCACGAATCGCTCCAGACGCTCGCGATAATAACCGTCGCCGATTATTGTAAGATGAAGGTTGCGTATGTTGCGCAGATTTACAAGCATATCCATTGCCTTCAGTGCATCCTCCTGCCTTTTTGCCTCATTGACGGCTCCGCTTATGCAAAAACGGACCTCATCCGAGTCCTGACGGATATCTGTCTCAGGCATTTGCTTCACAATAGGAAGGCCGTTGTATACCACAGAAATCTTGGATTCCGGTGAGATATACGGAAGGTACCTTTTCTTTATACTCTCCGATACCGCTATAAACCTGTCACCATTCCTGTAAAGACGCCTTTCCTGCCATTTCCCAAACAATGGCTTCATATTGAAGTCAAGGTCTCCGAACTCTCTCAGATGCCATACGTGTTTTATCTTCAATTTAGCCGAAAGATAGCCGCCAACATCTATTATCGATGAATTCGAGTGGATGACATCGAATTTCTCTTTCCTGACCGTCTTTAGGATTCTTCTATAGTTCAAGAAATTCGTGGAATACTTTATGAAGCTCATCGGACTTTTGCTGTAATACCATTTAAAGGGATAGAAACGTGCAGTGATGCACCTTATCCCCAATGCGGAAGCCTCCTTGACGATACTTGAGGAATACCGCTCCAGGTCGAAAGTGGTCAGAAGCACCGGCTCAACGTTATAGGGAGGCTGCGACAACTCCTTCATCAGCTGGAGAAGCGACATATTGCCCCCACGCATAGGCACGCAGTTTGCGATAAACAGAACTTTCATATACGTAATTTATAAATTCGGTCTCCCGGGTTATCCGGAAGACCGAATTCTATTTAGTCAATGCTTATATGTGCAGATGAGAGGCACACTGCAGCGCATTTATCAATTGAAGCGGCGGTTGCCCTGGAGCACTGTGCCGGCTGCTGATTCCTTGGCTGCCTTCTTTGCCAGCGACTTCTTCAGGATGGCGTAGGCAATAGGAGCAGCGCAGAAAAGCGAGCAGAAGGTACCTACAACCACACCGTAGATCATCGCGAACGTAAACGAACGGATGGTGTCACCGCCGAGGAAGAAGATGCAGAGGAGCACCAGGAGGGTCGAGAGCGATGTCATCACCGTACGGGTAAGTGTCGTGTTGAGCGACTTGTTGAAGGTGATGAAGCGGTCTTCCTTCGGATATACCTTCATCATCTCGCGGATTCGGTCGAATACCACCACGGTATCGTTGATCTGATAACCGATGATGGTAAGGACGGCGGCAATGAACGCCTGGTCAATTTCCATCGAGAAGGGAAGGAAGCCCCAGCAGAGTGAATAGAAGCCGATGATGAGGAACGCTGTGAGCGCTACCGCGCTGACGGCACCCACCGAGAAGGCGATGTTGCGGAAACGGAGCAGGATGTAGAGGAACATGCAGACAACTGCGATTCCGACTGCCCAGTAAGCGTCTCGTTTCATGTCGTCGGCAACCGACGGACCTACCTTCTGAATGGAGATGATGCCTCGGCTTTCGTCCGACACAGAGAAAGAGTTCTCATCCATCACCTTGCCCTGGGCATCGGTGAGTTCAGGAATAAGTCCCTTGTAGAGAAGACCGGTAATCTCGTTCTCCACGCCCTCTGTTTCGTCATTTATCTTGTAGTTGGTGGAGATACGTACCTTTGTGTTGTCGTCAATTGTGATGACGCCAACGCTGACAGTCTTGTCGTCGGCTGCGGTCTGAAGTTGGTCGAGCAGGCGAGACTGAATATCGGAAGGATTGACATCCTTGTCAAACTGCACCACATAGTTGCGGCCGCCGGAGAAGTCGATGCCCTGGTTCATGCCTCTCACCACGAGCGACACGACAGACACAAGGATGAGAATGCCCCAGCATACGGCTGCGATCTTCACGTTGCCAAGGAAGTTGTATTTGGTGTTGGCGAAGATATTGCGGCTGATGGATGTAGTGAATGTCATGTTGGCGCATCTGCCGTTAGCCGTGATGAGCTCGAACGCGATGCGGGTCAGGAACACTGCCGTGAAGAACGAGCAGACAAGACCGATGATAAGAGTGGTGGCGAAGCCCTTGATGGGGCCGCTGCCGAAGATGAGCAGGATTATGCCTGTGATCACTGAGGTAAGGTTGGAGTCAAAGATTGCCGAGAAGGCGTTGCTGTAGCCTTCGGCGATTGCCTGACGCAGTTTCTTGCCTGCCTTGAGTTCCTCCTTTGTGCGCTCGAAGATAAGCACGTTGGCGTCGACCGCCATACCGAGGGCAAGCACGATACCGGCGATACCGGAAAGTGTCAGCACTGCCTGGAGCGACGCGAGGATGCCGAGTGTGAAGTAGAGGTTGAGAATAAGGCCGACGTTAGCCACAAGACCCGGGATGACGCCATAGATGGCGATCATGAAGATCATGAGGAGCACGAGGGCGACGATAAACGATATGAAGCCCTGCTGGATTGCCTCGGCGCCGAGGCTCGGGCCGATGACGTTGTTGCTCACTACATCAACCTTCGCGCTCATCTTACCTGACTTGAGCACGTTGGCGAGGTCGTTTGCCTCTTCCGGTGTGAAGTTGCCGGTAATCTCGGAGCTTCCGCCGGTGATTTCATTGTTGACGTTCGGGAAAGAGTATACATGCTCGTCGAGTACGATGGCGATGGGACGACCGATGTTGCTGCGGGTGATGGTGGCCCATTCACGGGCGCCGCGGTCGTTCATGCGCATGTTGACGGTGTTGCCGCGCATGTTGTCGTATTCGGAAGATGCGCTTGTCACGGCGTCGCCCTCGAGGGCTGCCTCACCCTTCAGGGCTATCAGCTGCCAGTAGGGAGTGGTCTTGTATTCGCCGTTGCTCTTGGTGACGGGGTTGCCCTGGGCGTCTGCTACCGGCACCTCTACAGGCTTCACCTCCCATGCGGCATGGAAGTCGCTGGGGAGTTTCTGTTTTGCGAGAGGGGTGTTGAGCAGAGAGTCAACCATTGCGCGGTCGGCGGGAGCCACAAAACCGATTACGGGGCTGCCGCCACGCTGTGAGCCGCCGAGAAGACGAATCAGGTTTACATGGTTTACAGTGTCGAGGGCTGCCTGAGCCATTGCGAAGTTGTTGAGGTCTGCCGCGATCTCGTCGTAGTTGTATACCTCATAAAACTCGAGGTTGGCGCTTGACTTCAGAAGCTGTGTGACACGTTCCGGCTCTTTCACACCCGGAAGCTCGAGAAGGATCTGACCCTTCTTGTCCTGAAGTTTCTGAATGTTCGGGGCAACGACACCAAACTGGTCGATACGGGTACGGAAGATATTGAATGCAGCGTCGACCTGGCTGTCTACCTGTTTGCTGAGAGCTTCAGTGACCTCGCTGTTGGAGGAGCCGCTCTTTATATTGCCGAGAAACTCACCCTCGCGTGCGAAGAGCGACGCCATCGTGCCGGGCTGGAAGCTGGCGGCAAACTCGTTGATGAAGTCTTTGTCGGAGGTCTTTGCGCCTTTTGCCTTGGCTTTCTCGATAGCCGCGTTGATTTCTTTGAGCTGGGGTTCGCCGGCTGCGAACTGACGGAGCATGTCGGGAATCGAGATCTCGAGCACCACGTTCATACCGCCCTTGAGGTCAAGGCCGAGACCTATTTCCATCTGGCGCACCTGATTGTAGGTGTAGCCCAGATAAACCTTTTCTTTGTCGATAGAGTCGTTGTATTGTTTCAGACTCTGTTTGTAGACATCATTGGTCACGTCTGAAGTGCCGGCTGCCTTGGTTGCGTATTCGTCTGCGAGTTTCTCGTAGTGCGATGTCACGAACGAGAACGAGATATAGAATCCGCAAATGAGGACAAGCAACACAGCAATCGTGCTGATAAAGCCTTTGTTCTGCATTTTTTGTTCTGAGTTTTATTGTTATTTTATTAATTTTCAATAATATACGTTGATAAATCAAGCGTGAAGACACCTCCGGGAGCCTCCAGCCTACATTTTTCAACTTGCAAAGATACAAATTTTTCCGCTAAAACACCAAAGAAAAGTCTTAAAATTGAGAATACCCATATAAAAACGTATTCCGGCCTGCATGTCATTCATCATGCAGACCGGCATTGTCTTTCTTTATTTAACTATGATTTTCCGTCTTTCCTGCGTCTTTCCGTCTGTCGAGGCGACTGCGATATAGACTCCGGGAGTAAGCCCTGCGGTGCTTATACACACTCTGCTTACACCATCTACTGTCGATGCACGCTGCCCTTGCATATTGTAAAGAGTCACACTGTTGCAGCGACTGTCTTCTCCGAAGGATACGGTCCCCTCGCCTATAAGCATCCTGCACCCCTCGCCTACAGTCTCAACTCCCAGAAAGCCCTCTTTATACGGCACATTAAAATTATTAATGTCATTGCTGAAAATTACATTGCCCTGCATGTCAAGTAATCTAATAAAATAATTGTGATACCAAAACATAGTCGGAGTGCCGACAAATTCGGTATAATTTAGACATCCTAAGTCTATTGCTCCAATACTTTCTATTACGGTTTCTCCACAAAAATCCTCATTGATATCCAAATACCATGTGGGAGCGACTCCAATTTTCCTGCACTCTTCGCCATCTATCATGACAGACGGTTGCTCAATGACTTTAAACGTATCAGGATAAAGATTTAGATTCAAAAAAGAAACGCCTTTGTATGTTTCTCCATCTTTGCAGCTGAAATTATATATTACTTCTTCATACACTTCATACTCAGGCATACTTGAACTCGAAAGATACAGATGTCCATAATTTACGTATTCGGGACTCTCCGGTTTGTCAACAAGTGTGAAGACTATTCCATTCTCTTCTCGCATATATCCCTCATTCTCGTAGACATTATCCTCAAATTCAAAACTGAATGTCTTTGTATCCTGGTCATACTTTGTCGGATAAGCCTTTCTGAAAGTCACAATCCGGTGCCATGTCTTGCCGTTGATTTCCTCAGTCCCGTCAAATTTCATATATTTTATAATATCGTATGGATTATCATGACAGATAGATTCCCAAACCCTGTCATACCGTATCATCGTCTTATAGTCGGATGCGTATGCCGAAAATGCGAATGAAATCAAGAGCAAGGTGGCAATTATGCCACTCATTATCACTTGTAAAAGTTCTTTCATGATATTGAATTTTAAGTTGATAAAACGAAAAATCATTCAATCAGGATTATATATAATTTTTTTAGAAGACTTAATATAGATATGGCCTTTCTCGGGAACGCTGATCTTCCGACCGGAAAGATCATATAAGACTATCGAACTTTCATCTTCTTGCTGTACCTCTACATTTGAGCAATAATCAAGGAATTTTTCAAGACCTTTATCGTCCTTGAATAAGAGAGTGTCTCCAATTTTGCACTGAATCATTTTGGAATTTATTCCTATTGGTTTAGATAAGGGAGTCAAAGCGAAGTCTGTGATTGAGCCAATTCCCTCCACCCAATAATGCAAGTTACCATTAGGTGATTCAATAGTAATGACACAGCGTTCTATTCCCTCTATGCTCACATATTCCTTTTTTATTACCTTCTCATAATCGTCAATAACATCTCCGACTTCCAAATTGAAGTCAAACAACGGGACATAATCCATATATTCCTCCGAATAAAAATAATACACGCCATTTTCTTCATAAGCCTTTGATATAAAAACGTCATTTCTTTCTTTGTAGTTAAAGCTGTGTATTATGAAGACCGACCTTCCATTCTCAATAACTTCTTCCACCACTTGATCTTCGCAATATGGATCAGAGGGCATCACTTCCGGATGTGTAGCTACAAAAGATTGATATGTCCATGATTTTCCGACTTCAAGAACCTTCATCCAGGCAAAACCGTCAGCACTTGAAATCATCATTAATATCATTGTCAAAAGGACAGTTAATGTTTTATTCATATCGATATTATTTTAGAATGTCTTAATCTGCAATTGTGCCCCTTTCAAGACTTTTGTTCCGGGCATAATCGACACATAATTAGACTTTATTGTAGTTTTTCCAGTTTCAATAACAACCGGACCCTCCTTCTTATCTGAGGTTACAGAAGATCCCAATATTATCGCATCTTGATAAAACGTGCTGTTTTTTGAGACTTTTTTATTTTGAAGAAGCCGCATTTTTAATTTTTGTGGCAAATATCCCTGTTTTGTTATACAAACTGAACTTTCTTCCGGTAAGTCTGACATGGAAACTTTTCGAACATTATCATAAACCTTATAGTAATACTCTCCATGGTCACATTCATCCATAATGCAAATCCTACATTCCTCCACTCCGGCATCTATCGAAATACATGAGTCTTTTGATAAAACACTTAAATTATCAAAAACTTCTGGTTTTGATGTCCAGACAGGCATCTCAGGATCTCCTATCGGATTAATTCCTAATTGAAGCCATCTTGTAGCATTATATCCATAACAACTTGCAACATTAGATGCTTTTACACTTGCAACTATTGCGCCAAAACTCTTGTTTTCAAAATCATCTGAAAATAAGTTCTTGTAAAATTTACCTTCAAATAAAAGAGATGGGCCCAAGTTTGATCCGGAATATCCCCACCCTTGTCGTGAACACCCCAAATAAGCCACAACTCCGCTATTTGAATTTCTAATTAGACTTTCACTTAGACATGGATCTGCAGCTCCTCTTTCTGAAGAGTCAAATGCATTTGTATAACATGCAATTGTGGTAATTAATGTAGAACCTTTATTCCGTTGTCTATTTCCATACGATATGTTATATTCATTTAATGATTCCATTGTCCAAGCAGTTTGTGAGCCATGGGTTATAAAATTCATAAAGGAATACCCCTCATTCAACTGTTCTTCTAAATTTTCAGGAGTTAAATCATATTGCATTCCGTCTGGGAAATCTGTATATGTGTCATAGAATTTAATTCTGGTTCCATTCCAATAAGGCTGTAACCATTTTTGATATAATTTATCTCCTTGCATTTCTCCATCACTTTTCTTAGCAGTACCAGAATCAAACGAATTAATTCCGCACATCAATATATTATTGTTAAACGTTGGAGATTGCTCATAAATCAACAATTTATTAATGAAACACTCCACATCATCAACTGTATATACAGGTACCCTTGTAACACATATTGATTGCGAAAAGTCAATACTATCGGCTATTTCTCCATACAAATCATTACCGTTTGCATTCCACTCGAAATTACCCCCAAAACAAGCATAGTACATATCTGTTGGTATTGTTTTGTCTATCGCCAATCCTCTATCTGAATTTACAGTGCTATAACAACCTCTAACTGGAACTATACCATCATCTCCTCCTAATAAAACATATTTAAGTCCTCTTGTCTGATATAAATCATACAAACAGTTTTTTATCTTATGTTGATCATCAGAACCACTATAATTTTGTTTTATATCCTCTATAGTTATTATTTTAGAATATAGGCCTTTTTCAATTTTCCAATCAATAAGAGGTTTGAACGAATTCTTTAATTTTTCATTAGTTATTATTATGTAATCTAACTTATTGTTCGATTCGTTCAGATTTGAACCGGTCTGCATGACTGTTGATCTATCGACATAATCCCGATTTATAACAAAACTTCTCAATAGTGCCGCATTCAAATTATTAATTCGATTATGTTTTTCACTATATTTGCTTTCATTCAATTCAATATTTAATTCAATTGAATCTATGAAATACAATATCCTATTCTTCGCCTCATAAGAAAAAGGGCTGATGAGAAAATGCAGCACTTTTATGCTTCCATAATTACTTGTGGTAACATATTTACAACTTGATGAAGGATAATGAGCATTGCTGTCATATGTCCGTTTAGCATTAACTTGAAAACCGCCATTAGTTGATATAGGAATAGGAGAAGCCGCTATTACCTCATCTCTCATTATAATCCTTTTATCATAATTGATAGAGGACGAATGATATTCATACTTACTATCTATTACAATATCTACTGATATTAATGGCAAACCCGGTTCATTCAAGTCAGGATAAACCACATTCGACTCTGTCTCGATTTCTATTTCTCCACAATCATTACGAATAAAACTAAAATTCTCCGCAACAAAAGTTAAATCATATGATTTAGATAGAGATGCTTCTAAAAAAAATGGAAAAATTGAAAAGAGGACCAAAAGTAAATTACCCAAAAGCCTTATTCTGTAGTTAATATTCCAGATATCCATGGTTCATTTTTTAATCAGTGATAATCATGCGTTTGCTGTCAATCTCTGCGCCATCTGCCACCAGAGTATATATATACATTCCAGGCCGCAGCGACGATGCGTCAATTGTCGAAACAACATCTCCACGCTCCTTAAGGTCAATGCGGTGGACCTGCTGTCCCTGGAGGTCGTAGATGCAAATGAATGCAGTCGCTGTCTCATTCGGCACGGTACACTCAATGCTTGTGACTGTATTGAACGGGTTTGGCCGATTCTGGCGAAGCACTGCCTTCTGAATGGAAAGTCCATCAGTAGACGCCGGCTTATATACGGGACCTGCCATTTTTATAAGTTCGGCTATTGTCTCCTCTTGCTCTTTGACTTTATCAGAAAGGCTGTTGTAGGCGTCTACAAGAAGTGGAATGAAGCCTGTATAATCTATTGATAGCATTCCATCTTCATCCGCAACTACGAGATTGGGATATATTTTCTGTATCTCCTGCGCTATGAAGCCGAATCGAACCCTGTCATCCAAAAGTTCCTCATTTGCCTTGGATGCCTTCACTGCAATTCCGGTGGAATCGGATGAGTCAGGTGCCACAATATTGTAAGCTACAGCGTTGACATCCTTCAGCCCAAGATATAAATCACCGGAAGATTCTACATTTCTTTTTAATCTTGCGTCAGACGATGTGAGAAACGCGGGAGCCTTCACAGAGTAGGAAAAAAAGAAGTTTCTTGCTATGTCGCTATAGCCAAAGACATCAACAACGTTAGCCGCTGTAAAAATAAATCCTCTTTGTGCATTAAACTTAAGCATTCCAGAGTCTCCATCGCCACCGATTGAAGCACTAAATCCCCGACCAAATGAAATGTATGGCATATTGGATAATGAAGAGCTTCCTTCAAGCGGCCATATGCTAAGAGTTGATTTTAAATTGTTTTCTGCTGTTGCATTTCCAATGTTAATATGCCCATTAGATAGCACTTCCAACTGAGCGTTTGCACTCAAGGAAATGATGAGTGCCATTAAGATAAGAAGTTTTTTCATGACATTGAAATTAAAGTTAATAAAAAAACACAATCGGGATTATAGCAGTCAAAGCCTTCGCAAAAACCATATAATAACGATGCGGCAAATATACTAAAAAAATATAACGATTGCAAATTTTCAAGGAGATATTTTAACAAAAATTTTCAATGACCTATATTTTATTGTATTTCAGTATATATTTATGACATAGAAAGATTCCGCCCATATGAATCAGGCGGAATCTTAACTCATATAATAAATTTACGTGGCCTCCACCGGGAGCGAGGATTTACAAATCCTCGCACAATAGCATATGCCATCCTCTCCTAATGCTGATTTAGCGAGGATTTGTAAATCCTCGCCCCCGGTCAAGATGCTTGAGGATCCAGTCGAGATGGCCGCGTTCGGTGGCTTCGGAGGTCCAGTGCTCGTTGATAGGTGTCAACAGAGCCTCTTTGGGAGCGGTTATGACGTTGTAGACGGCATAGCTCGTGGTGGGAGGACAGGTGTTGTCGTTATATCCCCATGTCATATATACCGGCGCCTTCACGCGACGCGCGAAATTCACCACATCATAGTATGCCATGGTATTGAGCTTTTCCTCGGTGTCCATTCCCTTCACGCGGAAGAAATGCGGGTACCCGCCGGCTCTTCCCGCCTTGTATCCCGCCATATCGCTCAGCGCCGGATGATTTGCCACGCATGCGGTGACCCTCGGGTCGAGACCCGCCGTGACAATGGCGAGCGCTCCTCCCTGGCTTCCTCCCTGCACCGCCACATTCTTTCCGTCCCATTCGGGCAGCGATGTCAGAAAATCAATCGCACGCACGCACGCGAGATACACGCGGCGCATATAATAGTTGTCCTTATTATCGAGACCGTTTTGCAGATAACCGTTTTCCTTCCCTCCGAAAGCCTTTGATATCTCCTTGAAAGTCTTTTCATCCATTTCAGGATTCAGTCCGTGGATCTCCATCTCGAAACGAATGCAGCCGTTCTCCGCATAATAACGGTGTCGCAGCGGATCCTTGATGGTCTTGATGCCCGCGCCGGGAGGACACATCACCACCGGACATGAGCCGGGAGCCGCATTCTTGGGAATAAAGAGATAGCCGTAGACCGACTGACCCTGGTCGGAGACGATAAGGTTTACGAGCCAACAGTCCATCTTGTCGGTGGTATATTTCTCGGAAGGTGTCATCGTAAACGATAGAGGCACTTTGGCAAGACTCTTGAGGTTTTCAGCCCAGAAAGCGTCGAAATCATCGGGCATCTTGACATAAGGCTGTATCTTTTCCGGTGAGAAACCCACCTTCACATGATGGGAATATTTTACTCCGTCCACAGTCGTCGTCAGGCGGCAGTCGCGAAATCCGGGAGTGTCCATCTTTCCGATCCGGATGGATGCCTTGCCGTTTTTGAGAGTCGCGGTGCCCTTGCTGTCCGCAGGCATCATGTCGCCGCCTGCCTCATAGTTAAGAGTGACACCGTCCACAGGCACACCGTATTTATAAAGCTGCACGTCGATGACGGGATTCTCGCCTGTCTTATAGATCCAGTCGGCATGGTCGGGAACAGTCACCCACAGCACGTCACTGCGGTAGGGATAGTTTTCGGCATACAGACACGAAAAGGCGATGCTGAAGGCGCAAAGCGCCACAAATAGGAATAAGCGTTTCATAATGTTGGCTGAGAGGTTAAAAAAATTCCCCGCCGCAGAGGGCGGGGAATTCCGGGTTTCTTATAAAACCAATCTAACGAAAATATTTACAGTTTCGGGCCTGCGGCAACGAGAGCCTTGCCTGCCTCGTTGTGCTCGTATTTCTTGAAGTTCTTGATGAAACGTGCTGCGAGGTCCTTAGCCTTCTTCTCCCACTGTGCGGGATCGGCGTAGGTGTCGCGCGGGTCAAGAATCTTCGGGTCAACTCCGGGCAGCTCGGTGGGAACTGTGAAGTCGAAGATAGGAATTGTCTTCGTAGGAGCGGTGAGGATTGCGCCGTCGAGGATAGCGTCGATGATGCCGCGGGTGTCGCGGATCGAGATACGCTTGCCTGTTCCGTTCCAGCCGGTGTTCACGAGATAAGCCTTGGCGCCGTTTGCCTCCATCTTTCTTACGAGCTCCTCGGCGTATTTTGTCGGGTGCAGCTCAAGGAAAGCCTGGCCGAAGCAAGCGGAGAATGTCGGGGTAGGCTCTGTGATGCCGCGCTCTGTGCCGGCGAGCTTTGCGGTGAAGCCGGAGAGGAAGTAATACTTGGTCTGCTCCGGTGTAAGGATCGACACGGGAGGAAGCACTCCGAATGCGTCGGCGGAAAGGAAGATCACATTCTTGGCAGCGGGACCTGCGGATACGGGCTCCACGATGCTTTCGATGTGGTCGATCGGGTAAGACACGCGGGTGTTTTCAGTAACGCTCTTGTCGGCGAAGTCAATCTTGCCGTCCTTGTCTACAGTCACGTTCTCGAGAAGAGCGTCGCGACGGATAGCGTTGTAGATATCGGGCTCGCTTTCCTTATCGAGGTTGATGACCTTGGCGTAGCAGCCGCCCTCGAAATTGAAGACGCCGTTGTCGTCCCAGCCGTGTTCGTCGTCGCCGATGAGGAGACGCTTCGGGTCGGTGGAAAGAGTGGTCTTGCCGGTGCCGGAGAGGCCGAAGAAGATAGCGGTGTTCTTGCCCTGCTTGTCGGTGTTGGCTGAGCAGTGCATGGATGCGATTCCCTGCTGGGGCAGATAGTAGTTCATCATAGAGAACATACCTTTCTTCATCTCGCCGCCATACCAGGTGTTGATGATTACCTGCTCTCTCGAGGTGGTGTTGAATACCACGGCTGTCTCTGAGTTGAGGCCGAGTTCCTTATAGTTCTCAACCTTAGCCTTCGAAGCGTTGAACACCACGAAGTCGGGCTTGAAGTCGATGAGGTCGATTTCGGAAGGACGGATAAACATGTTCTTCACGAAGTGTGCCTGCCATGCCACCTCCATGATGAAGCGGACAGCCATGCGGGTGTCTCTGTTGGCGCCGCAGAAGCAGTCAACTACGTAAAGTTTCTTGCCGGAGAGTTCATTGATGGCGATTTCCTTTACAGCATCCCATGTCTTTTCTGTCACGGGCTTGTTGTCGTTGGGATATTCCTCGGAAGTCCACCATACCTTGTCTTTGGAGTTTGCGTCGAGAACGATGAATTTGTCTTTAGGCGAACGGCCGGTGTAAACGCCGGTCATCACGTTGACAGCGCCGAGCTCGGTCACTGTGCCTTTCTCGAAGCCTTCGAGCGACGGATCGGTCTCGTCTTTGAAAAGCTGCTCGTAGGTGGGGTTGTAGATTACCTCCTTGACATCCTTGATGCCATACTGGGTCAGATCTATCTGTGCCATTTTAAGTGAGATATTATTGGGTTGTACTTAATTATTAACTATTCGGAGCCTGACGATGAAGCCTGTAGTCTTCACCGTGCCCTTATTTTGGGGGCAAAGTTACATAAAAATCAGCATTTAGGCAAGTGAAATCAGACAAAAATACCTTAAAAAACGTAAAGCGAGACATTTTATACCGAACTCTGCCACCTCTATTCCAAAAAATAAGGATATGATAGCATATTTATCACACATCCTTCAATTCGATCCAATTTAGACCCCATCCTCATAAAATATAATTATTAGTTCCCTATTTTCAACCTAAATTTAAAATTTCTTTAAAAATAATTTGCAATGTCAAAAAAAATTAATAACTTTGGCATTGAAAGGATACTTTATCCGGACAAACAAAACTCTAAATACCAAATACCATGAAACGACTTTACCTTCTGATAATTCCAATTCTCTATATTTGGATTCCGGTCCATTCCAAGACGGTACATTTCAGTTATGACGAAGCAGGCAACCGCATTAAACGAGAGATCATTATCTCTAAAAGCAACATGCCTAAAAAGTCAACAGCTGACGTGGGTAGAATAGAAGACGACCTTTGTGATAAAAAAGTATCCATAACGACAGGCAGGCTATATCATATATCATTCCGATATTGTTTCAGAAAGCACAGAGATATTCTTAAATCCTATACCCTCCGGAATTTACATTCTTTGGATAGATATCAATGGGAAGACTCAGTCATATAAACTCATCAAACAATAATAGGCATTATGAAATTATACGTGATGACTAATGATGAGGCTATGGATATATGGACAAAGGAATTTCCAATCCTTTCAAAGTATAACTCCTCAACAGTTTTTGCAAAATCAGATATAATGCTTATCGGTTTGAGATTTTATTGGTCTCGTCCCTCATTCTATGAAGTCGCTCTTGAATTTGTTCCTCTATGGACCGACTGGCAAGGAGTAGATCACAGAGTCCTTCACCTCTATTTAAGACCTCCAAGGCAATATAATGTCCTTGTCGGTTATACAGAGAACAATAGAGCATTGATTCAAGGGCTGGAACTTGCGCATAATCAATTCGGACTTTTCTTAAAAAAAGAAGTATCGTTAAAAGACCTCCTTCAGTTAAATGAGGAAATGAAAATCCTTGGTTACAAGGAACACTGGTCATTAAAAAATGACCCTCTGATTATCAGTTCGTATTTGAGGTTAAAGATGGCCCTTGCCTCATTCTCTGGCAACACCATTCTGATAAATCGTACCATACAGCAAATTTTAGATGTAACTAAAAAGTGGTATGACGAAAGGCTGGAATTTCTTTATGGCATCACTTTAGAAGAATGGAAAAGGAAAGTTTTCAGTATGTCAGAAGACAGAGAAAGTTTCATGCAACAGATTGAGATCAATAAGACAAGACCTAGTATCGCAAAGTTGAAATCAATCCAAATCACAGGACTTGACATATTAGCCGAAGACATTCCCGAATTGAATGAAACCATCAGGATGAAGTTAAGCAATGCTATGGATAGGTTTTACAGAAGACATATCTTGGGGCATTGACAACTTTATTTACTGTAATTTGAATGTTGATAATGAAGTTGTCCAGACTTCATTGATTCGCAATGAGATTGCTCCATCAAAATGGCTTCAATTTGGAATTAAATTTAATTATTAAGTTATGGCAAAAAGAATTGTTACTAAAATCGGTGATGTGTTTTGCGCAGACCTTGGTGATGGCAGGAAAGGATATTTTCAGTATGTAGCCATCGACAGCACTATGCTCAACAGCAGTGTGATCCGAGTGTTCAAAAGAAGATACAAGTCAGATGAACGCCCTACGATTGAAGAGATTCTCAAGGATGAAGTGCAGTTTTATGCTCATACCGTACTCAGACCGGGCATTGAATTCAATTACTGGCACAAAGTGGGCAAGTCAGATGAAATAGGAATTGAAGAGGTCAAGAAAGTCCTTTTCGGTTTCACAGAAGACACGGATGAAGACTGGTTTGGGAGAATTATTGATGTCGATCCTCGCAAACACTGGCAAATCTGGCATCTTAATGAAGATGAAAAAAAAATTGGTCGCCTTCCTAAAAAATACAGGGAAGTTGTGGAGTTTGGAATTGTTATTCCTTACATTGAGATTTTTTCAAGAATGAAATATGGCTATTATAAAAGTCACAGTCATGAATATGATGAAATAAAACGCGTCCCATTCAGTTATGTACACAGTTATCTAAAAAAAAATAATAACCATTCTGTAACATATTACCATTATTTAGGAGACTCTGTCATTCAGCAGATTATATTGTCGGACGGAGAACTTGTTAGGACTGTTTCCGGAGATTGTCTTCCACTCCCGAAATTCTATGAAATCAACTGGTATAAAGCTGACTTCATTTCTGAAGATGAATTTCAGAAAGAATGGAATAAATATTGCAACCCAAAGGAATCTTACTAAGAGCATATTCCTTAAATCCTATCTTTATACCCGAAGTTATGGCCATAGATTCTGACATAATGAAATTCTGGCAAGAGCAGTTCCCGATACTGCATAAATTCACGCCTTCTACTATTTTTGCAAAGACTGATCTGTTTCTGATCGGTCTGAGATTGGATAAAGTGTTAAGCACGGATTATAGAATCTTTTTGGAAATTCTTCCACTGTGGAAGTCCAATTATCGGATTCCTTCCCTAAACATAGAGTTGCTTAGCATGAAGGGATTGCAGATTTTTATAAAATGCAATGTGCTTCGTCATAACTATGATTTAGACGATGCCATCGAGTGTGCCCATGCTTAATTAATTTGATGTTTTAAAGCATGCAAATTTGGGGATATTGATGATTTTACTTAATTTTGCATTCATGAAAAACGATGGAAATTCCCTGAGCGCGAGAATACGCAGTTTCCGATATGCCTTCCGGGGTATCGCGACTTTATTTCGCGATGAGCGCAATTTCAAGATACACTGCGTCTTGCTCGTGATTGCAGTGGCGCTTGGCATCGTTCTCGGCATTTCGCCTGCCGAATGGTGCGTGGTGGCGCTATGCTGCGGCGGCGTGCTGATGGGCGAGGCGCTGAACTCGGCGGTAGAGGCGCTCTGCGACCTTGTGAGTCCCAAATATCATCCTCTTATAAAGAAAGCAAAGGACGTGGCGGCAGCCGGCGTGCTGATGATGGCATTCGCGGCGGCGACCTGCGGCATCATAATATTCCTCCCCAAAATAATTGACCTCTTATGATAGCGATAATCAACGGACCGAACCTCAACATGCTGGGACGTCGCAACCCCGCAGTCTACGGCAGTAATACAGTGACAGACCTCCTAAAGGATGCCGAGCAGTTGGTTAGCCTCCTTTCGGCAGGAAAGGAACGGCTGGTATATTTTCAGTCGAACAGCGAAGGAGAACTCGTAGACAAAATCCAGGAATTCGGTTTCGACCCCGAATGCCGAGGCATCGTGATAAATCCCGGCGCATACGCCCACTATTCATACGCTATCCACGACGCCTGCGAGATGTCGCCTGCACCGGTGGTAGAGGTACATATTTCCAATATCCACGCACGCGAAGAGTTCCGCCATACCGACGTTGTGGCTCCGGCATGCCGGGGCAGCATCTGCGGTCTCGGGCTCTCCGGATATCTGCTCGCGTTGCGCTCACTTCTCGAACAGCCATGACCTACGAGTTGGAGTCTGACCTCGACAATTATGTCGACAGCCATATATCGCCGGAACCGGAATACCTCAAGCGACTCACGCGTGAGTCATACCTCCGGCTGGTCAACGGCAGGATGTGTTCGGGACATCTGCAGGGGAGGCTGCTAAAGATGCTGACCCGGCTATGCACACCACGTCTCGCGCTCGAGTTAGGCACATTCTCCGGATATTCCGCCCTGTGCATAGCGGAAGGACTTCCCGAAGGGGCACGCCTCGTGACCGTGGAGGCGGACGACGAAATGGAAGACTTCATACGCCGTCAGCTCGCATCATCGCCTTACGCCGACAGAATAGACCTGCGCATCGGGAAGGCTTTGGACGTATGCCGAGAATTTGCCGACGGAAGCGTCGACATGATTTTCATCGATGCCGACAAGCGGCAATATCCCGACTATCTACGCGAAAGCTGCCGCCTGCTGAGACCCGGAGGCCTCGCCATCGCAGACAACACATTATGGTCAGGACACGTGTGCGACCCCTCCTACGACCACGACCGGCAGACCGCCGGAGTGAGGAGCTTCAACGACCTCGCGGCGCAGCATCCGGAATTCGAGACCGTGATACTTCCTTTCCGAGACGGAATCACACTCCTCAGGAAAATTGAGAATTGAAAATTGAGAATTGAGAGAGTCTAACTGAAATGAAAACAGAAACGCGGAGATAAGCGTTACATAGAAAGGGCGGGTATAACGCCTTGCTAAAACGTAAACGACATATTATGGAATCTAAACGACAAGCAAAGATATCGAGACTCATACAGAAAGAGCTGAGTGAGATTTTCAGACGCCAGACAGCCGCCATGGGTAATGTATTGGTGTCGGTGAGCGGTGTGCGCGTTTCGCCGGATCTTTCAGTGGCTAAGGCGTATCTCAGCATCTTCCCTCCGGAAAGGGCGGAAGCCATTCTCTCAAACATCAAGGCGCAGAGCAAGACAGTGAGATACGAGCTCGCGCAAGCTGTGAAACAGGTTCTGCGAAAATGCCCGGACCTCGCCTTCTATCTCGACGACTCGCTCGACTATGCCGAGAACATCGACCGTCTGCTCGCGTCCGACCCGATAAAGGGAACTGCCGACGATTATGTGGATCCTGACGAACTGAAGAAAGCGGCACGTTGAAATCCATTCCCTTCACCATTGCGCTGCGGTATCTTTTAGGAAAGAAATCGCACGGCGCTGTAAACGCCATCGCCCTCGTGTCGGTGGCAGGTGTCGCCGTGGCCACAGCCGCCGTGATATGCGTGCTGTCTGTATTCAACGGTTTCCAGTCGGTGATTTCCGGAAGACTCGACACCATGTCGCCCGACCTTATGGTGACGCCGCGCCAAGGGAAGACCATCGCAAACGGCGACTCTCTCGCGAAAGCCATATCCGCCATGCCGGGAGTGGCGATTGCAACCCCAACCCTTACCGACAATGCGCTTGGTTTCTTCAACGGAAGGGAGACTCCCGTAAAGCTGAAGGGAGTGGTTCCCGCCGAATACAGCCGCGTCACATCAATCGACTCTCTGATGATCAGCACCGGGATTACTCTCAAGGAGTCGGAGGAGACGAATCCGGCGGTAGTGTCGGTCGGGGCGGCTTACAAACTTCAGTTTTTTGACCCCAGGCAGCCGCTGATGGTATTCGCTCCAAAGCGGATAGGTCGCTTCAACCCCGCCAACCCTGCGGCGGCGTTTGTGATGGACTCGCTCAATGTGGCGGGCACCTTCCAGTCTCTTCAGGAAGAATATGACGAAAACAGCATCATAACAGACATCGAAACCGTCAGAAACCTTCTTCTCTACGACAGCGAATCCACCGCCGTGGAGATAAAGACAACCGCCGGCGCCGACATCGACAAGACACGTGACGCGATAGCCGACGCCATAGGCGCGTCGTATGAGGTAAAAGACCGCCTGATGCAGAAGCAACTGGATTTCCGAATGATCCGTATCGAGAAATGGATGACCTTCCTGCTCCTTTTCTTCATCCTCGTGATTGCCTCCTTCAATATCATATCCACGCTTTCTATGCTTGTGCTCGAGAAGCAGGACACAATGGCAACGCTCTCCGCCATAGGCATGGACCGGCGACGCATAGCCGAAGTGTTCCGCTGGGAAAGTATCCTCGTATCTGCAACCGGAGCCGTCGCCGGACTCGTCATCGGCTCTATACTGTGCCTGCTGCAGCAGCGCTACGGGTTCATCACGATAGCCAACGGAAGCATCGAGGAGACACCGATGGCTTATCCCGTGCAATTAGAGTGGAGCGACCTTCTCGTGACCTTGATCCCCATAGCGGTCATAGCGGCTGTATGCGCGGCGATAGCCGGCGCTTTCGCTAAGTCGCGTATCAAGTAACAGGGCGCCTTTTGTCTTTTTGCTACACATTTTCCCCAATTTTATTGTTTATTTGTTTTTTTTGTTGTAACTTTGCAAAAATTCAAGGAAGAAACATTCGAACTTGAATTAACACAACAGATCTCCACAAAGAACAACCAAGAAATATACAATCATGGAAAAAGTCGACAATCTTGACAGGAAAATCTTGAACATCATCATGAACAACGCGCGCACGCCGTCGAAAGACGTGGCTATCGTGTGCGGCGTGTCACGCGCAGCCATCCACCAGCGCATCCAGAGGCTCATCGAGATGGGTGTCATCATCGGTTCCGGCTACGACGTCGACCCGAAGAAATTAGGCTACAACACCTGCACCTATGTGGGCGTGAAACTTGAGAAAGGCTCTATGTATCGCGGAGTAGTGGCTGACCTTGACAAAATTCCCGAGGTAGTGGAATGTCACTTCACCACAGGCCCCTACTCCATGCTGATCAAGGTGTTCGCTCGCGACAACCAGCACCTCATGGAACTCCTCAACGACCGGATACAGCACATCAAGGGTGTCACGGAAACCGAGACCCTAATCTCTCTCGAACAGTCAATGAACCGTCAGATCAAACTTGAGATCGATCCAGATGCTAAATAAGAAATCCACAATCTACACCATAGCGGCGGCTCTGCTTCTGGCAGTGGTCGCCTTTATGTTTTTCTTCCCCGACGCTATGGAGGGAAGGGTGCTTCAGCAGCACGACATTCAGCAGGGTCTTGCCAACGGCCATGAGGGCCAGGTGTTTGAGGCAGAGACCGGAGAACAGACAAGATGGACAAACTCCCTCTTCGGCGGTATGCCGACTTTCCAGATCTCACCTTCTTATCCCGCCAACGAGTTTCTGACTTGGATCCAGAGCGTATATATGCTCGGACTCCCCTCCCCCGCAAATCTCCTCTTCGGGCTCATGCTTGGATTCTTTATCATGTGCCTATGCTTCAAAATGCGCTGGAGCGAGGCGCTGTTCGCTTCCTTGGCATGGGGATTCTCTTCCTATTTCATTATCATAATTGGAGCCGGACATATCTGGAAATTCCTCACGCTATGCTACATACCCCCTACAATTGGAGGCGTGGCTCTCATATACCGGCGCAAATGGCTGCCGGGTGCCGCTCTGACCGCACTCTTCTCGGCGCTACAGCTGATGAGCAACCACCCGCAGATGAGCTACTATTTCCTCTTCGTGATGTTCTTCCTCGCGCTCGCATGGCTATGGATCGCCATTAAGGACAAGAGCGTAGGCAAATGGGCTATCTCCACTTGCGTGGCAATCGTCGCGGGACTCGTCGGAGTCGCCGCCAACTCGTCGAGCCTCTATAATTCGCTTGAATACAGCAAGGAGACTGTAAGAGGACGCGCCACAGACATCCCTGCAGAGGGAGCCCCCGCCGCCACAGGCATGGACAAGGACGCCATCACGGCATGGAGCTACGGCATCGACGAGACATGGTCGCTGCTGATTCCTAACGTCAAGGGGGGAGCCTCACTGAAACCGGAGGCGGGTGAGAACCGTATGAAATCTGTCGCGGAGACAGATATGGGCGACGGAGCATATCTCTCGCAGGAAGAGATGATGTTTGCCAATCAGTTCACTCAGTATTTCGGCGACCAACCAATGACCAACGGCCCTGTCTACGTCGGCGCATTCGTACTACTGCTCGCGATACTCGCGATGTTTGTGGTGGAAGGAAGATGGGAAACACCGGTGAAATGGGCACTTTTTGCCTCGGCAATTCTGTCGATACTGCTGAGCTGGGGGCACAACTTCCCGGCACTCACTTACTTCATGATCGACCATTTCCCCGGCTACAACAAGTTCCGGACTGTCAGCTCCATACTTGTGATTCTTGAATTCTGCATACCGCTGCTTGCCGCTCTCTGCGTGCGCCAGATGATACGCACCGAAGGATTCTTCATAAAAAACAAATGGACGGTGATATGCGTGATGGGCGGAGGCGCCCTCGTATGTCTGCTGGGATGGATCGCTCCGGGCATGTTCGGAGAACCCTATTCCGCTCAGGAACTCGACTATCTGCGCGAGGCGGGAGTGTTTGGCAATCCAGCTTACGGCAACGTGATGAAGGCTATCGAGGCAGGCAGGAAAGGACTGGTGTCAGCCGACTCCATGCGCTCGCTGATGTTCATTTTGGCAGGCTGCATTCTCCTCTTCCTATGGGCAAGGAAAGCGATTACCAACTCCACAGTATGGGTGTGCTGCCTTGCGGCACTGGCTACTCTCGACCTCTTCAGCGTGGACAAACGTTATGTGAATTCCGACAATTTCCTGACCGCCGAGAGCGACGAGGCGGCGTTTGTGCCTACCGACGCCGACAAGGCTATTCTGAAAGACACCTCCAACTACAGGGTGATGGACATCCCGGGATTCGCATCGGCAAGAAGTTCATACTTCCACAAAACCATCGGTGGATACCACGCGGCGAAACTGACCCGCTACAACGACCTGATCGAGCATCAGATCACTCAGGGCAACCCCTATGTGCTCAATATGCTCAACACCAAATATTTCATCACCAACGAGGGATATGAGATAAACGGCGACGCATTCGGCAACGCTTGGCTGATCGACACACTACAGTATGTGGCGACCCCAAGGGAAGAGATGGATGCGCTTTCAAGTCTGTCGACACGCAACAAGGCGGTGGCTGACAAGAAATTTGCCGAAGTGATTGGTCAGCCCGGTGTCATCGCATCGGGAGACACCATCTATGAGACATCGTATGCCCCCAACCGGCTCACATACAAGGCCCGTCTTTCAAAGCCGGGAGTGGCGGCATTCTCCGAGGTCTATTTCCCGTGGGGATGGAAAGCCACCGTCAACGGCAAGGAGACACCGATAGGGCGTGTCAACTATCTGTTGCGCGCGATGAAGCTTCCCGCCGGAGAATCGGACATCGTGATGACGTTCGAGCCGGAGTCGGTGAAAAACGCCGACACGATATCAATAGTGGCAGTCGTCATCATTTATTTACTCTGCGGAGCAGCTCTTGTGGCAACCGGATATGGTATATACCGGCACTCCAAGAGAAAGGGAAAGACTGCGGAAAAGACCGAATAATCCGATGAAAACGGGATTTTCAGACTATATCGAAAGGTGGCGCCATACTCTCGGGTATGGCGTTCACTCCCCTCTTGCCTTCCGCATCGTGAAGGAGTGCCTGCATCCCGAATCAAGATATGCCATGTATGCCGACGACTACATCGACAGCGTATATGGCTACTCTGACCGAACGGCAAGGCGCAGGGCATATCTGCTCGTGCGCCTTGTCAACACTCTGCTGCCACACTCCATTTGGATGCCGGGAGCCGACAGGCGTATCGAGGATGCAGTCAGACAGTCCTTTCGCTCGATACATATCAGCAGAGCGCGTGTATGCCCCAAAAACGCCGATTTCATCGCTGTTTTCGACGACACTGATACGGCAGCGGCATGGAAACTGCTCGCGGGCTGCGAGAATGCCTGCCTAATAAGTTTTGCACCGCGCCAAAGCGTGATTCCTGAAGGCGCCGACGCCCCGACACTGACAATATGCGGCAGAAGGTATAGCGTCTTCCTAAGGCGCAAGGGAATGGCTCCGGTGTCGTATACCGTTATTTAGACCCTATCCCACAAAAAAGCCTCTATCATGGCAACCGATGGCAAATATTACGATGAATCCGAACTTTTGAAAGACTTCGGGTCATATCTTAGCCTTGAACGAGGCATGTCGCAAAACACTCTTCAGGCATACACTTCCGATGTCCTGCATCTGATGGAGTATCTTGAAGAGAATGGCAAGACAATGACCGACACCGAGGAGGATGACCTGCACGGATTCCTTTGCACTCTTCGCGACCTCGGCATTGGCGCGAGAAGCCAGGCAAGAATGGTTTCCGGAATAAAGAGCTGGTTCAAATTTCTGAAATTGTCCGGTGTAATCGAAAAAAATCCTACCGACCTGCTTGAATCGCCGCGGCTCGGAAAGCATCTGCCGGAAGTGTTGAGCACCGAGGAGATAGACCGGATGATTTCCATGCTACCCGACGACAAAGAGGAGTCGCTGCGCAACCATGCCATCATCGAGACTCTCTACGGAAGCGGGCTGCGTGTTTCGGAACTTACCGACATCCGCCTCTCACGTCTCAGTCTTGACGACAGTTGTCTGATTGTGGAGGGCAAAGGAAACAAACAGCGTATAGTGCCGGTGTCGCCTGTAGCCTCCGAATTGATTCAGGAATATCTGCCACAACGCGCCTCACTGAAAATCAGGCAGGATTCTTCCGACATTCTTTTCCTCAACCGGAGAGGCGCGAAAATGACGCGAGTGATGGTATTCTATATCATACGCGACCTTGCCGCCGCCGCAGGCATTGCCAAGACAGTGTCTCCCCATACCCTCCGACATTCCTTCGCCACCCATCTACTGGAGGGAGGAGCATCCCTGCGTGTAATCCAGGAACTGCTCGGTCACGAGTCGCTCGAAACCACCGAGATATACGTACACCTCGACCGCACACGCCTGCGCCGCGAACTTCTGGAGCATCACCCTCATTTCCGAAAGGCCCCGCAATAATTTTTCAAAAAAATTCCAAAAAGATTTGCACAACTTAAAAACTTTTAGTAACTTGCGCTCAGAAATCAATCAAACTCTCTCGCCATGAAACGACACCTTCTCTTCCGCGCAATCCCGGCAATCTCACTGATGATTGTATCGGCTTCCGCCACGGGGATGCAGACGGGAGCTATGGGGTACTCGTCTGATGGGAGTGTGACGCTGCATTACGCGGACGGTCCCGGGACGAAGCTATACAACGGCTCCGTGAGCGCTATGTCGTGGACGATGGGGGCGGACGCGACTCAGATTGACAACCTGCATATCTATTATACAGGCAACCGTGTGACGGGAGTGCTGGAGGACGCAGATCCGGTGACTACCAACGGAAGCATGGACTTCGCCGGAACCACCGGTCGGGAGATGGCGGTGGAGTACAACGGATGGGGTGCGATGACGAAGGACGAGGCGCGCGGGATTACCTCCATTACCTACGACAGGCTCGGGAATCCCTCGCACGTCAGTTTCAGCAGCCCGAGGGGCAGTTATGCGGACTTTGTCTATTCCGCCACCGGAGAGCGGCTGAAGGCTACGCACTATACGAGTCCGATATTTCATGGTGGTGTCGCCGAGGCTAACTACCTGACAGACCCCGAAAGTACCGGCGACAACGCTGAAAACGCCGACAACGATGACAACCAGGATATCACCGCTCCTGCGGCCATCGACTCCGGTATCTCCGACATAGCCGGAATGACAAAACTGGAGTATCACGGACCTGTGATCTACCGCAACGGCAAGGTCGACATGGTGCGCTTTCCGGGCGGCTACGCCACTATTAACGGGAGTGCCGTCACATTCCACTACTACACGCAGGATTACTTGGGCAACAACCGCGCCGTCGTCAACGGCTCGACCGGTGCCATCGAGCAGACAGTCGCATACTATCCCTATGGCGGGATGATCGCGAATCTCGGGATATACGCCTCCAAGCAGCCGTTCAAGTTCGGAGGCAAGGAACTGACGCAGCAGAACGGCCTTAACGAGTACGACTTCGGAGCGAGACAGTACTATCCCGCCGTCCCCCACTTCACTACTGTCGACCCGCTGTGCGAGAAGTATTACTGGCTGTCGCCTTACCTGTATTGCGGCAACAACCCGGTCAACGCGGTTGACCCGTCAGGGAAAGACATCTGGCGTCTTGATTCTGAAGGGCATATATCGAGCAGCCAGTCCTTTGAGGAATTCGATATGATTATGGTCGTTGACAAGAACAATAAAATCAATAGCAGTTGGAAAGGTGATTACGGATCAGTGTCGTCTCAATTTTCAAAAGGGAATCCATCAGAGGGTGCAGAATTTACTGGCTTTGAGATTGATGGTGATGGCGCAGGAACACAAATATTTGAATTCCTTGCTCAGAACACTTCAGTGGAATGGTCGCAGCTGAAAACAGGGTCTGACAGTGAGGCTGCAAATTATTTATCTACCAATCATTTACCAAACAAGGATGGCAGCTCAATTTTTATAATAAATGAAAAATTAAATGGTGTTTCTATTAGAGAAGATATTCATAGTCATCCATCTAATAACAAATGGCCATCCGGAATAGAAAAAGGATCCGGTGATATTGCTTATGCCAGATGGCTTGATTCTTTAAATCCGATTAAAGCTACATATAAAATTTATGTTCCCGGAAGCAAGGAATATATTGAATACAATGCAAAATCAAATGTATATGATTTTTGAAGATCTAATGTTCAAACTTCCGGAAATCGTTGTACCTACACTAAAATTGAAATAAAAAATTGACCATAAAATGAATGCTATTGTATTAAATATTTTGCTGATAATGTTATCTGCTTTTGATATTGCAGACGACACTCCCGCGGTTGCAAAAAAAACTGTGACACTGAACAGACTTGATTTGAGCGAACTTACAGGAATAAATAGGGTTATGAATGATATTTTTTCTGAAAGAGATTCATTAAGCTCTAATGAAGCAAAGTTTTATGTCATTACGTTGAAAAAACATAATAACGGTTATTTCGCATATATTATAGAGTCAACTCTCACTACATTGTTTGAACCCAATGACTATATCGGTTATAATATAGTAGGCGACAACAACGAGATTGTCATATTCTGTGGTGATGTCAAAATTCCGGAATCATCGGGTGACAATTCTCCTCTGACTTTCGAAATATATCATGGAATTCCATTTCGATATGAACCGAAAGAATGGAGATATTATATCGTCAATGACATATATGCAAGACTTATTGAAGGTGTCGGATGGCTATGGAATTTCCCTACTGAATACGAAAACACTTCTAAAGATATAATTATACCATATCCTAAAAGACGGAAAAAATAATTTTTGTTTATGTTGATTACAATAATGATTAGCCTTCTTACGCTTTTGACTCCTATTTTCATAAATGCAGAGAATAAGACGTCAACGGATTCAATAAAGTTGACGAAAATTGACTTGTCAAATGACTCCGTGCTATACAACGTGATACGTGACATTGTTACTGACGATAAAGCCGGAGATGATGGTCTGGTTTATATATTAACAAACAGTTTTAAAAACGGAACATTTATACACGCGGTTAAGACATCTGAAAAAAAGATTCTCTCTTATCAATATTCCGACTGGAGCGGATATTTGACAGTGTCCGGGCACACAATAATTTGCCGGATAAATAATTCCAATAAGAAATATGGTAATCTTCAGGAAATAATGTCTTTCGGAAAGGATGAGCGAAGATTCAGTCAATACAATTATGTGAAAGAATGGTATTATTACATACTTGATGACATATATGCGAGATTTGATTCTGAAAAAGGCTGGATATGGTCGGATGGAAAACCGGATGAGTAGACATGATGTTTTCAGTTATTGATAATTATGGTTTCATAAAGCTAGTTATGTTCTCATCTTTCAAGGTCAAATCCAACCTGAATCTACAATTTCACTGTTAAAGCAGGCTCCATAACAATTAGTTAAATAGTTTCAATTGTGGATATGATACTGCTACATATAAACACTTATAACCCTCCCTGCAAAAAAATTCACAAATCATGAAAAGACACCTTCTCTTCCACGCAATCCCGGCAATCTCACTGATGATTGTATCGGCTTCCGCCACGGGGATGCAGACGGGAGCTATGGGGTACTCGTCTGATGGGAGTGTGACGCTGAATTACGCGGACGAGTCGGGGACTAAGCTATACGATGGACCGGTGAGCGCGATGGCGGGGACGATGGGAACGAACACTACTCAGATTGACAACCTGCATATCTATTATACAGGCAACCGTGTGACGGGAGTGCTGGAGGACGCGGAGCCGGTGACTACCAACGGAAGCATGGACTTCGCCGGGACCACCGGTCGGGAGATGGCGGTGGAGTACAACGGGTGGGGTGCCAT
>JAGAJP010000037.1 GCA_017626045.1 Muribaculaceae bacterium | reverse complement strand
TGGCATTATTTCATTGTCCTCATTCTTTCCGCAACCGTCTTCACGCTCCGGCTTTCATTGCTGTGCCTCGTTCGTTTCCCGATTGCGGTTGCAAAATTACTGCTTTTTTCAACCCTGTGCAAATATTTTTGAAAGAAATATCCAAATTTAACCAACAAACTCCTGTAAATGGTTCACAATCAATTAAATCAATAAATGTTAAAATATCCTACATTGTGTTAATTTATAACAGGCTTTCAAGTACACCAATAATCAACCTCTGTAGTTAGCTAATGAATTATGTGAACCGCGAAAAAAAACGATTGACGCTGTTATCCTTAAATAAAGGAAAACCGCATCAATCGCACTTATTCTCTAAAAATGAAATCTTACAGATTACCGAAGAATTATTGTAACGCCGCAAAACGATTGCGCCCCATATACCAGAGACTGCTCTATGTCGGCAGTCTTCGACGGACCTGATATGAAAGTTCCGAATCCGTATTCAGGAAACTCCACCCGGGAATACGCTTCATGCATATTGCAGACGATGTTCTTGCGATCAACGATTATTACCAGATACTCGCAAATAAAACACACAGCCCTTTCCTTCATGGTCTGGGGAACCCATATACAGGCATTCTCTGCACATGCAACTGTACCCTCCACAACACTGACATCAGTGCCATCAAGTTCCTGAGGTGTCTTTACGTCATCAGGATTCCGATCGGCAATTATTCCCTTCACATTACTTGAAACGGTCTTTGCATTCGGATATGCACTGCGGATGATAGCATTTATATCATCGCCATCACGCATCTCAATTACACTTGCCCCCGCGGCAGTAGTCGCGGTTTTGATGAACGATGCAACAGGATCCGGATAAACCAATTTATCAAAAGAAAGGTCCGGCTTATCGTATGTCTCCCGTACATTTCCGCGCAACTTGCTTAATATAGAATCTTTGGTGCTCATTGGAATCAATTTTTCTTTTCTGATGATTTCAGATCGTCATCATTCATACCCTCCTTCCACAACTGATGGAAAGATTTTCTTGCAAAAACCGGCATCTCATGTCCATAACACCAATCTCTCATCGCTGTCTTTGTGAGCCATGACGGAAGACTGTTGGCAACCGGCGCCATCTTCAATGCCGATGTATAAAACGAAGGATGATCAAACATTATCTTCATTCCATTGGAAAGCGATTTCTTCATGGGATCTGCATGATGCAGTCCATCAAGTTGCTGGCGCCATTTGTAAATCTGGGTCGAAAGATCCACTTTAACCGGACATACATTGTCACACGAACAGCACAGCGAGCATGCCGAGCAGTTTCCGTAATGTCTGTCGCTGTCACGCAACATACCGAGATTTATGCCGATAGGACCGGGTATGAAATATGAGTAGGAGTATCCTCCTGAACGCCTGTAGACCGGACATGTATTCATGCAAGCCCCGCACCGCATGCACTTCAGTGTCTGCCAGTGCTCCTCATTCCCTAAAATATCACTGCGTCCATTGTCGACCAATACAATATACATTTCTGATCCCGGACGCGGCTTGCGGAAATGAGAAGTATATACAGTGGTAGGCTGTCCGGTGCCGTTACGCGCAAGCAACCGTTGGAACACAGCCATTGACTTATAGTCAGGTATCAGTTTCTCAATACCCATCGACACAATATGAAGCGGCGGTATTGATGTACTCATGTCGGCGTTTCCTTCATTCGTACACACCACTACCTCACCGGTCGACGCAATACCGAAATTCGCTCCGGTCATTCCGCAATCAGCCGTCATGAAGTTATCACGCAAATGGTATCGTGCACATCTGGTAAGAAAGGTCGGATCCGCCTTTCCGATAAGTGTCTCCAAATCGCCTCCCATGCAGGCTGCAGCCTGGGCTCCGTTCTTCTCGATAATGTGATTTTTACGGAAACACTCTAAAACCTGCTCGCGGGTTATATGGATGGCGGGCATCACGATATGACTCGGAGGAACACCAAGCAATTGAAGGATGCGTTCTCCAAGATCAGTCTCCACAACCTCTATTCCATTGGCTGTCAGGCTATCGTTAAGCCCGCATTCCTCCGTAAGCATCGACTTGCTCTTGACCACCTTCCTCACGTCATGATTTCTGAGGATATCAAGCACGATGGCGTTGTATTCGTTTGCGTCCTTAGCCCACAACACGTGCACGCCATTACGCTCGGCATTCGATGCAAACTCCTCAAGATAGTCGGCGAGGTGCGTGACCGTATGCTTCTTTATCTGGCTTGCCGCCTCACGAAGGTCTTCCCATTCCGGAACCTCATGAGCCATAGCGTCCCTTTTGACACGCACAGACCAGAATGTGACGTCATGCCTGTCGACCTTGACAATATCCTTCACGAATTCATTCGCTTTCTTTGAATGTTGAGTGCTCATAAACCGGCTGATAATATTTGTGCTACATGTATGAACCTGATCGGAAGGTTATTCTTGGCGGATATTCCCTGCATGTGCATAAGGCAGGATGAATCCGGACCTGTTATGTATTCGGCACCTGTGGATATATGACGCATAACCTTGTCCATGCCCATTTTTGTTGAGACTCCCGGCTCCTCTACAGAAAACATTCCGCCAAAACCACAGCATTCATCAGGACGCTCCGGTTCAACGACGGTGATTCCCTCCACCATTTCCAGAAGATCGCGTATTTTATTGAACTTGGGGATATTGCGCTCGCTGGGCGACGAAAGTCCAAGTTCGCGAACCCCATGGCAACTGTTGTGAAGACTTACCTTATGAGGGAATTTTGCAGGAAGAGACTTCACCTGAAGTATGTCGTGCAGAAATTCCACTATATCTACGGTCTTGCCGGCCGCCTCGCATTCATGACCCGCAATCTGAGGATGGAAAAACCTCACATACGACGTGCAGCTCGCAGATGGCGACACTACGTAATCATACCCTTTGAAAAGCTCATCGAAACTCTCCACAAGTTTCATAGCCTTGTCCTGAAAACCGGCGTTGCCCATTGGCTGGCCGCAACAGGTCTGTTTTTCAGGATAGTATACATCTACCCCGAGACTGCGCAATAATTTATATGTAGACACCCCCACCTCAGGGTAGAGGGCGTCTACATAACAAGGAATAAATAGTCCTACTTTCACGATTATTATTTTGTCTGCAAATATGTGACGTGCGTACGAAGATATTCTTCAACCCCATGCTTGCCGTCGGCGCCGCCGATGCCGCTCTTCTTCACGCCGGCATGGAAGCCCTGTATAGCCTCGAAGTGGAAGCGGTTCACATAGGTCTCGCCAAACTCGAGTTCCCGTATGCAACGGGCTGCGTTGTTGATGTCGTTTGTAAATATCGACGAGGCAAGGCCATACTCGCAGTCATTCGCCCAGGCAATCACCTGATCGAGATGCTCCCATTCTATGATAGGAAGCACTGGACCGAATGTCTCCTCATGCACGATGTCCATGTCCTGACGGCAGTTGTCAAGCAGAGTGGCTGCATAGAAATATCCTTTCTCGCCAACTCTGTGACCTCCGCACAGAACTTTCGCGCCCTGAGCTATGGCTTTCTCAACCTTAGCCTCTACGCTTTCGAGTGCACGTGCCTCTACAAGCGGTCCCATGTCTATGTCGTCTGCAGAGAACGGATCGCCTACCTTTACAGCCTCAAACTTTTCTATCAGTTTTTTGGTCAAGGCTTCCTTCACATCCTTATGCACATAAAGCCGCTCCGCGTTGTTGCAGATCTGTCCGTTGTTGCCGATGCGGCTGTCAAGTATCGCCTGCGCTGCAAGATCGAGGTCTGCGTCGGGAAAGACGATTACCGGAGCCTTACCCCCAAGTTCAAGAGAAACTTTCGTGATGTTGGTGGCGGCATCTTTCATGATGCTTTCGCCAGCGCCAACAGATCCGGTCACGCTGACGATGTCAACCTTAGGACTCGACGCCAGATAGTGACCAACTGCGCTGCCCTTACCTGTCACAACATTGAACACGCCTGCCGGAAGCCCCGCTTCGTCCGCAACCTCTGCAAACACACAACAGTTCTCCGGTGTAAGCTGCGCCGGCTTAACCACTATAGTACATCCGGCTATCAATGCCGCGCCAGCCTTTCGTGCTATCAGGAAGAACGGGAAGTTCCACGGAAGTATTCCGGCAACTACCCCAATCGGTTTCTTTGACAGGAATATTGTTTCTCCGGGATTGTCGCTCGGGATTATCTCTCCCTCTATGTGGCGCGCGAAGGTTGCCATGTAGTCAAAATAACTGATTGTGGCATCAACCTCGATTGTAGCCCATGAACGGGTCTTACCCTGCTCACGCATTATTATCTCGATGAATTCCCCACGACGTGCCTCAATGCCTCTGGCTATCTTCAAAAGATATTCAGCGCGCTTGATCGCAGGCAGTTGAGCCCACGACTTCTGCGCCTTATGCGCTGCGTCAAGAGCCTTTTCCACATCCTCCTTAGTACCTTCAGGCTGACGTGATATCACTTCTTCAGTAGAAGGATTCAATACGTCTATCCATTTGCCTGAGTCGCTATCGACGAATTTGCCATCGATATACATTTTTAAGTTCTTCATGTACAATTTTGTATATATTGATTTAAAACACAAAGATAACAATTTTTTTGCTATTTCGCAAATGATACCACTTAAACTTATATATTGTATTAAGTAGCTAAGAAAAATCAAACGACATATGTATAAAGCAACTATAAAGGTCTTGATATGATAACTGCGGCTAAAATCGGCCATCCCGGCATTGTCGCTCAGTCGCTTGGCTCGCTAAGCTCCTTCGCTCCGCAGCCAGGCTGACTCGATTTTAACTCGCATTTATCATATCATTAATTTTTCTTAGCTACTTATAAATTTAATATTTTTTTGTATATGATGTGCCATCTTCGCAGCTCATCATATAGATTCTGAAAGCTTCGGTTTTCTTCAGTCAAGATTCACGACGGTAATCCCCGCTCCTCCAAACCTCACATCTTCGTCGCTGTAGGAAGACACATTGGGATTTACCCGAAGTTGCTCGCGTATTAACGTCTTCAATATGCCATGTCCTGTACCGTGAAGAATACGGACTCTACCGGCCGAAAACTGCACGGCATCGTCAAGAAAATAGGTCACCGCCTGAATTGCCTCGTCGGCTCGCATACCTCTGACATCTATCTCGTTCTTGAAATTAAGCTGCCGTCTTCGGCTGTCTTCGGTTGTCTGGCTTGAGACCGTCAGAGCCTGCGACTGGGCTGTAGCCTTCGGCTTTTGACCTGCCGACAAACGAGTCAATTCGACAAGTGTGCGCAATGCTCCAAACGCCACTTCGGCTTTTTTACCCTGTATGCCCATAATCTGACCCGTCGACCCGGAGCCATCCATCCTGACCCAGTCACCAACCGCAAAACGGGTGGTATCCTTTTCTACGTTTCGCGGTTTTGACTCATCGTTCTTCGATTTTTTACTCTTATGTTTCAATGGTTTGAGCACTGCCGGAAGAGCTGTGTCCTCTATCGGTTCCTTAAGACTTTCCTTATACTCTTCAAGTTCACGCCGAATCTGTCGGGTCTTCTCCTTTTCTGCCTCCGCGTTCTTTATATCCTTGATGGCCTTTTCGAGACGTGCGTTGGCAGACTTGAGTATCTCTTTCGCTTCCTCCCTGGCATCTTTCAATATTTCCGCGCGCTTCGACTTGAGGTCTGACGCAGTGTCTTCATACTTTTCAAGCAACTTGTCAAGATGTTGTTCCTTCTCCTTTATACTCTGACGCTTATTGCTCCAGTATTTTCTATCGCGCGCAATATCGAGAAGATACTTATCTGAATTCACATAGTCTGATCCCACTATCTCCTTTGCCATCTCCACCACATCTGACGGAAGACCTATGTTGCGGGCGATCTCAAGTGCAAACGAACTTCCGGGATTTCCTACCGACAGTTGAAACGTCGGACGGAGATGCTGCCGGTCATACAGCATCGCTCCGTTCACAAATCCTGCCGTTTCATCCGCAAAAGTCTTGAGATTCTGATAATGAGTAGTGACCACTCCGAAGCAGCCAGACTCTCCAAGTTTGTATAGTATTGACTGAGCAAGGGCGCCTCCTATCTGTGGCTCAGTGCCGGAGCCCATCTCATCCGCCAGCACAAGCGCAGTCTTTCCTGCATTTTTCAGGAAACTCTTCATATTGTATAGGTGAGATGAATAGGTCGACAAGTCGTTTTCCATCGACTGCTCGTCGCCCAAATCCACAAGAATACTCTCAAAAATACCCATGTGTGAGTTGTCATATAAAGTAGGCAGCATTCCGCACTGCATCATATACTGAACGATGCCGACTGTCTTGAGCGCCACAGACTTACCTCCGGCATTTGGCCCTGATATAATGAGGATTCTCCGTTTGCTGTCAAGATGCAGGTTTAGAGGCACCACCGCCCTTCCCTGCTGCCCGAGGCTAAGATAAAGGGTCGGATGATACGCATTGAACCAGTCTATCTCCGGCTTCCTCTCTATCATAGGCAACGAACCGTTCACTCTATTGGCAAATTTGGCCTTTGCCTTTACGAAATCAAGATAGCCGATTGCCTTGCATCCACTCTCTATCAATTCTATATCCGGTCGAATCATGTCGGCTATTCCTATCAGAATCCTTATGATTTCACGACTTTCTTCCATCTGAAGTTCCCGAAGCCTGTTGCCTGCTTCCACCACTTCCGCCGGCTCGATAAAGACTGTCTTCCCCGTGGCTGACTCATCATGCACAATACCGCTCACCTTACGTTTCATTGCCGATGGCACCGGAAGCACCATCCGACCGTCGCGCATTGTGGGAGTCGCATCCTTTTCAACAGTTCCTTCGGATGCAGCCCTGTCAAGGACCTTGCGCATAGCCCTTGCGATCGACCCCTGTGCCGACGATATGTTTCTGCGGATTTCCGACAGTTCCGGCGAGGCATTGTCCTTAACCTCTCCAAATCGATTGACACACCTATCTATCTCTTTTTCTATAAGCGGGAAAGAGACAAGATTCTCAAACTCCTTTTTCAACTCGGGATAGAGCGGAGCACTGTCTTCTTCATTCTGCCTGCAGAAAAATTCCCTGACATCTGATATACTCGACAGCATGGCTCCCACTTCCCTGAGCCTGTCCGGAGACATATACGAGCCGCTCGCTTTTATTTCGTTCAGATACGGCAATACGTCGTGCACATCTTCTCCGGGCACGCTCGAACCGCTCCTTATCAGCGACAGCATCTCCGCAGTCTGCTTAAGTGAGCGAGTAACCGACTCGTAAGATGATGAAAATTGCATCCGCTCAACCTCTGACTTACCCATTCTGGAAGCACAGAGTTCCGCCACTTGATGGCGAACTGAGTCAAATCCGAGTTTTATCTCTATGTCGTGAGGATATAGCATTTTTTCCTATTTTGCAGTACATAATTCAAAGGGCGATTCCAAATCCGGTCTCGGATTGGAACCACCCTGTTATCCACAAATTGCCTATCACAATTGGAAAACCGGACTGTCAAGTCTCGCGACTGTCAGTGCTTCTCGTTTTCCTCTTCGAGGATCTTGACGGCCATGTCATAGATGGTTGTATCGTCAAGCACCACGATTCCCCCGTCTGGTCCCGGCTCGATGTGCATACCGATGTTCTTGCCAAACTCATAGTTGACTCCACCGAAATAATTACGGACGGTCTGAACTGTCAGGTTTAGTTCGTCGGCGATGCGCCGGGTGGCTCCGTCTGGCAGACTGTCTTTTAGCCTGCGGAGTTCGTTGAATGTGATGGTCTTGCTCATACTATTAGTATTTGAGGTTCGTAGATTACTTTTAAAAGTTTTCAAATTTACACATTATTTTTGAAAAATCATAATTTTTTTTCATCAAAAATATGTGTTTTATAGCATATAAAATCAAATCTCAAACCTTACACGCTATATTTCAGTGATTTGCGCCGGTTATATTATTGCAATGTCCTCGGCTTTCACCCAACCCTCTATATTGGCATTCAACCTTACCTTATACCAGGTGGCTTTCCCGCTGACATCTGTTTCTTCTGCCACTATTTCAAATACAGTCCCCTGACATATCTGATTAGTGGCAGGCTTAGCGTCTGTTGACGGCTCTATCTTCAATACTGTCTTATAGTTGGTGAGAACAGCGCTGTCGTGAGAGTCGAAATATTTCGCTCCCATAAAGGCGAAGACCACAAAGACTGCCGACAAGACAAACAGACTGATTCCTCCGAAGAAACCGGTCTTCCTCAGTAGCACGTTTCCGCAGAATAGATATACTGCCACTCCGGCAAGAAACAGGATGAAACATACAGCTCCGGCAACCGCCCATGTGTCAGACCTCACATCAGCCGCGATCATGCGGTGTGCGGATGTAAAGAATGTCTCAGGGTCTGGTGCCACGCTTACCTTTTTCCCTCTCAGTTCAGCCCGGTTCGAGTCCTCTACCTTTGATGTGAAATATTTGAGATTGTTCGTTATCTCTTTGTTGCCCGGATCAAGTCGATGAGCTCGCGAGTAATACAGTATCGCTTCACCCATCTCACCGCATTGGGAGCATGCGTTGCCAAGGTTGTAATAGAGTTGAGCCGATACTCCCTCTGTTTCCGATATCGACCGGTAGATGTCAGCGGCCTGTCTGTATTCCCCTTTCGAGTAGAGAGAGTCCGCCTCCGCCAGTTTTGCAGCGGTCTGGCCGCTTGACAAAACAGGCGTAAGCATCGCCGCCAATACTATTATTATATGTTTCAGCTTCATAAGGCTTGTTATATTAGTGTTCGCCAGGCCGCTGGAGTCGAGTGTCCTCCAGTCGCCCGATTATTTCAGCTCCTTCGCCATACACTTTCTTCAGTTCTTCCGAACCGGTTCCGGGCGCATACTTGGCATATTCACATTCATCAAGCACTTTCAGGAACTCGTCAACCACTTCCTTCGATGCTCCTGCTGATGTCAGACGTTCTGCCACATTTTGCCGATTGAGCTCGGATGTCGGAATATTCAGCTTGGCGCCGACATATCCCCACAGTGCGGTAAGCATCTCGTCATAGAACATCTCTCGATTGCCTTCCTTCATGCATGCCGCTGCTTTCTTAAGTCGTTTTGTGGCTACCTTCCCTGCCTTGCGCATTCGCGTTCCTACAATATCAGCCGCGCTCTTCAACTGCCTACGATAGATGTAGGACACTGCGACAAGCAGAAGTATCGGAAGTATGAACCATAACCAATATGCCGGTTTATAGACCATTGGCTCTACCGATTTATGAAGTCCTTCGACTTTCATAGGTTCGGCATTGAATTTCAACCGATTTTTTGTCTGCGACTTCTCAGACAGCGTTCCTTTGCCAACTTCCACCTTATATCCTTTAGCGACACTGCGCTCATATTGGCCGCTTGCCGGATTGAAATACACAAGAGTTATTTCAGGTATATCATATACTCCGGTCTCAAGAGGGGCAAACGAATAGTCGAACTCAACACTTCCCGATACAGTAGTACCGCCCGGAACAGCGTCTACTTTTGTTGTCGGAGTATATACTTCAATCTGCTTGGGATAGATGTTGTTGAGATCCGGCAGTTTTACATATTTGAGATTGCCGCTTCCCTTCACCGTATATATGATAGAAGATGGCTGGTTGGTCTTGAGACTCGCGTTCGGCAATGACGAACTGATGCTGAACTGTCCTACTCCACCGGAGAAATCTGCCGGCTGAGGGGTCGGCAATGCCTTGACGTCTATGGTAAGGTCATTAGGGGTGACATTAAGCTGCACGGGACGCCGAACAGACAGCATGCGGAAATATGGATCATCATAATACTCCTGTTCGTCGGTGCTGACGGTATACGTGTTGCCTTTTACTGTAAGTTTGCCTGTCATCTGGGGGAAGATGATGTATCGGGCAATGACTGCAGTTGCGTATTCCTGACCGTTGTAGTTCTCATAATGCAAGGATGTCGAGACATCGTCGGATTCCTCCACCACAAACCCGTCAAACTTGGGAGCCTCTGTTGCTCCGATAAATTTAATCGGGGCATACGACGAGTACAGCTTTACGGTATAGACCAAAGCTTCCTGTTCATATGCTGTGGTTTTTGATACGGATGCCCGCAGAAACAGTTTTTCGTTTCCCTTACCGATAAACTTCGGACCGGTCTGCTCAGATCTGTCAGCAGGTGTCGCGCTTTGACTTGCCTGCGTCTGAGGCGACTGCTGACGTTGACGCATTTTGGTGAGCGGACCTGTTCCTGCCTTGACTATCCGGTAACTCGCCTTATTGCTCTTTACACCGTCAATACTAAGAGGGCCAAGCGTATACGAACCCTCCTTCGAGGCAGTGCAAGTGGCGACATAGGTTGAGGTCTGGCTCCGCGTCACATGTCCGTTGCTCGACATCATCGAAGACGACTGGCTGCTCAGTGTGAAATACTTCACCGTTGCTCCTGCCACTGTAGGCGCGCCGGGTTCGGCATCGATGTTCTCGAGTTTGAGATAAACGTAAAACTGCTCTCCAACCTCGATGTCGTCTTCCCCTGATTGCGTGGCAACCACTATCTGGAACTTGCCTGCCGCTCCGACGCCTAAGACAGTGAGTGTCAATAGCGCAAGCAATATATATTGTCTAATTCGGGTCATTGTCTATTAGTTTTTCTTGACAGCTGCCAATCACCAGCGCTTATTGTTTTTAGAGCGTCCGGTTGCTTTCTCGCCATTATTCGACTTGTTCACCCGTGCCCTCGTCTGATTTTCCTTATTCTCCATCGCATTCAGAATCTGCTCCGCAGCCTGTGGATTGATTTCCTGCTCCTTTGGTTGATTCTGCTGATTCTGCTGGTCTTGCTGCTGGTCTTGCTTATCTTTATTCTGGTCTTGCTGCTGGTCCTTGTTCTGGTCCTGCTTGTCTTTTTGATCTTCTTTGTCCTGATTGTCTTTGTTCTGGTTGTCTTCGTTCTGCTTTAATTTTTTCTGGGCTATCCTAAGGTTCCTGCGTGTCTTCTCATCTTCAGGATTAATGCGAAGCGAACTTTTATACATCTGAATAGCTCCGGCATAATCCTCTGAATTGAACGCGATGTTGCCGAGATTGAACATGGCGTCGGCGGCAAGCGCGGGCTTTTCTTTTGCCGACTGCGCCACTCCCTGCATTGCCTCTGCTCCTGCCTTGACAAGTTGGGTACGCAACGAGTCTGACTGCGCAGCACCCGCCCTTCTTATATAAGTGAGCCCAAGATTGTAAAGTGCTTCTTTCGAAGATGGCTCTATCTTAAGGGCTTCTCGGTACTTCTCTCCCGCCTCAAGAAAATGACCTTCCCGAAACAGCTCATTTCCTTGAGTAACCATTCGGCGCTCCTTACGGTTGGGTGTAGCCCAAGCGTCCAAGCTCGTTATGGCAAGTATAACTGTCATAACTACCGCTGCTATAGTATTTGTTTTGAATCTTATACGGATATTCATGACATTCAATTCATTTAGATTCTTTTTTGAAAAATGTGATGCGGTCAAGCCAGCGAATCTTTCTGTCCAGAATAAATACGTCAAGACAGAGGAGAGCAAGCGCAAGCCATGCGAATATCGTGAAGAGCTCATCATGAACCGCATATTCGTTGATTTCCATCGCAGTCTTCTTCACTGTGTCCATCTGCTTCTCAAGCTCGTTGAGAGCGTCAGGATTGGAGGCGTTTACATATATTCCGTCGCCAGCTCCCGCAATTCTTGCCGCGAGGTTCTCGTCAAGTGCAGTCTCTACCGGAGCACCGGTCTCGGGATTGATCATCGGTCCGGAGGATGTAGGTATCTGAACCGGCGTCGGCGAGCCGACTCCCACCACATTAAGCTGGATATTGTTCTTGGCTGCCTGCTTGGCGGCGTCTTCGGCTCCTTCCACATCTTCAAGGTCTTCGGCATCCGTTATCAATACTATCGACTTTCCTATATTTTTGTCGGCACTGAAAGATCCTGCTGCCCTGTCGATGGCGGCCCCTATGTTCGTACCCTGGTTTTCATACTGCGTGGGATCGATGGAATTCAGAAACATCTTTGCAGATACATAGTCGCTTGTGACAGGTATAAGGGTATACGCGTCATTGGCATAGACTATCAGGCCGACTCGGTCGTTGTCAAGTCTGTTGATGAGCTTTTCAAGCACTAACTTGGCAGCTCTCATTCTCGAAGTCCCTGAATTGTCTGAAGTCGACGATGCAAGCATCGAATTGGATACGTCCACTGCTATCACGACTTCTATACCCTCTTTTTCCGACTTGGTGGCATGTACTCCTCCCCACGGTCTGCACAACGCGATGATTATGAACAATACTGCACCAGCCTCAAGAGCAAGTTTCAACGGCGGCTTATATTTGGAAACCTCTGGCATAAGCCAACGGATAGAGCCGGCATGCCCGAACCTTGCCAGATTTTTCTTCCTCTTATATCTGGCAAGCGCATAGAGCAGTACAAGAACCGGCACCGCTACAAGCAACAATAATATAGAGGGATATGCAAACGTAAACATTATCTTTCGCTGTTTATAAAGTTATAAGAACTTAAAACCTAAGGTATCCGTCTAACCAGTGTATATCTCAACACCAGGGAGAGGAAAACGGCACAAAATGCAAGCCATAGCCATGGCATGAATTCCTCCTGCGTCAAGGTGACCGAATTGACATCGATACTCGATTTCTCAAGCGAGTCTATCTCTTCGAACACTTGCTTAAGCATACGCTCGTCTTTTGCCCTGAAATATTTACCTCCAGTCAGACTTGCCATGTTTTTCAGCAGAGGCTCGTCAATCTTAGTCTCAAGGGTGGTTGTGGCGAATCCATAAGGATCGGATATCTGCATCTTTCCATTCGTGCCGACTCCAATTGTGTAGACCTTGATGCCTTTCTGCTTGGCAATCTGCGAAGCTGTCACCGGAGGGACATCCCCGGCGTTGTTGCTACCGTCGGTCAGAAGTATGATACTCTTGGATTTTGCCTTTCCTTGCGATATTCGGTTAATGGCGCTCGTGAGTCCGTCACCGATAGCCGTGCCGTCGTTAAGGTCACCCATTTCCACATTGGATATGGCGTTCACAAGAGCCGCACGGTCATTGGTCAAAGGCATCAGCGACAAAGACTCTCCGGCAAATACCACAAGTCCCATGTTGTCGTTCGGACGCGAGTTGACAAATGAATTCGCAACTTCCTTGGCGGCTACGAAACGACTCGGATGAAAGTCTGTTGCCGACATGGAGCCGGAGATGTCCATCGCTATCACAATGTCGGTACCGAGCACTTTCGAGTTCTTGAGGCTATCGTGCGTCTGAGGGCGGGCAAGAGCTACTATCAACGCACCTATACCGATAAGACGAAGCGCAAAACAGAAATGCATCACCCATACCTTCCATGAATTGCCGAAGCGAACGAATGGCTGTATCGTGGATATACCCATCGAAGCGTTGGCGTTGCGGTGCTTTATAATATACCAGACTGTCAGCGGAACAAGTACGAGCAGCAGCCAGAGTATTCCGGGATTTAGAAATTTCATCCTTTACCTCCTTTCTTATCCGAAAGATTTACACCTGACCCGCTTTTTGCATCGTCTTCCTTTGCGTCTTCCGACGCCGGAGCTTCGATTATTG
Organism: Muribaculaceae bacterium; assembly: GCA_017626045.1. Taxonomy (GTDB): domain Bacteria; phylum Bacteroidota; class Bacteroidia; order Bacteroidales; family Muribaculaceae; genus Lepagella. The sequence goes on along the minus strand of JAGAJP010000037.1, from coordinate 16,707 downwards.
CAGTTTCCTTCACAAAGTTCACGGCATTGTCGAATGCCGCAACATTGTCTGCCGGAAGCGGCCTAACTTTTGCGAACTTCACGAAATCCGCTATGGCAAGTATCTTGCGTACATAGTCCCTCTTTTCCCTCACGTCTTTCTGGTCTGCAAGCTTACTCATGATCTGGTTCGTTGTCATTTCCATTGCATTGATACCAAAACGCTTGTAGAGATATTCGCGAAGTATGTCGGTGAGTTCCGTGAAATATTCTTTCTCCATTCCGTTTTCCCACAATTTTTTTGCTTTCAGCTTCTCAAGACGGTCAAGTGCCGCCGTCCAGGGTTTGGGCTGTGGCTTTTCAGGAAGCGTCATGAATTTACCGGTCTTGCGATATTTCATTCCGAAATAGATACCCGCTGCTATACCGAGTATAGCGAGTATCCACAGCCACCAAAGCTCATATAGCCAGTCCGGCATCCAGTCCAAGAAAGACCGGTCCGATGGATCACTTATGTCCTTGAAGTCTGCTATTGCATCGTTCTCTCCTACCTGAACCGGTCTGACACAGAATTCGAGCGAAGCGCTGGAAACTGAATCCGAGGCTGTGATATATACAAACGGCGGCAGTCGGTATGTACCGGAATCAAATACCTGAACCGGTACCACGAGTCGCTCAGTTATACGTTTACCTTCTTGCTTCAGCGTGTCCAGCCGGGGAAAGCCAAGTTCTATTGTGTCTCCGGCAAGTGTCGTATATCCGCCGGGAACGGCTTTGTGAAACAGCGGGAAGACACCCTGACGGTCAGCGTCTCGCTCCACTATAAGCCGGAGTGTGTCGACCCGTCCCATCATGATGGAGGCGGAATCGAGCGACGCCGTGACCTTCACCTGGGAATGCACGCCTAAGGCTGACAATAATGCCAGAAGTGGCAAAACAATATGTTTTTTTACTGAATGATTCATAACAGTCTTTTGATTTTCAGCCGCGACGGCGGAAAAGGCCGATGAGCGCCTTTACATAATCCTCGTCAGTGCTCACAGATACCGAATCGACTCCACATTTGGCAACTGTTGCGGAAAACTGTTGCTGTCGTTCATACCATGCTTTGTCATACGCCTTTCTAACTCGGCTTGACGACGTATCGACCCATATATCCCTGTCTGTCTCAAGGTCTCTTAACCGTATGAGTCCTACGTCCGGCATACTTGAGTCCCGCTTGTCATACACCTGAATTGCGGCTACGTCATGCTTGTGGTTGGCGATTGACAGTGACTTGAACCAGTCATGAGTGTCGATGAAGTCGCTCAGCAGAAACGCCGAACATTTTTTCTTCAGTGCATTGGTCATGAACACAAGCGGCGCGTTAAGATCTGTGGCGCGGTGTTCCGGCTTGAAGTCGATGATTTCCCTTATTATGAGAAGTATGTGCTTCCTGCCTTTCTGGGGTGGGATGAACTTCTCTATCTTGTCACTGAAGAATATGACCCCTACCTTGTCGTTGTTTTGTATCGATGAGAAGGCGAGTGTGGCGGCTATCTCGGCAATAAATTCTCTTTTTACCTGTCCTTCCGCCCCGAAGTCGCGGCTTCCGCTTACGTCTACAAGAAGCATGACGGTCAACTCACGCTCCTCTTCATAAACCTTTACATAAGGCTTATTGTGGCGAGCGGTGACATTCCAGTCGATATCACGCACATCATCGCCCGGTTGATACTCGCGGACCTCAGAAAACATCATGCCCCTGCCTTTGAAGGCTGTGTGGTATTCTCCGGCAAATATATTGTTGGAAAGCCCGCGAGACTTGATTTCTATTTTCCTGACTTTCTTAAGCAATTCCTTTGCGTCCATAACGACCTAAATATTGAAGTCCTTTTCTTATTCCTTTTATCTGATATCATCCCCACACCTATCAATATCCCGGCAAGCAAGCCCCCATGAAGTCAAATCACTCCGAGCGCTCATAGAGCTCATATTGCTCCCATAGCTCTTATAGCTCATATCGCTCTCTTATCGCTCTTATTGCTCAGAGCTCTCCATAAATCCCATCAAGGCACCTGCACCTTATCAAGAATGCCGGAAATTATCTCGTCGGCCGAAATATTATTCGCCTCAGCCTCATAAGTAAGTCCAATCCTATGACGCATAACATCGTGGCAAACCGCCCTGACATCCTCCGGTATTACATATCCACGTCCCTGCAGGAAAGCGTATGCGCGCGAGGCAATAGCAAGAGAGATTGATGCGCGGGGAGACGCTCCGTATGCGATGATGCCATCAAGGTCATTAAGCCCGAACGACTCGGGATTACGCGTGGCGAAGACTATATCGACTATATAATTCTCGATCTTCTCATCGATATAGATCATATTCACTATCTTCTGAATCTCGAGAACATCCTGTGTCGAAACCACAGCGCGCACTGCGTCAAGGGCTCCGCGTATATTCTGCCTGATAATCTGCTTTTCCTCTGCTTTGGTCGGATAACCTATCACTACCTTAAGCAGGAAACGGTCTGTCTGAGCCTCCGGCAGAGGATAGGTACCTTCCTGCTCTATCGGGTTCTGGGTAGCCATCACAAGGAAGGGGTGGTCAAGGGCAAACGTCTGGTCGCCTATCGTAACCTGTCGTTCCTGCATCGCCTCAAGAAGTGCGCTCTGTACTTTTGCCGGAGCTCGGTTGATCTCGTCGGCAAGCACGAAGTTTGCAAAGATGGGACCTTTCTTTACCTCAAACGTCTCTTTCTTCACACTGTAGATCAAGGTACCGATCACATCAGCAGGCAAAAGGTCGGGAGTGAACTGTATCCTCGAGTATTTTGCGTCTACAAGACTCGCAAGCGTCTTTATCGCAAGAGTCTTTGCAAGTCCAGGAACGCCTTCAAGAAGGACGTGTCCGTTACATAGCAATGCTATCAGAAGCGAGTCCACAAGGTGTTTCTGACCTACTATGCGCTGGTCCATTCCATTGCGGATCATTGTGAGGAAATTGCTCTTCGAAGCAATCAGTTCGTTCAGTTCACGAATATTTACAGTCTGTTCCATAAGGGCTTCAGTTGTTTCTCTGTTTTATATATTTTATTTTTCCCTATTCTTTATCAATCCCTTCGATCCTATTCTTTCTATCCTTCTTTTACCATAGTTTCTCCCATATAACATCCTCCCCTATTTTCAATAATGCAAATTTAACACTTTAGTTTTGCAACAGCCATACGTTTACTGTTAAATAATTTAAACACACGTTTCATCGCGTTAATTGCATTTATTCTTTATTGGGATTTTTCTGTAAACGCGTTCCATCCCTGTGCCTTCAGCGGGAATTCCTGCCCATCGCGCGTTATCATTGCGCATCCTAACTCAGGCGCCGTAACATACCCTATCATCTTGATGCCCTTCACATTCTCTATCCGGTCATGTTCCGTCAAGGGTACTGTAAATAGAAGCTCATAGTCCTCCCCGCCGTTCATGGCGGCTGTAATCAGGCTCATATTCAGTTCTTCCGCCATCAAGGCAGTCTGATAGTCGATGGGTATCCGGTCTTCATAGACACGGCATCCGACCCCGGATTTCTTGCATATATGGAGTAGTTCCGACGAGAGCCCGTCGCTTACATCCATCATAGACGTGGGTCTGATACCCTCTTTGCGCAATCCTTCTATGATGTCACGTCTTGCCTCCGGCTTCAACTGACGCTCCAGTATATACTCCTTGCCACTGAAGTCCGGCTGAAAATCCTTGCCTGCCGACGCGCTTACTCGATTTTCTCTTTCCAATAACTGAAGTCCCATAAAAGCAGCACCAAGATCTCCCGATACGCATATAATGTCAGTTGGCTTGGCACCGTCTCTCCGTATAGCCTGACCTTTCTCGCACTCCCCGATACATGTGACACTTATCACAAGACCGGTCACCGACGCCGATGTGTCGCCTCCCACAAGGTCAACGCCATACATCTCACACGCCGTCCGAATCCCTTCATACAGTGTCTCGATATTTTCTACTGTGAAACGGCTTGACACTCCGAGCGAGACTGTTATCTGTTTCGGAACGCCGCCCATCGCGTATACGTCACTGAAGTTGACTATCGCAGACTTATATCCGAGATGTTTCAGTGGAACATACCGTAGGTCGAAGTGAATACCCTCCAACAATAGGTCGGTGGTCACAAGCACATCTTTGTCTCCATAATGCAGTATGGCGGCGTCGTCGCCAACTCCATACACTGATGATTCATTCCTTAAGGGGAATTGCTCCGTTATCCTGTCAATGAGTCCGAATTCTCCGAGTTCTGATATTTCAGCCATTTTAAACTATTCCTTTATATTATCCCCCTATGCCATTGTTTATTATATGCGCGGGGGAACATCGTCCCCCCACGAGTATGAAAAAAAATGCAAGTTAAATTCGTCTAAGCATTTCCGTTATCAGCTTTACCATAACGGGCGATGCGGTCTCAGCAGCCTGCTGCACTTCCTCATGCGTAGGAACATAGTCCACATCCTTACCTCCTAAATCAGTTATTACCGATACTCCGAACACATCCATTCCGGCATGATTGGCAACTATAACTTCCGGAACCGTCGACATTCCGACTGCATCTCCTCCGATGATTCGGAAATACTCATATTCTGCCGGAGTCTCGAATGTAGGTCCGGTTGTGCCGACATACACTCCGTGCATCAGCCTGAGCCCTTCCTTCTCCGCTATCTCATCGGCATATCTCACCAGATACTTCTTATATGCTTCTGTCATTGCAGGGAAGCGTGTGCCGAGCTCCTCATAATTCTTTCCCCTCAGCGGATTCTCCGGAAACAGATTGATGTGGTCTGTTATCACCATCACATCGCCAACCCGGAACTCTTTGTTCATACCGCCCGCGGCATTGCTCACAAAGAGTGTCTTCACTCCAAGTTCTTTCATTACCCGCACCGGGAAGGTCACCTGCTTCATTCCATATCCTTCATAGTAATGGAATCTCCCCTTCATTGCCATCACATATTTACCTCCGAGCATTCCGAATATAAGTTTGCCTGCATGTCCTGCCACTGTCGAAACCGGGAAATTCGGAATCTCATGATAGTCAATCTCACAACTGACCTCCATGTGGTCGGCAAGATTGCCAAGACCGGACCCGAGGATTATCGCTATTTCCGGTGTGCGCGTTACGCGGCCGCGGATAAATGAACTTGTCTCGCTTATTTGCTCAAGCATTGTTTTTTCCATCGCATAAAGTTTTAAGATTCAACTGCTGTCTCAAATCCACTCCCCCTAACATTCAAAACACGCGCGACACGTCTTTTGTTGAATTTTGATGTCATTAAGACTTCATTTATTAATGGCATGCAGAAGGTCCGGTATAAAGTCATACCCGAAATTCGACTCAAGCATTCTTACTCCTATTGGTATGTAGAAGATAAAAGGTTTTAAATCATGGGGGAAATATGGGTTGTGGCTCAGTCTTACCGCATCCTTCTCCGTAGTTACTATGATTTTACGTTTCCCCGTATTGGCTCTGTATTTCGCCTGTATCTCGGCAAGGTCAGCTTTCGAGAAATCATGATGGTCGGAGAAATACAATACCCTTCTACGAAAAGGATACTGCCTGAAATGATTCACAAACGGCCGGGGATTGGCCACTCCCGTCAGCAATAACACGGTGTCTTCCGACGTCAGGTTCTCAAGCAGGACTCTATACGGACAGTCGTCTGGGAACACCGGTATCAGACCACCGTAGTCATATGTGGAGAAATAAAGTTTCTGATACGGCATCAGATTCAGATGCTTCGACACTATCCGCATGTCGAGGGCGGAGATGTTGGGCGGACACTTTGTGGTTATCACGAAATCTGCCCGGTCCACAGCTCCTGTGCTCTCGCGCATACGTCCTAAGGGAAGTATGTTGTCGGTATACACCGGATGCGTATAGTCCATAAGCATGATGTTGACCTTGGGCTTGATATAACGGTGCTGGAAGGAATCGTCAAGCACTATCAAGTCGAGTTTGGGAAATTCCCGAATCAGCTCCCTGACTCCCTTGACTCTGCTCTCGCACACCGCTACCTTGACATTGCCCCCGAACTTCTCATATATCTGAAGCGGTTCGTCGCCGATGCTTTCCGGTGTGCTCTTGGAGGTTGCGAGGATAAAGCCTTTGGTCTTTCGCTTATATCCCCTACTCAATACCGCTATGTTGCGCTTGTAGCGCAAACATTCGAGTATATACTCCACGTGGGGGGTCTTACCTGTACCCCCCACTGTGATGTTGCCGACTCCTACCACCGGAATGTCAAATGATATCTCCTTCAGTAGTCCGTAGTCAAACATTTTATTGCGCAGCGCCACCGCCGATCCGTATAGCCACGACATCGGCGTCAATATATATTTCAGGCTCTTTTCAAGTTTAGTCATATCGCAAATTGAATCATATTTGTGACACTGCCGGCAGTTCTATCATTTATACTCCCGCTGTTCTCTCCTTTTTCTAATTGAATTTGACTTCTAAAGGCACCATATATGCCTGGAACGGATTCCGGCGAAGCAGTCTTGATGTCTGGTATACCAGATATGAATCCGGACAGGAGCCTGCTATCTTGCCTATCTCCTGGTTCAGAGTGTCAAACCCTTGCGATTTAAGAATATCCCATACATCCGGCTGATACTTCGGATATATCGATACTCCATACTCGTCTTTCGTCAGTTTTGCCATCGAAGCCGCATACGACACAGCGTCGTCAAGAGAGCCGAGTTCATCCACAAGTTTTAATGTCTTTGCCTGACGCGCATCATATACACGTCCTTCGGCTATCTGGCGAACCCTCGATTCCTTCATCTTGCGACCTTTGGAAACGCGACCTACAAACCGTGAATACCCCTCGTCTATATACTTCTGAAGCACAGCCAACTGTTCTGTAGTGGGATCTGCAAACAGTGAGATGTTTTTGCCGGGATTGGTGCTGACGGTCTGAGGAGTGACGCCAAGTTTTCTGGCAAGCCCCTCAGCCGACGGGAAGAGTCCGAAAATGCCTATCGATCCTGTTATGGTCAGAGGATCTGCATAAATCTTGTCTGCCGTGCAGGAAATCCAGTATCCTCCCGAGGCTGCGTAATCGCCCATCGATACCACAAACGGTTTCCCTTTCGACTTGAAATAGTCCAGTGCCTCCCCAATCTGGTCGCTGCCGAAGACGCTCCCACCCGGTGAGTTGACCCTTAGTACAAGTGCCTTGACCTTGTCGTCTTCGGCAAGTTCGGTTATCTTTGGCACAAGCTTGTAGCAGTCGATGCCGCTACGGCTGTTCTCGGCGATGTCACCCGTGGCATAGAGAACGGCTACCTGTTTCTTGCTGCCATAGTCACCTCCCCAGCCCGACAACTGTGCCATTGTTTCTATCGTGCAGTATTTCACGTCTTTGCCTTTCTTGTCTATCAGCCGACCTATGATGTCGTCCATCTCTCGCTCATACACAAGACCGTCCACAAACCCTGCCTTCTTTACATCCTGCGCACTTTTGAACATTATGAATTCATCTGCCGCCTGATTCAGCGAGTTCTTGTTGAGCTTGCTTCGGTTTTCGGTCACTGCCTCACCGATATATTTCCACATATTGCCGTAGAGTGTATCGAGCTGGGCTCGCGCCGGCTCACTCATATGGTTCATTATATATGGCTCTGCCGCTGACTTGAAGGTGCCGACTTTCACAAGAGTCATCTTGACACCGATTTTGTCAAGCAGGTCTTTGAAGAAGAGTGATGTCCCGCCGAGTCCCGCTATTTCAAGAGAACCGGAAGGATTGAGAAACAGACTGTCGGCCTGCGATGCCACGAAATAGTCACCCATCGAAAGCTGGTCGCCGTATGCATACACTTTCTTGCCGCTTTTCCTGAAGTCCTTCACTGCAAGACGAATCGCGTTCAAGGTAGCGGGGGATGCCAAGGCTCCTCCACATTTGATATACATGGCCTTAACTTCTTCCGACTCGCCGGCTTCACGTATGCCGTCAATTATCTCGTTCAGTGCCTGACTGCTGTCCTCGTCGCCCTGTGCAAGTGCCATGAAGTTGAACTGTCCGGGCTCTTTTGTCTCCACTATAGTGCCGCTGAGGTCAAGGGTCAATACGCTGTCGCTACTGATACTGGTGGCCTTGGTGCCGGAATCTTCTCCTATACGGGCTATTATACCCACTACTACTATTACCGCCACTACGCAGAAAAGCACCATGGCTATCCAGGCGCCTACAAACGACGACAGGAGATTTAGAAAAAATTTCTTTAACATATTTTTCGTTGTTTATCCCATTCTTAGGACCTCGGCCCGGAAATTGTCTTTATTGTCTCGCGTATCCGATCGGCAAGCGCGTCGGCTTCTGCCATGGTCGAGGCTTCGCTGTAGATGCGGATTATCGGCTCTGTATTCGACTTCCGAAGGTGAACCCAGCTGTCCGGGAAGTCAATCTTCACTCCGTCTATGTCCGTGATGTCATAGTCGGCAAACTGTCTCTTGACTCCTTCAAGAATCGCGTCGACATCTATGTCGGGTGTAAGCTGTATCTTGTTTTTTGCTATCTGGTATTGCGGATAGTCCTTCTTGAGGTCACTAACCTTCTTTCCCGATTTGGCAAGAAGAGTAAGGAAGAGTGCCACTCCCACAAGGGCATCCCTTCCATAGTGAAGTTCGGGATATATTACACCGCCATTGCCTTCGCCTCCAATTACGGCGTAGGTCTCCTTCATCTTGGCTACCACATTGACTTCTCCCACCGCAGCGGCATTGTACTCGCAGTCATGGCGGTGTGTCACGTCTCTGAGTGCGCGGGAACTGCTGAGATTCGACACGGTGCTTCCTGGTGTATGACTCAGCACATAGTCGGCAACGGCGACAAGTGTGTATTCCTCCACAAACATCTCTCCGTTTTCCATCACTATGGCAAGACGGTCAACGTCAGGATCCACCACAAACCCTACATCGGCTTTGCCTTCCTTCATAAGGTCTGATATCTGTGTCAGGTTTTCCGGTATCGGCTCCGGTGTATGGGCGAAGCGACCGGTAGGCTCGCAGTTGAGTTCTACTATATTCTTGACCCCAAGACTGCGGAGAAGTTCCGGTATGATTTTGCCACCAACTGAATTGACGGCGTCGACTGCGACTGTGAAGTTTGCGGCACGGATGGCTTCGGTGTCCACAAGTTTCAGAGATTTCACCATTTCTATATGACGTATTCCCCATGTGTCGTCGGTATATTCTTGTCCGAGTTCCAGCACATCGGCGTAACGGAAATCTTCTGCCTCTGCTATCCTGATCACTTCCTTGCCCGCGGAATCAGTCAGAAACTCTCCATTATGGTCAAGAAGTTTCAGCGCGTTCCACTGTATGGGATTGTGACTTGCTGTTATTATGATGCCTCCGATCGCACCTTCCCCGGTAACGGCAAGTTCTGTCGTGGGTGTGGTGGCGAGTCCTATGTCTATGACATCGAATCCCATCGCCATCAGCGCGCCCTTCACGAGATGAAGCACCATGCACCCTGACAGGCGGGCGTCTCTGCCTACTACTATTTTACCGGTCTTCCCGTCATTCGACCTTTTGATATATTCTGCATACGCCGATGCAAACTTCACTATGTCTATTCCGCCAAGCCCGTCGCCGGGGTTGCCTCCGATTGTGCCGCGTATTCCCGATATTGACTTTATCAAGCTCATATATGTCAAGTTTTTACATTTTTCCGTTTACCTTTTCTCTAATCTCCATATACCAATATCCATCAATATTCTCCCTTGAAATACCGGGTATTCACAAGGAATGGTATACAGGTGGTATTGTCCGACTGAAAGCCGTAATAGGACTTCAGCAGAATATTGACTTCTGAATTATAGCCTAAATAACTTAGTGGCTTCTGAATACCAGAACCGAATTTCATTGAGGATGATATACTGTAGTTACCGTAGATGAAATAAGTATCTCCTACGGAATTAAGGAAGTCATCCTGATTCCCCTCTCCTTCTACTTTTAGAGTATTGTTGTTATACATCGTCTGTATATTGTAGCGAGTAAAGGTGAAATACACCTGGTCGCCATACTTTGGTATTTCGCGGTCTCCGACCTTCAGCACTTGCATATAGATATATCCGTCGGGATCGATGCGGTAGTATGGTGCGTTCTCTCCTACCTCAAACACGCTGTCGGCGGGTATCTCGTTGCATACATTATGCTGCGCCAAATACCAGTTGCTCGCTTTCTGCTCTTCTTTCAAAAGGTCTGAGTAACTCTTGGAATCACTGCATGCCGAAAACACCATGCCGCCAAGTGTTACCATTCCTATAGCTATCTTTGTCGTTATTTTCATCTTGATTGTTATAATCTCCTTCTTTTGAAGTTGTTACTAATTGAAGTTGTCATGCGACTTCATTCTATTGAAAAATAGTCAAGCCGTTCGGTGCGACCTTTCAGATAGTGACTATATTTTGGGAACGAGTCAACAAGCATTTTCCGGCATTCCTCAAGTGTGCCCTCATACTCTGCCCCGGCGGCCATCACATGCCCACCGCCTCCGTATAGTTCTTTGCACATCAGGTTGACCGGAAATTCCATCACGCTTCGAGCTGAAACCTTCACACAGTCCGAATCTTCCCGCAAGAAGAAACTATAGGTGATGCCTTTGATTTCTGTTGGCTTGTTCACCAGACCTTCTGTGTCGCCTTTCTCATAATGATATCTTTCACATTCTTCTTTACTGAGACAGATCACCGATGCGTGATATTCCGGAAAAATCTCCATCTTTTCCGAAAGTGCATACGCTTCAAGCCTTAATGCTCCGTAACTCTTCTCAAGCAGAGCAAGCCTGACTATCCGGTTCTTGTCACATCCTTTCTCAAGAAGATGCTGAAGAATCTCATATAGGTCGGGATTCTTACAGTTGACTGTGAAATTTTTCGTGTCGGTGATGATGCCCGTGAGAAGACAGGTGGCGCAGTCTAAATTCATCTCACTGTATAGCCCGAGTTCTGCCATTATTCTGAAAGACAGTTCACATGTGCTCGACATGTCGGGAAAGGAAAACTGAACGTCGGCGTATGGCGAAGGCTCCACATGATGGTCGATCATGACCTTCGCACAACTGCTATCCTCAAGAAGATGCTCCATCTTGTCAAGACGCGACGGCTGGTTGAAGTCGCAGCAAATAATCAGGTCTGCTTCATTGAAGAGCTTCGCGCAATATTCCTCATGTCTCGTATAGATGGCGAGACTGTCGAATCCGGGGAGAAACGACAGAGACCGCGGTGCGGAGTCCGGGACCACTACGGTGACTGACTTGCCGAGGCTACCAAGAAGATGCTTCCAGCCAAGCGTGCTGCCTATCGCGTCGCCGTCGGGGCGTACATGACACGTCAGCACTATCGAGGTTGATTCTTTTACAAGTTTTTCAAACTTGTTGACTTTTCTCGTATCTAAAAATCTATCCACTGATTTCCAATCGATTGGTAGTTATTACAGCCATCTGCTGTTGCTATTGGCGGGGCTATAGTCTCCCGATTTTCCATGCTTCAACAGATTTCAAAAGGCAAAGATAGCAATTTTTGCCGAATTTTTAGTAATTTTGCACTATAAATCTATCTTTCTCCCCTCCGGAGCCCTTCGGATAGCCCCAACATACCGGTGTCGTTCCGATGTCCAAGCCTCCGAACCGGAATACCTCGCCTCACTTGTTTATAAATTTGTCTAAATTATAAATATGCATTCTAAAGAAGAAAAACTGGAAGCCTTTGGTCGCATGCTTGACGTCCTTGACAATTTGCGCATCAAATGCCCTTGGGATAAAAAACAGACGAATCAGTCACTGAGACCCAACACCATCGAGGAGGTGTTCGAACTATGCGATGCTCTCGCTTCCGACGACATACCAAATATCAAGAAAGAACTCGGTGATGTACTGCTTCACGTGGCTTTCTACGCTAAAATCGCTGACGAGCAAGGCAGATTTGACATTGCTGATGTATGCAACGCGCTGACTGACAAACTGATTTTCCGTCATCCGCATATATATGGCAACGTGAAGGCGAAGACCGCCGATGACGTCGCCGACAACTGGGAACAGATTAAACTCAAGGAAAAAGGGGGCAATAAAACAGTGCTCTCCGGTGTTCCGAATGCTCTCCCGGCTCTCATAAAGGCTTTCAGAATCCAGGAAAAGGCTGCTCACGTTGGTTTCGACTGGGATGAACCTCGCCTGGTCTGGGAGAAGGTCAAGGAGGAGACACGAGAGGTTGAGGCGGAGATCTTGAATGGCAATCCGGATGATCTCGAGCAGGAATTCGGCGACCTGATGTTCGCTATCGTTAATGCCGCAAGGCTTTATAACGTAAACCCGGAGAATGCGCTCGACCGCACAAACCGAAAGTTTATCTCAAGATTCAACTACATAGAGGCGAAAGCTAAGGAAGCCGGCAAGAACTTGAAGGAAATGACTCTTGGCGAGATGGACGCCCTCTGGAATGAAGCTAAAACCTTAGAACACCGGCAATAGCGCCCAATTCTAATTTCTCAATTCTCTGCTCCATCAACCCATAAGCTCCTTTGTTACTGTTTCGCCGATTTATCGGCGACCGGTTTCGAAAAGCCCAATTCTCAAATTTCAATTTCCAACATGATTCTTTGCATAACCGAGAAACCAAGTGTAGGCGCAGACATAGCCAGAATCCTTGGAGCCGACATAAGAAGAGACGGCTACTTCGAAGGCAACGACTATTGCGTTACCTGGACTTTCGGCCACCTTTGCGAGCTGAAAGACCCCGCTGACTATACTCCTTTATGGAAGACGTGGTCGCTTTCTGCCCTTCCCATGATTCCTCAGAGATTCGGCATCAAGCTAAAGGATGATAAGGGAATTAAACATCAGTTCGAAGTTATTGAGCGACTCATCGGAAGCTGCGATAAGGTGATAAACTGCGGTGATGCCGGTCAGGAAGGTGAACTGATTCAACGATGGGTTATGCAGAAGGCGGGGTGTGACAAACCCGTTGAACGCCTCTGGATTTCATCGCTCACCGATGAGTCGATTAAGGAGGGATTCCAACACCTTCGCCCGCAGAAGGATCTGGAGAGTCTTTACATCGCCGGCCTATGCAGAGCTATCGGTGACTGGATTCTCGGCATCAATGCGACAAGGCTCTATACTCTCAAATACGCCCGCAGGGAACCGGGGATGCGAAATGGAAACATCCTTTCCGTAGGCAGAGTTCAGACTCCTACTCTCGCCTTGGTAGTAAACCGTCAACTGGAAATTGACAATTTCGTCCCGTCTACTTCTTTCGAACTCCGCACTAAGTATCGTGGTGTCGTTTTCTCTTCCGATGTCAAGCCGTTCAAGACGGAAGAGGATGGTCAGGCAACTCTCGAAGAGGCACGCAAGCATGATTTTGAAGTGACTGAGGTTTCAAAGAAGAAGGCTAAGGAGGCGCCCCCGAAACTTTTCGACCTCACAAGCCTTCAGGTGGAGGCCAATAAGAAATACGGTTTGAGTGCCGACGAGACGCTGAAGACCATCCAGTCGCTTTATGAAAAGAAACTGACCACTTATCCGCGTGTCGACACGACTTATCTCACCGACGACATGTATCCTAAATGCGGGCCTATCCTGAATGCCCTGACCCCTTATCAGGACATTCTCCAGCCTATAAGAGGCAAAAAACTGAAAAAGAGCAATAAGGTCTTCGACAATTCAAAAGTGACCGACCACCATGCTATTATTCCAACCGGTCAGCCCCCGCAGATGCTGACTCAACCCGAATGGCAGGTCTATGATATGATCGCACGTAGGTTCATTTGCGTTTTCTTCCCCGATTGCGTATACGACCAGACTCAGGTAAAAGGGAAAAGCGGAAAAATCATATTCAAGACTTCCGGCAAGAAAATTGTCGAGCCGGGATGGAAAGCGGTATATATGCAGCAGAATACAGTAACACCTTCATCTCCGGAGCAGTCTAAGGATGAGGGACAAGAAAAGGATTCTTCGGCTCTTCCCGAGTTCATTAAAGGGGAGACAGGTCCTCACTCTCCCTTCCTCGGAAAGAAGACTACGACTCCGCCCGCTTATTTCACCGAGGGTACGCTCCTGAAGGCAATGGAGACAGCCGGTGCCACGGTCGACGACGATGAACTTCGCGAAGCACTGAAGGCTAACGGAATAGGAAGGCCCTCAACGAGAGCGGCTATCATAGAAATCCTGTATAAGAGGTCATATATTCGCAAGCAGGGCAAGTCGCTGAGAGCTACGGAAGCCGGGATCGAGCTCATCAGTCTCATTAAGGAAGAACTGCTCAAAAGCGCGAAACTAACCGGAATATGGGAAGGTAGACTCCGTTCTATTGAAAGAGGTGACTATAGTGCCGCCGATTTTATTTCCCAATTAAAAGACATGATCGGCGAAATCACATTGTCGGTCCTCCGTGACCCTTCAAACAGAAGAATCACTCAGCTTCCACAGGATGAAAAGCCTCAAAAGGCAAAATCGTCCAAATCCAAAAAAGAAACACCGAAATCTAAAACCGATTAAGATGAGTCTGAAGATTCAATACACACTGGTAGGCATAATCGTACTGATTGCCCTCGTATGGGCAGCCGTCAGGTTTCATCGCACCATAAAGCGAAAGAATTCCTCCTGCACCGGTTGCTCCCTGAAAGACAACTGCAAAAAGAACCCTGCTAAAAAGATATAGAGCCCGTTCCTATCCCTTATTCCTCATTATTTGCCAGGAATTAATAATATTCTGCCAGGCGATATAAGACGCCGGAGCCACCGAAGCAACCGGATTCATATAGGCAAGCGCTATCCACACTGCAAGCACAGTATTCTTCTGCCCCATTCCCTGCCCTCCGGACACGGCGTCGCCATATCGCCGACCCACTCTCCGACCGATCTTGAACTGAAACAGACACACTGCAAGTGATCCCAATGCAAGCCATCCCATCGTCGCAACATTATTGATGTCAAAATTCTTTATGATAAAACTTACGCATCCACCCACTATGATAAACAGTGAGATAGCCCACATGTAAAACGACACCGACTGATGATCCCGAACCTTGGCGTGCAGCTTAGGGAATCCCTTCATAAGAAGCCATGCGGCAAGAAGTGGTCCAAGCAGCAATGGCATTACCATCTTCATTATCTTTAGAAATGATTCAAAAAATGTATATTGCGTGTCGCCTATCGCAGCAAGCACAACTGGACCGGTAAGCGCAACCGTGACATTACACAGCAGTGAGTAGGTGGCAAGTTTAGGCAGACTCCCTCCAAGCATCTGGCAGATGACCGGCGCGGCCGTCGCAGTCGGAATAAAGACACAGATGAAGACTCCCTCAGCAAGCGTGTGGTCGAGCCATGCAAGAGATAGATATGCCGCCGCGGCTGCAGTCATCTGGACTGCCAAAAGAACCCACTGAAATCTCTCCAACCTTATATGACGGAAGTCAAGTCGACAGTACGTGATAAACAGCATCCCGAATATCAGATATGGCGAAAGGAACTGCACATAACCCATCCAAGGATAAAACAACGCTCCCCCTGCCATAGCCAAAGGAAGCATAAAAGGCTTGAGCCTCTGAAATTTAGCCGTCATACTCATTCAAATCTTAAATTATGCATTATGTACTCCCACCAATCATCAAAGCCAATTCCCATTATGAATTATGAATTATGAATTATGCATTGAATCAAGCGAATCTTTGTCACTGCTCAGCCGATTCATCAGCGTCCAGCTGTCGCGAAGCCAATTATGCATTATGAATTATGAATTATGCATTGATTAAAGCGAATCTTTGTCACTGTTCAGCCGATTCATCGGCGTCCAGCTGTCGCGAAGCCAATTATGCATTAAGCATTATGAATTATGCAATATTTCCAAAAGTTCTCTAACCGCCGCAAAAGTCTTCAAAGGCGCTTCACTCCAGAAATTGGCATACTGCGAGAGGTTATCCCCACTCCCCGGAGTGTCGCTTACCACCCTTATAACAGCGCACGCCACCCCGCATTCAAGACATGCATGAGCAATCGACGCCGACTCCATGTCGCAAGCCAAAGCATCCGGATAGAGATTCTTAATATGCATCACCTCTTCGGCAGTGCTGATAAACCGATCTCCGGTACAGATAAGTCCAAACCGGAATTCCTCCGAGTCCGGAAGATGGCTGCACTTCTCCACTATTTCAGCATCCATCTCAAAACGGCGCGGCATCCCGTCAATCTGTCCTTCTATCGTCCCTGGACCGCACCACACGTCGTGATAGGCGGCAGCTGTCGCCACAAGCACACTTCCTACCTTCATGCTGCAGTCTGCGCCCCCCGCCACTCCGGTGTTCACCACCAGATCCGGCTTGAAGTATCGGATTGAACGGTACGCGTTAAGCGCAGAGTTAACTTTCCCGATCCCGCACTTCATCACACACACGTCATGACCTGAAATCCAACCCTGATGTACTCTGACACCCTCAGCTTCACTTTCCTTGACTTCTGACAACAACGGAAGCAGCAGATCCACCTCCTTATCCATAGCAGCAAGAATAACAATCCTCATAATATTCTATTTATTTTCAAAATCAATAGTTCGTTAAAAATTTATTCATAGGCTAAGCGGCATCCACCGCCAAGCCAAAGAGTTCTTTGACAAGTTTAGCATTTAAAGTCTTGTTCGGGTCAATTCCGCTCAGGTCAAAAAATCTTTTTATGAAATGAGCGTTG
>JAGAJP010000036.1 GCA_017626045.1 Muribaculaceae bacterium | reverse complement strand
TTTAAGATTTTATCTGACGGAACTCCCTGAGGTTTGAATTTTTTGGATTGTTATCTTAAATTCGGTCGCCTATAGTTCATCCGATCCTCAGCAGACTTAAAAATGGAGGATGCACCAAAATCTTCATTTTGATACACCCTCCCGGTCAAATTTAGGACGCTCAAGCCGAGCGTTCCTATCAGGTTATCGGTAATTCCACGGAAGTAAGTAGCTAAGAAAAATTAATGATATGATAAATGCGAGTTAAAATCGAGTCAGCCTGGCTGCGGAGCGAAGGATCTTAGCGAGCTAAGCGACTGAGCGACAATGCCGGGATGGCCGATTTTAGCCGCAGTTATCATATCAAGACCTTTATAGTTGCTTTATACATATGTCGTTTAATTTTTCTTAGCTACTTATATGAATAATGTAGGGTTAAACATCATTACAAATCTGTAGATAAGATTTTTAGTTAAATACTTGCAGATTTAAAGAATTCTGACGAAATTTGCAAAGCGTTGACAATTCAACATCCTATGTTATGAATATGATTCGATTTCTCTTTGTATCAGTGTTCGCTATGCTTCTTTCAATACAGGCGAATTACTGCCATGCTTCATCCTTTTCTACAAATGAAGGGGAGCCTGATGCGACATATAGAGCCACAATATTAAAATTCTCGGATGCCGCCGAGCTTGATTCGCTTGAAGATGAGGGGGTGTGGATATTGCGCCACCGTGGCAATCTCGCTCTTGCTCTGTTCCCAACCAACACTACACGAACATCTCCGGAAAACCGAAACACAAGACCAAGAGGACGAAAAATATACCCGACCATGGATATGGCGCGTATTAAATATGACGCTTTCAGAGTGACAGAGGGCACTGATCTCACACGCGGATACACAGGCAAAGGGGTAGTTGTCGGAATTTGTGATATCGGATTCGATCCGCTCCATCCCTCGTTCCGTTCTGCAGATGGAAAGAGCAGAATAAGCAAACTCATACAATACAAGGAGAGCGCCGGTGTGCGATTGGAAATGAATTCAGAAGACGAATATGAACGCTGGATAACAGACAATGTTGAAGAATATCATGCAACTCATGTTGCCGGGATTCTTGCCGGCAGTTATTTCGACAACGGTTATCAAGGAATTGCAACCGATGCAGAAATGGTAGTCTCTACTTCTGAGCTCACCGATGTCGGTCTCCTCGCCGGTGTGGAAGACATTATTGAGTATGCAAAATCTGTCGGTAAACCCGCTGTTGTCAATCTCTCGATGGGAAGTTATAATGGTCCTCATGACGGAACTTCTCTCTTCTCTCAATACTTGGATATGCTCGGAGAGGAGGCTATTATATGTCTGTCGGCAGGAAACGAAGGCAAAAGTACCATTTCTCTTCCGTTTGACTTTTCTTACAACAAACTTTCTATAAAATCTCGTATCGGCAACACGTCATGGAATCTGCAGGATTTATACGGTATGACAGACGTTTGGTGCGCAGATGACAGTAGAATTTGTATCCGTCCCTTTATCTTTGATGAATATACCAAAACAGAAGTATTAAGTTTTCCGGAATTATCTCCGGAAAATGAAGAACTTACAGCTTTTACCTCCGCAGCGACAGCTGATTTCCCTAATGCAATGATAATCCCCGAAATGGCGAAATATCTAAAAGGTCATTTCCTTGTTTATGGCGGGTTGGATCCGAATGTGGAGGTAAACAGACGTTATCGCCTAAATCTGGAATATGACCTGTTATGTCCTACAATCAGTCCCGGCGGACCATGGGGGCGATATACGTTGGCTTTCGAGGTCTCAGGTGACGAAGGAACTCATATCGACATTTATGCCGATGGTCAATACAGCCGGCTTATGGGATACTACAATGAACCGATTCCGGGAAGCTCGGCGTCATTAAGCGATATCGCTTGTGGAAATAACATTATAAGCGTGGGTATGTACGGCAATCGGTTCGACTATCCTCTTATTGACGGAACTAAAGGTTTCTCGGGTTTTGAGCCGAATATGATTATACCTCATTCAAGTTATGGAACACTTATAGACGGGAGGGTGATGCCCCTTACTGTAGCTCCCGGTTACCTTATCGTATCCGGCATGAGCAGTCCATATCTTGAAAAACACGCCTGGATGAGAGACGAATGTAGTGCCATGGCTAAAGTTGACGGAAGCGACGCTTATTGGGTTACAAAGGGAGGCACTTCAATGTCTTGTCCTTATGTTGCCGGCTTTCTGGCAACATGGCTGGAAGCCGATCCGACCCTTACCGTCGATAAGGTCAAGGATATTATCCTGCGTACCAATATGCACGATTATCCTGAACCGGATAATCCAAGACACGGCAGGGGCTGGTTCAATCCCTACGCAGGTCTGCTCCAAGTTCTTGAAGGTGCCGGTGTTGATAATGTTTATGGTGATGTCAACAGTTGTAGGATAAGCTATGATCGCAACAATTCACGTGCGAGGATAGAGTGTGCAGATGATACAGAAGTAGTCTGGAATCTTGTATCAGCCGCCGGTATTCATTTAAAGTCAGGAAACTCAACCGGCTCTGCCGAAGTAAGTCTTTCCGACTTCCCATCCGGTCTCTTCATTCTAAAGGCAACCGTCAAAAAATCTGCCCCAAAATCTCTGCGGATCCTCAAATAAGAATAAGAATCGCCCCGGAATTATCTGTTCCGAGGCGATTCAAATCATGTAGATTACAACAATGCCTTGATATCTTTCACATACTTCGCGTGGTCGCGGAGATCCGGACGTCCTTTGGCATTTCCTTCCCGGTCTATCAGGATATAATAGGGTATGCCGTCGACATTAAACCGCTCGCGAATCTTTTCTATCTGGTCTTTATTAACTTTATAATGAAGCCCTTTTATCTTGGGTATCATCTCGAGATACTGGAAATAGTCGGAGGTTTCATCCGCTATATATATCCACACGATATCACTGTCGGATAGTTCACCATCCTTTAACGGCTCGTTCTGCTTTATTGCCATGCGGCATGGACCGCACCATGTGTTCCATAGATCCACTACCACTACTTTCCCCTTATGAGGAGCAACTATGGCATCAAAAATCTTATCATCTGCCACGTCGGGTGTCGGCTGTTGCTTGACAGATTTGTCAAGCTTCTCCAGTTTCCTGTTCATCTCGGCATACACTGAGTCGGCAACTTCTGCAAAGAAAGGATCAGAAAGATTCTTCATAGCATCCACTTCTTCCTTCGTGAGCGTGGCTTTCCCCGCTTTCTCATGAACGTCCGCAAGCATTCTGAGCGACTTTGAGAGATCTCCCTTAACTCCGAATGCATTCCAGTCTACCATTACTAAACCGTTTTCATTTCCATATATGAAAATGCGTGGGTCGGACACGTCAAACCATCCGGTGACTTCCCGGAAATCTTCATCAGTGAGTGTGGCGGGGATAGAGTCATACGAGAAAGGCTCGTCCCATCTGCCGGTGGAAAGCATGTAATGGTATCTCATAAGGTTCTTGTGGTCAGCGACTGCTCTGAGTACCATGTCACGAAGCCTGACTGTCTGATATTCTTTTTCCATGTCCGGAATATCCGCATTTCGGATTGAATCCATAGAGGAACTGTAGCCTGTTTTCAAAGCCTCCATATAACTCCTGCGGTCAAGGTCATACAGTTTCTTTTCCCCAAATCTTAACCATGATGAATAATCCTTTTTTATACCGGACCACATTCTGTCGAAATTACTCAGAGATCCGGTGTGCATGACAAGCCGGTCCGTTGGTATACCTTCTGTTCCTCGCCGGCTCATGGCATTCATTCCGCTTATGGTGCCGTCAATATAGCAGTCTACTGTCTCGCCGGGCACAGTATTAAAATTGGTATATGGTTGACGGGTTTCGCGGTCAAAAATCTCAAAATTTGCGGGACCTTTCTGCATAAACTTGATGACGGCGTTGCCCGTCTCATCAAATTTCATTTCCTCTCCTGTCCCTCCTATAGGTCCATTTGCTATGAAGACCATTCCGGAGGCAAATTCCGGCCGATACCCCAAGCAATGAACATTGACTGTAGTCTCTCCTATGCTCAGTGTCTGCATCGGAAGAGGACCATCGACGAATTCTTTGGGAAGACCTTCCGGTAGACCCGCCGGCAAAGGTCGGGGAGTGGCAGGTCGTCTGTTCAGAAGAACATCCGCAAGCCGCCATGAGCCTTTTTCTTCTCCCTCAGAGAAATCGAATTTCTCGGCATTGGCGGGAAGAGGTTCGAATATGAGGGTAAATGATGTCTGACCGCTTTCGGGCATCCATAACTTTTCTCCCGGTTGAATGTCACGTGTTGACTTGAGG
Source organism: Muribaculaceae bacterium (assembly GCA_017626045.1). Classification (GTDB taxonomy): domain Bacteria; phylum Bacteroidota; class Bacteroidia; order Bacteroidales; family Muribaculaceae; genus Lepagella. The sequence continues at coordinate 440 of JAGAJP010000036.1, read as the reverse complement.
GCATATTCTTTGCCGTCACACTTGAGCACCACATCTTTATCAAGACTTATCCAGTATTTTGGCAGATAATTTGCATTAAAGTTGACAATGGTCGCTGTATCGCACAGTTCAACTCGTGATATGTCAAGAATATTTGTGTTGGCATAACTGATGAAAGGGTAGTCCATAACCCTCGCTGCATCCGATATGCCAATTCCGATAACGATAGCCAACGCTATCCCTATACTACGTTTTATCATAAAAAGGTGTTATTTGTTATCATTTAGTGGTAATGAAGTTGTCAGAATATCTCTTTCGGCTGCAAAGATACAACAAAAAACTGAGAATGAGAGAAAATCGGTGAAAGAACATTGTGATAAAGCATTTTAGCGAATTCCATGATCATCAAATCAAAGCCACTGGATGCCGCAAAAAAGCCACTTGAAGCAAGAGTTACGTTA
>JAGAJP010000035.1 GCA_017626045.1 Muribaculaceae bacterium | reverse complement strand
TGATATGATAACTGCGGCTAAAATCGGCCATCCCGGCATTGTCGCTCAGTCGCTTAGCTCGCTAAGCTCCTTCGCTCCGCAGCCAGGCTGACTCGATTTTAACTCGCATTTATCATATCATTAATTTTTCTTAGCTACTTATTATACAATAGCGAGAATCACTGAGTCCGACACCATTATGGCGTCTTCCGATAGCGACAGTCGGTTTTCCTTCAACTCAAGCATTCCGTCTTCAATCATCGTGACGCTTCTTTTCAGAAGCGCCTCTTTTTCTATCTCGCCAAACCTGTTTGAGTAGTCGTCAAGCGGTATTCCCTCTCGTGTCCGCAGACGCGTCATCACATATTCCTCGCGTAGTTCCACCGCGCTGAGACTTTCTTCCGTCACTTCATATCCATAGTCCGGCTTTCCCTCAAGCGGCGCCCAGTGCCGCAGGTAGCCGTTCAGATCGGCGCTGTTGGCTTTCCTGCACTTTCTGCCGTCGTAACTGTGTGCGGATGGTCCAATGCCCAAATATGGCCTCTGAAGCCAGTAGGAAGAGTTATGGAGGCTTCTGTGGCCCGGTCTTGCGAAGTTGCTTATTTCATAATGGTCATATCCCGCCTCGCGAAGCCTTTCAATCAGCCGGGCAAACATCGCGCCGCTTGTCTCTTCCGGCATCTCCTGAAGTTTCCCGTTGTCGCGGAGAACAGTCATTGCGGTTCCCGGCTCATACATCAGCGAATATGCCGACACGTGCTCCGGCTGCAGGCTGATAGCCTTGTCCACGTCTTCCCGCCACATCGCCATCGTCTGGCACGGCAGTCCGAACATGAGGTCGATGGATATGTTGCTGAAATATTCTCGCGCCAGTCTGTAGGATTCTTCCGCCGTCTTGCCGTCATGCCGTCGCCCTATCGCTGACAATAGGTTGTCTTGAAAACTCTGGATTCCTATGCTTAATCTGTTGACCCCTCCCCTTTTCCAGGCAGTTAGCTTTTCTTCCGTCACGTCATCGGGATTTGCCTCAATAGTGAATTCCTCTATTTCGCTCATAAATGGCGTCAGAGCCTCTACAAGACGCTCAAATTCTTCAGTCGGGATAAGAGAAGGCGTGCCTCCTCCGATATAGATTGTTCGGAGGGGGCACGCGATTTCATCTTGTCTGAATCGTAGTTCGGATATAAGGGCATCAATATACCTGTGCCACTGTGCTATCCGCGAGCCTGCGCTGAAGAAGTCGCAGTAGAGGCATTTCCTGCGGCAGTAAGCCACATGTATATAGAGACCTCCCCTATTGTCGGGAGTCTCTGTCGCCCTCTTGTCGACTGTCTTCCTTCGGCTTTGCATGATCAAAGAGCAAGAAGCTCTATGATTTTGTCATAAGCGGCTGAGAGTCCATCGGTATCTTTGCCGCCCGCCTGAGCGAAGAATGGCTGGCCGCCGCCGCCGCCCTTGATGAGTTTGGCGGCTTCCCTTACGATCTGACCGGCATTCAAGCCGTTGGCTACCATATCGTTGCTGATCATCACCGTCAGCAGGGGTTTCCCCTGGGGCGACGCCGTAGTGCCGACGAAGACTGTATGCTCAGGACTCTTCTCACGTACTGCGAAGGCCACATCCTTCACCACCTCAGGCAGTCTTATGCCTCGCAGCGTCACTAACTTGACTCCGTTGACTTCTTTAGCTTTGCCCATTACTTCTGTCGAGAGTATCTCCACACGTTCGGCTCTTGCCTCGTCAAGGCGTTTGTGAAGTTCGGCATTTTCCTTCATCGATTTCTCCACAGCCGAACGGATGTCGCCGTTGCCGCCAAGCAGCATGGCAAGACAGTTCATGGTGTCCTGGATCTCATCAGTCATTTTTTCCACACCGATGCCGCTCACTGCCTCGATACGACGTATGCCGGCGGCGATGCTGCTTTCCGACACTATGCGCACCATGCCGATGTTTCCGGTGTTGCATACATGTGTGCCGCCGCAAAGTTCCACAGACTCTCCGAATTTCACGACGCGCACTTTGTCTCCGTATTTTTCTCCGAAGAGAGCCATCGCGCCAAGAGCCTTGGCGTCGGCTATGGGCATCTCCCGGTGTTCCTCAAGAGGCGTAGCCTTACGGATGCGGGAGTTAACAATGTGCTCCACTTTTCTTATCTCTTCCGGTGTTACTTTCTGGAAGTGGGAGAAGTCGAAACGAAGTGATTCCGGCGATACGTATGATCCCTTCTGCTCAACATGGATGCCAAGCACCTCGCGCAGTGCCTCGTGGAGGAGATGGGTTGCGGAGTGGTTGGCGGATGTGGCGAGACGCGCTTCCTTATCGATGACAGCCTCGAATGTGTCTGCCGGATTCTCCGGAAGTGTGTAGCTGAGGTGTACGCTGATGTTGTTTTCGCGCTTCGTGTCGAATATGTTAATCTCGTTGCCTTCGGAGTCTATGAGTTTGCCATGGTCGCCGACCTGGCCGCCCATTTCTCCGTAAAACGGTGTCTGGTTAAGAATGATCTGATAGAACTCTTTTCCTTTCTGCTTAACCTTGCGGTAGCGAAGGATGTGGCACTCTGCTTCTGTGCAGTCATAGCCTACAAATTTCTGCTCCCCGTCCTTAAGCGTAACCCAGTCGCCGGTCTCTACGGCAGCGGCATTGCGGGCGCGCTCTTTCTGGCGGTTCATCTCTTCTTCATAGCCCTTCAGGTCGAGGGTCATGCCCTGCTCCCTGAGTATCAGTTCTGTAAGGTCGAGCGGGAATCCGTATGTATCATAGAGCGTAAAGGCGTCCTTACCGCTGATTTCGGTTTTACCTTCCTTCTTGGCTGCGGAAACAAGCGTGTCGAGAAGACCGATGCCTTTGTCGAGTGTGCGGAGGAAGGATTCCTCTTCTTCCTTTATCACCTTCTTGATGAGGTCTTTCTGCGACACGAGCTCCGGATATGCCTCACCCATCTGGTCTACGAGCACATCCACAAGCTGATATATGAATGGTGCCTTCTGGTCGAGGAAGGTATATGCATATCTCACGGCGCGACGCAGTATTCGGCGAATCACATATCCTGCCTTGGCGTTGCTCGGAAGCTGAGAGTCGGCTATGGAGAAGGCTATGGTGCGGCAATGGTCGGAGCAGACGCGCATGGCAACATCCGTCATGTTGTCCTTACCGTATTCCTTGCCGGAGATCTCGCTTATTCTGGCTATGAAGGGTGTGAAGACGTCGGTGTCGTAGTTTGACGTCTTGCCCTGAAGCGCCATGCAGAGACGCTCGAATCCCATGCCGGTGTCTATAACCTTTGCAGGAAGTGGCTCGAGATGGCCGTCGGCTTTTCTCTCATACTGCATGAATACGAGATTCCATATTTCGATTACCAACGGATTGTCTTTGTTTACAAGCGACGCTCCGTCGATTTTTGCCCGTTCCTCATCGCTTCTGAGGTCGATGTGGATCTCTGAGCAGGGGCCGCACGGACCGGTATCGCCCATTTCCCAGAAATTGTCGTGACGGTTGCCGTTGATAATATGGCTTGCGGGCAGATGGGCCTCCCAGTAGCCGGATGCTTCATTGTCTCTTTCGAGCCCTTCGGGGGCAAATCCTTCGAAAACGGTCGCATACAGACGGTTTGGGTCCAGTTTCAACACATCCACGAGATATTCCCATGCCCAGTCGATAGCCTCCTTCTTGAAATAGTCGCCAAACGACCAGTTGCCGAGCATCTCAAACATTGTGTGGTGGTATGTGTCGTGTCCCACTTCCTCAAGGTCGTTGTGCTTGCCGCTGACGCGTAGACATTTCTGAGAGTCCGCGACCCGCGTGTATTTCGCCGGTCGGTTGCCGAGTATGATGTCTTTAAACTGGTTCATGCCGGCATTGGTGAACATTAGTGTCGGGTCATCTTTTATGACCATCGGAGCGGAAGGAACGATATGGTGTCCCTTGCTTTCAAAAAATCGTTTGAACGACTCCCTGATTTCCTTTGAAGTTGGCATATCTGTATTCTATTGTTCTATTGTTTGTTTCTGAAATATTGAAGTTGTCTAAACTTATTTACGAATATCAAATAAAGCAAAAATAATAAATTTTTCATTCTCTTTGTCAATCTTCCGCCATCTTTTCGGCGTATTCTTCCCCGTTCATCGGTCACGATGCCCGCATCGCTCCCTCTTCGCGTGAAAGAATCCGCTCGAAAACCTGACGAAATCTTAACAAAGAAATAAGTTTAGACAACTTCATCCTATTCCCGGTGTCTTCATCCGGTTTCAAACTGCAAAATTAGTCATTTTTTACAAATTCTGCAACACATTCCGCAACATTCCGTGAAGGGAGCCGCCTTCGGGCACGACGTTGGGGCATTGCGACACGCATGTGGAGAAAGACAAGCAGGCTTCGGAACAGGCGCAGCAAAATCAAGGTGTCATAGTGGGACTATGGCAGGCAATTCGCCCCGACAAGGCGATAAATATGATAAGGTTGTTATGGAGCAAAGTTCCCGATGGCTGGCACAAGAACCCTTACGCATGGACTGGCATAGGCTGTACGCTCGTATTCTTTGCCCTGTTTACTGTCAGTTGGGTACAATGGCATGAATACCGGGAAGAAAACAGACGGTTGAGAACGGTTGCAGGCAAACACAAAGTGATTACGGTCATGCTCAATGAACTGCATCCGGGACTGGCTGTGACCGTCGGGGCTTACGAAAAGCTGACGGAAACGGTCGGTGCGGATTCAACTTTGACCATATTCCACGAACAGATCAAAACCGTTAGAAAGGAATCCAAAAATCGAAGCAAATAATTAAAAATCCAGTTTGGTACATGACGAAAAAATAATAAATCCATTCTATAAGCGTGAGGCACTTTGCTTTTCCCCTTTTGGGGAATTGTATAACCATTATTAGCTTATATCTGTTTGCGATATAGTCCGTTTGGACTTCAATATTATAGATGAGACAACCGAAACAATTAAACCAAAGATTGCAATTCCGACAAATGACACATGCAAACCATATTGTTTCCCGATGAATCCAATTATCACCGGACCAAGGAGTATCCCCGAATATCCAAGGGCATTAATGAAACTGATAATGTTGTGTACAGCCATCCCTTTGATGTGTGCCGCGAAAGAAACCAATTGAGGAACTACATTGGCGGCACCGCAACCTACCATTGCAAAGCCAACGGCAGCAGCAACGGCACTATCAACCAGTACTACAGTCATGAAACCGACAGCAATGAGCAATGTACCGCCGGCAACAACCATCCTCTGTCCTAATTGATTAACTATTTTGTCACCACAGAGTCTCATAATTGTCATTGCCACGGCAAAAGCCGTGTAGAAAAATCCGGCCATGGACATGCTGACTCCACGCTCTTGACTGACAAATATGGCTGACCAACCCATCACAGCGCCCTCCGAAGCATACATGATAAAGCACAATAATCCAACCACGATAACCATAGGGGGAATATATAGTTTGCTTTTCCTTGGTTTCTCAACATGTGAGCCAGATGTAAGTTCTTCTTTCGATAACAAATCCCCGCATCCGAACACCAGCGCAAGCAATATGAACACCATACAAATAACGACAGCCAATTTAGGCATGAGTCCCAAAGTAAACAGTACGCTCATCGCTCCGGCACCAATCAGCGTACCCAATGAATAGCCACCATGGAAACCAGACATAAGATGCTGCCCCGTCATGCGCTCGACGGTAACGCCATTCATGTTTGCCGCAACATCAATGGTGATAGTGCAACCTCCGAAAACCATAAGCATCACGCCTGTCAGCCATACATCTATAAGAAGGCTTATTGCCAGCAATGCAAATGCCATCAGCACCCCCGACACATAAACCACTCTCTTTGCGCCAAAACGATTTACAAGAAAGCCGGAAAGCGGGAGTGCGCAGACAGAGCCGAATCCACTGCACAGCATAAGTAGTCCAAGAGTACCCTCATCTATTGCAAAAGTGTCCTTGACGTATGGCACAAGCGGTGCCCACGCAGCCTCAAGAATTCCTATTATCATAAAGGCAACACGATTGGAAACAAGTAAATGCTTATGCTGGTTCTGAAGAATATTCATCTTAAACTAATTGAAAAAGACATATTGCGACATCATATTGGAATGAATGTCAGAATTCCCATTTTTAAGAGATTTATCCCCCCGCAACAGTTGTCTGTGACAGGGGGTAAATCTTTCTGTTTGGGCATTATTATGACTCTAACTTTTCTTTGAATTCCGGTTTATTTGTTTGCAGTCTGTTTGAACCCTGTATCTTCCGCTGACCATGGCTGCCATTTGCACTCGCCGACTTCCATTTCAGAGAACTGTGCGGTGAATGAATGTTCAACCGGACTTGCCGCATATATTCCAAACGATATTTCCCCGTCGCCCTTGTCTAAATGGAACGTGCGCATTTGGTGGAAAGTGGTACCGTCAGTACTTGTCTCTATATAATAGTCGCTTCCCCGACGACTAAGACGGTACCACATTTCCTTTATGGAAGAGGGAATGTCGTGTGTGGCCCAGTCGGAATATCCGTTGTTTGTCACAACACTGCCCAACCTTTGGTATTCCTCGTTCTCGTATTCAATTGACGCCTTCATCCAGTTGTCACTGTCAAGATAGATTGCGATTCCACACTGGTCGAACAACGCCGAACTGTTGAACGATGTCTTTACGGTGAAAGAAAAGAACTTCTTCGATGTTTTCATTTGCAGCACTGGTGCGTTGTCATTGCTGAACCCGTAATAGGTGCGCTGCCACAGGTCGGTGTGAGGCTCTGAAACGATTGTTATCAAGGAGTCCGTGATTGTGTATTGTTTGGGCTCACGGATCCAAAACAAGTTTTCTGCCACAAATGGCTTTAAGATGGTGTCATTTTTTTCCATATTCGATTTGTTTGTTGTTGACGATTGTTGTTTTTTCTCATTTTGACATGACAACAGAGTGCATGCAAACAGCGACAATGCTATGAAAAATGGAATTCTCTTCATCGGTTGAAATATTTAATCTGTTTATTAAAACCGGGTAATGGTGCCAAGGTTGTGGAAATTTATTCCCCATTGAGCTTACCTATGCGAAAATTGGCTACAGCCTCTTGCTTAAGCGACACTTCCGTGAAATAGCAGGTGTGTGCATCGTCTTTAGGACTTTGGGAACTCAGGCCAAGAAGCAGCTCTTCCGGAAAATCATTCTTGTAGAGACGGGCCAGGTGCCATGTTTTCCCGTCTTCTGAAAAATAACTGCCAAGAGTAGTGCCATCGGAAGATAATCTCATATAGACATACGAACCGATAATTGCCTGATGGTTATTGTCATCTGAAGTGCCTATTGTGCGAACTGACACCACACGATGAACACCATATTCATCCTGTTCGAAACATAGTTTTTGACAATGCGTATCATTCTCGTATGCGTATAGCACACCAGCCGAGTATGTTCCGGTTTCGGTGAAGTCCGGCTTTACTTTAGCCGTAAAAGTGAAAGGCTTCGTGTTGTCAACCTCTGTAAAGATGACGGCAGAGCTATTTACAACGCTTCCGTCCGGAGAACGGAAATAATCCGTTTGGGAACCGGCCACAAATTTGAGGGTGTCATCCAAAAGGGTGACAGCATTCTCTCCGCCGTTTTTAGACTTTGTAAAACGGATTCCTCCTACATTGATATTGCATGTAGCGAGTTCAACGTTTTCCGTTGTAACTTTCTTGTCAGAACTTCCTACTTTTTTCTCTTGCTCTTTCTGGGTGCATCCTGTCATAGCAAGACTTGCAATGATTGCGATAAATACCAATTTTTTCATTGTGATATTGATTTGATTTTTATTAAATTGCAACTTCCTTGTGATTTATTTGCGGTTGCAAAATTAGATAGAATATAAGATGTGCGCAATACTGATTTCTAACCAATTTTCGTATCAGTTAAATATAGATGCCGGTTTTATTTATTGAATATCAACCCTCTACGGCCGACAACCAACGAATTGTCAGGAACATCCTGAGTTATAGTACATCCATGTGACATGACACATCCATTTCCGATACAAAAACCTCCTGCAACAATTATAGTTCCAGTACCAAAAGAACAATGAGTGCCAATTCTTGTTCCCGGAGACAAAACAAGCTCCCCACCTATAATCTCCTATATAGATGTCATCACCTTCTCCGGTGCAATAAATATAAGCACCGTTTGCAAGAGAAACACCTTTGCCAAAGTGAATTGGAACGGAACTAAAAATACGTTCAAATCCATTGTGCATTACCGTTATACCTGCTTCAATTTCTAATATACCAGCTGATTTGTTCATATGGCCATTTTGCTTTTGTTATCTGTAATGCAAAAATAAGGACCAATAATAGCTGGTGCAATACTGATTTCTAACCAATCTTTAGATAAGGTTCATTCTTAATGCAATTTCAACAGCGGCTGCGGTATTGGCGACTTTTAATGTCGCTAAAATATCCTGACGATGGCGATTGACAGTATTAATGGATATGTTTAACCTGTCAGCGATTTGTTTGCTTGGCACTCCTTTGGCTATCAAGGACAGTATTTCAAGTTGCCGGCGGCTAAGAATTTTACGGTCACTCGTTTCGTATATGTCTCGGCCAACCGTTTCCCCCGTTAATAAATTGACAATGATTCCAGTTTGTCGGCTATGGGAGATGGGGTACGGAATGTAAGTGCAAAGACCGAATAGGACACTTCCGTTGGCGCTACAGCTGAGATACCTCGTTGTGTGAAGCATTTCGACCCTTTCATTGACGTCGTTTCCATAAAACCTGAGGAGGCACGAAGCTGAAAAGTTTGTCTTATCATTTATTGACAATTCTTTTATGAAGTTGAAGAAACGAAGCTCCAATACATGGCGTTCGATAAGGTCGTCTTTTTTTGCATGGCAGAATATAATGTCTTCAAAGGCGGAATTACGGTCTACCATATATTCTGGAAGATTCATTATTGTTTGACCGAATTTTCCGGAATAAATATGACATTCATTGTTTTGAAAATCTGAGATGACCGCTATGCCTTCTGTTGCTAATGCATAATTGTTTGCACACGCTTTTGCTTGGGCGAGTAATCCCTCTCTGTTATCCGAGGCTTCAAACTGTTGATCTGTCAAAAGCGATTTTAGTTCATTTTCTTGCTTCATTCTGAATTGATCCTTATTCCCACCATTACGGAGTGACGCCATTTAAGTTTTGTTGCAAAATTACTAATAATAATTGATTTAGATAATAAACGCGGAGAGATTCGGCAGACGCATCTAAAATTTATACAACGTCAAAACTTTTATCTTCACCAGTCTATCTTTGTATTGTCATAGTCTTCTATCTCGTTCCCTGCGTCATCTCTACATCGCGCCCGGAGGTCGCTCCCTCCACACTCTGGAGCGCGAAGCCTATTTGCAATAACTATTTGATGATTGGAGTATTATGAATCAGTCGCTTCGCGAAACTTAGAGGCTGCCATAAAACATTACTTTACGCAGAAACGCCTGAAGAGCCTGGTCCTTATTCAGGATCGGAGTGGAGTTCTACCGGCTCTGTGGTGTCTCCCAGGGAAACGGCAGCATCCGGTGCGGATTCAGTTTCTTCCTGCCGTGAGGCTGAATCGTCATCCCTGCAGGAAGGCGCATCCGCTTCCGGAGAGTGTTAGATGGGTCAGGAGTGTTTCCGTAGGAGGATGGCTGCCCAGTGGTCGCCTTCTTCTGAAGATTTTTCGAGATTCATGCCGAGGGGTTCGGCATGGCGCATGATGACGGGTATGTCTGCGGTGTAGAAGCCGCTGAGCAGAAGGACTCCGCCGGGTTTGATTTTCTCTGCGTAGCGGTTGATGTCGGCGGTTATGACATTCCGGTTGATATTGGCGAGGAATATGTCGGCAGGAGCGCATTCAGAGAGTGCAGAGGCATCTCCGCAGATGAAGGTTACATCCTGTCGGTTTAATGCCGCGTTTTCCAGAGCGTTGTCGTATGCGTCGGGATCTATCTCGATGCCGGTAACTTTTTCCGCACCCCTCATCTTGCAGAGAATGGCGAGAATGCCGGTGCCCGTTCCCATATCGATGACGGTTTTTCCGTTAAGGTCGGAGAGGTCAAGGATGTTGCGCATCATCTGGGAGGTAGTGGCATGATGGCCGGTGCCGAAAGCCATCTTCGGATCTATCAGGATATCGTATTTCGCTTCCGGAATATCTTTATGGAATGAAGAATGCACCACACACTCCCCCGCTATCACTATAGGCCGGAAGTAATGTTTCTCCCACTCCTCATTCCAGTCGCGGCCCTCCACGGTCTCCGGAGTGAAAGAGATATTGGTGTCGATTGGGAAATCGGCTAAAATCTCGAGAAGGGCAGATTCGGAATAATTGGCAGCCTGGACATAAGCAGACACCCCGGTAGAGTCGGGTTCAAAACTCTCATAGGATGCATCCGCTAAAAAAGCCGCCAGAAGGTCGGTTATGTCTTCAGTGCACGGGTCGCACTCAAATCGCACTTTGATGTAGTTCATTTTCTTTTTCGGAAGTGGGAGAATATTTTTTTAGCGGTTCCGAACACTGATACTCCGAGAAGGATGTAGTCGGTGTAGTTTAGGCCTTTCACCAACTTCAGGGGGAGGGAACCGATACGGGCTGCCGCCTTCATCTTGCCGTCGGCAGCGAAGGGATTTCTTGACTTAATGGCTGTAGCCTGCTCGAAGATTCTTGCCTTGGCAAACTCTTTCCTGACGGCAACAAGGGCTTTGAGGTGACGGATTTCATCGAGTGTCAATCCTTCAAATTCCGTCGCATCTTCCGGTTTCTGCCGGGGAGTGTCTGAAACTGTTTGATTTGTGGTTGCCATCCGGAGTGTCTATTTAAGGAGAATTTTAGTAATCATTTTTGCAATGGGGTTCATGATCAGGCGTTCGCGCATGAAATACACCACAGCGAGAATAAGGAGGATGCATCCGCCGGAAGCAAGGAAAGCCAAGGCTCGGCACATCATTGTGTCGAAGAAATAAGCCAGCGCGATGCCGAATAGGATAAGAGCGGTTATGGCGAGTAGAAAACACACCACACCAGTCACGGCGGCGCCGGCGAGCAAAGTGATCTTTTCCGCCGCCGTCAGTTTCGCATACTCAAGTTCAAGAGTAGCCCAGTCTTTCGACCGGGCTATAATTTTCTTGATTTCGTCTAAGAGGGTCTCTCGAGTCATCTAATTAGGGATATTGAAGCGGAGATTACTCTTCGCCGGTGAGTTCGGCCACGAGGGCGTCAACTTCTTCATCACTGATCTTGATGCCTTTTCTTTGGAGAATGCGAACGATGCGGGCTCTCATGTCCTCGCCTTTTTCGGGAGCGAAAAGGATGGCAGCACCGCAGCCGACAATCGCTCCGCCAAGAAATGCATAAAGTATGTTTAATGCTTTCATTTCTTACGATTTCTATTTGTTAAAGACTCTTTTCGATCTGATCTTCGATTTCATCGGCGATCTCTTCGATCTCGCTGCGTTTCAGGTTGATGCCTTTTTCTCTAAGGATTCTTGCAATTTTCTTGCGAGTATCCTCGCCTTTCTCAGGCGCTACAAGAAGACCGAGGGCGGCTCCGGCGATTGCACCGCCTATCACTGCACTGATGATGTGAAATGCTTTCATAATAAATTATTCTATTTTAAAATTGATATTCTTTAGATACAACAAACGAAGAGCGTTTTGGATTAAAGACCGCCGGATTATTTGCTCGCGAGCATATTCGCATTAGCCATATTTTGGTATGCAAGTACGCCAGCCTGAGAGAGTTCTACGGTCTGCCAACTGCCGTCGGCGGCGGGCATTGAGACATGCGTGTCGTCGATGAAAGTCATGAGGGGATATTCGTTTCCTTCATATTGGAGCGACCATGTTTGGGAGTCCTGAGCGAAATCGAGTCGGTATGACTGGCCGGTCGGCTCGAATGTGACGTCATAGCCTTTGCCGTCGCATTTGACAAGATATCTACCCTGCTCGGTGTCGATACGTTTTGTTGACGAAGTCATCGGGTTGTCGCCGCTCCAGAACTCGATTGAGTTAAGCACCAGGATATCCGCAAGTCCGCAAACCTCATAAACCGGAAGGATCCAGAAAGCGACGAACACGAGTTCATTGACAAACTTGTTTGAGATCTGTTCGTTCCAGGAGTAAAGGTTTCTGCAGAGAGCAAACTGCCCCATACAAGAAGTCATTGATGAGCACAGGAGTGCCGCGATAGCCGCCGATATGAAGATTTTTTTCATTCTGTTATGTTGTTTTATTTTTATTAATTCAGATTTGCTTTCGCACGGAATGCTTAGGCAAGTTGCCAATATGGCATAAGTTTAGATAAAATCTCTTTTAAGTATAAACGTAATGAAGGGAATCATTGTTTTGGCAACAAACTGATTTAACATGAAAAAAACAACTTCGGCCCGGAGCTACATCCTTTTGCAAATATTATCTATGCAGTAAGCCCTTATGGGGTTTGATAGGGATGGATGTTGTGCGCCGGACCGGAGTGTCCTTTTGGGTTTCGTATCTCAGTTATTTCAATCGTTCTTTTTATTGATTTTGACATTATAACGAATGAGGGGGCGGATGGGTTCATTTTTTTATTTTTCTTTTGAATTTAGGAGGCTTGAGGAAACTTGACGAAGCGTGATGAATCATGATGAAGCGTGATGAATCATGGGGAGGCATGGGGAGGCTTGAGGAAGAAAGGAGAGTCATCGAGCGGGGATTTGGATTGACGAGGAAGAGAGAGGGGGGAATTTGTGGAGGGGGATTGTTGGGGGGGGCTAATTTCTGTGTCTATGGATTAGGGTGGATATTAGGTGAAGGAGGATGCCGTAGATCAGAGTGGCCAGCAATGCCAGGCTTTCATTGATTAGCAGAAGGCTTGACAAAGGCATTGGCCACTCGGGTCTCGACTGATGGAGGGACGATATTACGGCACACACCGACAAGACAATGAAGACAATTATCATTGATGCCGGTGCGAGTCCGATTCTAATACGTCCTATCCGAATCATTTGATTTCAGTAGTAGCTTTACGCAGCATGATGCATTCAGCGGGAGTTGAACCGTTGAGTCTTACAACTGTGTCGTTCTGAACGTCGATTGTGGAAATATTGAAGAGGACTTTGCGCAGAGCGTCTTCAGTTGCCATGTTTTCACAAGCCATTTCCGTCATAGCGCCGTCACCGAATGTGATGGAGTCGCCCTTCAAGGTATAAGGACCTGAAATAGAATTGCAGTTTGTCATGATATGGTATGTGCTGTCTTCAAAGACGATGTACTGGCTAACTCCGGGAACAGCTTCCTCGGGGCGTACATAGTCTGAATCGTTGACCACGATGTTTTCGATATACCATTGTCCCTTGACATCTACGTTTGCCGTCTGGGGTTCTTCGGCAGCGGTTTCAGCTTTTTTCGCGTTGCCTGAACAGCCGGTGGCGATAACCGCCATCATAGAGGCAACGGCGAATAAAAATTTGATCTGTGATTTCATAATAATTTTAATGTGATTATTAGATTATTAATACTATTGCGCTTCTTATTGGAGGCGCATTGTTATGCAAAGTTAATAAAAAAACCGAATATTGAAAAAATCTACACCGGGGTGGAGGTGTCTTTAGGAATGAACAATTATTGTGGGAAGGGGTTTAAAAGTTCGGGGATAAAAATTTGAAAAACCATAAATTTTTGGTAATTTTGCAGAATATGAAATGTAAACGCTATTTGACCATGCTGATGGTCGCGGCAATAACGATAGGTGTTACCGATTGTCTCGATCTAAACGATATATTGAGAGTTAATGGAATAGAATTTTTTCAGGCTTCAGCAGCCAAAAAAAAATCTAAGAAAAAACGTAAAAAACGGAGTAGTCGGAAAAAATACAGAAAGACATCAAGCGCTTCGAAAAAGGCCTCCGCTACCCTACCGGCGGCAGAGACACCGAGTAATGACTCACTGACCCTTTCGGTAAACGAAAGGCTGATCAAGATGATACCATCCACCCACAATCCCGGCGGACTGAGGGTGAACAGTGTGCGTATGGACTCCACATCGCACAAGGCCGTTCTCAGTCTGAACGAAAATTTCACATATCTGCCCATCAACCAGGAATATATAAGTGAGCTTGAGAAACAGGTCTCCCTCTGTATGCCCGACAGTCTGTCGGACTTTGCAATAGAGCTTAAAGTGAAAGGCAAACCCCTCTCCTTCTATATCAACACTATCGACAAACTGCCTCGCGAGTATAGGGATAATATCCCGTTCGTGAGGTCCGCCGCTCCTCTTACAGACGTATCAAAGGGAATGAAAGGGGATATAGTAGCGATGTGGCCCAGCCACGGCAAATATTACAAACCGTCGCTTGGCGGCTGGTATTGGCAGCGTCCGCTACTGTTTCAGGCTGTTGAGGACACATACACATTGGGATACATTCTTCCATACGTAGTTCCGATGCTTGAGAACGCCGGAGCCTATGTGATGCTTCCGAGAGAGAGAGACATCAATCCGTATGAGGTGATAGTGGACAATGACCTTCCCGACGATCAGACAGTTCTCTATTCCCAAAGTTATTATAGAGAGACCAACGGGCGTCATCAATGGGACGACGGCGAGGGTGAGGGATTCATCTATGACCTTGCCGATTTCCGCGACACGGAGAATCCATTTGAAAACGGCACCTATCGTCAGGTACAGACAGTGAGCGGCAGCGGCGAGTCCACAGCATCATGGGCCGCCGATTTTCCCGAAAGTCGCGAGTATGCGGTATATGTAAGCTATAAATCAATGCCCAACTCAGCGGAAGACGCCCGTTATACCATCAATTACGACGGAGGATCGGAGACGGTGCTTGTGAATCAGAAACTTGGCGGGGGCACCTGGATATATCTCGGCACATATCCATTTGCTGAGGGCCTTGACCTTGAGCGACCTGCAGTGGTGCTCAGCAATCATTCAGAAAAAGGAGGACACACTGTGATAACCGCCGATGCCATAAAACTCGGCGGAGGAATGGGAAACATAGCAAGGTCTCCGAAACGTTCCGATGTATTCTGGAACAATGTCCATATTCCTCAGGAAAATGACACAACAGATATAGAAGAAGAGAATATAGCCGACGATGACTCTACGCAAACGGAATACAGGCAGGTCAATACAATAGCGCTTGCCGACAATCCGGAGCCGGTGTTCAAGACATCCGGACTTCCGCGATGGGCAGAAGGAGCAAGATACTGGCTTCACTGGGCCGGCGTTCCGGACTCCATATACTCTCCCTATGCCGGGACGGATGACTATAAGGATGACTATACCAACCGGGGGATGTGGGTCAACTGGCTTGCAGGCGGCTCGAGAGTACTTCCAAATGAAAAAGGTCTCGGGATCCCTATTGACGTCACCATGGCCCTCCACAGCGATGCCGGCAAGAAATCGGACGATTCATTTGTCGGGACGCTCGGAATCTATTTCACCAACGGCAACGTCAACTATTCCGACGGGACTCCACGCAAGAACTCCCGCACACTGACCGACATGCTGATGCGCCAGATTACAGGCGACATACGCCAGAAATTCGAACCGGACTGGACTCGGCGCTCGATGTGGGATAAATCGTATGTTGAGGCGCGGGTGCCGGAGGTGCCCACCTCGCTCATCGAACTCCTGAGCCATCAGAACTTCGCCGATATGCAGTATGGCAACGACCCACGTTTCCGTTTCACGGTAGGACGCGCCATATACAAGGCACTCGCCAGGTTTGTGTCGGAGCGAAAAGACAGGAAATTGGTGATTCAGCCACTTCCGGTCCGAAACTTCGCAATACAGAAAACAGGCAGGAATGTCTATCGACTGTCGTGGCAGCCCACCCCCGATGATGTAGAGCCGACAGCCATGCCTTCGGGCTACATCATCATGGAGCGCAGCGGCGACGACATGAGTTTTCATAAGGTCGGAGAGACTTCGAAACTTCATTTCGAGATCAAGGCCGCCGACAACGACATCCATTCCTTCCGAGTCATAGCCTTTAATGAAGGGGGGCGCTCCTTCCCTTCCGAGACTCTTGCGTTCCGATATGCAGGCAACGACGGGAAACCGGTGCTTGTGGTGAATGGGTTCACCCGGGTCAGCGCTCCGGCGGTGGTAGACGAAGGCGACTGGTCGGGTTTCGACACCTCGAAGGATTTCGGCGTTCCGTATGTGTCAGACGTATCCTTCACCGGTTATCAGACGGAGTTTCTCCGCAGTTCCGGTGAAGCCTTCGGCAAGAGCAGCGGCAATCATGCCTGCGAGGTAATAGCGGGCAACACGTTTGACTTCCCGTATGTCCACGGATCTGCCATCGCAAATGCCGGAAGAGGTTTTGTCAGTGTCTCTCTTGGCGCGGTTCTGGACGGATGTGTAAACCTTTCAGATTACAAGGTCGTGGACCTGATTCTCGGCAAGCAGAAAACTTACGTGCTTGGCAGAGGCAAAAACGGAGCGGAGTTTGAAGTATTTCCCATGAGACTGCGCAACGCTCTGACCACCTTCCTTGACAAAGGGGGACGTCTTCTTGTGAGTGGTCAATATGTGGCGAGCGACCTGTATAGCCAGAGAGGACACAACAACGGCGGCGAATGGGGCCGTCAGGTGCTCGGAGTGGAAAATGTCGACTCTGTGACTCCGTCGGTCGGCGGACGATTGGACGGCATCGCGTCGGCATTAGGTTCATCGCTCCGCACCCGGCGCTACGGATATTCCAATACGCTCAATGAAGACCAATATATAGTAGAGAAGCCTGATGTGATCCGCGCTTCGGCCGATATGGACGAATCCGCACCATTCCTGACCTTCAGCGACACAGATGGAGTGTCGGGACTTCTATTGCGCAAAGGGAAATCAAGGCGGGCGGTGATGAGCATTCCGTTTGAGTCTTTGACCGACGCCAACCAGCGCAATTTGCTGATGAAGGAACTTCTCGACTGGCTTCAGAAATGAGTTTAGACAACTTCATAAAAAATTAGAAACAACGTCAATTCTTTTTCAATAGTAATGCTGCAGTTTGAAAACGTATCGCAACTTCGCGAAGAGATATTCAGAAACGGGCTTGATCCCTATATCGTCATCAAGATAGGTGGCAAGGATGTGCATATGTATGAGCATTCCTTGCGCAGGATGAGGGAACTTGCCGAAACGTGCGATGTACCGCTCACCTACTCGTGGTATCGGGAGCGTGACGCCAAGGGAAGTCTTCAAAATCATCCCACCATCGACTATCAGCTCGGAGCATTGCGTGATGACTTCGATTTCGGATCAGTGATAATGCTCAACACATCCGATGTGCTTAACGCCACTGAGGACTTCGGCCCGGAAAAGGACTCGCTACCCGACGGCGGCTGGTATGCGCTTCGGTTGCGACTACTTGCCGGGAAAGGAGCGCTCTGTATCAACGAATATCTCTATGAGCAGTCCAACACAGACTTCAGGCTTAGCGGAGAAAGGCAGCATGACTATGTAGACCCCCGAAACGCAGACTATCAGAAGGCAATGGAGACGGTATGTCTCCAGCATCTAAAGGAGATAAACGCCACGGTGTTGCCTGCGCGTTATGCCAATGTCGGCGAGGCTTATTTCTGTCACGAAGCAAGTGTGGTGATACCGGTCAGAAACAGGGTATCCACTATCCTTGATGCTGTAAGGTCCGCCCTGTCGCAGCTTACGGATTTCTCTTTCAACGTGTTGGTTGTGGACAACGGAAGCACAGATGGCACCAGGGAGGCACTCTCGACAGTGTCAGATCCACGTCTTGAGGTAATAACAGTAGAAGAATCAGAGGGTCTCGGCATTGGAGGGTGCTGGAACAAGGCTATACTGTCAGATAGATGCGGCAGGTTTGCGGTGCAGCTTGACTCTGACGATGTATATTCCGGCACCGACACTCTACAGAAAATCGTTGACAAGTTTTATGAGGAGAACTGCGCGATGGTGGTAGGCAGCTACACGCTCACCGATTTCGACCTCAATCCCATACCACCGGGGTTGATATCACATAGGGAATGGACTGACGACAACGGAGCCAACAACGCTCTTCGCATCAATGGATTCGGTGCGCCGAGAGCCTTTTATACTCCTATAGTCAGGGATATTCTTTTCCCCAATGTCTCGTATGGCGAAGACTATGCAATGGCGTTGCGCATCTCGCGGACATGGAAAGTGGGACGCATCTATGAGTCTCTCTACAATTGCCGCAGGTGGACCGGCAACAGTGACGCAGCCCTTCCGATAGAGAAGGTAAACGAGAATAATATCTATAAGGATTTCGTGCGTACCCTTGAGATACTTGCCCGCATCCGCGAGAGCATGGAGCTCGCCGAGGATCTACCCTTCTGATGTCAGATAGCCTATGTTGGAATTCATAGATTCACAGTTGTCGAGTTGGCCTCTCGCCCGTGCCAATTATCAGGCGTTGGGCAAGACAGAGAGACGATCCTTTGAAATAGGAGATTTGAGAGTGGGCGTGCAGTTCAACCCGGCGCGGATAGTATCCACCGGCGCCCGGATCGATGCAGTGTCGCTTGCGGCGCGTCCTTGTTTTTTGTGTTCAGAAAACCGACCTCCGGAGCAGACACCTGTTGACATTGTTGAAGGATGGCAACTACTGCTGAATCCCTACCCCATATTCCCCACACATTTCACCATAGCATCCTCTGTCCACCGTCCTCAGGAGGGCATCCCTCTCGATATGGTAGAGATGGCGGAGAAACTGCCAGGGATGACAGTTTTTTTCAACGGACGCCATGCCGGCGCGTCGTGTCCGGACCATTTGCACTGTCAGGCAGTCATGACCCATGAACTGCCGCTGATGTGTCTTATAGAGGAGCGTCACAAGCTACTTTCGTCAGAGACCAGTGGTATGCGGGTGGCGACCGCCGTGGATCTTGGTCTTGACTCACCTGTCGGATTTGTGAGTGTCATAGTCACTCCCGATATGGATGGCATGAGGCAGTTGGCAAGAATAGAAGAAACTATAGGCAAGAAATATATCGAAGAAGGACTTGTCAATATTTTTGTCTGGAAAGACAGTGTCGGAATCTTGCGTATAGTCGGAGTTCCGAGAAAAGCGCATCGTCCCTCCTCTTACGGAACAGGTATCGGACAGTATCTGGTATCGCCCGGCAGCATCGATATGGCAGGTGTCATCATCACACCGCGGCGTGATGATTTCGAGAGTCTGACCATCGACGACATCCGTCGCATTTACTCCGAGGTAGGCATATAGATCAGGAGGCGTATAATGAGGTTTAGACAACTTCAATTTCAAAAAACGAAATAATTAGCATTCAACATTTGTATAACTCCCGGGAATTTGTTAATTTTGCATACAAAACCCGAGATTAAGGTTTTAAAGATAAAAATTAAACTACAATGAGAAAGAATATTGTTGCCGGCAACTGGAAAATGAACACAGTTCTCGCCGAAGGTGTAGAACTTGCCGATGCTGTTAACACCGCGCTTAAAGGTCGCAAGACAAACTGCGAAGTAGTAATCTGCGTTCCTTTCACACATCTTACATCTGTTCATGCAGTGATAGACCCTGCGCTTGTAGGTCTTGGAGCAGAGAACTGCTCAGAGCATGAAAGCGGAGCCTACACCGGAGAGGTCAGTGCCTCCATGGTAAAGAGCACCGGAGCCTCCCATGTGATACTTGGACACAGCGAGCGTCGCCAGTACTTTGGAGAAAACAACGAGCAGCTTCTTGCAAAGACCAAACTCGCACTTTCCAACGGACTTACACCTATCTTCTGTGTTGGTGAAGTTCTTGAGCAGCGTGAAAACGGCACATACAACGATGTAGTTGCCGGTCAGGTAGAGGCACTCTTCTCGCTCTCAGCAGAAGACTTCGGAAAAATTGTGATAGCATACGAACCTGTATGGGCTATCGGCACAGGCAAGACAGCTACAGCCGACCAGGCACAGGACATGCATGCCCACATCCGCGGCGTCATCGCAGCCAAGTATGGCAAGGAAGTGGCAGACAATACCTCAATCCTTTACGGAGGCAGCTGCAAACCCACAAATGCGAAGGAACTTTTCGCAAAGCCCGATGTTGACGGCGGTCTGATCGGAGGCGCAGCGCTGAAGGCAGAATCCTTCATGGGCATTGTGGAGGCATTTGACTGATAGTACAGAACTTTCAGACTCAAATTATTCCGATACTGATGACATACGGATTAAGCAGACATATTAGAATACCCGTCCTGGTGGCATTGCTGCTGCCGGGATGGGCACTTCTGTCTTTTTCGCAGACTGCATCCGGAGACGCCGAGAAACCCAATATCGTGGAGCGCATCCAAGAGGAATCAGGCGGCAAAGTTGTCATAGAAATAGAACCGGACTTACTCGACATCATTCTTACCGACCCGGAGGTCAGCATAAAGAAGAAAGACACGAGAGATGCATCCGGAAGAATGAACGGCTACCGTATTCAGGTTTTCAGCGACGGTCGCAATCAGAGTTCCCTTGAGGCGAGAGCCAAGGCAAGAGGGAATGCGATAGTGGCGAGATTTCCCAAATACAGAGGTCAGGTCTATACATACTCGAGCGCTCCCAACTGGTACACCCGAATAGGCAACTTCCGCACAGAGGAAGAGGCTCGCAAGGCACTTGACGAACTAAAGAGAAGTTTCCCCGGCTTCAGTTCAGAAATGAGGGTGGTCAAATCCAAAATCAACGTGAGATGATGAAGATTGAGCATGATGAGAAACTGATAGCCGAGATTGCGGGTCATTATCGTGAGATAATCCGACTGATCGGCGAAGATCCCGAGCGTGAAGGACTTAAGAAAACCCCTGTGAGAGCAGCAAAGGCATTGGTGGACATCACTCAGGGCTATTCTCAGAATCCTCTCGAGATTGCGAGAAAAGCCATATTCGAGCATGCCGGTTCCCGTATCGTGATGGTTCGCGATATTGAGTTCTACAGCATGTGTGAGCATCACATACTTCCATTCTTCGGGAGAATCACAGTTGGCTATATTCCAAAAGGCAAGATGATAGGCCTTTCAAAACTTGCGCGCATAGTTGAGTCTTATGCACGCCGTCTGCAGGTGCAGGAACGTCTCACCTCGGAGGTGTGTTCGCTTCTTGCCGAGGCAATGCCAAACGACGGCGTCATAGTGGCATGCAACGCCCAGCATCTCTGCATGAAGATGCGTGGTGTCGAAAAGCAGGACAGTTCCACCACCACATATGACTACTGCGGCAAATTTGCTGAGCAGCCCGAACTTCGCGATGAGTTTCTGCGGTTGCTCGGAACACCTCTTTGAATTTAATCTACATTATTCACTTGATAATTAGGACGCACGAGCCGTGCGTCCTGTGGTGTTTATTTGAGAATGTAGTTATTCGGGGGGGGATGACGATTTGAATAATCATCTATTGAGAATCTCTCGGATTCGATCAACAGGTATCCCTCTTCTGTAGGCGTACTCCATAATCTGGTCATCGCCGATTTTTCCTATATTAAGGTATCTGGCGTCAGGATTCGCGATATAAATTCCACTAACCGTAGAAGACGGGGTCATAGCTCCGTTCTCGGTCACTTCTACCCTTCTTCCGCTTTCCGGCTGAAGCATCTCCACGATTTCTTTGTTAAGAAGTTGGTCAGGAAGCATTGGATAACCCATTGCAGGTCTGATGCCGGTATAGTGTCCTTTCATCAGGCGATCTTGATCGGAGTCCTCCATCGGTGCGTATCCCCAATAGTCACGTCTGGCGAGGAGATGCAGATATTCCGAAGCCGCTTCGGCGAGACGGTCGGAAAGTGACTGAAGAAGCAGAGATCTGTAGCAGTCTCCTTCCGCATCCATTCGTCTGTATTCCGACTCAATATAACGACCGGCACCTGCCATGAAGACTCCGGCATAGTCATCTTCAGGAAGAATGAAGTCGGCGAGTGACCTGCAACCTGAATCCGGCTGCTGTTGGCGAAGCATGGGAAACCGTCTTCCATCAAGGATAATGTCGTCGCCCTCAGCGGCAGCATTCACGATAGTCAATATCCCGAACCCGTCAAAGCGTCCGCTATTGTCGATTTCAGACAGAAGTCGGCGGGCGTCATCAAGAAGACGCATCGACTCCCTGTCGCAATCTCCGCAGCATCCTGTCGGGTGCATACCCCAGGCGTGAAGCAACATATTCCAGTTGATGAATGGCATAAGTTCCTTTATGGAAAAATCTCTGACAATAATTTTGCCTATTCCACTTTCGGGAGCCTTCGGAATATAGGTGCCACCATTCTTTCGCGAGTTTTTCTTACGAGCCTCAGAAAGGGGCAAGAGTTCCACTCCCGATGCAATATACTTTTCGCAAAGATCGGTCTGATGCTGTTTCAGTCTCGCGATATATAATCCTTTTGTTGCGGGATTGAGAATTTGAGAAGCGGCAATGGGATTTTGCGAGGCATCCCTCATGTGCATCACAGGTCCTCTGTATCCCGGGGCGATCTTTAGCGCGGTGTGGAGGTCAGAAGTCGTGGCACCTCCCACCATCAAAGGCATCTCACAACCCGCCTCACACAGCTTTTCCGCCACCTTTGTCATCTCGGCGAGCGACGGAGTTATAAGTCCGGACAGGCAGATAATATCCGGTTTTTCCTTGAGAGCTGTCTCCACAATTGACTCAGCCTCCACCATCACCCCGAGGTCGATTACCTCAAAATTGTTGCATGCAAGCACTATCGACACAATGTTTTTTCCTATGTCGTGAACGTCTCCCTTCACTGTGGCTATGAGAACTTTTCCCGCCTTTCCGACAGCATCGGCATCAGTGGCGGCAAGAATGGAAGGTTTAAGATGGTCCACAGCCTGTTTCATCACTCTTGCTGACTTCACGACCTGAGGTAAAAACATCTTCCCTTCGCCAAAAAGACTGCCGGTTCTCTTCATGCCCTCCATTAGCGGACCCTCCACGATCTCAACACCTTTCATGCCGGTGGCAAGAAGTTGGTCAATGTCATCAAGAATAGTGTCAGTTTTCCCCGCGACAAGGGCGTTTTCTATGCGTCGGGCAGGAGGAAGATCTGAAATATCATTCACACTGCTCGATATAGTATGGGATTTATCTGCGGCAGCCTCACTTCCTGCGTATTCGGCAAGTTTGTCGGATGCTCCGGCATTTATGTCGAAAATCACGTTTTCTATAAGGTCGCGGAGTTCCGGATCGATGTCGTCATAGGTCAGCGACGAAGCGGGGTTCATGATCGCCATGTCGAGACCTGCGGAAATAGCGTGATACAGAAATACCGAGTGCATAGCCTCCCGAAGGGCGTTTCTGCCCCGGAAAGCAAACGAAAGATTGCTGATACCACCGCTGGTGCGTGCTCCGGGCAGGTTTTCCTTCACCCATTCCACAGCCTTTATGAAATCTATGCCATAACGGGAATGCTGCTCAAGGCCGGTCGCGACTGCCATCACGTTGACATCAAAAATAATGTCTTCTCCCTTGAATCCGCATTTCTCGGTGAGCAGACCGTAGGCTCGTCGGCATATTTCAATTTTTCTGAGGAAGGTATCAGCCTGTCCTTTCTCATCAAAAGCCATCACGATGACCGCCGCTCCTAATTCGCGTATTCTGCGAGCCTTCGCTATGAACGAATCTTCCCCTTCCTTCAGGGAAATTGAATTGACGATACTCTTTCCCTGCAGATTTTTCAGAGCGGACTCAACCACATTCCAGTCGGACGAGTCAATCATCACCGGTGCTTTCGCCACATCAGGGTCTGAAGCATACAGACGCAGGAAATGTTGCATCTCAGCGGCAGCGTCGAGAAGAGGATCGTCCATGTTGACGTCGATTATCCGTGCTCCGTCTTCCACTTGCTTCCCGGCTATGCGAATGGCCTCGTCATAGTTCCGTTCCTTGATGAGGCGCAGGAATTTTCTTGAACCTGCCACATTGCATCGTTCGCCCACCACAAGGAAATTGTTTTCCGGACGCACCTCTATTTGTTCAAGCCCCGATACCCTCAATATCTTATCCAGCGGTTTCGGCACGTGTGGCAATGCGGAGTCAGCAGCACGCCGGAGAGCCGCGATATGCTCGGGGGTCGTGCCACAGCATCCACCTGCGATGTTGACCAGCCGCTCATCGAGCAATGGTTTGATTTCTTCGGCGAAGACTTCCGGCGAAACATTATAATGTCCGAGAGCATCGGGCAGTCCGGCGTTAGGATGCGTGGAAATGAAGTGTCCGGTGCTTTGTGTCAGTTCCCTGAGTGGGGTCGCTAAATCCTTCGGTCCGAAACTGCAGTTAATGCCGATGCTTACGATGCACGGGTATTCCTCGATAGATGTGCAGAAAGCCCGGAGTGTCTGTCCACTCAGCAAGCGTCCGGATTTGTTGGATATAGTGGCTGACACCATAACGGGAATACTTGTTTCGGCATTTCTCATTGCCGTCATGGCAGCGTCAAGTCCCGCCTTCAGGTTGAGAGTGTCGAATACAGTCTCGAAAAGGATTATGTCTACTCCCCCTTCAATAAGTCCGGCAATCTGGTCGGAGTAGGCTTCGAAAAGTCGGTCGTATGTTATATTGCGGCATGCGGGATCAGAGATGTCGGGACTAATTGAAGCGGATTTATTGGTGGGTCCTACGGATCCTGCCACAAGAGGTCTTCCGCTCCAACTTCTCGGGGACGCTTCGTCAGCCGCCATACGGGCAACAGCGGCACCTGCTCTGTTGATTTCTCTCACCAGACCCGGTATGATGTCGAGACCGTAGTCAGCCATAGATATGGCGTTGGCGTTGAAAGTGTCGGTGCTTATGATGTCGGCGCCTGCCTCCAGATAGGAGCGGTGAATATTCTTAATTGTATCCGGAGCCGTGATGCAAAGTAAATCGTTGCATCCGGCAAGGGGTGAGGAATGGTCGGCGAAACGATCGCCGCGAAAGTCTCGTTCGGAAAGTTCCGCTTTCTGAATCATGGTGCCCATAGCCCCGTCGAGCACCAATATTCTGCTGCGCAGCAGGTTGCAAAAGTCAGTTTTATTCATGTCAGAACAGTTTTTCAGCAATTCGCGCTATTCCGTCGCTAATGCCGAGAGTATAGAAATGAATGCCGGGCACTCCGTTATTGAGCAGTTCCTCACACTGCCGTATACACCATTTGATACCAAGTTCCTTCACATCGCGGTCGTTGGCGCAATTCCTCACCTGCGATGCAAGAGGCTCGGGAATGTCGGTTCGGAACACCTTAGGGAGCGACGACAGCTGCGATGCTCTGTATAGCGGCTTTATTCCCGGAATAATCGGAACGTTAATCCCCTCGCGTCGGCATCGGTCAACAAACGCGAAATACTTTTCATTGTCGAAGAACATCTGGGTTATGAGATAGTCGGCACCGTTGTCGACCTTCATCTTAAGGAAGTGAATGTCGGAATCCATGTTTGGTGCCTCTTCATGCTTTTCGGGATAACAAGCCATACCGTATGAGAACGGAGTCTGAATGCCTTCGATACGTGTGTCTTCCAGTCCGATCCCTTTGTTGAAGAGATTGATCTGGCATTGAAGGTCGGTGGCATGTTCATGGAAATTGTAATGTTCGGCTTCCGGAATAATGAATCCCTTGTCGTCTCCTCTGAGGAGCATAATATTGTTGATGCCCAAGAAGTTCAAGTCAAGAAGCGCGTATTCGGTCTCTTCCTTCGAGAATCCCCTGCATATCAGATGAGGCACCGGAATCATGCCGTAACGGTGCTTTATTGCGGCGGCAATCGCCACGGTTCCGGGGCGTTTCACGACGCTGACGCGCCTGTGGGTTCCATTAGGTAGCGGCTTATAAATATACTCACTATGATGGGATGTGATATTTACGAATTTAGGGTCGTATTTCCGGAGTCTGTCGATAATGTCAAACACATTATAAATGCTGTTCCCCTTAAGTGGAGGAAGGATTTCAAGAGAAAAGAAAGGATTCTCCCTTCGGTCTATGATGTCAATGATTCTATTCATACACTGTTGGCTGAAAGCGTGCCTGTTGTTTAAAGCGAGCCTGTTGTTTGATGACGTGCGCTTTTGGAGCGTGAAATTACTAAAAGTTTGCGGAACAACCAAGAACATAGTAAGGAATATTTGCAAAAATCCTCGAAATTTCGTATTTTTGTATTCAGTCGAGAGTAGACTCACAAAGATATTGGGCGATGTTTGCAGTTTCATCGTAGTGCATTTGCACATTCAAATTAAAAGAGTTATCTTTGTGATGTGATTGGTGACGCTCTAACTAAAGATATTCAACTCGGTTGCAGAAGCAGCGCTTCTGAGCGTCACATTATAGAGGCATAACCGAGTGCCGATGTTTTTATAATATTATGGCAGACGAAATTATACTTTATAACTCGGAGGATGGTAAAAGCCATGTCAACCTCATGTCTCGTGATGGCATGATTTGGCTTAATCAGTCACAGATGGCTGAACTTTTTGCCACCTCTGTACCCAATATCAATAGCCACATCTCAAACATTCTGAAAGATAGGGAATTGGATGCTGATTCAGTTATTAAGGATTATTTAATAACTGCCACTGATGGTAAACAATACACCGTAAAATTCTACTCTCTCGAAATGATTATGGCCGTCGGGTTCCGTATACGCAACCCTCGCGGAGTCCAGTTCCGGCAATGGGCTAACCAACATCTTGCGTTATATCTCCGGAAAGGTTTTGTCATTGATAAGCAACGCTTGAAAAATCCTGATGGCAGACCTGATCATTTCGATGAACTTCTTGAAGATATTCGTGAGATAAGGACTTCTGAAAAGCGGTTCTATCAGAAAATTCGCGATTTATTCTCTCTGTCTGATGACTACGATAAGACTGACAAATCCACACAGATGTTCTTTGCAGAGGCACAGAACAAGTTCTTGTATGCCGTGACGGGACAGACTTCCGCTGAAATTATAATGGAACGTGCCGATGCCTCAAAAGAAAATATGGGACTGACCTCATGGGAGGGAAAACGCGTGAACAAAGCCGATGTCATAATTGCGAAGAACTATCTTACAAAAGATGAACTTGATATTCTCAACCGTATTGTTGTCATATTCCTTGATTCCGCTGAACTGAGAGCAAAACTAAAACAATCAACCACAATCTCATATTGGCGTGACAACATCGACCTCATACTCTCTTCCAATGGATTCCGGGTCTTAAATAGCCATGGCTCTCGCAGCAATACCCAGTCTGAGGATATGGCAAGAGCAGAATATGAGAAGTTTAAGGAATGGCGCAAACGCATTGCAGTGCAGGCCGCAGACAAAGAGGATGCGGACATTCTTTCAGAAGTGGAGCAAGTGCTACGAAAAAATAAAGGATAAGAGATTGTTGCATAAAATGCAATAACCACATATTTCGTAATAAGAAAAATCGGGATTCCCGATTTTTATAAAGGCATCGATTTCGACACCTTTAATTGACACCTTAATAATTATGGATTATCAAATTACATCGAAATACAAGCCTACGGGCGACCAGCCTGAGGCGATTGCGGAACTTGTGGCAGGCGTGAATGACGGTCACCCGTCTCAGACGCTTCTTGGCGTCACCGGAAGCGGCAAGACATTCACCATGGCAAACGTAATCGCACAGGTGAAGCGTCCGACTCTCATTCTGAGTCATAACAAGACACTCGCGGCTCAGCTTTACGGGGAGATGAAGTATTTTTTTCCGGAAAACTCCGTGCAATATTTTGTGAGTTACTATGACTATTACCAGCCTGAGGCATATATCCCTGCGAGCGACAAGTATATAGAAAAAGACCTGATGATCAACGATCAGATAGAAAAGCTAAGACTTTCTACTGTCGCCGCACTTTTGAGCGGACGCCGCGACGTGGTTGTGGTGTCGTCTGTAAGCTGCATCTACGGTATGGGCAATCCGGAGGATTTCTCCAAAAGTGTAGTAAGGATCGAAGTCGGCCAGCGCATATCCCGCAACGCATTTCTTCGACAGCTTGTAGACTCCCTCTATTCCCGCACCGAGATGGATCTCGGCAGCGGACAGTTTCGCGTCAAAGGGGATACTGTCGACATAAAGCTTTCGTTTGAAGACATCCAGCTCCGGGTATTGTTCTGGGGCGACGAGATAGAGAAGATACAGACGGTAGATCCTCAGACCGGAATAGTGCTGAGTGAACTCGAAGGGTTCAATATCTATCCCGCCAACATATTCGTGGCGAGCAAGGAACGCACAGCCGACGCAGTGAGCCGGATAGCCGTAGATCTCGGCACCCAGGCCGATTTTTTCAGGAGGGAGGGACGCATGCTTGAGGCACAGCGACTCACCGAGAGGGTCAATTATGATCTGGAAATGATTAAGGAGCTCGGCCACTGCACGGGCATAGAGAACTACTCCCGCTATTTCGACGGACGCGAGCCGGGAATGCGCCCGTTCTGTCTGCTCGATTATTTCCCGAAAGATTTTCTGACCATTATAGACGAGAGCCATGTCACGCTGCCGCAGCTCAGAGGCATGAACGCCGGCGACCTTGCGAGAAAACTTAATCTTGTGGAATATGGCTTCCGTCTTCCGGCCGCTATCGACAACCGTCCTCTGAAGTTTGAGGAATTCGAACGCCTCACACCTCAGACCATATATGTGAGCGCGACCCCCGGAGACTACGAACTACAGAAATCGGAAGGCATCGTCACAGAACAGATCATACGCCCCACCGGACTTCTGGATCCCGAGATAGAGGTGCGTCCGTCGATGAACCAAATAGATGACCTGCTTGAGGAGATACAGCTGAGGATAGAGCGCGATGAGCGGACTCTTGTCACTACGCTCACCAAGAGAATGGCTGAGGAACTCGACGCGCATCTGCGAGGCTATGGAATGAGGAGCGCATACATCCATTCGGATGTCGACACGCTTGAACGCATACAGATTCTCAACGACCTGCGCGAGGGAGAATATGACGTGCTCATAGGGGTCAACCTTCTTCGAGAGGGTCTCGACCTCCCGGAAGTCTCGCTTGTGGCAATCTTAGACGCCGACAAGGAGGGCTTCCTGAGAAACCATCGCTCGCTGACGCAGACAGCGGGAAGGGCAGCCCGAAATGTCAACGGCAAGGTAATCATGTATGCCGACAAGATCACCGACTCCATGCAGAAGACAATCGACGAGACGGAGCGTAGGCGGAGCAAACAGATTAGATATAACGAGGAGCACGGAATCACTCCCACTCCTATAGTGAAGAAGACCAACACCGACCTCGTAGACCTGTATAAGGGCAAACAGTCTGAACCGGCGCAGACGGGCAAACGGACTCAGTCTCCGAGGGCAGCGGCGCGCAAAGACATGTCGCGGGAAAGAAAAACGGAGACGAAGTTGCTTACCGAGCCAATCCCATACGTGGAAGAAGAGCATTCGGCAGGCGGTCTTGTGGCGGATCCGGTAGTGGAATATATGAGCGCTACAGATTTGAAAGACAGAATGGAGAAAGTTCAGTCAGACATGACCAAGGCTGCGAAAACCATGGATTTTATGGAGGCGGCACGTCTACGCGACGAATTGATTGCGCTTAAACAACGATTAGCTGAGAAGGAGGGGGCTGATGTATAGAAAGACAGATTTCCTGCCGACCACTGCCGACGAGATGAAGATGCTCGGATGGGACAGGGCAGATATCATCATCTTCAGTGGTGACGCTTACGTGGATCACCCGTCGTTTGGGGCGGCAGTGATAGGACGGACGCTGCAGGCGGCAGGTTATAAGGTGGCGATAGTGCCTCAGCCAAACTGGCGTGATGACCTCCGGGACTTCAGGAAATTAGGTGTTCCACGACTCTTTTTCGGAGTCTCCGCCGGAGCCATGGACTCGATGGTGAACCACTACACCGCGGGCAGACGACTGCGTCATGACGACGCCTATACCCCCGACGGCAGGCATGGCATGCGTCCGGACTATCCAACAATCGTATATACCGAGATTCTGAAGAGGCTTTTCCCCGACGTGCCTGTGTTGGCGGGAGGCATCGAGGCTTCCCTGAGGCGTGTGGCTCATTATGACTATTGGCAAGACAGACTTCGTCCCTCGATACTCGTGGACTCTCATGCCGACATGATTTCATACGGAATGGGAGAGAAGACAGTGGTCGCCATAGCCGACCGACTCGCGGCGGGAGAAAAGATCAGCGAGCTGCATGACATTCCACAGACAGTGTTTTTCTGCGACCCGGCGGAGACTAAAGCGCTTGACGACGGGAAAGCGATAGTGTTGTCGAGTTATGAAGAGTGTCTTGCCGACAAGAGAAAGCAGTCACTGAATTTCCGGCATGTGGAGGAGGAGAGCAACAGATGGAACGGCAGGATACTGTATCAGGGTGTGGGCGACACGATGATTCGTATTAATCCTATGTGGAAGCCTATGAGTCAGGGTGAGATCGACGCATCGTTCGACCTTCCGTATACCCGTGTGCCTCATCCCCGCTATAAGGGGAAGACGATACCCGCCTACGACATGATAAGGCATTCCATATGTCTGCACCGCGGATGCTTCGGGGGATGCTCCTTCTGCACCATTTCTGCCCATCAGGGGAAGTTCATAGCGTCGCGAAGCAAGGATTCCATACTCAGAGAGGCAAGGAAGGTGACGGAGATGGAGGATTTCAAAGGATATATATCGGATCTCGGAGGGCCGTCGGCGAATATGTATGGCATGGGCGGCAGAGACAGAACCATCTGCTCCAAGTGTGTCAGGCCATCGTGTCTCCATCCACGTGTATGTCCCAATCTCAACAATGACCACTCCCCTCTTCTCGAAATATATCGAAGCGTGGACGCGCTTCCCGGCGTAAAGAAATCATTTGTCGGAAGTGGCGTTCGCTATGACCTCGCCATGTCGTCGTCGGAGTCTCCGGAGGTCAGGAAGGCAAACAGCGAGTATGTGGAGGAACTGATATCCCGTCATGTAAGCGGCAGGCTTAAGGTGGCGCCTGAGCATACCTCTGACCGGGTTCTTGACTGCATGCGCAAACCATCCTTCAGCCTATTCCATGACTTCAAGAAAATATTCGACAGGGTTAACCGCACGTATGGACTGAGGCAGCAGCTTATACCCTACTTCATATCGTCGCATCCGGCGTGCCGGGAAACCGATATGGCGGAACTGGCGTGCATCACCAAGGATCTTGATTTCCATCTGGAGCAGGTGCAGGATTTCACACCTACTCCGATGACAGTGTCCACTGAGATATACTATACAGGCATACACCCCTATACCGGCGAGAAAGTTTATACTCCACGCACGGAGAAGGAGAAGTCTGACCAGCGGAGATTTTTCTTCTGGTATAAGCCGGAGATGCGGGATGAGATAAGAAACGAACTTCTCCGGCTTCATCGCCCCGATCTCCTTGCCCGGCTTTATCCGGGATGGAATACCAATGGCGCCAAGGGTGTCGGTAAATCCAAAAGACACAACAAATCTTCGAACATTAACAATAATAAATTCAGGAAATGAACAAAACGACAATCGTAATGAGTGCAATGCTGATGCCTCTGTGTCTCGCCACCTCCTGCAAGGAGTCAACGGGCGAAAAGGTCATAGAGAAGCCTGAGATTACCGTTTCAGACGGCATGATGACGCCGGAAGTGCTCGAGGCACTTGGTCAGGTCAACGCCGCAACACCCTCGCCTGACGGGAAGACGATAGCCTTCACGGTGAAGTATGAGGATGTGAAGGAAAACAAAGGAAACGCGGAGATCTATCTTGTGGATCCTGAAAGCGGCGAGGTGAAACGGCTCACGCATACAGCCGGCTCGGAGGGCAACCTCCAGTGGATAGCCGGCGGGGAGCGTCTTGCCTATATCGCAAAAGACAAAGACACCGATGCTCCTCAGATTTTCTCGATGAAGGCAGACGGTTCGGACGTGGTCTGTCATTCAGCTGTCAAAGGGGGTGTGGACTGTTTTGTGTTCTCTCCCGACTCCAAGAAGGTAGTGTATTCCACACAGATCAAGGATTTCAATCAGAATGACTCCACACTCTTCGAAGGTCTTGACAAGACGAGCGGCAGACTGGTTGATGACCTGATGTATAAGCATTGGGATGAATGGGTTGAGGCGATACCTCATCCGTTTGTGGCGGAATTCGACGGTAAGAAGATTTCAGGCGACAAGGACATAATGGCGGGAGAGCCGTATGAGTGCCCGATGAA
This sequence comes from Muribaculaceae bacterium, assembly GCA_017626045.1. Taxonomy (GTDB): domain Bacteria; phylum Bacteroidota; class Bacteroidia; order Bacteroidales; family Muribaculaceae; genus Lepagella. Next base: position 1,621 of record JAGAJP010000035.1, on the reverse strand, counting down.
GCCATTCGGAGGCGCCGAGTCTTTTGCATGGAGCCCCGACAGCAAATCGCTTGTATATGTCAGCCGTAAACTGACAGGCATGGAATACGCATATTCGACCGACAGCGACCTCTTTCTCTACGATACTGAAAGCGGCAAGACTGAATGTCTGACACCGGGAGAGGAATGGCCCGGCTACGATACCGACCCGATGTTCTCGCCCGACGGCACGTCGCTTGCCTTCCTCTCTATGAAGACAGCCAAGTATGAGAGCGACAAGAAGCGACTTATGGTCATGGACATGAAGACACGTCAGGTTAGGGACCTTACAGACGGCTGGGACCGCTGGCCCGAGGGCATGGCATGGGCTCCCGACGGAAAGACCATTTATTTCAACGGATATTCCGACGGCGTGATGCCTATCTTCAAGGTGAATGTTGCTGATGCCGCAATAGAGGAAGTTGCAGGAGGCCAGTATGACTATGTCGGCGTGAAGCCGCTTGGCGAAACCGGGAAATTAGTGTGCATGCGTCATTCCATGTTGGAGCCAAACGATGTCTATCTTGCCACGGCGGGAGAAGTTAAGCAGTTGACTGAAATCAACAAGGATATTCTTTCGCAGCTGAAGGACGTGAAGGTTGAGAAGCACATGGTGCCAACTACCGACGGCAAAGAGATGACATGCTGGGTTATCCTTCCCCCGGACTTCGACCCCAATAAGAAATATCCGGCAATCCTTTACTGTCAGGGTGGTCCTCAGCAGGCGGTGAGCCAGTTCTGGAGCTATCGCTGGAACTTCCGTATCATGGCGGCTCATGGCTATGTGGTGATCGCGCCAAACCGGCGTGGACTGCCCGGCTTCGGCGAGGAATGGAACCGTCAGATTTCCGGCGATTACGGCGGTCAGAACATGCGCGACTATTTTTCAGCCACAGACTACATAGCATCGCAGCCGTATGTGGATGAGAAAAAGATTGGTGCAATCGGAGCAAGTTACGGCGGTTTCTCTGTATATTGGCTTGCAGGTCATCACGAGGGACGCTTTGCGGCACTTGTGGCGCATGCCGGCATCTTCAATATGGAGGCTCAGTATCTCGAGACAGAGGAAATGTGGTTTGCCGACTTCGATATGGGAGGCGCTCCATGGGATGAGGGAAATGCTGTTGCCCAGCGCACTTTCGCCACATCACCCCACAAGTTTGTCAACAACTGGACGGCACCGATACTTGTGACTGTCGGAGAACTTGACTATCGCATCCTCGCCTCTCAGGGCATGATGGCGTTCAATGCCGCGAAGATGCACGGGCTTGAGGCAGAGATGCTCGTATTCCCTGACGAGAACCACTGGATACTTAAGCCGCAGAACGCCATCCTCTGGCAGCGAACGTTCTTCCGCTTCCTGGACCGCTATCTTAAGTGATTCCCTGCCTCTGAATGGAGGTGATAAATAAAAAAAGCAGCCTTGCGGGCTGCTTTTTTTATTGGGCTTTGTTGGAATCAGAGTAAGCATTAACTCAACTACAGGTTGGAGTTCCAATATATAGCAGCGTCGGCTACAACCCGGATAAGTTGTAGCCGACACTGTTTTATGTTGAAGGTATCATTTTGCGAGTTGTCGCACCGGAGTTGTCATGATGGCTTC
>JAGAJP010000034.1 GCA_017626045.1 Muribaculaceae bacterium | reverse complement strand
GTCATCAGCATTGAGAGTGCAGACTGGATTGGAACCGGCAAAATTGAAGTGTGACTCCTTTGTGCATCATCAGGCAAATGTCACAAAAGTCGGTTCTGCAATAACCTTTAATAACCTTTAATAACCTTTAAAGCAAAACATTATGCCACCTCAGTATTAATCTTTTTCAAGTTTGCAAGCCTACTTTACGAATCTTGAATCAATGGCATCTGCGTTTGTGAAATAACGCGTGGATTGGAATGTCGACACCCTACCACACCACGAGCATTACCGGATGTAAATGCCATCCTTTATGCTGTCGAGGGTTATATCTATAAATAATTTCTAAATGTTTTGCAGTTTAGAATCTTTTGTGTAAATTTGCAAGGTCTCGCGCCTGCCAGCCATCAAACTTACATTATATTGAGAATTAACAATAAAAAACCATAGATTATGATCAAAAAGTTTTTCACACTGATGCTTGCGCCGCTTCTTCTTGCGGCATGTACATCTGAAAACGATCCTGAGACCGGTGTAAACCATGAGGACGGACAGCAGGGAGAGAGTCCCGAATGGATGCTTACCACACGTCTTGACCTTACCTCGGGAGAGGAAGGGAACATGAACGTCTTGAACGAGTTTGGCTATCGGCTTATGGCTGAGACGCAGGCCTCTTCTGCCAACGGAGAGTTCTGTGTGTCGCCGCTCAGCGTATCCGTATACCTCGGGATGTTTGCCAACGCTACCTCCGGCGATGTCCACAACGAGATTCTTGACGCGATTGGCATTGACGGTATAGAAGGATTCAACACCCTTAACGAGAAACTGATGCACTATCTGCCGTGTGACGAAAACGGTTCAAGCATCGACATCGCAAACCGTTTCTGGGTCAAAGACATCTTCAAGGTTCCCGATGCTTTCGGCACTCTTGTCTCCAATGTATTCAACGCTGATGTGGAATATGTGGATTTTACCGATAGCTCCACAGTGCCTTCCATCAACAGGTGGGTCAGCGACAGGACCCGCGGTAAGATACCCGCATTGCTCGACGGGGATTGGGAAAAATACGTGGATCTCAATATGGCTAGCGCCAATACCGTCTACTTCAAGGGCGACTGGCAGTCAATGTTTGATCCGGACGACAGCTTCACAGGACAGTTCCGGGGAAAGTCCGGCATTTCCGATGTGCGTATGATGCGCAAATCGCTTCCCGCAGGGTATGCCGAAAACGGCAATGTGCGGATGGTGACGCTTGATTTCAGCGGATATGCCAACGCCATGGAGCTCTATCTCCCTTCGGAGGGGACAGACATTTGTGATCTTGCCTCAGTGCTGACGGCAAAGTCATGCGCCGAGTTGCGTGAATCCGTCAGAACGTATGATGTTGCCGTGACTCTTCCCGCCTTTAAGAAGTCGGATGAGCCGGACCTTCTGAATATACTCGCGGGCATGGGAATAAAATCGCTTGAAAATGCTGATTTCGCGCCGATGGGTCTCGGAGTCCTCCACGCCACTCTTATACACAAGACATCGGTCAAGATTGACGAGAGGGGAGCCGAACTTGCTGCCGTCACCGGAGGCATTGACTTGGTGTTGCCACCGGAAACGGCCGACTATCCCAAGATGAAGATCGATTTTGACCGTCCATTCCTCTATATTGTAAGAAACATCAAGACGGGAGCCATCCTGATGGCAGGCGCTGTGACGGAAATCTGAACCATTGGTGGAATACACGTCCGGCAAATGCCAGGGACTTTTCGGAATTTGCAAGCTCATTGAGAATCTGGAGAATATACTTAAGAAGAAAGTCGACCTTGTAGAAAGAGGAACATTGTTCCCCCGAATTGCAAGGACTGTTGAAATGGGAAAAACACAGATTTATGAGAGATATCATGAGTGAATTGTTTCAACTTTCGGGCAAGAGCCTTGTCTTGTGGCTGTGTATCGGCTACTTCATATATGCGATCTACTGTCTTTGGCGTTATTTCACAAGAAATGATGACTCGGCTGCAAATCAGGACCTGACTCAGATAATTGTCTTGCTGATCACATGCGTAGTCATTTTTCTGAGCGCTATGGGAATTATCGATATCACCAGAGATGAATACCTGATAGGACTGGTTGTTTTATATTTCCTTATAATAACCGGCAGAAGCATTTACCGTCTTATTAAAGGGGAGGCATACAACAAGAAACGAATTATTACAAGCTGGTTGATTACTTTTGCACTCGCATCCTCATTCGTGTCCCACCTCATATTTTACAAGTAGCTACCGATTAAGAGTCCATCTAATAAACAATGTCAGCGCAGGCGCTGACATTGTTTTCTGACATAGTCGTCACAATAGAAACCGTCGTTTCCGAAACGGCGGTTTCTATTTGCGGATTCTGCGCTGTGCATTGCGCATCATGAATTATTTTTTGTGTTTTGTTTTGAAATATCCTTAAATTATCCTAATTTTGCATATCGTATGTCTTTACGGCATCGAAAAAACGAAGAAACAATAAACATAATAACTCAACAACAAACTAAAATTCAACAACGTTATGTGGTTAACATGCTCATCAGTAGGGCGTAAGTTCATCATGGCCATCACAGGCGCATGTCTCGTCCTCTTTTTAACATTCCACTGCTTGATGAATGCCGTATGTATCATTTGGCCTGAAGCATATAATACTATATGCGAATTCTTAGGCGCCAACTGGTATGCGCTCATCGCGTCAGTAGGACTGGCTGTGCTGTTTATCCTGCACATCTGCTACGCACTGTGGCTTACCGTTCAAAACCGCAAGGCGCGCGGCAACGTACGCTATGCCATCGAACACCGTCCCGCAAGTGTGGAGTGGTCGTCTAAAAACATGCTCGTGCTCGGCATCGTGGTGCTCGCGTTTCTCGTGGTGCACATGATCCAGTTCTGGTCAAAGATGCAGCTCGTGGAAATTCTCGGCAGCCACGGCACTCTGCCCCCGGCAGCCGGCACCCTGTTTATCCAGGAGGCTTTCTCCCAGGTATGGACTCCGATCGTATACCTTATCGCGTTCATCGCCCTGTGGTTTCACCTCCAGCACGGCTTCTGGTCGATGTTCCAGAGTGTGGGTTGGGACAACACCGCATGGATTCCGCGTCTCAAGAAAATCGGCAACTGCTGGGTTTCAATCGTGATTGCTCTTTTCGTTGCTCAGGCAATAGTCTTCACAGTAAAGGCACACGAAGGATACTACAAGACCAATCCTGAACTTCGCGCCCAGTACAAGGCATTGCTCGCTCCTGCGTTTACTGAATCATTCGGTCCCGATGCCGCCCAGGCAGTGGAGCTGGCTCCCTACGACCAGATCAGTGGACAGATTCGCCAGATGGCAGAGAACTTCAACAGCGAGCAGGCCCAGGTCTACAACGCGAACAATCCTCAGTTCGAGCCCCAGAAGCAGACACTCAACGCTGCGGTGGCACTCTTCGACTACCTGGAGGAAGGAGAAACGGAAACAGCAGAAGAGAATCCTCTGCAGATGGTTCAACCACAATAACAAGAATGCGATATGGCAACAGAAAATGTAAAGATCATGAATGCCGCGGATTCCAAGATCCCCGAAGGTCCGATCGCAGAGAAATGGACCAACTACAAGGCTCATCAGAAACTTGTGAATCCCGCCAACAAGAGAAAACTCGACATCATAGTGGTAGGCACAGGCCTTGCCGGAGCGTCGGCAGCTTCGACACTCGCAGAGCTCGGCTTCAACGTGCTTAACTTCTGCATACAGGACTCCCCCCGCCGCGCACACTCCATCGCGGCACAGGGCGGCATCAACGCAGCCAAGAACTATCAGAACGACGGTGACTCAGTATACCGTCTGTTTTACGACACAGTGAAGGGCGGCGACTACCGTGCCCGCGAGGCAAACGTATACCGTCTTGCAGAGGTCTCCAACAATATCATCGACCAGTGCGTGGCTCAGGGCGTGCCCTTCGCACGTGAATACGGCGGCCTGCTCGCCAACCGTTCGTTTGGCGGCGCACAGGTGTCCCGTACATTCTACGCCAAAGGCCAGACAGGTCAGCAGCTTCTGCTCGGCGCCTACAGCTCGCTCAACCGCCAGATCCACCTCGGCAAGGTGAAGAGCTTCAACCGCTATGAGATGCACGACGTAGTGCTCGTGAAAGACAAGGACGGCGTTGAGCGCGCACGCGGCATCATCGCCAAGAACCTCGTCACCGGCGAGTTCGAGCGTTTCGCAGCCCATGCAGTGGTAATCGCCACCGGCGGCTACGGCAACACCTACTTCCTGTCGACCAACGCCATGGCGTGCAACGTGTCGGCTGCTATGGCATGCTACCGCAAGGGCGCATACTTCGCCAACCCCGCGTATGTACAGATCCACCCGACCTGTATCCCGGTTCACGGTGACAAGCAGTCGAAACTGACCCTTATGTCGGAATCGCTGCGCAACGACGGACGCATCTGGGTGCCGAAAGACATCGAGGATGCCAAGAAACTCCAGCGCGGTGAAATCAAGGGCAGCGACATACCGGAGGAGAAGCGCGACTACTATCTGGAGCGCCGCTATCCGGCATTCGGCAACCTTGTGCCCCGCGACGTTGCATCACGCGCCGCCAAGGAGCGCTGCGACAAGGGCTACGGCGTCAACAACACCGGCCTCGCGGTATTCCTCGACTTCTCCGAGGCTATCAACCGCCTCGGCATCGACGTTGTGCGCCAGCGCTACGGCAACCTCTTCGACATGTATGAGGAAATCACCGACGTCAACCCGGGCGAACTCGCCTGCGAGCTCGACGGCGTGAAATACTACAACCCGATGATGATCTTCCCCGCCATCCACTACACGATGGGCGGCATCTGGGTAGACTATGAGCTGCAGACTTCCGTCAAGGGACTCTTCGCCATCGGCGAGTGCAACTTCTCCGACCACGGCGCCAACCGCCTCGGCGCATCCGCGCTGATGCAGGGTCTTGCCGACGGATACTTCGTGCTCCCCTACACTATCCAGAACTATCTGAGCGACCAGATCTCAGTGCCTCATTTCAGCACCGACCTCCCCGAATTCGAGGAAGCCGAGAAGAAATGCCGCGAGGCGCAGTCGAGACTCTTCAACATCCACGGCAAGCGGTCGGTAGACTCCATCCACAAGGAGCTCGGCCACATCATGTGGGAATATGTGGGCATGGCGCGCACGGCCGAAGGTCTGAAGATAGCCCTCGACAAGCTCAAGGAGCTCCGCAAGGTGTTTGACACCGACCTCTTCGTGCCCGGCACAGAGGAAGGCATGAACATCGAGCTCGACAAGGCATTCCGCCTCAACGACTTCATCACGATGGGCGAGCTTATGGCATACGACGCCCTGTCGCGCAACGAGTCTTGCGGCGGCCACTTCCGCGAGGAATACCAGACGGAAGAGGGCGAGGCAAAGCGCGACGACGAGAACTACTTCTACGTATCGTGCTGGGACTACCAGGGCAGCGACGACAAGGCTCCCGAGCAGATCATCGAGCCGCTCCACTATGAGGCAATCAAGGTGCAGACACGTAACTACAAGTCATAATCCCCAGCATAAACTGAAATCAGACAATGGAAGAAAATGTAATGAAAGTCAACCTCCGCGTTTGGCGTCAGGCTAATGCGAAAGCCAAAGGAGGATTCGTGACTTACAATGATGTCGAGACAACACCCGACACCTCGTTTCTTGAGACTCTCGATATCCTAAACGAGACCCTCATAGAGGAAGGACAGGAGCCGATCGTGTTCGACCACGACTGCCGCGAGGGCATCTGCGGCATGTGCTCCCTCTATATCAACGGTCATCCCCACGGCCCCGCCACCGGCGCCACCACCTGCCAGCTCTATATGCGCAGGTTTAAAAACGGGGAGACCATCACTGTGGAGCCGTGGCGTTCCGCCGCGTTCCCTGTGATCAAGGACCTGATGGTGGACCGCAACGCCTTCGACAAGATCCAGCAGGCCGGCGGCTATGTAAGTTTCAACTGCGGTGGAGCGCAGGACGCCAACAGCCTTCCGATCTCGAAGGTAGATGCCGACGAGGCAATGGACTCCGCGAGCTGCATCGGCTGCGGCGCATGCGTGGCAGCCTGCAAGAACGGCTCGGCTATGCTCTTCGTCAGCGCGAAGGTAAGCCAGCTGTCGCTGCTTCCTCAGGGTAAGGTAGAGAAAGACCGTCGCGTTCGCGCCATGGTTGCTAAGATGGATGAGCTCGGCTTCGGCAACTGCACCAACACCGGTGCCTGCGCCGCTGAATGCCCGAAAAACATCAAGCTCTACAACATCGGCCGCATGAACCGCCAGTTCATCTCCGCCAAATGTAAGGAATAATCCACTATAAGCACAACCCCAAGAGGTCGCGTCAGATGCTGACGCGACCTCTTTTGCTATTTCCGTACTATTTCCGTACTTTTTTCGTACTTGAAAATTTGGCGAATTGGAAAATGTTAAGTAAATTTGCATGATTCAAACAACAACTTCAATTAGAAAGCAGAAAATATGGCAAAGATTCCACTAAAGATTGTATCGACGATTGTTTTGATTTGTTTCATCCTCTTTCCCGCAATGGGGCAAGAGACAGAAAAGATGGAGCAAGAGACGGAAAGTCCAAGTAAGGGCAGCACATATAAAAACGTATATCTGGAGCTACTCGGCGCGTCAAACCTGATAGGAGTCTCATACGACGCAAGAATCAAGCCGAGCTCTATTTTCGGTTACCGGGCCGGAATATCCTATTTTTACGGAGTAGACTATAACTCCAACGACGGGCATGGCTTTTCCGTTCCATTGGAGTTTAACTGCCTTCTCGGCAAGAAACGCAGCAAGTTTGAAGCCGCAGCCGGATTCAATTTGGGATTGTACTCCATGAAGGAGACCGTGTACGATTATTGGGTAGAGGGAAGCGGAGACCTCACCATCATCCATCCCACCGGACAGACTACAAAGACACGGAATATATTCGGATACTACGTATTTTTCAATATCGGATACCGTTATCAGCGAGAAAGCGGCTTCATGTTTCGCGTCGGCGTAAGTCCGTCGTTTAATTTCGGAGACCGACACGGAGTTCAGAAGAAACCCATCCTCTACCCATACGTAAGCTTCGGCTACACGATAAAATAAAACAGATATTATCTTACAAGAACTGCCAACGCAGTACGTATAGCGGGGCGCGTCTTTATGACGCGCCTCTTTTTATGCATATATTCTTATTACGTGCACATTCTCAGTGTTAAATTTTTCATCATATATAATTTACTTTGGTAAAATAAAGTTAAAAAATCTTAATTCGGGGGGGGGTATTTTAAAAATTGTTAATTTATTTTTTATAAATTTGCAATCTGAAATTGGACCGACGACTGATTTAACTCAAGAAAATGAGAATGAAAGCCATGAAACTTAAAATTATGTCAGCGATTTTCGCCTGCTGCGCGCTACATTCCTACGGACAGCAGTTTGGCATAAAGACGAACCTTCTGTACGATGCCACCTTATCGCCAAGCATAGGCGCGGAGCTGACACTCGCACCCAAATGGTCTATGGAAATAACCGGGAGCCTCAACGGCTGGACTTTAGACGGCAACAAGAAATGGAAACACTGGTTTGTTCAGCCTGAAACTCGCTATTGGTTGTGTGAGGCACTACACGGTCATTTCTTCGGGATTCATGCGCTCGGAGGTCAATACAACTTCGGAGGCTGGAGCTTTGACGCAAAAATACTCGGCATTGACTTCAATACACTCCGCAACACAAGGCGCCAGGGATGGCTCATCGGGGGAGGCGTCAACTACGGATATGCATGGATGCTCGGAAAGCATTGGAACATAGAAGCAGAGATAGGAGTGGGATATCTCTACACCAAGTATGACGAATACAAATGCGCAGGATGCGGAAAGAAAGTCTCGTCAGGCAACCGCAAAAACTACGTAGGACCCACGGAGGCGGCAATCAATATGGTCTATTTATTCTGAACTCTGAAATCATGAAAAGAATCATACAGATATTGACTATCACAGCTGCAATCACCGTCAATTCAGGCTCGGGCATGGCTGCCGGCGTAAAGAGGGCTTCCGACGCGACACCGGACATAAAGGTGACGAATGCTGTCGCGACGAGAAACGGCGAGCTCATAACAGTCTCCATGAATATATGCCTCGACTCGCTCAAAGTCAACCGCAACAGGGAAATTGTATTGCGTCCGGCATTGGCAACCGAGAATGACACTCTTCGTCTTGACCCTGTAACCGTATACGGAAGCACTCGTTGGAACCAGATGCGGCGAACAGGCTACAAAGCCGGCGCAGACCAAGAAATAAGTGTCCGCTCAGGCAGCAAGTCACTCCGCGAGCCATTGCAATATAATGTCCATATACCCTACTCTCCGGAGCTGGAGGGTGCCGAACTGATAATGCTGATAAATGGTTACGGCTGCTGCAACCACTACATAGACCGCGCCCAGGCAGGACCATTCGCGTCACTGCAGTCTCCACGGGAAAAGACGTTCGACATGGGAGAACCTGTATGGATCACTCCCGACATGGCGACACTGGCCGCAAGAAAGAAGAACACGAAAAACAGAGAACTCACCGGCTCGGCATTCATAGACTTTCCGGTAAACAAGACAGAGATATATCCACTCTACCGCAACAACAGAGATGAACTCGCAAGAATCCGGAAGACTCTCGACGTCGTCATCACAGACCCCGACGTTAAGGTAGAGAAAATATCCATCAAGGGATATGCCTCGCCCGAGGGCAGCTACACGGGCAATGAGCGTCTTGCAAGCGGGCGCACGGAAGCATTACGCGCCTATCTCCGGGACTATTACCGACTCCCCGACAGTGTCTTCCACACCGACCATGAGGCAGAAGACTGGGAAGGGCTGCGCCGCGCTGTAGACACGCTCGACATTGCCTCAAGGCATGAAATACTGAATATAATCGATTCCGGATTGGATCCGGATGCCAAGGATGCTGCCATCAAGACAAGATATCCCAATGAATACGCGACTCTTCTAAGAGACATATATCCGGCGCTCCGCCACAGTGACTATCGCATAGACTATCTGGTGAGAGACTATGAGGGAGCGGCGGTGATTGAGGCTGTAATGAATAGAGACGCCTCGAAACTGTCGCCCGAAGAGTTCCGGATAGCCTCGGCGGCGCACGAACCCGGGAGCCCGGAGTTTATTGCAATCAACGCATTATGCCTCAGCTACTATCCCGACGATCCGGTGGCGAACTACAACATGGCGGTATCGGCACTTCGCCAGAAAGACCCGGAAGCGGCCGCCAAACGACTCGCCAAAGTTCCCGACGGCCCCGAAAAGAGATGGGCACTCGGCAAACTGGAAGAACTGCGGGAGTCACTCGGCAGCACAAAGCCAACCGACAAATAACCTTAGAAAAAATTCAATCAACCAATAAACTAACAAACAGAACCATGAACATCAGAAAGTTAAGCTTATGGAGCAGTGCAGCCTCCCTGCTTCTTGCCGCTGCCGCGTGCAGTGAGAAAAACATGCCTGATGATCCGTCGAATCCTATATCCGACGGCGACCATCTCATGACATTCCAGATTATGAACGCATCGGAGTCCACAGGCACCAGGGCAGAGCCCGAAGTGCCGGAAGGGGAAGGAGAATTCGTGTCGGGAACTGCCAACGAATCGAAAATCGAAAACGTGATTCTCGTGTTTTTCGGAGACGATGGAAAATTCTTCACTGCAAAGGAACCGGACTTCAGAGAGACAACGCCCTCCGAGGGAATCCACACTCAGGAAGGCGTACTCGAAGCCCAGGTGTCGCTGCGCACCATCAATCAGAAGAAACCGAAATATGTGCTTGCCATCATCAATGGCAAGGGTCTTGAATACGACACCGTGCATCCGGGTCTGACGCTCGGAGAAGTCAATCTGTCGCTTCAGAAACCCACCAAAGACGAGATGCTGAAGGCAATCGGAAAATTTGATGTCGCACTCGACGACAAAGGAGAGGGACCGGCACAGCCACTGATGATGACAAACTCCTCCTATATCAAGACCTCAGAAGGAGTCGAGACCAAGATTGACATACAGGAGATTCCCGACGATGCGTTTATAAGCGCCGACGACCCGCGAATCAAATACAATGAGGACGGAAGCCGCGACCTTAGCGCGTTCCCGACCGTACACATCGATGTAGAGCGTGTCAACGCAAGGGTCGAGATCAACACCGAAGTGCTTGAGTCCAACATACAGGATTCGGAATTCAAGCTTGGAGAAGACACAAAGAAGGTAAAGCCGCGTATCTTAGGCATCCAGATTGGTCAGATGCCCCGCGTCTCATATCTCGTGAAGAGCCTTGAAGGATGTGACTCATACGATGTAATCAACTGGAAGTCAGAACTGTATCCGCGTTCATACTGGGCAACATGTCCGTCGCTGGTGGCATGGAACACCCAGGATCCCGTCACCAAGGAATTCCTTGATTCCAAAGGCGACTATAAATATCTTTCCTACAACGAGATGAAAGGAAAGAACATACTCCTTTCCTATCCACAGGAAAACACCACCGAGCATCCTGTCTGCGTAGTGGTGGCTGCAGTGCTTGAAGACGAAGACGGGAATCCCATCCAGGACATGATAGACATCACCGGCACCCGCAAATACTTCTATACAATGGACGGCTACCGCGCCATAGTGGCTACCGAGCTTCAGAAACGCGGGGAGAAATTTACATATATCAACGACAAGGGGGAAAACACAGTCTCAGGCGACTGGGCACCCTTTATCGAGCTTCGTCGCACTCAGAATCCCGACGACCAGTCGTTTCATGTAAAGCCGTACGTAGTACCTGACGAGAAGAAAATCAGCGCACAGCGTGCAGCACAGGTCAACGAGATACTCTCCACATTTGATCCGGTGCTCTATTACAAAGACGGCATGTGCTATTTCTATGTAGAGATACAGCACGACCTGTTTATTTCCAACCCCGACAAGACCGAAGGCGCCGCCGAGTATATACGCGCCAATGGTGTGGTGCGCAACCACGCGTATGAGGTCATCCTGAAGTCGCTGAAGGGCATCGGCTCTCCCGTGTATGATCCTGATGAAGAGATAATCCCTAACCGACCTGACGAGATCCTTGAGCTGCAGGCAGAAATCCACCCCCTGAAGTGGAAGCACGTGAAGCAGGAAGCAGATCTCAAATAAACTGATTGTCATGAGAAGAATCCGCGGGAGGCGCATTGTCTCCCGCGGACGAAAATAATTCAACCTCAATATCAATCCAACAGAAGTTGACCAATATGAACTCATTGAATCCCGCCATATTCCGTCGCCGCGCCTTCGGGCGTCGGGTGATCGCCGCCTGCGCAATCTTGCCCGCTATGTGGCTCGCATCGTGCGAGTCGCTGATCTACGACAGCGAGGGAGACTGCGAGACTGTATATGAGATTCAGTTTGTTTATGACCGCAACCTGAAGTGGGCTGACGCCTTCTCGTCGGAAGTCGGGGACGTGACGCTGCACGTGTTTGAGCAGGCATCGGGCATCCACGTGATGTCGGAGACTATATCGGCGGAAGAACTTACCGGCAACGGCAACGCCGTGCGGCTCAATATCCCGCCCGGCGACTATCAGATGCTCGCATGGTGTGGCGATGGCGCCCACGACAATGGATATTCGTTTATCCCCAATGTGCCTACGGCAAGCCGCTCGGCTATCAACGAGATGAAATGCCGCATGACCCGAAACCATGTGGCGGGAAATGAAAAGGGGATAGTGGATCAGGAAAAAGGACTCTCCCATCTCTATCACGGCATCATCAAAGCGTCGCTTCCGGCGGAAGAAGGCTCGAAAGTAAGGCTCGTGATGCCGCTAACCAAAAACACCAACTCCGTCAAGGTAGTGCTACAGAGCATGAAAGGCACTGAGATTGACCCTGATGACTATGACATCTTCATTGAAGACAACAACGGATATATGGACTACGACAACACCCTTATCGACGATGAGCCACTCGTGTATAAGCCGTGGTCTACGACAGGAGGCTCCGCCGAAATCCTCAATCCCGACTATGCCGACATAGAGGCTCCGGGAGCGGCGCACGACTCGGGACCGGAGGTGATGTCGGCAGTAGTGGCGGATCTTACGGTAGGACGGCTCATGACAAAGCATCGGCCAATACTAACAGTGCGAGACAAGGGCAAGGGCAAGAACCTATTCCGCATTCCGATCAACGACTACGCCCTTATGGTGAAAGGGCATTACAAACACAAGATGGACGATCAGGAATATCTCGACCGTCAGGATGAATACAACATGACGTTCTTCCTTGATGAAAACGGAGAATGGCTCAACATGTATATCTATATCAATAAATGGAAAGTAGTGGTGAGCGAGCATGAGCTCGACTGAGCACCGGCAATACCCTCACCCCAACAAACGATCAAACCGACAATCAGAAAATGCGTGATATCGTCAGACATATGATTTCAGCATTCAGTCTGCTGCCGCTAATGGCGACAGCGGTGATTGTCACGTCCTGCTCCGACTTCATCTGGGAACGCGGCTACGACTGCGGCGAATCCGACACGGACACGGGACAAACCGTCAATCTGGAGATTGAAGTAAAGACGCCGTCAGATGTCAGCAAGGCTCCGACGAGAAGTTTCTTCAAGACCGATACTGACCGCCAGAACCGTATCACCGATGTTGCCGTGATGCTGTTCACTCTCGATGCAAACAACAATCCCGAGCGAATGGTGGAGGTTATGACTCCCTATTCATTCACAAGGGATGAACACGATAAAACCCTTTACCACGCAAGCTTCGCGACCCCTCTCTCCGCAAAAATCAGAAATAAGAAACTGCGCGTAGGAGTCCTCGCCAACGCCTCGGGACTACTCGACGCACTTCAGAATGCCGGCTACACGGGGCTCTCCTTCCAAGAGGTCAGAGACCTTCTGCACACTGTAATCTCCGACGACAGCGGAGACCTTGACGGGAATCTCACGCCCCGCACCCCGGCAGACATCGACGCTCCCTTTGTGATGTGGGGTCTTCCTCCCGACATTCTCACACTGAGGGGCGACACACATGTGGCGCTCGAGGCATGCCTGATGCGAGACCTCGCCGGCTTCAATATATGGCTCTGCGACGAACTGAAGGCAAACGGGCTGTTTGATTTCCGCACGGTCCATTTCTACAAGCCCTCATCGACAGTGTCTCACGTGCCGGACGTCACAAAGATCGCTGCCACCACGGATGCCACAGGACATCCATATTACTATGCCACTTCACCCAGTCTATGGAAAGACAATAAAGTATTTTACCGCTGGGACTATACCGACTGCGTTGAAAACGGCGAATTTCGCGACATCTGCTTCGTGCCGGAGGGGGATGTTGTGATGAAGGGCGTCAACAATGGCGCAGGCAAGGTTTTCGACATAAACCACATCAACAGGCCGGCAGTAATTGTGGGGGGATACTACAACGGATCACCGGTGATGTCATACTACCGCATAGATATATGCAACGAAGAAGGCAACCTTGTGGACATTCTCCGCAACCACATGTATGACATAGAGATACGCTCCGTATTGGGTCCCGGCCAGCCTACACCGGACGAGGCGTATGACAACAACAACATAATGATAGTGGCGCAGATTACCGACTGGTGTCTGGTAGACCGCAACGTGATGTATAACGGAGCAGACTGGATTACTGTCAGCAAGCGTCTCATCAATCTGACGGGAGAGGCGGGAGCCGGCACCACATTTGTCATCAACTCGTCAGTTCCGCTTGAGGAGTGGGAGTTCTCTCTGGGCGAGGACGGAGAGTTCACCACAGCCTCGCTTTTGGAGTCAGAGCATTTCTTCGTTACGCGACCGGTGGAGCAGAAAGGCTCGAAGATGCTTGTAGTCACCAAGAAGAGACTTCCGCCGGAGTCTGAACCTGTCATAGAGCGGCTGTATGTAAGAATCGGCGGCAGGGTATTGTTCTACATCACCATCGTGCAGCATCCGCTTCAGGAGAACTATTGGTTTGACGGAGGCTATTTCCCCGGCACGGAAGGCCCATGGGAAGGTGTGATTCACTTCCCCATAGGAGGTGAAGACCCGCACATACCTCCAGGCTCGTTTGTGGAATTCCTCAAATGGCTTTTCGGAGGTGACTACAATGGCACTGTCGGAGACGGCGATAATGTATCCGACTCGGAATATATCAACTCCTTCTTCTGGAAATTCATCACATGGTTTTTCACAGACGAATACGGCCACGTAATCGGAGGCACACCGGAAGACTGGGATGAGGCATGGGACAATCCTATGGCTGTCATAGTCTACAACCTGCTTCGCTGGATGCTCGGCGGCCACTTCTACGACGAGATCTACGGACCGGACTACGACCCGGACGACCCAGACAACCCACCGAGCTCGCTTGGCTTCGAGATATTCAAGCGGTTTATGACCTGGCTCAAGGGAGAGGACATCTTCGGAAACCTCACGGATCCCGACGACCCCTATAACCCCGACGACCCCCACGAGACGAAGCTCGGATTCCAGATATTCCTGAAATTCATGCAATGGCTGAAGGGGGATGACTTCATGAAGAACCTTGAAGGCTTCGGCGATGACGAAACCGGAGACGACAAGGAAGACAGCCATCCCATCGACATCCTCTTCGATGTCATCAAATGGTTTGTCGACTCCTTCTCGGGAGATGTAGGCAACGACCCTGATGGGGAGGGAGGCGGCGATGATCAGAGTTCCGGAAGCGGTTCGCTCGACTTCGGAACGGGCGACCGGGGCTGGAATAGCGACAATAGCCACATCTTCGAGACCGAACTGCCGGTGGTTGAAGACGAGACCGGCAACTGACACAACACAGACAACGACATAAAACCTATATAGAATTAACAAACAAACAAACGAATAACAATCATGAACACCCGACGCAGAACAATCACCTCACTGCTGAGAACGCTCGCCATAGTTCTTATGGCGACAGCTGTGAATTCATGTAATGATGATTTCGCCCCCGACATTCTATTTCCAGGTCAGGAAGGCGATACCAAAGACCAGATTACAGTCAAATGCACTATCGACGGAATGTCGTATGAGACACGCGGCTCGGTAATGGCAACGCAGCACGAGACCAACCTCAACCATGTGCATCTCATCTTCTTCTCGTCGCTCGACGAGTCGTATATCACCTATGTCACGGCACAGGTGATCAACGGGGCAAGCGGCAGGACATTCTCGTTTTCCGTACCCGCAGACCTAAAGCAAGGTGTAGACTATAAAGTGCTTGTGGTGGGCAACGGTAACAACTTCATACCGCTTCAGGCAGACGGGACGCCTTACGACAGCTATGGCGACTATATAGCGGCGACGTGCACCGGTCACACCTATTCTCAAATCCTTGAGAATGAGGCAAACAACTTAACCTTTCACTACGACCTGCCGATGAGCGCACAGTCCACACCACTGCTACCGATGTTCGGAAAGTATATCAACGCCGCTCAGGAGGAACTGCCTTTCAACTTCGAGATAGAGGGAGACAGCTATAAGGTAAAGGGATTCTTCTATTTCAAGAGAGCCGTGTCGAGGATAGATATTAAAAACCTTGTGACGGGGAAGTTCCAGATTGACTATGTGAAGATGGTGAACATCTGCGACGGGGGCTATGTATTCCACGACACCAAATGTGGCGAAGTGCAACCGGGAGTCTCCGATGCGAAACCTGTGGAGGGAGTCAACGGCTGGATGGCAGTGTCGCCTATCGGTGCGGAACAGAACACCCAGGAACTGAAGGCATCGCTATACGCCTTTCCGAATATGCAGAACTCCACAGCAGCGAACGACAACGTCACCACCGCACTGATGATAGCAGGCCGGTACGACAAAGACACCAAAGACACCTACTATAGATTTAACCTCACACCGGTGGGAGAACCCCTTTCGATGCAGAGAAACCATATCTACACCGCCGTGATACAGAACATCACGGGGCGCGGAGACGCCACAGAAGAGGAAGCAATGAAACGTGAAACCCCGGTACTTTCAGCAGAGGTGACTGAAAACTGGGGCGATGACTCGAGTGTGGTGACCGACAATGAGGGCAACTATCTGATGCTGTCACGTACCACCGTGACGCTCGACGGAGATGCCGACATCACCGAGGTGATACAGGTGAAGATCAGCAAAGGCTCCAAATGGCGTCTTCAGGTCGACAATCAGACGGGACACTCCAACGACAAATTCGAGTTTAAGGAGATAGACCAGGAGTCGTTTGCCGTAAAGACTCTCGAAGACAACACCACATACACTCTTCGCAAGGGATATGTCAACATCATAGCCACAACGCCGCAGAACACTCAGTTGATAGCGCCGTTCATAGTGCAGCAGGTTCCCGATGAGGTAGACCCCAAGATTCTACTTGTAGAGAACTCAAGCGAGGACTACAACACAACTATTGCCGGCACCGGAGGCAGACTGCAGTTGCGAATCCAGACCGGCTCGCTCGTAGAGGGGTGGAAAGTGAAAGAAGTTGTAAAAAAATATTCTGACGAAACTGACGAGGACGGTAATAAAAAGTTCACATACGAAGAAATAAGCGACACTGACCTCAAGAAACAGGATTTGAACACAATGACAAGAAAGTTCAAAAATGTTGAAAGCAGCACCTACACTTCAAAAGGGAGCCATCTCGGCCACCTCATCATGGATATAAGTGCAAACATCACAAAGGAAGACAGGGAGATATGCCTTAAGGTGGAACGTGAGATACCGGAGAACGACAAAACCACCAAGATTGATCCAATATATATAAATATCGTCCAGCCTAAGAGTGAGTATCTTGTATCGGTATTCCCGTATCCTGAGAACGGCACACTATTCGTCGAGGGATTCGAGCCGAATGCAAGCATCAATGCCGGAGCACTCGGCAACGGCATCTCCGCCCAGCCAGAGTTCTTCGTATCACTCGCCAATCAGGACCATTATACGTATGAAGTCACATCCACATTCGACAAGAACCGCGACCTAAGGCTTTCGGCTCTGCGAAGGTTGGACAGATGGAGCAACAATTCGTCGCACCCGACCATAGGTAATCCACCCACTCCCAACAAACAAATCGACGACAAACTATCCAATCTATACAACGGACAAAAATTCTATCTCAATGTATATTCCACAGGACCAGGCGACCCGAACATTGATGGAGAAATCACTGTCAGGGCTGTCCCTGATGACCCAAGCAAATATGAATCTCAGGAAATCACTTTCCATGTTACAATCGTAACGAGCTGCACAATTGATGATGTCTTTGTGTCATATTCAAATAACTGGATAGTGGTTGCAGACAGGAACGCCGGTGCCAAACCTCGGCTTGATGACAAGAAGGCATTCGTACCGGCACTGAATTTCACCATGCAGCCGGGAGTGCACATCAACGGATACGGAGACATCAACAAGACAGACAATGACAACGCCGACTTCAGAGGAGAGGTATATCAATACTCCTCTTCGAACGATGAGAATTGGGTCAACTCACTTCTTATGAACGGCAATCAAAGCACTGATCCGAACAGAGCCTATGAAGAATTCACGGAGAAAAACCTTGATGATGACGAATTATACTCCAGTTTCTATCATAAGAATGATAAAAAATGGATGGTGCCGAACATTGACCATTGGGAATACTATATCAAAAATAATATCCGATGGTCGAAGCAACGTTGCTTTATCCTTTCTGCATTCAAAGACCTGCGCAACGGCGGAGACAAATATGTCGGATGCTATCTGCCCATGTCGACAACAAGTGGTGTTTGTTACTATATGACATCGACTCAACGGAATGGTTCACAATGTTACTTACGAGAAATCCACTCGACAACACTCGACGCAGGCTCTTATTCAGGCAGGTATGATTACAAAGCATACAAACAATACTACTGGCGCCCGATAAGGCCAGTCACCGTGAATGAAATCAATGCTTACAAGGCTAAATTCCTTGGATATAAATAAAGCTATTTATGACTACGAATCTCGACGTTCGTCATAACGACATATATCGCGAATCGATGCTGATAATCACATCCATTATCGCATACGCATTCTTATTCTCGTCATGCAGTGACGAGAGGATCGCGCATGACGCCCTGACACCCGACATCGAGGGTATGGAGATAGAGATGGATCTGCTTGTGAGCGTGCCGTCAATGTCGCGGTATTCGGGAAAGGGCGACACCCGCTCCCTGCCATTTGATGAATATCGGGAGTCTCGAATCACTGACGTATCTTTGATACTGTTTAACCAGGACACCTTAGGAAGGTCGGACGATGTAGCAATGGTCATGAAGGGGAAGGCGCTGAAACGGGATCCTCTCGACAGCTTGATATACCGATTCAAGGTTTCGATATATGTTCCGGATCCCGACGATGTATCAGGACTTTTCAACGGGACCGTCATCGCCAACTGTCCCGAAGAAGCCGCTACAATACGACAAGGGATGAAATATGCCGACATGAAGAAGTCTCTTGTGCGCCGGTTCGCCTCAAAAGGCAAGGAAGACTATACACCTCTTCTGCCAAAGGACAACGAATCTCCGCTGCCGATGTGGGGAGAAGTCTCGGATGTAGCGTTTCCGAGCGGTGACGAGACCTCGGTCCCGACTTATGCCGCCAGCCTGCTTCGCTCGGTGGCAAGAGTGGACGTGACGGTAGACAGCGAGATTGAGCCGGAGAAGTTCCGCATCGAGAGCATACATGTGGTAAACGGAGCCAACGCCATGGCGATAGTGCCGGACTCGGCGAGCCTCGAGCCGATCGAGAACATGCCGGGACACCGACACGCTTTAAGGAATACTTTGCCGGATGGTATAGGATACAATATCCGCTGGGACCACGACTCGGTGGGTATAGACAACATCATCTCCCATACACTATATATTCCGGAAGCAGACGTAAGGATTGGAGGCAGACTCGGTGACGAGAACCACACACGGCGCACCGCCATAGTAGTCGGAGCGCACTATGAAGAATCGGACTCACTGCAATACTACCGTATGGATTTCTACGATGAAGAGGCTGACACATTGGTAAATGTGCGCCGCAATCACCTATATACCTTCCATATAACAAAAGTGGACTGTGAGGGAGCGGAGAGCGTTGAGGCGGCATACAACGACCCGATAATCGACGACTTCGAAGCATCAATGATTGAATGGGATCTTCCTCATAAGTCGCTGACATATTCCGACAACGACTGGATATCGGCATCCAAGGAGACACTGCACCTCACCGGCAACGTAGACGCCGGCGAGGTGGTGGAGGTAAAGTCGACGCTTCCGCTGAGCACCTTCCGCGTCAGATGGCTTGAAAACGAAGAGACCTCTTATTTCAAAGACCGGACGGAAAGCATAAACGGAGTGGAAGCGGAAGTGGAGATAAAAGGAGACAAGGCGAGAGTGGCGGTAAGGGTGACGCAGGAGAATCCGGCGGGCAACGAACCGAGACTTTGCCGCCTATCGTTGAGAATCAGTCCCCGGCTCACGATAGTGGTTCCGGTGATAGTGCATCCTCTCAGGGACCCGGGCTGGGACGACAACCATCCGATGGAATTTTAAAGAACAACAATACATAAAAACTTATAACCGATGAAACTAAAAAAACAATTCGCAAGAACGTTGGCAGTGGCTACGGCGGCGTTGGCGACGTGGCTGCTTGCCGCATGCTCCGCCGATCCGGAATTCCGGATCGACGATGACGGTATCGTGCCGGACGAAGTGGCAGGGGAAATTCCGGTGGGTTTCTCTGTTGACAATATGATGTATGGTGGCCTCGGCGGCTATACGCGAGCCGACGACGAGACAGGCGAGACAGATGCGGAGGGACATCCCGCCACATCTGCGGAAGGACATGAAAAACAGATAGACCATGTCTATTTCATATTCTTCGACAAGAACGGAAGATTCGTGACATATCAGCGGTCGTCTGTGACACCCGGTGCCACAAGGGTAACATTCCCGGTGCCGTCGTCGCTCCAGACCCTTACGGACTACTCTGTGGTGATGGTAGCCAACGCCGACAATTACGTACCTGTGGGGTATTCCACATTTCCGTCTTATCTCGGGTCCATTCTTCCGGGAAAGACAATGACACAGGTGAAGAATGAGCTCGCGCTCGGCACAGACCACACTATGACTAAAGAAGCTGACCAGTATCTTCCAATGGAAGGGAAATTAGTGGACGAAGAAGGCAATGAAATCAAGTTCAACTATGATGTGGTCAACGGCAAGTATGTAGCCAACGGCGCCATTCTCTTCAAGCGTCAGGTTGTGAGGGTCGACCTAAACAACTATGCAGTTGAAGACCTGGACATCAAATGGGTGAAGATATGCAACTACCGCAATACCACCTACGTATGCAGAGACTATTATACCGGGGGAACAGTACAGCCCGGAATCAACGACGCGCCACCAGTGGACCAGCGTCCCTATTACATAGAGGTGGAACCCGCAGCTGATAATACGGAAGGTGTGCCAAGCCAACAGGTAAGGGCATCACTGTATGCCTTCCCGAACCAGGTAGCCAGTCCGTCGCAAGACGACGGTGTGACTACATATATCATGATAGCAGCTGTCTATAAAGGCAAGAAGAAACCGGCAGCTGTATCACGCCATACACGTGCCGAGGGAGAGGGTGGCACGACAGATCCGGGGACAGGTGAAGGAAGCGGCGAAGAACCGGGAGGCGACACTCCCGAAACTCCCGGTGAAGAGAAGCTTTGCTACTATCGCTTCAACCTCAACAGAGGGAAGGACGCGCAGTTTCTCGAAAAGAACCATATCTATACAGCCAATATCATGGGCGTTAAGGGAGAGGGAGCGGAAAGCGAGTCAGCGGCACGTCTTACCGACGCTCCGGTGCTGATAGCCACAGTGGAAGAGACATGGGATGACGATGACACCAACAGCGACGCAGATGCCTCCGGCAACTTCCTGATACTGTCGAGAACCAGCCTGACGTTTCAGGGCGATGCGGGGCAGACTCAGAACATAAGCGTCAACATGAGTCCCGGTATGAATCCCTCAACATTGAGATGTCAGGAAGTCTCCAATACCGGCAACTCCAACGCTGATTTCAGCGTTACCAAGGAAGAGAACGCCAACAAATTCGTATTCCGAACGCTGACACGAAACAACACAAATTTCGTGAAATACGGGTATTTCAAGATATCAGCAGTCACAGCCGACAACAAGAAGGAACTTTCGGTGATAGTCAACGTGATGCAGCTTTCGGTCAACGATGATGTCAAGATGCTGACCGTCAATGGTCAGACAGGTACTCTTGAGCCAAAGGTGTCAGGCACCGGCACCACCTTCCTCTTTCAGGTGCAGACCGGCTCCATGACACAGGGATGGACATGCGCTCCGGAATCGGAAGGGAACTGGACACCGTGGGCGGCAGCCGGCGCATCATACACACGAGCCGGCGGCAACAAGGGATTCCTCGAAATCAGCATTCCCGCCAACATCAGTGGTGCTGACCGCGAAATTAACCTGATTGTCAGGCGCAATGGCGTGACCGAGGAAGAAGTGAAACCTGTCATAATACACCTCAAGCAAGCCAAGAGCAAGGTTCTGCTGTCCGTGTTCCCGTATCCCCAAAATGGAGAACTTGTACTTGAAGGCTTTTATGACCAAAAACGAGTCACAAACCAAAGCAACAACGAAGACCGAACAAATTCGTTCTCCGTGCAGAAAGACGTATTCGTGACACTTGCCGACCCCGTAAAATATCAATATAAGGTTGAGTCCAACTTTGACGGATATCGAGACTTGAGGCTAAGTGCCAACAGTGCATTACTTCGAACCATCAAGGTTGAGCATCCGGATTTGAATACAGCCAACAATACGCCCACCAACCGAGATGCGAACCTCATATCCCCACAGACCTATGTAAGCAACCAGAACTATCAATGCCTTGACAAGATGGGAAATGGAGAGAAATTCTATATGAATGTATTCCGCACCGGACCCGGCGATCCTGACATCGTCGGAACCATTAGAATTACCGCCTATCCTAAAGATGGTCAGACCGGAGAGACTCAGACCATAAGTTTCGATGTGCGCATAGTGACAAGTTGCGAAATAGGTGATGCCGTGATATACAGCAGCGGCATATACGGTAACGGACAAGCTTATTTGGTGGCCGATAGGAACGTAGGTGCTGTTCCACGATTAAATGGCACCAATTATGAAAGAGCTGTAAACTATTCAAATATTCCTAATCTAAAAATTACAGGAACGAACAAACAAACAGATGCCCAAAACAAACTTTTCTCAGGGAGCTACTATTCCTGGAAAGAAATGAATACAACAACATTCCCTGAATGGGTTAGAGCTGAATTTATCAGTCCCAACATTGATGTAAATCAAATCACATCTCCGTTCTATACAAATTCCAATAACTGGTATGTGCCAAATATCTCTGAATTGCAATATGTTTTCCTATATATGCAATGGTCCAAATTTCGTCCATATATTGTATCGGACATAAAACACAACGGGAAATACATCGGATGTTATTTTCCTATAGCAGGAACTGATGCAAATACCAGTACGACTCAGGAAGGGTATTATTTAACCAGAGATCAATATAGTAGTTATGTATATCTAAAAAGATTGAATTATTCAGGATTTGTATCCTCTTATAATGCCGGTGCTTACGATGGATATGATAATAGAATGAGCCAAGACGGCAGATACAACGTCAGATGTATACGAACATTAAGTGGCGGAGAAGTCAGCAATTACCAGACGTGGCTAAACAAGCATTGACCACGACAGTCAGCGAATTTCATCTCTATTTGATATAAGTTTTATGTAATGCGGGGAGTTAGTGGAGTTCTCCCCTTCTCGGGAAGAGAGCAGCGTGCCATAACGCCGCTCTCTTCTTTTTTAATCGTGCGACAAAAATCTTAATTCGCAATTAAAAATCTTATATTTTTATAATTTTTTTGGCTCGGGGAGATATTTTAATTATCTTTGTGTGATGAAAAGCGGCGTGATTAAAAACGCAGCGATAGAGAGACTTTGAAATTAATACCCGAAACTTAAAATAGACAATCTTAAGAAGCTAATGAATAAGATGATGCTCGCAGCCTTAGCGCTGCTTGCCACGGGGGCATTCGCAGCCCCGCGAACAGAGACACTGCTCAAGAGCTGGAACTTTTCACAAGACTCCATAGGCTGGAAGAAAGTCCAGGTGCCACACGACTGGGCGATTGAAGGACCTTTCGATAGAAGCCATGACCTGCAGAAAGTTGCAGTGGAACAGAACGGAGAGAAAGAGGAAACATGGAAGACCGGCCGCACCGGCGGACTTCCCTATGCCGGCAAAGGTTTCTACAATACCACATTCGACATTCCCGACACACCGGACCGCAGCTACGCCCTTGTGTTTGACGGAGCTATGAGCAACGCCCACGTGTATGTGAACGGCAAACTTGCCACTGTGTGGCCATACGGCTACAATTCGTTTTATGTGGACGTGACCCCTATGGTACACCCCGGGAGCAACACGGTAGCGGTGTCGCTTGAAAACAAGCCGATGTCGTCGCGATGGTATCCCGGTGCCGGCATCTACCGCAATGTGCATCTCCTCTCCACCGACAGAGTGCACATTGCGGTATGGGGAACGCAGCTCGCCACTCCATACGTGAGCAAAGAGTATGCCACAGTGCATCTCGCCACCACTCTCGAAGGTGTTGACAAAGGAGAAAAAGTGACACTGACCACCGAGATTGCCGCCCCCGACGGGAAGGTCGTTGCTACCGACACGCATGACTACAAGATATATCCGGGAGTGACGCTGCCGCAGAACTTCAGGGTAAACAATCCGGAGCTGTGGAGTCCGGAGACTCCGGCGCTCTATACAGCCACTACAAAAGTGATTAAAGACGGCAAAACCACCGATGAATACACCACCCGCTTCGGCATCCGCAGCATCGAGGCACGCGCCGGCGAGGGATTCTTCATCAACGGCGAGAAGATACAGTTCAAGGGCGTATGCAACCACCACGACTTAGGGCCTCTCGGGGCAGCTGTCAACAAGTCGGCGCTTCGCCATCAGCTTGAACTTCTGAAAGACATGGGAGCCAACGCAGTGCGTACGGCACACAACATGCCGGATCCGCAGCTCGTGGAGCTATGCGATGAAATGGGGCTCATGATGATGCTCGAGCCTTTTGACGACTGGGGCTTCCGTCCGAAATCGAAAAACGGCTACGGCGTGATCTTCAACGAATGGGCGGAGCGCGACGTGGAGAACATGGTGCGTCAGTATCGCAACAATCCGAGTGTCGTGATGTGGTCGATCGGCAACGAGGTACCCTCGCAGTGGGGACCTGACGGACTCAAGGAACTGACATTCCTGCAAGACATAGTGCACCGCGAGGACCCGACGCGCCCGGTGACCTGCGGCATGGACCAGGTGGACGCGGTGACGAGCAACGGCTTCGCTGCGGCGCTCGACATTCCGGGATTCAACTACCGAGTGCACAAATATAAGGATGCCATAGGCAAGCTTCCCCAGAACTTCCTGCTCGGATCGGAGACCTCCTCCACAGTGTCGAGCCGCGGCAAATACTATTTCCCGGTGAAGAAAGCCCACGGCGTGATACGAGACGACAACCAGAGTTCGGGCTATGACGTGGAATACTGCTCATGGAGCAACATCCCCGACGACGACTTCGCTGCAGCCGACGACTATCCGTGGGATATGGGGCAATTCGTGTGGACAGGCTTCGACTACCTTGGCGAGCCGTCGCCCTACGACACCGACGCATGGCCAAGCCACAGCTCATATTTCGGCATCTTCGACCTCGCGTCGCTGCCTAAGGACCGCTTCTGGCTATACCGCTCGAAATGGAACGAGAAAGAGCATACGCTACATATACTTCCCCACTGGAACTGGGAAGGACGTGAAGGAGAGGTGACGCCTGTATTCGTGTATACCGACTCACCGAAAGCAGAACTTTTCATCAACGGCAAGTCGCAGGGCATAAGAGAGAAGAACGACTCCTCCAACATGAACCGCTACCGCCTGATGTGGAACGAGACCGTCTATGAGCCGGGCGAAGTGAAGGCCGTGGCATACAACGCCGACGGAAGCGTTGCCGGAGAGGCAGTGGTTCGGACCGCAGGTAAGCCCTATCGCCTCGTGCTGAGCGCCAACCGCAGCAGCCTGCAGGCAAACGGCGACGATCTTGCCTATATCACCGTGAGGGTTGCCGACAAGGATGGCAACATAGTGCCCGACGCGGAACCGACAGTCAAGTTCAAGGTGACAGGCGACGGAAGTTTCCGGGCTACAGCCAACGGCGACCCGACATCCCTGCGCAACTTCAACAAGCCTGAGATGGACCTCTTCAGCGGCGCAGCCACCGCAATCGTGAAAAGCGGCGACAAGCCGGGATTCGTCACTCTGGAGGCAAAGGCTCCGGGACTTAAGGCTGCGAAAATCACCATTCCGGTGGAATAACCCCCTTCAAACAGACAACATCAAAACAATCCAATAAAATCTTAAAATCATGAAAGAAAAGATTCAACAGCTCTTCATGCAGCGTTTCGGAAATCACGGAACCATGTACGCATCCGCAGGACGCATCAACCTCATAGGCGAACACACCGACTACAACGAAGGATATGTATTCCCCGGAGCTATTGACAAGGTGATAATGGCGGAGATACGCCCGAACGGCACCGACAAGGTTCGCGTATATTCCATCGATATCGACGACTATGCCGAATTCGGCCTCAACGAAGAGGACGCCCCCAAGCAGGGATGGGCAAGATACGTGTTTGGCGTATGCCGCGAAATCATCAAGCGTGGCGGCAAAGTGGAGGGATTCGACGCAGTGTTTGCAGGCAATGTGCCCCTCGGAGCCGGACTCTCGTCGTCTGCTGCCCTCGAGAGCTGCTTCGCATTCGCTCTCAACGACCTCTTCAACGACAATAAGATCGATAAATTCGAACTCGCCCGCATCGGCCAGAGCACTGAGCACAACTATTGCGGAGTGAAATGCGGCATCATGGACCAGTTCGCATCCGTAATGGGCAAGAAAGGCAACCTCATGCGTCTCGACTGCCGCAGCTCGGAATATGAATACTTCCCGTTCAATCCTTCCGACTATCGCTTAGTGCTTGTGGACTCGAGAGTTAAGCACGAGCTGAAGGACTCCCCCTACAACAAACGCCGCGAAAGCTGCGAGCGCGTGGCAGCGGCACTGGGACGCCCGTCGCTGCGCGGTGCCAAGATGGAGGAACTTGACGCCATCAAAGACAAGATTTCAGAAGAGGACTACAAGCGCGCACGTTTCGTGATCGGAGAGGAGGCACGTGTGCTCGCAGTCTGCGACGCCCTCAACGCCGGCGACTACGAGACAGTGGGCAAGAAGATGTATGAAACCCACGAAGGCCTTTCGAAAGACTACGAGGTGAGCTGTGTCGAGCTCGACTTCCTCAACGACGAGGCAAAAAAAATGGGCGTCACCGGCAGCCGCATCATGGGCGGCGGTTTCGGAGGCTGCACCATCAACTTGGTGAAGAATGACCTGCACGACAAATTCGTGGCGGACATCACCGAAAAATTCGAAGACAAATACGGACACGCCCCGATGATCTACGACGTAGTGATCTCCGACGGCGCACACAAACTGGACTGACACATGACTATTAAATCACGCAAGGCCGCCTCTCCAATCGGAGAGGTGACCTTATACAGAATTACCAACGCTGAAGGCGCCTCTGTGGAGGTATCGAGCCTCGGTGCCGGCATCACAGAGGTGTCGGTGCCTGACGCCAACGGCAACATCGAGAACGTGACCGTGCGCTACAGCGACCCGGCAAGCTATCTTGCCGACGGGCCATGCGCCGGAAAGACTCCCGGACGCTTCGCCAACCGCATCTGCAAGGGGAAACTGCAGATCGACGGCATCACCTACGACCTTCCGATCAACAACGGCCCCAACCATCTTCACGGCGGCCCCTACGGCTTCCAGAACCGCATCTGGGAGGCTGAGGAACTTCCCGACGGCATACTCTTCCGCTACAATTCGAAAGATGGAGAAATGGGATATCCGGGCAATCTGACAGCGGAAGTCGAATACACCTGGAATGACGACAACGAGCTCACAATCTCGCTCAGAGCAACCGCCGACACCGACACCGTGGTAAACCTTACCAACCACGCGTATTTCAATCTCGACGGAGCCGACGGAGCCGAGCCGCACACAGTGCTTGGTCATGAACTGAAGATGAACGCCTCCTACTTCCTGCCCACCGACGAGACATTGATTCCGACCGGAGAAATGGCACCCGTAGCCGCCACCCCGATGGACTTCCGGGAATTCAAGGAGCTCGGAAGAGACATCCGCAAGGACTACACCCCGCTGCGCTATGCCAAGGGCTATGACCACTGCTTCTGCATCGACGGTCCCAATGGAGAACTCCGCGAGGCATGCGTGCTGCAGTCGCAGCATTCGCGCCGACGCCTGACGGTGCTCACCGACCAGCCGGGAGTTCAGGTGTATACCGGCAACTATCTTGCCGGCTCACCCGCCAATATGTCGGGGCGCAGCTATGAGGACTACGAAGGTGTCGCCATGGAGGCACAGGGATTTCCCGACTCCCCCAACCGCGCTGCATTCCCGTCACCGCGCATCTCTCCCGACGCGCCATACAGCCGCACTATTGTATACCGCTTCGAAAGCTTTTAAATAATTCATAATGCATAATGCTTAATCAATGCATAATTCATAATGCATAATTCATAATTATTCGCCGCATCTTGTCTTTCACCCTGTCGCGAAGCCAATTATGAATTATGCATTATGAATTATGAATTATTTTAATGCCTTTGCAAGGCGATGGTCGGGATAATCGGAGTCGTAGTTCCATACGAATACGCCAGGAAGGTTGTTGGCTCGAACGAAATTCATCTTTTCCCTGATGGAACGCTCGTCGTCGAGTGCCAGAACCAGATTTCCGCGGCTGTCGGCATAATATGGAGCCTTAGCGTCATCGTCCCACTGCGGCTTCATGCCACCGGCATACTTACCGATGGCGTTGCAGTCAAGATATGAAGGGAAGGGTGTTCTGCCTCGGCCGAAAAAGGGGATTCCCATCAGAATCTTTTCACGCGGGACTCCTCTCTCCATATGCCTCTCTATGACACTCTTCACACACCATCCACCGAGTTTGCGGCTCGGATAGAGAGGACTCTGGTGATAAGCGGGTTTGCCGTCTTCGGGTACAGCGAGGTTATAGCCCGAGACATGCACATAGTCCACATAAGGCACCATCCTCTTGAAATCGATGAAAGATGCGGAGTTGTTGGAATAGAAGGATATCCACTTTCTTTTGCCAAGACTCTTCCTGAGGTCTCGAACCACAAGCACATAGTTGCGGTCGTCTTCCGGTGTAGCCGTGTGTCCTCCCGCCTCAGTAGTCGGAAACTCCCAGTCAAGGTCTACACCGTCGAGACCTATGGAATCGATTATAGACTTCACGCTTTTGACAAACGCACGACGCTTCTTTTTGTCGCGCGCCATCTCGCTGAAGCCCTCGCGCTTGTAGCCGCCTACTCCGAGAATCACCTTAAGATTCGGGTTCACTTTCTTAAGACGAGCCATCGCCTTAAGTTTTTCGGGGCTGGGCAGCACTACCCCGTCGCAATTGTCGTTAAACTCAGCGAAAGCATACACAAGATGAGTAAACAGACGCGCGTCAGGGACACCCTCCCGGAACGACTCTACATAAGCGAGAGCAATCTTTGGAGAATTGTCGAGAGTGGCTTGATCGCCATTCTTCAACGACACAGATGTGATAGCCCTGACAGCCACCACCGCGACGCAAGCCACCGCAAATACAGCTGCAACCGCCAATATTTTTCTTCTATTAATATTCATACCCCCAAAATTACAAATAATTCCCGTAACTAACAAATGAACCAAAGGGCGGGTTGATTGTTTAGAAAGTAATCAAACCAAAAATATCACGACTATGAAAAAGTACCGCTGTGAAGTATGCGACTGGATCTATGATCCGGAAATCGGGGATCCGGAAAACGGAGTAGCCCCCGGAACCGCGTTTGAAGATATCCCCGACAGCTGGACATGTCCGGTGTGCGGAGTCGGTAAAGAAGACTTTGTAGAAGAACCCTGACACAGGGAAGGCCGGATATGCGGACATCACTCATTGAGCGGTGTCCGTTTTTATTTGTCTATGTGGGAGGAAAATGTTAATTTTGCAGCCGCAAGCGCAAGACAACAAAACGAAAGAAACGCGGCGACACACTCATGGAAGAGGAAGACAGAATCGACAGAGGACTCATCTCGGTAATAGTGCCGGTATATAATCCGGGCGCATTGCTGAGCCTCGCGCTGGAGTCACTCCGCAGCCAGGAATACGGCAACTTCGAGGCGATACTGGTCGACGACGGCTCCACGGACCGGTCGCCGCAACTGTGTCGCGACTACGCCGGGGCTGACTCCAGATTCCGCTATGTGAGGCAAGAAAACGGAGGTGTGTCGGCGGCGCGCAACAAAGGGATAGACATGGCTCGCGGCGAATGGATTGCGTTTATGGACGCCGATGACATCATGCCGGAAAAATCACTACGCATCATGATCGAAGCGGTGTCGGAAAGCCGATGCCGGATAGTGGCAGGACAGTATTCCCGCGATGTTTCCGCGAATCATAATTCCGGAACGGGAACAATCCACACCATATCATCGGAGGATGCCATACGTACAGGACTCTATCAGAAACGTATCCTCAACAATCCCTGGGGCGTTCTCTTTCACCGCAGTGTATTCGAGGAGCCGGAACCGCTCCGCTTCAGGCATTGCAGATATGAAGACCTTGACCTCTTCTACCGTGCGTTTGAGAGAGTGTCACGTATATGCCTGGTGGATAGCTTAGTATATGTATACCGCGATAATCCAGGCGGCTTCATTAACACATGGAGCGACTCGCGCCTTGACGTGCTTGATGTCACCGACAGGATGGTGGATCACATGAAAGAGAGTCATCCGGGACTTGTGGCGGCGGCGGAAGACCGGAGATTCAGCGCGCACTGCAATATGCTTGTGGAGATGACTCGCCACGGCATCCGCAACAGCGAGGCACGCGAGCGGTGCATACGGGTAATACGTGAGCGGCGACGCGCCGAACTGCTTGACCCCGAGGTAAGGATAAAGAATAAACTGGGAGCGCTGGCTTCATATGTCGCGATTCCGATAATCAGGATGCTATGCAGGTGACCACACTCAATCAGGATGGGCTGAATGCAGCGGCAGCGAGACTTGCCTCGGCTGTGGCAGAGGGATGCCGTGGACAGCGTTACGACGCGGTCATCGGCATAAGAAGAGGAGGCGCATATGTGTGCGACGCGTTCATGCTTTCGTTTCCCGCGTCACTATGCGGGGAGCGTCATGACGTGACTCTTCAGCGACCCGGCACACGCCGCAAGGGAAGACTGATGTCCGCCATATTGAAACGTCTTCCGGTAAAAGTCCTGGACATGATGAGAATCGCAGAATCCCGTATCCTCTCATTGCGCAGCCGCCATGCAAAAGAGAAAGAGCCGCCACAGGTGGGAATAGACTCCGGACTGGCAGCCATAGTATGCGACACCGCCGCGCCACGGCTTCTTCTGATTGACGACGCCATCGACAGCGGCCACACACTATCGGAGGTGATAGCCACGTTAAAGAAAATGAACCCGTCGGCGAGAGTGGAGACAGCCGTGATCACCGAGACCACAGAGAATCCTCTCGTAAGAGCCGACTATACGATATACCGAAACCGAACATTGATAAGATTTCCATGGTCGAACGATTTCAAGGATACGCGAAAGGCGCCACATTCGTAGATCTTGACGGCACCTTATTGACCACAAACTCACTACACGTCTTCATGCGGCGAATGCCGTGGACGCTGTTGCGCCGACGTGCAGTGGGAGCGAGCATCGCGTCCCTGTGGTGGATGACACTGCGGGCATCGCGACTCATGAGCCACCGCGCCATGAAATGGCATCTTACAAGAATAGCCAGCCGCCATTATGACGAGAGCGACTGGGAAGCACTCGCGGAAAAATTAGCGGAATATGCCAACCCTCGGGTGCGGGAATATGTGGAGGCACCGAGGCTTAAGGACTGCGCCGTCTACATAGCCACTGCCGCCCCGGAGGAATATGCCATACCCCTGAGCCGGGCTATGGGATATGACGGAGCTGTGGCGACACGCCTCACGGAAAGGGAGTCGGACTATACTGAAATGCGCGGCAGAAAAAAGCTCGAAGGGATTACGGAACTACAGGAAAAAGAAGGACTCCGAGTGGAATCCTTCCTTACCGACCATTATGACGACATGCCGACCGCCTCGGCATATCCCGGTCTCACTATTCTCGTGAATCCATCAAAGAAGATGTCGGAAATATTCCGCCACAGCGGTGTCACACGCTACCTCTGACATACCACCTGACTACCTTTCGAAGAAGTCGGAAGAGCGTTTCTTTCTGTTTGAGACGCGCTGTCCAACATTTGGGCAGCACCTCGCCTCCTCGGCATAACCATCCAGGCAAACCTTGGAACGTGACACAAATTTGTTAAACATCGCGTGAGTACCGCTTTCCGAAGCCTCGAAGGCCATTCGGTTGTCGATGTTCATCATGTCTGCCATGTCATTGACATCGATGTTCGCTCCGATGAGATTGACGGTCCATCCCATCTCCTTAAACTGCTCTATAAGTGATGCGACATCTTTCCAAGTATACCGTTCGGAAGAGTTTTCCATTCCGTCGGTGATTATAGTGATTACACCGGTAGCATCCTCATGAGTCGCCGCCACGGTCTTGAGCTCCGTAAGAGTCGAGCCAACGGCATCGAGAAGCGGCGTGGCGCCCCATGGCTGATAGTCTTTGTCGGTGATGTGGCGCACCTTCGTTGAGTCTTCGTTTTTCAGGATGTAGCGTGATTTCACGGGGCCGCCGGACTGGAAAGCATAGATTGATGTCAGGGAGCGGATTGCGTCAGCGTTCTTCTCGGCTGAAGACTTCGCCACATTAATCGTTTCATTGCATCCGGAGATGGTCTGCTTTGTCACGTTACCCATTGAACCGCTCTCGTCAAGGATAATCAGGTTGAATACTGTAGTTTTCATAAAAGTGTAAGTTAAAAAAAATTGATTGATAAATTGATATAATCCGTAAGCCGGTGGTTGCATAATCTGTAAGTCAGCGGCTTTTCAGTAAATGCTATTGAAAGACTAAGAGTCCATCTAAAAGTCGAATAGGTCTTTAATCGAGGCATCTGACTCCTCTGAATCATTTCTCGATTCTCCTTCAAACTTCTTCCCGTCTACGCCGCTATTTTTTTTCAGGAAAGTAAACAGTCTGTTGGGTTTTCTGCCGGGTTTCGGCCGCTTAGCGGAATAGCGAGACCCCACGGACTCACATACCACGTCGCAATCACATTCCATCCCCCGACACTCCGATTTGCTTACGACAGGAGTCAAGAGACCGCTCTGGACCGCCTTCCTCTGGAAATTACGGCGGTCATAGTTCTTGCCTGTTATTTCCTCATATACCCGCTGTAGCTCACCGAGCGAAAAGGTCTTGTTGAGCAATTCGAAAGCTACCGGCTTAAGGCGAATTAGCTCCTCGAGATAACGGTGCGTCTCAGCGATAATCTCCTCATGGTCGAAAGCGAGAGGGGGAAGGAACCGCTCCTCAAACCAGAGGGCGTTTGAGGCGTCATCGCCGGCGACAAGCATGTAGTCGGAAGGGCGCACGAGCGCCATGAAGACTACGGTGACAACTCTTTCCCTTGGGTCCCGGTCAACTTTGCTGAAGACCTTGAACTGCGTCATAAACACGTTTCGCAGACCTGTCTCCTCCGAGAGCTCCCTTTTGGCTGTCTCCTCAATTGTCTCGTCAATCTTCATGAAACCGCCGGGAAGCGCCCACATACCCTTGCATGGTTCTACGCCACGCTCCACCAGCAGAATCTTAAGCCGCTCGCCGTCGAAACCATAGATAACGCAGTCAGCAGTTATCGCAGCATGAGGATATTTATAAGTATATTCCATTTTCATTGTCTTTGTGTCTATATAACACAAATAGATGCAATAATGTTTTTATGACACAAATATATTTTTGCCCCTTCATCACAAACAATCACCGAACACAGCTGACACAAGGTTCATATTTTTGTGAGATGGGGTCTAAATAAAGAAATAAATTTAAACAACTCATAGGTAGCTAAGAAAAATTTGTTGTACTTTTGTACTTGGATTTGAAAAAAGCAGGAAAACTATGGCTATGACAATTAACACCCGCCCACTCCGCAATGAACTTCCCTAAATCATTCTTCCGCAAACGCCCCTCAATTGCCGTCTTCATGCATCGCGTCGGCAGTTCCTACACCTCGCAGCCACGCCTCTGGGCATTGCTTTTCCTCGTCTCCATGATGAGCGTGTCCGATATCCTATTCGCGCCGGTATTTCCATTTCCGACGCTGCTCCGCTGGACGGCCAACACCGTCTACGCGCTGATGACGCTCGGCGGCGTGGGCTATCCCCTCTATGACTCGTCTCGCGATTTCCTAAACCCAGCCTTCCGCCCCCGTGTGAGATATGTCGACATGGAACTGTGGCATCCCTCCGCCCGCCGCAATTAATCAACGAACAATCGCGACAGTTTGCATATAAATAGTTCGTACATCGCACAAATTTTCAATTGGGGATTAGACCTTGTTCGTTCTTTTTATTGTTTATCTTTTAACATTAAAGACTCCATTTTCAGTGGAAAAGAGAACTGAGAATAAATCAAATATTCGAACCATCTACAAGACATCAGAATTTGATGACTTCTATAACTCTCTTCCCAATAGGGTTGACTACAAATTCGAATATGTTTTCCTTGTAGTTCAGACAGTCTATAATTTCAGTTCATCACTTCTTTTGTCTCAGTTATTAAGTGAGTTGCTCAGCGGGATGAATAGCGGCGGGGGAAGAGGAAGATGATGGAGAGGGTCAGAGTGATGGCGAGTGCCCAGGGATAATAGAGATAAGGGAAGGGGGCGGCGGGAGAGATGTCGGCGAGCGAGGTGGCGAGAAGTGTCTGAGCGCCATAAGGAATCAGGCATTGCACCACACAAGACGCTGAGTCGAGAATGGAGGCGCTCTTGCGCGGATCCACGCCGAAACGACGGGAAATGTCGCGAGAGAGACTGCCTACTGTAATGATGGCGACTGTATTGTTTGCAGTGCAAAGATTGACGATGCCAACCAATAGCGCAAGCACCGCCTGCGCACCGCGAAGTCCTGAGATGCGTTGCGACAAACCCTGAAGGATAAACTGAATACCACCGCTCTCCTTGATGACACCGAGCATTCCGGATGCAAGAAGAGTGATGATTATCAGGCTTCCCATCGACTCAATACCTTCTCCCATGAACGACGCCAGATCAAACACATCAACACCGTTTAAGATTCCAAGTATCACAGCGCAACCGATACCTGCAGTCAACACAAGTGTGACATTCACCCCTACCACAGCCGTCACAATCACTACAAGATATGGAAGCATCAGCCATGGATCGTGTTCCTCCGGTGCCAATATCTCCGGTACACCATGGGTAAGGAATACATAACAAGCCAGCGTGGCAATCGCAGCCGGCAATGCAATCCAAAGGTTCACTCGGAACTTGTCCTGCATGTTGCAACCCTGCGAACGAGTCGCGGCAATCGTGGTATCGGAAATAAAAGAAATGTTGTCGCCGAAAAAGGCTCCACCGAGAACCGCCGCCACAAAAAACGGAACATTTGCGTCTCCGGAGGATGCAAGTTCTGCAGCGAGCGGAGTGAGTGCCACCACAGTGCCTACCGAGGTACCGATAGAGAAAGAGATAAAGCAGGATGCCACAAACAGTGTAGGAACTATATACTCGGATGGAAACACCATCAGCGTGAAACTGACAGTGGCATCGACAGCACCTATAGCCTTAGCCACCGATGCGAACGCACCCGCAAGAATAAAAATCCATATCATATATAGGATATCGCTCTTGGCGGCTGCCGATGAGAACGTCTCAATCCTCTCCTTAAGGTTTTTTCCTTTATAGATTATTATCGCCCAC
Organism: Muribaculaceae bacterium; assembly: GCA_017626045.1. Taxonomy (GTDB): domain Bacteria; phylum Bacteroidota; class Bacteroidia; order Bacteroidales; family Muribaculaceae; genus Lepagella. The sequence continues at coordinate 46,722 of JAGAJP010000034.1, read as the reverse complement.
ATCGATGCGGCGAGAAGCGCGACTGAGATGGGAATCTTGTAAAAGTCACCTATGAAGGCAGATACCGCCACATACAATAGCAGAAACACAAGCATCGGTGACAGAGCCAAACAGCCCTGAGACTTTGAGACTTTACCGTTATCCAATGGGGTTTTATTCTCATTCATATCTGGTTCAGTTGTCTTACTGAGGCAGGGGAGCTCGGGGGAACGCGTCGATGAAGCTTCCGGGGGTGCAGTTCACAATCGAGGCGCCGAGAGTCGCGGCATAGGCAGCTATCTGATGATAGGAACGGAAGGCGATGGTAAGGCTGTTTAGGATGTCGTGAAGGTGATACCCTTCGTATTCCTTTGCCACTCGCTCAAACTCCTTATCATTGTCTTTATAGAAATGTTTCTGCACTGAGATAACCCTGTTGCGGTCGTCGACCCAAAGGTCACGGCTCCAGGTGTGGTCTGCCCCTACAATAGCAATGTTCCTGTACCCCTCGCGCAACGCCACCATCAGCGACGCTATCAGCACGTTTCGCGGACGCGGCACCGCAAGCCCCCGGCGATACAACCAATGGATAGGTCCTTTCAGACCCTCTCCGGGAGTAAGGTTATAACGTCTAAGACGAATCGTGCTATTTTTTTCGATGGATTCGGGGATTTTCGCGCGACACGGCACATAAAGCACCATATTCCAATCCACTTTCCCTAAATTCTCCCACAACGACACGACATTGGGATTCTCACTCACTCCTGCCTCTCCTACCGAAAAGAAATGAGGGTCGGCAAGAACATAAATATTCGGCTTAAGAATACCGAACTCATCCGCATTTGCCGCGAAATTCACCGCGAGGGAATCGGAATCGGCAAGCAGCTGCCCATGTTCGCGGATTGTATCGCGCAGTGACGGGCCGTTGCCCATCACTATAAGGCGCGAGTTCTTGCGCTCTGCCGCCGGAGAAGGAGCACCCGAAAGGAGCAACACCTTTCCGAAAGATGCGACAGTATCGAACAAATTCTTAAAAACACCCATGTATCAGTCAATATAAGGATAGTCACGACAGGTTCGAGCCAGTACCTCAAGGGTAGGGAAAGGCTTCCATCGCTCTCCGAGCACAGACCTCACAGCCGCATCGGAAAGGACAAGAGTCTTGCCTCGCCTCGCAAGGACCTCTGGATCAAGAGACGCTTTCACCGGAGGGAGCCACGACGCGAAGTGCCATGCCAGTGAAGCCCACTTTCGGGGCAGGAACGTCTGACGCTTCATTTGCCCGCAATTGGCACTCATGGCATCCGCCAGTTCAAGCCAGGTGACACCTCTGCCATCGGTGATGTTATAGATTCCTCCGATGGAATGGAGCATATTTACAGCCTCAGCCACATCAGAAGCGCACACTATCGAGAGCCTCGCGTCATTGTCGCGGACATGTATATAGCGTCCCGAGACCACATCGTTGAAAAGGCGAGCCATCTCCCCTTTCACACCTTTGCCCAGCATCCTCGCCGGACGGATCACAGTCAGCAAGACGCCATGGTCGCGACACCAGTCGGAAAGCAAGCCCTCCGCGAGCGCTTTCGACTGACCGCACTTAGTGGAAGCCCATAGGTTTCGGGACTCCCCCACATCCTCTCCGGCATCGGGGCTGTAGACCTCCCAGCTTGAGACAAAGACGAACTCGTCAGGCGGATTAGCCTCGAGCGACTTCAGAAGACGGCGGGTTCCCTCAAGATTGACAGCGAGCGCATCAGACTCCACCTCGGTTCCGGCGGCGTGCACCACCAGATTGAATTTACGACCCTCCAGCCGGGGCTCCGAAACGGAAAGGTCGCACTCCACATCGGCATCGCGCCTCTGCAGAGAAACGACCTTATATTCTACCCCGAGCTTCGGGACAAGATAAGAGCCAAGAAGTCCGGACGCACCGGTGAGCAACGCAGTCTTCACTTCTTCTTTTTCTTTCTGTCGTTATGGATTTTGATAACAAACACAATCACCGAGCAAACGGTGGTGATGGCGTTGGTGATCACAAGCGGCATGTTTCCGGTCATGATACCCTGAGCCACAAACAGCACCGACCCGAGACCCAACATAAGGAAAGTCGGCATTGCAATGCCGTCGGTGTCGCGGGTCCGGATTGTGGCGACAGCCTGGGGAAGATATCCAAACACCATACAGATAGCGGCCGAATATCCCACAATATCCACGACACCCATCACTTGGCGTATTCAATCTTACCAACCACCTTTCGGCTCGGACCGGCATTCTCATGCGCCCTTACAGAAGGCTGGTGCATGTCTTTCGGGAAATAAAGGAAGAATGTGTCGTTGGGAGCCGGGACATAGGAAATCTCCTCGTCGGTGGTATAGTTTGTCTTATCTTTCACGGGATCGTATGGCCCGGTGGGAATTACATGCGACGCGAGTCCCATCAGCTCATCTCCCACGAAAGTATACTGCAGGTCGATGAAATTCTCATGGCTCTCTATCTTGGTGTCCTGAGCGCTCTTGGGAGTATACTCAAGAATGTTTACCCAAAGGCGTCCCGGCACTATATCATGCTTTCCGGCAGCAACGGTCTTGAGGTCTGTATCCTTAATCCAGGCAAAAAGAGCGTCCCATAGCTCGGGATTAGCCGCATACTGCTCCGCAAACTCCACCGCATCAATAGTAGCATCAGCCTTAAGGTCAATGCCTTTTGCCCAGGCGCGGCTATCGACCCATGCCTGCGCCTCTTCTTTGGAAAATTTCTTTTTCATCGTTGTATGTTTTTCTTAGAAATTATTTCTTGGAATTGAATTCCCTGACAGCCGCCATGATTCCGCCCACCATACCGAGAGCGAGCATACGTCCGTGGAACGAATAGCCGGCGTTATAGCCCATCTTCTCATCGCCGAGCATCAGAGGCGCGTGGTCCACACGCATCGGGACATCGGGACGACGGGTCTCGAAAATCCGTACCACCTCAATCAACCTCGGATCAAGATGCGACGACTCCTTGAAATCACCGTTAGGCAGCACGTTGCAGATGCGGGCGTGGACGAAATGGGTGCGCGACGCATACTTGTCGGCAAGCGCAGGCACATCATTGTGGGCACCTCCGCTCAGAGAACCGGCGCAGAAGGTCAGACCGTTGTGGGGATTGGGCACGGCATCGAGAAACGCCTTGATATCTTCATCGCAGGTCACGATACGCGGCAATCCGAGAATCTGCATCGGAGGATCATCGGGGTGAACGCACATATTGATGTCGTATTCATCGCAAACCGGCATTATCGCATTGAGGAAATACGCCATATTGGCGCGAAGCGCGTCGGCGTCGATTCCTTTGTAGAGAGCAAGGAGGTCACGGAATTTCTGCACCGGATTCAAGTCTTTCTCGGATATATTTCCGTTGACAAAGCCCTGCGTCTTGACTATAATATTGTCTACCAGACGCTTCTCACCTTCCTCGTCCATTCTCGGAGCCACTTCCTCCTTCATACGGCGGAGAGTCTCCTCATCATAGTCCTTTTCAGCACCCTCGCGCTTCAGGATATGGATGTCGAAATAGGCGAATTCCGCCTTGTTGAAATAAAGGTTAGTGGTGCCGTCCGGGTTGGGATAGTCAAGGTCGGTACGCGCCCAGTCAAGCACCGGCATAAAGTTATAGCAGATGGTCTTGACGCCCGCCTTACCGAGATTGGCAAGACTCTCCTTGTATTTTTCGATAAGTTCATCGCGGTCATCGCCGCCGTATTTGATCGACTCGCTTACGGGGAGGCTTTCCACGACGCTCCATCTGAGGCCATGATCCTCGATATAGTTTTTCATCTTCATCACCTCGTCGAGGCTCCAGACCTCGCCGTTGGGGATATGATGCAACGCTGTGACAATACCTGTCACGCCAATCTGACGTAGCATGTCAAGGGTAATCTTATCGTTGGGGCCAAACCAACGCCATGTTTTTTCCATAATTGAATTTAGGTTTACATAATCCGGGATTGCCGGAATGCAAATTTAATAAAAAATACGGACAATGGCAACATAAGAAGCAACAAAAAAGGTCATCTGCAACCAGATGACCCTTAGTCGGGGTGACAAGATTCGAACTTGCGACCTCACGCCCCCCAGACGCACACTCTAACCGGACTGAGCTACACCCCGAGCGGCTAAGCTGGAACCAACCGATATCCATTCGGAAACATCTTCTGGGGGAAGAGGCTCCTATTCCGGCAGGAGCGGATATCAATCGCCGTGAGGCGGGGGTTCCCTGCTAAAGCGATGCAAAATTACTGCTTTTTTTTGACACCACCAAATTTTTACATAAAAAATTGCAATAAAAATTATGTGCGCTGCATTTTCGCGTAAAAACATCGGCTTAAATTTGGGATATTGAGGTATTCTGGCTAATTTTGTCTGATGAACGTCTAAGAGTCCATCTAATAGAACAACACGAAATGAAAAGCATAATAATAGCAGAAGCCGGAGTGAACCACAACGGAGACTTCGCAACGGCAAAAAAAATGATAGACGCTGCCAAAGCCGCCGGCGCCGACTATGTCAAATTCCAGACGGCAGTGCCGGAGCTGGTGATATCGGAATTCGCGCCCCAGGCTGAATATCAGAAAGAAAACACCGGCGTCGAGGAGTCTCAGCTCGAGATGTGCCGGAAGATACATCTCCCACTCTCAGCATACGAGTCGCTCCGCGACTACTGCAGTGAAAAAGGTATAGGGTTCATGTCGACCCCGTTTGACCTTACATCAATCGACCTGCTTGCAGACTTGGGACAGGACTATTTCAAGATTCCCTCAGGCGAAATCACCAATCTCCCCTATCTGCGGCGCATAGCCGCGAAAGGGATACCGGTGATAATGTCGAGCGGAATGTCTACCATAGAAGAAATAGAGACGGCAATCGAGATACTGACCGGCACGCACCCCTCTACACCCGCCGGCTTCCGCCCGACGCTCTCCCGGGAAGACATCACGGTGCTTCACTGCAACACCCAGTATCCGACCCCTTACGCCGACATCAACCTGCGCGCCATGCTGACAATTGCGGAGCGGCTCGGAGTGAAGACCGGATTCAGCGACCACTCCCTCGGCATCGAGATTCCAATCGCCGCCGCCGCACTCGGCGCCTGCGTGATAGAAAAGCACTTCACCCTCTCCCGAGACATGCATGGTCCGGACCACAAAGCCTCGCTCGAGCCTGACGAACTAAAGGCGATGGTGGAAGGCATAAGACATGTGGAGACAGCCCTCGGCGACGGAGTGAAGCACGTGACCGACTCCGAGCGTCCGAACATGGAGATAGCAAGGAAAAGCATCGTCGCCACCCGGCACATCAAGAAAGGTGAACTTCTGGCAGAAGACAACATATATGCCAAACGGCCGGGCAACGGAGTGTCGCCAATGCGATGGGACGATGCCATAGGCAGCCCAGCCATCCGCGATTTCGCACCCGACGAACTAATAGAACTATGATAGCCATAGCCTCATCCACACGCGCCGACTGGGGGCTGCTCACGCCGCTCGCCGCCGAACTGCGAAGACAGGGAATCCCATACACCGTCTACGCCTCAAACATGCACCTGCTTCCGGAAATGGGAATGACAGTATCCGAAATAGAGGCATCGGGAGAAAAGCCGGTGAAACTGCACACGGCGAAGACCTCGGCATGCGAGACTTTCGCCGCCACCGCAAGTGCCTACGGCGAGGCTATGCGAAAGGACCGCCCTAACACAATCATTATCCTCGGCGACCGCTACGAGATGCTCGCAGTGGCGTCAGCGGCAGTGATGTGTGGTGTCCCTGTAACCCACATCGCGGGAGGCACAGTGTCGGAAGGCGCCATCGACAATTCCATTCGCAACGCCATAACGCAGCTCGCCAGCCTGCATCTGCCGGAGACCGAAGCCTGTGGAGAAAGGCTGAAACGCATGGGGATAGCCGGCGACGACATCTGCGTGACGGGAGCGCTCGGCGTATACAACGCCCTTCATCAGCAACTCATGACACGCCGTGAACTGGAGGAATCCATAGGGGAGCCTCTGCCGAAAAGATATTTCACAGGCACCCTTCATGCCGCCACCCTTGACAAAAAAAGTCCGAAAGCCCAAATGGAAGAGTTTCTTCAGGGGCTCGACAGTTTTCTCGCCTCCTCGCCCGATTTCGGCGCAATACTCACCTACCCCAACAACGACGTTGACCCCACACCGCAAATAGAAATGCTGAAACAGTTCGCAGACCGACATCCCGGGAAGATAATCCTGCGACCTTCACTCGGAATGCGTAGATACCTCTCCGCGGCAGCGATGTCGGAAGGCGTGATCGGCAACAGTTCCGGAGGAATAGTGGAGACAGCCTCCCTGCGGGTTCCGACACTCGACATCGGCATAAGGCAGAAAGGGCGGGAACACGCGCAGAGCGTGATCCACTGCGACCATGACAGAGAGTCGATAGCCAAAGGACTTGCCGCCATAGTCGGTCCTGATGTAAAGGCTATAGCCGCCAAAGGCGAAAACCCCTATGAAAAGTCAGGCACGCCGGCATTGATGACAAAAGCCATCACCGAGATGCTCGCGACCAGACATAAGCACTTTTAAGGTATTTGCTTTCTTTGTTTTAAAAACACGCATACACATGAAAATCCTATATCTCATACCCGCACGTGGCGGGAGCAAGGGGATACCCGGCAAAAACATCAAGCCCTTCATGGGGAAGCCACTGATCTGCCACGCCATAGACCAGGCAAGAGCGGCAGGCGCCGACGACTGCGACATCTGCGTAAGCACGGACTCCGACGAGATAATGAAAACTGTGGAAGACTATGGGCTGAAGGTTCCGTTCAAGCGTCCCGCCCATCTCGCCACAGACACAGCCGGAAGTTATGGAGTGATACTCCACGCCCTCGAATGGTATGGAGAAAAAGGGGACGACTACGACCTTGTGGTACTGCTGCAGACGACCTCTCCCCTACGCACAGTCTCTGACATAAGGGAGGCGATCGCGCTCTGGACACCGGAGACCGACATGGTGGTAAGCGTTTGCGAGGCCGCCACCAATCCCTACTACAACGCATTCGAGACCGACAGCGAGGGGAACCTCCACATCAGCAAGGGCGACGGGCACTACACGCGCCGTCAGGACGCACCCAAAGTGTGGGAATACAATGGAGCTGTATATGTGATGAAAGCTGAGTCCCTGCGCCGGATGCCCATGTCGGAATTTCCGGTCAGACGTCCGTATGTGATGCCGGCTGAAAGATCGGTAGACCTCGACACGCCCGCCGACTGGGCACGCGCGGAGCAAGCCGCTCAGTCTTTAGGACTCTGATTCTGTCCGGGTGTCTTGACAGGCTTTCTACGACGCCGGCGCACATGCTCCGAAAGCATAGCCTGATGGCGTAGCGCCTTCTCGCGCTTTTTCTCGCGACTGGCGGCCTGCTGACGCATCTGTTCCTCTTTATGACGCTGCATTCGCTGCTTCCGTTCCTGCCGCATCCTTTCCTCGCCTCTGCCGTTGATGATGGCAGCCGCCTTGCTCGCGATTCCCTCTTCCACCCCCATTCGGCGCAGATTGCGTGTTGCCATGAGGGCTCCGGTATGCTCGTGGCGAGGATAGCGCAGTTCACCGAAGCGATCCACGACGCCGGTGCGCAGCATCCCCATATTGCCGAAAAACGCCGCGAAACGAAGAGCGGGATCCATGACCCCCTCATCATCCAGTTTCGCCACAGCCTCAAGAGCCGACTCAAGAAGCGTCGGAGTATCGGGAAACGGACGCTTATCCGCCATCTCGCGCATAGTCCCGTTCATGAGGCGGAGTCCCCCGATTTCGTTAAGGACTCCCAGCGACTTCCTTACGTTTCTGCCAAGCAGCATCTTAGTGAACTCCGCGTTCCATCTCTCGCGCGACACAATCGTAAGACGCCCGACGCTCTTGCGCAATGCCTCCATAACGGCGGGGTCGATAGTCCAGTCGAACCTCGCGGCGAAACGCAGACATCGAAGGATCCTCACCGGATCGTCGTCGAAAGTCTCGTACGGGTCAAGCGGAGTTCGGAGCACACCATCGCGAATGTCGCTGAAAGCCCTGCCCGTAAGGTCGAGCACCTCTCCGGTGGAGATGTTGCGATAGAGGGTATTGACCGTAAAGTCGCGGCGAAAGCAGTCATCGCGTATATCGCCGCTCACCACTTCGGGACACCGGCTCGTGCGGTCGGTATATTTCTCGGCGCGAGTCTGGACGAGTTCTATTTCCTGGTCCGGGAATCGCCGGAGACGAATCCTTGCTGTACCGAACTTCCTGAAAAACACCGGGCGCCCCGTCACCTTCCGCCGCTTGATGAGCCATGAGGCAAAATCCACGCCTCCTCCGGGAAGATCCACGGCGATATCCACATCATGGATCTCGCTGCCGAGAAACTCGTCTCTAACACATCCTCCTACAGCGTATAGATGGCCTTCCCATCCGGTGTCGCGGATGATATTGCCTATATATTCAAGTATATCATGATAAGTCTTCAGAGTCATTTAGCATCATGATTTAGAGTCCATCCCTTTGGATTTCATTTTCAGCGACCGAATCTGCCAAGTCAACATAAAAGCGGCGACGATAGTGGAGAGCACGTCGCCGATGGGGAAACACGCCCACACTCCGTCAAGACCGAAAAAGCGAGGGAGCACCAGCAGAGCGGGAATCATGAAGATAACCTGACGCGTAAGCGAAAGGAAAATCGACTTCGCCGCCATGCCAAGGGACTGGAAATAATTGGTCGCCACTATCTGGAAGCCCACAAGCCAGAATCCCACGGTAGTGATGTGCAGACAGTTTACCGCCGACGCTATCTGGTCGGGATCCTGCATAAACATTTTTGCTATAACCTCGGCATTGGTGGCTCCGATAAGGGCGCCCGCCGTAGTGATGACGAATCCAGAGACAGCGGCGAGGAAAAGAGTGCGGAACAGCCTGCCATAGTTTCCCGACCCGTAATTATAGCCCAGAATCGGCTGCATTCCCTGACAAATACCGATTACCACAAAGACGAACACAGTGACAAAACGGTTGAACACCACTACAGCAGCCACTGCATTGTCGCCGCCATAGCTGACGAGCGAATTGTTGATGACCGCATTGATACAACTGCCGGCAATGTTGATAAGGAATGGCGACATACCGATATATAATATCGAAGTAATCACACGCCAGTCAAACTTGAAAGTGCCTCTCTCGAAATGCAGTGTGCTGGACTTACGGAAGAAATGCTGCATCACAAACACAGCGGTCACCACCATCGAGATATCGGTGGCGATAGCCGCGCCCTTGATGCCCCAGCCGAATCCGAAGAGGAAGAGGGGGGCGAGAATGGAGTTCAAGCCGGCACCGATCATGTTGGTCCACATAGCCTTTCCGGGATAGCCGGACGCGCGCATCACATTGTTGTAGCTAAACGTGACATTCATCAGCACCATACCGGGGAGGACCCACATAAGGAATTCCCTGGCATAGGGCATACTTGCGTCGGAAGCGCCGAAGAGCCGGAGTAGCGGCTCCAGGAATATGGCGAACAAAGAGGTGTACAACACGCCTATGATCAGAGTCAGCTGCACTGAATTGCCGAGAATCACGGCGGCGCGATGCCGGTCGTTCTGACCAAGAACTATCGATACCCTTGTGGCGGCGCCGGCGCCGATAAGCATACCGAAAGCCGTCCCGAGGTTCTGGACAGGGAAAGTCACGGCAATACCGGCGACAACGTTCGGGTCATCGATGGCATGTCCGATCACGATGGAATCGATAATATTGTAAAGAGCCATCACAACCGTGCCGATCACGGCGGGAAGGCTGTATTTCAGCAGAATTCTACCCACGGGAGCCTGAGCCAATTCATGAAGCCGCTCCATATTGCCCGAAGTCTGCTGCGAAGATGCTGAATCACTCATAAAACCTATACAAAAGAAAACAACAAACATGACACCCCGTCTGAGAGGCGCCGAAAGCCGAAAGATGAAGTTTTCTTATGTATTAACAATCATAACTCAAATTTTATTGTTATTATTATTGGGATATCAGATTTTGTTGCTAATTTTGCATCATAAGTTATAACCCAAATTTACAATCAAAACCAATAACCAAAACAATCAGATGAAAATCAAGGCATTATTTTGCGGATCACTTGCAATGCTGATGCTTGCAACCGCATGCAACACCACAAATCTCGGCAAAGGCGCAGCAATCGGAGGCGGTAGCGGCGCAGCATTGGGAGCCGGCATCGGAGCCCTCATAGGCAAAGGCAAGGGTGCCGCAATCGGAGCTGCCACCGGCGCTGCCGTAGGCACAGCAGTCGGCGCGATTATCGGAAAGCATATGGACAACCAGCAGAAAAAACTTGAGGCAGAACTCAAGGACGCTGAGGTTGAAAAGACAGAAATCAACGGACTCCAGGCAATCAAGGTCACTTTCCCGGGCGGCATTCTCTTCGCCACAGGCAAATCAGCCATTCAGCCTGCCGCTCAGACCGAACTCACCGAGTTTGCAAAATCGCTCGAGCAGAATCCTCTGACCAACGCTGTGATCGGCGGATACACCGACAACACCGGTTCTATGGAAGCCAACACACGCGTAGCTGACGCACGCGCCAATTCCGTAAAGAAATTCCTTGAGACCAAGGGCGTGGCAGCAAACCGCATCCAGGCAAAGGGTTTCCCGATGCAGGACTATGTGGCAAGCAACGACACAAAAGAAGGACAGGCAAAGAACCGTCGTGTAGAAGTGTACATCTACGCTTCCGATGAAATGGTTAAAGCTGCTGAGAACGGTGAGCTGAAATAATTTCACTCAATCATCCAGCACTAACAGACAGACCTTAAGAGCGTGCCGGAATGGCCCAACATCCATTCCGGCACGTCGTTAAGTTATGAGAAATACACTTTCCACTATAACAATAGCGCTGACATTCATTTTCCTTGCCGCCATCGGCACGGGAAGTGCCCAAGCTCAAATCCTCCTGAAACGAGGGGAGACGGAAAATACCGACTCCATAAAAAAAGCCATGGACATCGGTCCCTTTTTCGGCCTATATAAAGACAATTATTTCGCCGTCGGGACCGATCCCTTCCACCGACCGACATCAACCAACTCCGGGGTGAAGTTCCAGCTTTCCATTTCACAGCGACTCACCAACGCCACTCTACCCTGGGGCACCTACATATATCTGTTTTTCACGCAGAAAGTGTTTTGGGAAATCTTCCAGAACTCCATGCCCATGAGCGACCTCAACTTCAATCCGGGCATCGGATGGAGCAAACCGTTTTTCATAAAAGACAGGTATTCCTGCAAAATGACCCTGATGGTCGAGCATGAGAGCAACGGCCGCGACAGCATACAGTCAAGGTCATGGAACAAAATCTCTCTTGCCGGAAGCGCATACGTTACCGACTGGCTGTCGGTACATGCCAAATACTGGATTCCGATAGTTGACGGCGTAAACAACAAGGATATCCTGAAATACTGCGGAATATTCCAGATGGGATTCCAGCTCAATACCAACGACCGGAAGTTTACTCTCGGCGCCACATTCGTGAAGCGCCAGGGATGGAACATGAACTGGAACACCAACATTCAGTTAGGATTCCGTATCCACAAAAGTTCCAACCAATATCTATTTCTTGACTATTACAACGGCTACGGAGAAGGACTTCTCGCCTACAAGGAGTTTCACAACCGGCTACGAATCGGCATCCTTATCCGGCCCACATTCTTTTCGGAATACTGACATGCCCACCGATCAGCGGGCATAGGCTCCGAGAGCGGGATCCCCCCCCGCGAGACGGTTGACGCCATCCATGTCGACAGCATCGATATCTGTCACATACTCAGGATTCCCGGCTCCTATCGCTGGAGAATCCTCCTTGAGCCGATAGTTGAAAAGATATTCACTTCTCACAGTCTCAAACATCGGATCCACATCCCAGAGGCATGAGATGAAATGCTCGTCGTCGGAACCATTTACTCCCAGGAGCACGTTGAGCATATACACATCCGACTTTGCAAGGTCGCCTGGAGTCAAAGGCGACACCATGCCATATATGATGGAATTGGCAAAACGCGCCTTCATAAGCGGAGCCTCGTTTCGCTCGGCATCCTCCTCAAACAGATGGCTCAGCGTGAGGATAGACTCGGGGGAAATGGCAAACAGGTAATTGTTTGCCATAGTGCACTGCACGAATTCATGCGAACCGCCCGCCAGACTCACCACCGCCTCACCGGCATCGGAAAAGCAACAGCCGTAGGCATCCACCTTCGAATGCGATGACTTCAGTACGTTGACCTCCGCATTGTGGAGCCATGAATTGACCAGTACAAGCCTGCTGCGGTCGCTGACACCGCAACTGTCCACCACGACGCCCGTCACCGACGACTGCATCTCCACATACTCCATACGGTTGCCAAACGAATCCTCGCCAAACCTTACGCCCTGCCACTGGCCTGACAGAATCTCATAACCGGTATCGGGAAGTACATTGTCGAGTCTGTCGCCACGCAACGACACAGGATTGCCAAGAGAGCCGAGAGCGAGAAGCGTACCGTCGACCTGCAGGAAACCCTTGTCGTGAAACAGCAGCCTTGTGCCGGGCTCAAGAGTGAGAACCGCGTCCTTCGCCACCCGGAGAGTGTCAAACACCACATACGGACGGTCGGAGGTGAAAGTGACGTCTTCATTGATCGTCACGCCCTTCAGTCGGGTGACATTCTGTCCAAAAGCCTGAAGCACCACAGTCTGGCTGACACCGTTGGTAACGAAATCAAGATTTCCCTTGACCTCAAACGGCCTGGACGCCTCAGTGGCGTCGATCAGACACTCCACAAACACATATATCGAGTCATTCGCCCTAATCTCCACATTCTCAAACTCCTTGCCGGATACGCCGTCGACATTGATGGAAAAGATGCCGTCGTCGCTTCTCATCCTTATGCTGGAGATGTTAACCGCCTTGCTTGCGCGGTTAAACACAAGCAGGCGCGCTGTCGGAGTGCCGAGGTCGGTGAAGACTGTATCAAAGTCAAGGGTATCTGTTGAGAATGACAGCACGTCGGAGGGGGAATGGGACACATCATCTGAAATGCAGCCCGGCAAAACAGCCGCCACAATCAGGGATATAATGAAAAAAAAAGGTATACGCATAGTTTTCATATACGAAAAACGCTTTCCCGAACGTAAATATTATATGAAATACATGATAGTGGCAGGCGAGGCATCGGGAGACCTTCATGCCTCGCGACTGATAGAGGAAATAAAAAACCGGGACACCGACGCGAGATTCCGGATTTTAGGAGGCGACCTAATGTCGAGAGCGGCGCGCGTCACACCCGAAATCCATATTGAGAAGATGAATGTAATGGGATTTTCGGAAGTGATACGTTTCCTGCCGATGCTGCTTCAGAACCTACGAAAGGCAAAGGCTGTCATCAGGGACTTCCACCCTGATGTGCTCGTGCTTGTCGACTATCCCTCCTTCAACCTCAAGCTTGCCGCATACGCACACTCACTCGGCATAAGGACCGACTGGTACATAGCACCCAAAGTATGGGCATGGAAAGAATGGCGCATACCCAGGCTCAAGAAATATCTCAGCAATCTCTACAGCATACTGCCGTTTGAGCCGAGATATTTCAAACGGCACGGCCTCGAGGCGCGATATGTGGGAAATCCTACGGTGAAAGAAATCGAGCAGTCGCTTGCGCACATACCGCCGAAAAAGCATTTTCTTGAACGTCAGGGCATATCCGACGAGCGCCCCATTATCGCCATACTTCCCGGCTCGCGAAAAGCCGAGATTCGGAGCAACCTTCCGCTGATGATAGCCGCCGCCAAGGAATTCCCCGACTATCAGTATGTTATCGCCGCCGCCCCGTCGATTCCCGAGAAGTTCTATCGCTCGGTGGCGCAGGACACCGGTCTTCAGCTCGCCTTCGGCGCCACACACACATTGCTTAAATATTCAGTCGCCGCCATAGTGACCTCCGGCACCGCGACGCTCGAGACTGCGGTGACCGGCACTCCGCAAGTGGTATGCTACCGTGGCAACGGATCACGCGCCACTTACGAAATCATGAGCAGGGTGCTGAAAGTGAAATATGTGTCGCTGCCCAACCTGATAGCATCAAACTCAATAGTTCCGGAACTTCTGATGCATAAATGCACGGCTCCGATGATAGCGCGAGAACTCGCCCCTCTTCTGCAGGCTTCGCCTCAACGCGACTGGCAGCTGTCGGGCTACCGCAACATGAGAAAAAAACTCGGCACCACCGACGCATCCAAAATCGCAGCCGAATACATCTGCGCCAAACCCGGTCCTCGGACATAACCGGAAAACTATCGACAAAAACGAATGACATCCATCCGCCACCACATACAGACGTTATTGATCCTTGCCGCCACCCTCCTGGCGGCAACCTCATGCGGCACCAAGAAGAATACGGCTATGTCGCGCAACTGGCAGGCGTTCACGACCCGCTATAACGTCTATTTCAACGGCGACGAGCACTACAAGGAGACCCTCAAGGCAATGGAAGACAGTTATGAGGACGATTTCACGCGTATGCTTCTGACCCACCCCGCGGATGCCATCGGAGATGACTCGCGTGCCAAGCCTACCGGGAACTTCAAGCGAACGATCGAGAAGATGCAAAAGGCGATACAGTTGCATTCGATAAAGAAGAAACCCGCAAAACGCGCCACTTCAGCCAAAGACAAGGCGTTTCGCGCCCGCGAGGAGTTCAATCCGTTTCTCCACAACGCATGGCTGATGCTCGGCAAAGGACAGTATTTCAACGGCGACTTCATGGGAGCCGCCGCCACATTCATGTATATCACCCGCCACTTCACATGGCTGCCGGAGGTAGTGACCGAGGCCGCCCTGTGGCAGGCACGATGCTACACTGCGCTCGACTGGACATACGAAGCGGAAAACATCCTAACCAAGATACACGAGAAAGACCTGACCACCAAGCGTCTGCGCAACCTTTACAATCTCGTGGAGGCGGCATGGAACCTGAAATCTGACAGATTCGACCATGCGATACCATACCTTCAGGACGCCGCGCAGGCAGCGGGAGGGGTTCAGAAAAGACGACTTTATTTCCTGCTCGGGCAGACATGCAGGCAGGCGGGACGCGACAGCGAGGCATACGAAGCGTTCCGAAAGGCAGGAGGAGGCGCCTCGACTCCCTATCGTCTGAAATTCAACTCCCGAATCAAGCAGAGCGAAGTTTTCCGGGGGAAAGACATCAGCAAGGAAGTGTCCTCGCTCAAGGCTATGACAAGATACCAGCGCAACAACGAATATCTCGACCAGATATACTACGCGATTGGCAATCTCTATCTCACAAGAAAAGACACCGCCAAGGCGCAGGAAAACTATGCCCTGGCAGTGGAGAAATCCACACGCAACGGAATAGACAAGGCACTCGCCAATCTTGCCCTCGGAGCCATCTACTTCAACAAGAGGGAATACACCAAGGCGCAGCCTTGCTATTCGGAGGCGGTACCACAGCTACCGGAATCATATCCGGACTACAAGGGAATAAAACTGAGGTCGGACGTGCTCGACCAGCTCGCCGTCTATGCCGGCAACGTGGAGCTTCAGGACTCACTGCTTCGAATTGCCGATCTTCCGGAGGAAGAGCGGGTAGAATGGGCCGAGCGCCAGGTGGAGGAGCTGATAAAAAAAGAAAAGGAGGAAGCCGAGGCTGCCGCCCGCGAGGAGGCAATGGCAAACAGAGACCAGGGCAACTCCCCCATCGACAAGGAGACCGGCAACACCGGTCTGCAGTTCAACACAGACAAATCATGGTATTTCTACAACCAGGCAACGAAGTCGGCGGGAAAGACCGAATTCCAGCGCAGGTGGGGAGCACGAAAACTAGAGGATGACTGGCGAAGGCGCAACAAGACCTCCTTTGCCTTTGAAGACACAGAGGAAGACTCGGAAGAAAACGATGAGGAAGGCAGCGGCGGCGAGAACACCGACGCAGAGGGAGAGTCCAAAGGAGGCGACGGCAAAAAGGACGCAGACCGAGCCTCCGATCCCCACTATCCTGAGTTCTATCTTGCACAGCTGCCTATATCCAAAGAGATGAAAGCGACGGCAAATGACGTGATTCTGGAAGGACTATACAACATGGGGCTAATACTCAAGGACAAACTCGAGGACTTCGGAGCCGCACGCAAGGAGTTCGAGACCCTGCTTACGAGATATCCCGACAACGTCTACCGTCTGGACGTGTACTACAACATGTATCTCATGGCGGCGCGAAGCGACGACAGAGAAGGTATGGACAGATGGCGTGACCTCATCATCGCGGATTTCCCGGAAAGCCCCTATGGCAAGGCAATGCGAGATCCGGCATATTTCGACCGTCTAAAACAGATGAACGCCATGCAGCAGAAATATTACGACGAGGCGTATGCCGACTATCTCGCCGACAGGAATGGCGATGTACACCGCATCACACAAATGATGCAGGCGGAGTATCCGCTGTCGCCGATTCTGCCCAAATTCGTGTTTATCGACGCGCTGTCGTATCTCACGGAAGGTGACTACGGAATGTTTAAGGACCGCCTTACGGAACTGCTGCGCAAATGGCCCGACACCGACATGACCGACATGGCGGGAGCAATCCTCAAGGGGCTCAACGAGGGGCGCACGCCCAATTCAGGAGGAGCCAACACAAGGGGCATGATATGGAGCACACGTCTGTCGGCAAACGACTCAACCGGCAACACCGGCGACCAGCCCGCGAGATTCGAAATGGACCCGGACTCACCGCAATATTTCGTGCTCGCATATCCCCGCGACGAAATCAACGGCAACCAGCTGCTCTACGATGTGGCGAGATTCAACTTCTCGAGTTTCAAGGTAAAGGACTTCGACCTCGAGATGATGAGTTTCGACAATGTCGGCATGCTGATAGTAAAAGGGTTTGAAAACATGAGAGAGCTTAAAAACTACCGCCGGGTGATGTCAACGCGAGACTTCACGCTTCCGGAAGGAGTTAGGCCAATCATGATTTCCAAATACAATTTTGAACTTCTGCTCAAGGAAGGACGTTCATTTGAAGAGTATTTCCGCTTTGAGGAGAACGCCTCGGTTCAAAAAGCCGAGGATTCCGCGATGGAAGGAGTAGCAGACGGCAACTCCGAAGAAGACACACCCGCAGACACCGGACCTGACGCAGAAGCCGTCGAAGAGTCAGCGCCGGAAGCTGTCACGGATGAAGAATTATAACTACAGCGATATGGAAAAAATATTATGGGCCGACGATGAGATAGATCTTCTGAAACCGCATATCTTGTTTCTGAAATCCAAAGGATATGACATCGAGACCGTGAGCAACGGCCGCGATGCCCTCGATATGCTCGACAGCACTGCCATTTCCCTCGTTCTTCTCGATGAGAACATGCCGGGACTTTCAGGGCTTGAGACCCTGCAGCTCATCAACCAGGCGCACCCCGACGTCCCGGTGATCATGATCACCAAGTCGGAGGAAGAGAACATAATGAACCAGGCAATAGGCAACAAGATCACCGACTATCTGATAAAGCCGGTCAATCCGATGCAGATTTTCCTATCCATCAAAAAGAACCTCCACAGCGCCAAAATCATCGCGGAACAGACATCCTCGGGATATATGCATGAGTTTCAAAAGATATCATCTGAGATCAACCGTGCCTCAAGCCTTCAGGAATGGATGGACTGCTACCGTCAGCTCGTATACTGGGAGATGAAACTGTCTGAATCGGACAGCAACATGGACGAGATGCTCCTGATGCAGAAACGTGACGCTAACTCAAATTTCGCCAAATTCGTGAAGCGCAACTACGAGTCGTGGGTGACAGGCGCTGAGCGCCCCCTCATGAGCCCGGATATCTTCAGCAAAAAGATATTCCCGATGCTCGACAAGGGGGAAAAGATATTCTTCGTGCTAATCGACAATTTCCGGTTTGACCAGTGGAGATGCGTGCAGCCTCTGATGTCGGAATTCTTCAATATCAGCGAAGACCTATACACCACTATCCTGCCGACATCGACACAATATGCCCGCAACGCCATATTCTCGGGTCTGATGCCGTTACAGATCAAGGAAATGTTTCCCGACTACTGGGTGGAGGAAGACGAAGACGAAGGACTCAACAACCATGAGGAGCAGCTGATCGGCACGCTACTGGACAGGTTCAGGCGAAAGGAACGGTTCACCTATACCAAAATCAACGACACCATCGCCGGAGAGAAGTTCCTTTCAAGGCTCAACTCTTTAAAAGACATACCGCTCAATGTGATTGTACTGAACTTCATCGACATGCTCAGCCATGCGCGCACGGAGTCGAAGATGATACGCGAACTCGCCAACAGCGACGCCGCATACCGCTCTCTGACGGAATCATGGTTTCGTCACAGTTCCGCATCGGAAATATTCCGACGCATAGCAGACCTTGGCTTCAAGATTATTCTGACCACCGACCACGGCACAATCCGGGTAGACAACCCTATAAAGGTGGTGGGCGACAGAAACACAAACACCAATCTGCGATATAAGGTGGGCAAGAACCTGAACTACAACCAGAAGCAGGTATATGAAATAAAGAATCCCAAGAAATTCGGGCTTCCGGCGCCCAACCTGTCGAGCACTTTCATCTTCGCCACCAACGATGACTTCTTCTCCTATCCCAACAACTACAACTACTATGTGCAATACTACTCCAAGACATTCCAGCACGGAGGCATCTCGCTTCAGGAGATGCTCGTTCCGCTTGTGACCCTCACTCCGAAGGAATGATTTGGCAGGCAAGTTCCGGAAGCGGGATAATATAAACGAAAAAGAGCAGCAGGCAACCGAAGTTGACCATGCTGCTCTTCCTCTCTCCTCGGCGGTGCGGACGGGACTTGAACCCGCGACCTCCGGCGTGACAGGCCGGCATTCTAACCAGCTGAACTACCGCACCAGGGACTTATGAAGAAACTCCGCATAGGGGATTGCTCCCTTTTGCGAGTGCAAAGTTACAACATTATTTCGAAATATGCAAGTATCACACCAAAATCAGGCTCATTTTTTCACATTTTCTTTCCGACCAGGCATTGGAGAGGCATATCGGAAGACATCTCATGCATTACAATAGATCAAACAAACGAAAAAGAGCAGCAGGCAACCGAAGTTGACCATGCTGCTCTTCCTCTCTCCTCAGCGGTGCGGACGGGACTTGAACCCGCGACCTCCGGCGTGACAGGCCGGCATTCTAACCAGCTGAACTACCGCACCAAGGGGTTAATATGATTCAAAACAACCACAGGAGTAAATCCCTGTTTGCGACTGCAAAGTTACAACCTTTTTTCATTCCGTGCAAATTTTTCTGATATTTTTTTATAAAAATTTTATGCATAAATCACCATTCGATTAATAATCAAAGATTTGCAATATACACATCAAATCAGCCTCCATCCCAATCCTCCGCAGTCCGCAAAAGAATCGCCTCAACATACGGATGTCGCCTCAATAACTTATCCCTCAAAATTGTTATAAAAATATGATTTATTATAAACTATGATTCTTGACTGTCACACCCATCATACGCCTCCCTCGCCGGAAGCCATAATCTCCGTATCGCCGATAGGCTTCAAGCCTGTGGGCGAGCAGAGATGGTCGGTCGGGCTTCATCCCTGGCACCTTGACCTTTTCTGCGGCAGCGACATGCGCATAAAAGAGGAGATATGGACCGAACTTGTGGCTGCCGCGGCATCGCCTCAAGTGGCGGCTATCGGTGAGTGCGGCATCGACACGGCAAAAGGAGGACTGCTCGCCATGCAGATGATGGCGTTCAGAAAGCAGGCGCTTCTTGCCGAAAGACTGCGGAAGCCATTAGTGATACATGCCGTGAAGGCACACGACATTATTGTCGGCATGAAAAAGGATCTTTCTCCCGAGCAGCCATGGATTATCCATGGATTCCGCAACAAGCCGACTGTCGCGGAGATATATCTCGACGCAGGCTGCTGCCTGAGTTTCGGGGAGCGATACAACCCCGAGTCTCTCCGGATAACCCCGCCGGAACGGATATTTGCCGAGACTGATGAATCCACGCTCCCCATCGAGACAATCATCTCCGCGCTCGAGCAATCCAGGCAGGAAGACCTAAAGAATCAAATAATACAAAACGGAAAAATCTTTACAACACAAATATGAAAAAACACATACTCACAGCAATCGCCGCCATGACTCTCGCGGCTCCATGTACCCAGGCTCTGCGTCTTGAGCCGATAAAATACGGCGACATGGAAAACTGGGTGACACGAAACATCAAGGAATCCTCCATAATCGGCGGGAACCCCAAGGTAATATACGAGATCGCCCCCAAACAGGTGGTAAACGGCAACAAGCCGTATAAGAACACCGGAGGCTCTCCCTGGGCCACCTCCAACGCCTATGCCAAGGTGTGTGGGGTAGTGAAGGGCTCCACCACTGTCAGTCCGGAAAAGCACAAGGGGTCGACAGTGGCGAAATGCGTGGCGAAAATGGAAAACGTCAAGGCTCTCGGCATCGTAAACATGGATGTGATGGTGGCGGGCTCGATTTTTCTCGGGCAGGTATTCGAGCCGATAAGCTCTACAAAAAACGCCTACTCCAAGATGGAGATGGGAATGCCTTACACCAAGCGACCCAAAGCTCTCGTCTATGACTTCGAGATTGTGATGCCACCGGAAAACACTCGTGTCAAATCCACCGGATTCAGCAAGAAGAAGACTCTTCAGGGCAGAGACAACGCCGAGGTCTACGTATTGCTGCAGCGGAGATGGGAAGACAAAGAGGGGAACATCTACGCCAAGAGGGTCGGCACCGGGCGCGAAAGATACAACCGTTCAGTGCCCTGGACAAAGCAGCATGCCCTGCCCATCCACTACGGCGATATCACAAAACAACCGTATTATAAGTCATGGATGGGTCTCCTCGACGGAGAGAAGGCATACTATGCGAGAAACTCCAAGGGAAAACTCGTGCCGGTACACGAAGTGGGATGGGATGACGCCAACGCCACTCCGACACATGTGCTGATGATGGCGTCCTCATCCTGCGGAGAGGCGTTTGTAGGGACAGAAGGTCTGACACTCTACATCGACAACATAAACTTCGGCTTCTGACCGAAGTATTCCACAATATCGAGGTCAGCACCATAGACAGCAACCAGACAAAAGATATAAAAATGAAAATAGCACTTATTGGATATGGCAAGATGGGCCATATGATAGAGGGCATAGCCAAGGCACGCGGCCACGAGATAAGCGTGACCATCGACGCCGACAACGAGATAGACATAGATTCGAAAGCGTTCCGCAAGTCGGATGTCGCAATTGAGTTCTCCACGCCGACAACAGCGGTCAACAATATACTGAAATGCTTTTCAGCAGGCATACCCGTCGTATGCGGCACTACAGGCTGGCTGGATTCCCTGCCTGCAGTGAAATCAGTATGCGAGAGCGGCAAGGGAGCGCTTTTCTACAGCAGCAACTACTCAATCGGCGTAAATATATTCGAGGCGGTCAGCCGATATCTTACAAAGATAATGAACGGATATTCACAATATGTCCCGAGCATGGAGGAAGTGCACCACATCCACAAGCTCGACCACCCTTCCGGCACCGCCATCACGATAGCTGAAGAACTGATCGCGGCATCCGACAAGGTGAATGCATGGAAAGAGCCCCTGGAGGGTATCGAAGGGGAGGGCGCGCCGGCAAGGGAAGAGGGCACCCTCTATATCTCCCACCGTCGGGAGGGAGAGGTTCCGGGCATCCATACCGTGACATGGGATTCACCGCAAGACACCATCACCATATCCCACTCCGCAAAAAGCCGCGAAGGGTTCGCGCTCGGAGCGGTCATAGCCGCCGAATGGCTCACCGACAAATGCCACAGGTTCTCCGTGGGGCCGTTCAAGATCGGTTCCGGACAGACCGGTTTCTTCACAATGAAAGACATGCTGAAATTCTGACCGGAGCTCTCAATAAAACCGCGGCTTCGGCCGTTATATCCTTATGAATCGATTTATAACCGGCCTTACTGCCAGGCTGAGGAAAGTGCGCCCGACGCGCTGGGTGCGATTTGGCATTGTCTCTTTGATATTCTTTCTTTGGGTGCTGTGGATGCGGAATGCATGGCTGCTTCTGCTGTGGCCGCTGCTTATAGAAATCTACATCACGCAGTTCATTCCATGGAGCTGGTGGAAAAAATCCAAGAATCCGGTTGTCAGGACCATTTTCTCATGGCTTGACGCCATCGTGTATGCCCTTATTCTTGTGTATTTTATCTTCGCGTTTATCGGGCAGAACTACAAGATTCCATCTTCATCTCTGGAGAAGTCACTGCTTGTGGGCGACTACCTATGGGTCAACAAGACCATCTACGGTCCGAGAGTGCCGCAGACACCGCTCCACTTTCCACTGGCGCAGCACACGTTGCCCATAGTCAACACAAAGAGCTATTTCGACAAGCCTCAGCTTGAATACCACCGCCTCGCGGGCCTCCGCAAGATAGAGCGCGGCGACATCGTGGTGTTCAACTACCCCAACGGCGACACCGTGGCTACTAAGATTCCGAATCCGGACTATTATCAGATATGCCATGAGCTCAAAAGCAGAGGGATATCTGATCCTAAGGCATATATCGAAGCCAACAAAGCTATGTTTGGCGACCTTGTGGTGCGTCCGGTAGACCGACGCGAGAACTATGTCAAGAGGACCATAGGACTTCCCGGCGAGCGCCTGAAGATCAAAAACGATGTGATATACATCAACGGGAAACCGATTGAAGACGCCGACAACGTGCAGTATAACTACATAATCCCGGTAAAGGCCATAATATCAGACGACAAATGGGAAGAGATTGGAGTGCGCTCGGAAGACCACGGAAATGCCCCCATTCTGGTCGACGGCATCCAATACAAGTTCTATGACGTGCCGCTTACCCAGGAAGCCAAAGCAGCGGTGGAGAAATGGCCGGAGGTTAACGGACCGCTAATCAAGGAGTCTGACAGCGGGTTCTACGATCTCGGAGGCATGTTCCCTCTCGGCAACACATACGGCTGGACGCGTCCCGACATGGGCGAGCTGTGGATTCCCAAGAAAGGCACTACCCTGCGCCTCACGCTTTCGAACCTCCCTGTCTATGAGAGGGCGATACGCACCTATGAGGGCAACGACCTTCTGGTCAGAGACGGCAAAATCTTCATCAACGGGCAAGAGACCGACTACTATACGTTCAAGATGGACTACTACTGGATGCAAGGCGACAACCGCGACAGGTCGGCAGACTCGCGATACTGGGGATTTGTGCCGGAAGACCATATAGTGGGAAGTCCTATGTTTGTGATTCTTTCGCTTGATGAGGAAAAGGGACTGACCGAGGGAAAAATCCGATGGAACAGGATTCTTCGCGACGCCAATCCCGACAAAAACACGAAATGGAAATAACAGACACCGTCTTTCCGCCATATCTCCCTTCGACCGACTGGTTCCGGTCAGGCGAAACCCCAAGCCATGTGCGATACGGCAGATTTCTGACCAGGACCCGTATATGGTCCAACTCACCGGAAGGAATGACACTGACCGTTCCGGTGGAGGGAGGGGCATCGGCGCTTAAAAGGCGAGATGCAAGCGGGCTTCGTGTCTCGAATCATGGAGACTGGACAAGAATCCATCTCGGGGCAATGGAGGCGGCTTATGGGAGGGAACCTTATTTCCAGCACTTCTTTCCCGAGATTGCCGCGATCATCGAAAGGCATCCCGCGAAAGTCAGGAACCTCAACCGGAGTCTTCTTTCTGCCATCCTGACGCTTATGGATTATGAAGGAGAAATGGATGGCATACTCCGTCTTCAAGCTGAGCGGGAAGTGCGTTTCGCCTCCATCGAGCGTCGGCTCCTTGACGGAATAGACACGACGCATTCGGTGATAGAGCCTCTTTTCAGATATGGCAAAGACACCCTGCTGCTTATGAGCCGATATGCTCACGGCGGCTATATGTGAATATCAACCTCTCTCTAAATCAAATCAAGACGTGAATATATCAAGATTCATATTGACGCTTCTATTCGCTGCCGCCGTGTTCGGAAGCAGTGCCGATACGCCCGTGCAGGCGCCGGAAATCCCGGAATACGACAGCGACATCCGAATCACTATAAAGCCGGTGAGAGGCTTCTACCGCTTCGTTGACGAATACGGCGACATCGTGAGAATGACGATTTTCAACGATTTCTACGTCTATCCTCCTATGAAATTCAAAAACAAGAAGCAGGAGGAGTTCTACTGGCGAACGGTGCGCGACGTGAGGAAGACACTGCCCTACGCGAAACTTGCATTCTCCACGCTTTGCGAGACATACGAATACATACAGACCATCCCCGATGAAAAGACCCGTGAAAAGCACCTGAAGAGGCTCGAGAAGGACATTTTCGAGCAATACAAGCCGGTGGTCAAGCACATGACGAAAAACCAGGGGAAAATCCTTCTCAAACTCATCAACAGAGAGACCGACCAAAGTTCGTTTAATATAGTGAAAGCTTTTCTCGGCAGTTTCAGGGCGGGTTTCTGGCAGACATTCGGCAAGTTCTTCGGCATGAACATGAAATCAGGCTTCCATCCCGACAGCAATAAAGATGACGCCACAATCGACCGAATCGCCCATCTCATAGAGCAGGGACAGCTCTGAAATTTGGATAAATGGATAAGATTTGTTAACTTTGTGGGCATGAAGAGTTTTAAATCTAAGTTTTTCACATTGATTGCTTTGATTGCCGTATTGTCAGGAGCGGGAGGATGCGTTAAAAATGAATTCTCCATACAGTTTGATTTCCCCAAAGACTTCTTCGGCAACTATATAGTGACGTATTACGCATGGGACTCCCATAAGGGCGCATGGCTCGAGACCACCGCCTCACTGCAGGAAGGTAAGGCGGAGGTGCAGTGTGTGACACGCCGCCCTACCCTCGTCTTTATACGCGATGCCTCGTCTGCGTCGTCGGTGGTGCTATATGTAGAAAGGGGCGACCGGCTCATGGTGACGGGAAGCAGCCCCGACATGAATACCTGGACCATAACGGGCAACGACCTGTCGGAGCAATGGAGCAAATGGCGCAACTCACTCAACGGCAAGGATCGCGCAAAAGCTGTCGAAGAGTTTGTATTGAAGAATCCCGACAGCAAGCTGTCTGCAATCATGATGCTGACGGAATGGGACCGACATGCCGACCCCGACGGATTCATCAGATTATGGAATGGAATCGACAAAGACGTGCGCGGGCCGGAGACTGTGGAGATGTGCGGAGCACCGGATTTCCCCGGAGTCGAGTTTACAGTCACGTCAGACGGGGATCTGAGACGCGCAAAAGACTCTAAGATGACCTCCATTGTGGTGCGGAGCAAAGACAATGGCGTCGACACCCTAAACCTTGCAAAGACAAAGGCGACAATCCTCTTTTTCTATGGAGACAACAATTCAGAACGCATCTCTGCAATCGACACCATAAAGGAGCTGGCAAAAGAATACCCGGACAGCAGCCGTCGCATCATCGCCGACATCTCGGCGCAGAGCGACAGCATGTCGTGGATTTCCACCATACGCCGCGACTCGCTTAAGGGCGCGGTGCGCGGATGGATGCCACACGGGCTTGCCGACCACAATATGATACGCCTCGGAATAGGTCGCCTGCCGTGGGTTGTGGTGACCGGCAGAAAGGCTCGAGCCGTATATGAAGGCAGCGACATCGGCAAGGCAGCGGAGGCATTCAGAAAGACGATGTCGGCAAAAGACTCCGGTAAATCCACCGACAGGAAGGGACAAAACGCCACAGCAAAAAACGACACTAAAACCAATTGAAAAATGTTGACAAAGGTTTATTCCGCCGCCATCTCCGGCATCGACGCCATAGTGGTCACTATAGAGACCGCCGTGAACAAAGGATCCTCCTTCAGTATTGTAGGACTTGCCGACACCGCCGTGAAGGAAGCATATACGCGCATCACCACTGCGCTGCAGCAGAGCGGGATAGGATTCCCTCATAAAAGCACCATCATCAATCTCTCGCCTGCCGATGTGAAGAAGGAGGGCGCGGCGTTCGACCTCCCGATGGCGATAGGAGTGCTTGCAGCCAACGAGAGGGTGCCTGCGGAAAACCTGTCGGAATATATGATTATGGGCGAACTCTCGCTCGACGGTTCGGTGCTTCCGGTGAGAGGCGCCCTGCCTATGGCAATCAAGGCACGTGAGAAGGGGTTCAAGCGTCTCATAGTGCCGGAGGCAAATGTGACTGAGGCTGCGGTTGTCAACAGAGTGGAGGTATTCGGAGTCAAGAACATCGCTGAGGCTGTAGGACTGATTGCAGGGACATCCGGCCTCAAGCCCACTGTAATCAATACAAGGGAGATTTTCGCGGCGGAAGCGGACAATTTCGATTTCGACTTTTCCGAGGTAAAGGGACAGGATAGCGTGAAGAGGGCATTTGAGGTGGCGTGTGCCGGAGGGCACAACATCCTGATGGTCGGTCCTCCGGGGGCAGGAAAGTCGATGATGGCGAAACGCCTGCCATCGATACTGCCGCCTCTAAGCCTTGCTGAGGCGTTGGAGACTACCAAAATTCATTCTGTGGCGGGGAAACTGCAGCGGGGATCCATGCTGATGACCCGGCGACCGTTTCGCACGCCTCATCACACGGTGTCGCCTGTAGCTCTCGTGGGAGGTGGCACAAACCCGATGCCGGGTGAGATATCGCTTGCCCACAATGGTGTGCTTTTTCTCGATGAATTCCCGGAATTTTCACGCACGGTGCTGGAAGTTCTTCGCCAACCGATAGAAGACCGCACCATCACGGTGTCTCGTGCTAAATACACCGTAGACTATCCCGCATCATTCATGCTGGTGGCATCGATGAATCCATGCCCTTGCGGTTATTACGGGCATCCGACGAAGAGATGCACATGTCCTCCCGGGGCAGTCGCCAAATATATGAACCGTATCAGCGGACCGCTGCTTGACCGCATCGACATCCAGTGTGAGATCGAGCCGGTGGCATTCGACGAGATGGCAAACACCAGCCCGGCGGAATCAAGCAACGCCATAAGGGAAAGAGTGATAAAGGCGCGACAGATCCAGAACCTGCGGTATAGGAACGAGCCCGGCATATACAGCAACGCCCAGATGAACTCCAGACTGCTCCACACCTACGCTTGGCCCGACGAAGGAGGGCTCGTGCGTCTCAAGGAGCGGATGACGAAGCTGAACATGAGCGCCCGCGCCTTCGACCGCATACTGCGGGTGGCGCGCACTATAGCCGACCTCGAATACTCTCAGACACTCTCCGCCGAAGAAGCCGTCAACGCCCCGGTGCTTTCGCACCACATCGCCGAGGCAATCGGCTACCGCGCCCTCGACCGCGCCTCCTACGGCTCCATCTTCTAACCCGCGCCTCGCGGAAAGAAGGCTCGGCTTCCGCCTCGCTCAAAAGGAAGCTCGGCTTCCGCCTCGCCATCCTCTTCTCCTCTCTCCATCCCTCTCTTTTCACTCGGGGCTTAAGCCCCGAGCCATCCCCAAAAATCAATTTTTCACCGCATCAGGGCTTCAGCCCTGATCAATCAAAATCAAATCAAAATGAAAAATTGGAGCGGAAACAATCGGGCGCGATTTCATGATTATGCTTCCAAATGCATCTATCATATCACCATGCTAAAGGCGAAAGAAGCTCCCGCTTTTGGCTGCATCGCCGGTGATTTCCGCCTCCCTGTGGGCAGCTATGGCTCCTCCTATCTTGCGGCTTCGCCTACCGGCAAAGCCATAAAGCTCGCGCTCAAAATGATTCCCGATATTCATCCAGCCATCAGCCTCTTCCAATATGCCCTCATGCCCGATCACCTTCACATGATAATCGCTGCTACCGACAGACTTGACGAGGCCATAGGCAGAAAATTGGCCCGATTCAAATTAAAGGCGGCCGAATTAGCGCAAACCTCACGACTATTCGAACTCGGTTTCAACGACCAGATCATAAACAGCTCCCGAAATCTCGATACTATCTACAGACATCTCAGGGAAAATCCCTATAGGCTTGCTGTCAGACGGGCATTCCCCCAATATTTCAGCAAGATAAATTCCATAACCATCGGCAATCTCCAATTCAACGCCTACGGCAACATGCACCTTCTAAACAACCCCTTCAAAGAGCAAGTGGTGATTCATCGCGCTGACTCAGCTGCCACAAAAGATGCCAACCGCGAGAAATGGATGCATGTCGTGTCAAACGGAGGCGTGCTTGTATCCCCCTTCATAAGCCGAGAGGAAAAAGAAATCAGAAAAATTGCCGAGGGAATCGAAGGTAGAATAATTCTGATATCCAACGAAATATTTGACGAACGACAAAAACCATCCGGCAACGATTTTGCGCGTTGTACCAACGGCAACCTGCTTATCCTCACCCCCGTCAACCCTCCTCTACCCCAATCTCTCTCTCGCGCAGCCTGTCTCGAGATGAATAAGCTCGCCGCCACCATAACCACCCTTCCTGCAGATATTAGATTGGCTCTTAAGAACTGATAAGGCGGAAGCCGAATCCTTTCTGACTGCAAATCGCAAGCCGAATCGAAATGAAGAATCGCAGCAAGACTCCTTCAAAAGAAAGATAGAAGCTCAAAACCGCGATTGGTGAGTGAGGCAGTTCATGGACAGGGCGGCGAAGGGGGCGTCAGAATCTGACTTTGAGGCCGCCCATTGCTGTGAAGCCGGGCATTTCATAGCCTCGGTTTATCATATAGCGGGCATCGGTGATGTTTTCAAGTCTGGTGAATACGGATACATAGCGGCAGATATCCCATGTGATCTTCAGGTTTACAAGAGCATAGTCCTGATGCTTGATATTGTCGGCTACATACAGTCCGCCCACACCTTTCAAGTCTGCTCCTATGCCGAGGAATCGCCACGGCTTCCACTCCACTCCGAGATAATACTGGTTTTTCGGCGCGCCGACAAGATTGCTGAGCGAGGTATGAAGATAACTGTAGGTGGCGGTTAGCCATAGGTTGTCGAGCGGATGACTATTGGCGGACAGTTCGATGCCTTTGTTTATGAATCTGCCTGTGTTCTGATTCTTCTGGTCAACAGTCTGAATCATGTTGTCGCCCTTGCTGTAATAGCCTGTGATTTCGGCTGAAAAATAGCGGGAGAAGGATTTGCTGACTGAAACTTCATAGTTCATCATCTTTTCAGACTGTAAATCGGGATTTGCCATGCGATACAGATAGAGCTCACGGAATGACGGATTGCGATAGCCCATTGCAAGGTTACCTTTTACTGTCCAGCCGAGTCCGGGATTGATGGCAAATCCGAACTGCGGAATCCACTGTGTGTCGAACTTATCACTGTTCGCCATACGCAGGCCTCCGTTGATATTTATCAGATTGTCAAGAAACATCTGCGAGAGGGTAAGATATGGGGAATACTCCACTATGGTTTTCCGCGAGATAGTGCTCATGGAGCCTTCGGTGTGGCTGTTGCCTCCCGACACCGGAATTTCGCCTGAATATGAGTCAAAATCAAAACCTACGGTAGCGGACGCACCTTTCCACGGATTGAAATTCTCGTAGAGTATTACACCCAGACGGTCGTCGGTGCTGTGGAAATGCCTCGGGTCATCCACGAAATGGTTGCCGTAGTTGTAATATATCCTGGCAGAACCTGAAACCGGGCCGTATGAGTTTGTGACAGTGACTGCGGCTTCTCCTCGGATGATATTCTGACGATATATGTCCGTGGACTCCGGATCGGACAATGTGGGATATATAGGGTCGTTGCCACGGAAATTCATCAGCGTGTAGTCGATATACGCCTTCCATCTGTCGGAGAAATCGTATCCTATCTTGGCATAGCCGTCAGCCTGCTTGAAATCGAAATTGTCAACATTGCCGTCGGTGCGGTTATACGACAATGAAAGAAGTGATGAGAACTTGCCGTAGCGAACTGT
Source organism: Muribaculaceae bacterium (assembly GCA_017626045.1). Classification (GTDB taxonomy): domain Bacteria; phylum Bacteroidota; class Bacteroidia; order Bacteroidales; family Muribaculaceae; genus Lepagella. Next base: position 16,694 of record JAGAJP010000034.1, on the reverse strand, counting down.
ATTGGTCAAGGAGGAAAGCCAGGTGTTATAAGAGCCGTATTGGGACTGGAGTGTGGTGTGCACACCGTCGGCAGTTGCATTTTTTGTTATGACATTGATTGTGCCTGCCATTGCGTTTGAGCCGTAGAGCACGGAACCGGGTCCACGCAACACCTCTACCCTCTCCACATATTCCTTGTCGTAAAAGTCGGCGATATGATGTGAATATATTCCGGCGAACTGCGGCTGACCGTCAACCATCATCAACACCGCGCTTGCCCTGTCGCCTCCCACACCGCGAAGCTTGATATGGCCCGAACCGCCGTTGCTCACGCCGAAACCGAAGATGCTTCGCTGCGACACAAACAGGCTCGGCACCATACCTGATATTGCAGACAGCACCTGTGTCTGTCCGGTGGCCTCGAGCTGTCGGTTGCCGACGACCGAGACAGTGTATGGCAGCAATTTCTGAGATACCGAATTGTTTGTGCCGGTCACAACTACCTCGTTCAGGACTTTTGCCGTATCAGCGTTTTCGGTTCCTGATATGTCAAGAGCAGAAAAAATAATTGCGAATAAAACGGCTGTAATCTGGATTCTATATTTCATTGCTCTGAAATTGGTTTCAACTGCAAAATTACAAATTTTATTCCATATTCCCACGATATCAGTTCAAGCCGCACTATTGCGCAACGCAAATATCGGAATATACATCACGACACTTTATGCCATTTTGTAGGATTTATCATATTAATTTTATAAATTTGCAATTGAAGTTTTTTCACATGCCGGTCGTGCCACTTGCGAGGCATGGCATAACAGCTTAATATACCTTCAATATGAGAACTATCTTTGTATCTTTATTCTTGACTATAACATCAGTGATATCATTCGCTTCTGCCAATGATATCGAGGAGATAGGCCGTCTTCGGGAAACCGCTGACAGTCTGCACAGCATAGGCCGCACCGACTCTGCGGCAATCGTAGGAGAAAGGGCGATATCGCTGGCAGATAAAATTGGCGACCCCACCCAGATTGTCGGGACAAATGCCGCTCAAGGCGTGTTTCTCCGTTCTTTGGGCCGCGTCGACGAGGCAATGCAAAGATACGAGACTGCGCTGTCAATCATTACGTCCGGGAAGTTCCGTGAGAACCCGGATCAGGAAGCCATAGAGGAAATAGCCTCGCTCTACATCAATCTTTCAGTGCTGAACCTTGACATGCAGAACAAGGATGAAGCCGGGCGGAATGCCACATTGGCGGGTGATTGGATTGCCAAAAGTAATGACCCGGAACTGAAAGGTGTTATTTATGGTGTGGCAGGCTCAGTTCTCACAGGATGTGGAGACTTAGACCGAGCTATGAAATATCAGGACCTCGCATATCAGAACTCTATTGAGAGTGGCAGCAACGACGCGGCGTTTCGGGCTGCGGCATACACGATGTTGCTCTCAGACCGCAGCGGCAACAAAGGCAAAGCCGACTCCTGGCGTCAGAAATGCCGGAGGCTGATGCCCGAAATCACCTCCATGACATCCAAAATGGCTTATTATCAGGCGGAATGCTCAATCTGTCTGAAAAACAAGGATAATAAGGGTGCTATCGTATGGTTTGACAAGATTCTCGGATTAGAGGGAATTGACAACCTGCCGTTTGTGAAATTCGACTGTTACAATAATTTGCATCTTGCCTATGCAGATCTTGGCGACTATAAGAATGCCTATAACACTCTCTTGCAGAGCAACGAGATGAGAGATACGCTATGGGCACAGGAAAAAGCCGAGAGCCTGCGGGATCTGACCATAAAATATGAAACAAAAGAAACCCAGCTCGCCCTCGCGCAGAGCGAAGCCAAAAGGAACAACATTTTGATGTGGCTTTTTGCCGCACTCGCCTTATTGCTGATAGGAGCAATTGTCTTTGTGGTTTATGCGACCCGCCAAAAACGTCGTCGCATGCAACGAGAAATGGAATTTGCAAAAATTCGTGCCGACATAGGCAGGCAGCTCACCCAACAGTATATAGAGGGACTTGAAAGCGAACGACAGAGAATGGCGCGGGAACTTCACGATGGCGTATGCAATGACCTTCTTGCCATTCAAATGAACATCAGCGCCGGGAAACCCGCCGACAGCACGGCATCGATGATTGACACCTGTCGCGAGTCGGTGCGCCGCATATCCCATGAACTTATGCCGCCGGAGTTTTCTTACGCCTCATTAGATGAGGTCGTGAGATTCTTCGTCTCAAAGCAAGCAGACGCCAATAACGGCAAGATTGCCTTTATTTATGACTCTTCAGCCATTGACTCTGATTGGAGCAGTGTGGCAGACGATATTTCCCTGGAGGTATATCGCATTGTGCAGGAAGCGGTAGGAAACGCGGTGAAGCATTCCGGTGCCGAAGAAATTAATGTAAGGCTGATATTGACGAAAGAAAAATTAGAAACGGTCATCAGTGACAACGGCTCATATCAGCATAGAGCCTCCTCCGGGAAAAAAGGAATCGGTCTTGAATCCATCCGCCGCCGGGCAAATGCAATTGGCGGGACGGTTTCGGTCGAAACTTGTGAGTCTGGAGGTACCGAAGTCAAATTAGAGGTGATTTTTTAACCCTCCACACCTCAAAAAACATGAAAAACTACGGGAATCCGTAATTGACGGGCATTCATAAGTGGGGTAACTTTGCATACGGAAAAGTATGCAATTTTTCGAACGCTTATGGATGACCAATCAATACTGTCAAAAATGAAGATAGCCGTTGTTGACGACCACGACCTTGTCAGGGAGGGCATGACAGCCATTCTTGCCAGCCGTGATGCCAATAACGTCACTAAGTTCAGCACGGCAATGGCTCTCGTGGCACAACTGGATGCCGGGAAAGACTTCGATTTTTATATAATCGACCTCGAATTGCCCGACCTTGACGGCTTTGTGCTAATAGAGATGATTCGCGCCAGAAATCCTGTGGCGCACATAATCGTGAGCACCGTACATGATGAAATATGGACTCTGCGCAAGTTACTTGCCAGAGATGTGAACGCAATTGTCTATAAGTCGGGCGAAGGCAGCGAGATCATAACGGCTATTGAGGAAATACTTAACGGCAACAACTACTACTGCAAGGAAGTGCACAAGGTGCTGAAGGCAGCGGGAGACAGCAGTCTGCATCCGTCGACAAGAGAGTTGGAGGTGCTGTATCAGATTTCACAAGGTAAAACCTCGCGAGAAATAGCGGCCGCTATGTTCGTTACGGAAAATACGGTGGAAGCTCATCGCAAGTCGCTGTTTGCCAAACTCGGGGCGGTCAATGTGGCAGATCTGATTATAAAAGCCATCGAGAAGGGGTATATAAAGAAAAACGGCATCATCCGCTGACCTATGGGAATATCAATTAGTTGTCTAAACAACTTCATTTAATAACATCAAAAACTCAAAGACCCATGAAAAGATTCAAGCAGACAATGATGGCTCTGTTGGGAGTCGTTGCCATGACGGCTTGTTCGGGCGGAAGTGCTCCTTCCGAGAACTGCCTGGTGTTTGGCGAGGTGCCGGCAATCTACGCCGACTATGAGGCTCAGCGTGACAAAATCGAAGAATCGGCGCAGAAATCTGAAGCCAGCTACAAAAAAGCATCGGCGCAGATTGATGAGCTTACAGAGCAATATCGTGCCAAGATCGAGGAAGCAGGCAAGAAGCTCGACGGACAGCCCATTGAGATTACTCCTGGAGAGGATCTCAAGGTTGTGAGCCCTGTCAGCCTGTCGTTTAAAGAATTTGCCAACAGCGTGAGATCCGTGTATGATGTAAAGGGCGAAATCGAAGCTGCAAAAGATATCAATCTGGATGTAACTGAATCATGGCTGAAATCCCATGACGTGCAATATCTGATGCTGCCGCTGATGCTGATAGGCTGCGACGAACAGGGTGCCGAAGTGACAAGTGCCAGAATCGGCGTATTTGAAAACTTCAAAGTGATTGACGGCAAGCTTATCCTTCCTGCGGGCACAAAGGCAACACTTGAGACAACACACTATGGAGACAACGACTACGACAATTATATCCGTGTAAAGTCTGTAAAAGCGGCTCTTGACACAAAACAGTTACAATAACTGTCATTCTTGAAACACAACATTCCCCGGAACGGCATCTTCTTCCGAAAATGATGCCATTCCGGGGAATAATTCATTTTATTTAGTAGATTAGTTTCGATATTTTTCACTAATTTTGCAAGGTGGGATAGGCTCTCACCTGCACTTTTTAGAATTAACCGAAAATCAGCCAATGAAATCAAAAGGAATGATACTGCTGTTGCTGTCGGCAATGTTGACGCAAAACATAGTTGCCGAAGGATACAATACCGTAAAGGACGGTGTTGTTGTCAGCACACCCTCCGGTGACGTGCGACTGAGGGTAATCGATGAAAAAATAATCCGAGTTTCGGCAACTCCCGGCAACACGTTTGCAGAAGATGCAAGCCTTGTGGTGCTTCCTGTCAAGGGGACACCGAAGTTTACTGTGACCGACGGCAACGGCTGCGTCAATGTCATCACCTCTGAAATCAAAGCCGTGGTGTCAGAAAAAACCGGAGCAGTCTCTTTCTTTGACAAATACGGGAAGAAGATTCTTCAGGAGAATCAGAACGGAAGGTCGTTTACTCCTATAACGGTCGAGGGCACCTCAGGCTATACGGTTCAGCAGACCTTTGAATCACTCAACGACAATGAAGGGCTTTACGGTCTCGGGCAGCATCAGGCAAACGAATTCAACTACAAAAGCAAAAACGAGGAACTTTTCCAATATAATACGAAAGTATCGGTTCCGTTCATTGTCTCAACCGACAACTACGGCATCCTCTGGGACAGCTATTCCCTATGCCGCTGGGGGCGACCGGACGATTACAAGCAGCTCGGCGATGTCTTCAAGCTCTATGACAAGAACGGCAAAGAGGGAGCGCTGACAGGGACATATCTCGCAGCCAACGGCACTGAGCTTGTGCGTGAAGAGCCGGCAATCTATTTCGAGCATCTTATCCGTGGCGACCTCAGCCATGTGGTGAACGCTCCCAAGGACTTCAATTTCCGGAACTCGCGTGTCACTTTCGAGGGTGAAATAGAGGCCGAGGAATCAGGGCTTTTCGAGTTTATTATGTACTACTCCGGCTATCAAACAATTTACATAGGTGATGAAAAGGTTGTAGACACGCGTTGGCGCACTGCATGGAACCCCAACAGCTATAAGTTTTCGGTGAACTTAAGAAAGGGAGAAAAGACACCTTTGAAGATTGAATGGGAGCCTAACGGGGACGTGTCATACTGCGGTCTGCGCGTATATGCGCCCGCCGACCCTGCAACTAAAAAGCAGATGTCGTGGTGGGGCGAGATGCAAGACATGATAGACTATTATTTCATCTACGGCGACAATATGGACGACGTAATCTCAGGCTACCGCACTCTCACCGGCAAGTCGCCGATCATGCCCAAATGGGCGATGGGCTACTGGCAGAGCCGAGAGAAATACAACACACGGGAAGAAGTGCTTTCGACCGTCGCCGAGTTCCGCAGGCGCAATATTCCTCTCGACAATATCGTCATCGACTGGATGCACTGGCCGGAAAACGCATGGGGAAGCCATGAGTTCGACCCAGTACGCTTCCCGCGGCCAAAGCAAATGGTTGACTCAATCCACAGCATAAACGCTCACGTGATGGTGTCGGTATGGCCAAAATTCTATGCCACCACCGAACATTTCAAGGAATTCGACCGCAACGGCTGGATGTATCAGGGCGCCATACGCGACAGCATCAAGGACTGGGTGGGTCCCGGCTATCTCGGTTCTTTCTACGACGCCTACTCCCCCGACGCCCGCAAACTCTTCTGGAGCCAGATGAACGACCACTACATGCCGCTCGGCATAGACGCTTGGTGGATGGACGCAAGCGAACCCAACATACGCGACTGCACCGATATCCAATACCGTAAGGACCTTTCCACTCCGACTGCTCTCGGGCCATCGACCAAATACTTCAACGCCTACGCACTGATGAACGCCGAGGCAATATATGACGGTCAGCGAGGCGTCGACCCCGACAAGCGGGTGTTTCTGCTGACTCGGTCGGGCTTCTCGGGATTGCAGAGATATTCCACTGCTACCTGGAGTGGCGACATCGCCACCCGATGGGAAGATATGGAGGCGCAGATTGCAGCCGGACTTAATTTCGCAATGAGCGGAATACCCTACTGGACAATGGATATCGGCGGATTCTGTGTAGAGGACCGCTATGTGGATGCTCAGAAGCAATACAATAAGACCGGCGTTGAGAATGAAAACTTGAAAGAATGGCGCGAGCTCAACACCCGCTGGTATCAGTTCGGGGCTTTCGCTCCATTGTTTCGCGCCCATGGGCAATGGCCGTTTCGCGAGGTCTATAACATCGCGCCCGAAGACCATCCCGCCTATAAGTCGATTGTGGATTATACAAAACTACGCTACCGCATGATGCCTTACATCTATTCTCTGGCGGGAAAAACCTGGTTTGATGATTATACGATCATGCGCCCGATGGTGATGGATTTCACGAAAGACCTCAATACCCGCAACCTCAAAGACCAGTATATGTTTGGTCCGGCGTTTCTTGTGGCACCTGTCTATAAATACGGCGCCCGAAGCCGGGAGGTATATTTCCCGGAAGGTGAGACATGGTATGATTTCTATACCGGCAAAACTGTCGAAGGAGGTCAGACCATGAATGTCGACGCGCCCTATGAGCGCATTCCACTGTATGTTAGAGGCGGGTCGATTGTGCCGATGGGAGGAGAGATACAGTATGCCTCGCAGCCTTCCGACGAGCCTATGACAATCCTTGTCTATGCCGGACGCGACGGAGAGTTCAACCTCTATGAGGATGAGGGAAGCAACTATAATTATGAGAAAGGAGAATTCTCCAATATACCCATGACCTACGACGACAGCAGACACACACTGACCATAGGCAAGCGCAACGGCTCATTCAAAGGCATGAAGGAGAGCCGAGTATTCAATATAGTGCCGGTAGACCCATCCGGCCCTGTAAAGGATGCCTATACCGCCAAGGGCAAGTCAGTAAGATACACAGGCAATTCAATAACCGTAAAACTCTAAGAACCCATATCATTATGAAGTCAAACATAAATAATCTTGCATATTATCTGCTTGCCGCTATGGCAGCAAGTGCGCTTACAGCGGTTGCCCGCACGGACATACCGGTATATTTGGACAAAAACAGTCCAATCGAAGAACGAGTCGAGGATGCACTATCACGAATGACCCTCGAAGAAAAGGTGGCTTTATGCCATGCACAGGGAAAATTCTCATCTGCCGGCGTGCGTCGCCTTGGCATTCCTGAAATCTGGATGAGCGACGGGCCTCACGGGGTACGCGCCGAAATCAACTGGAACGACTGGGGATATTCCCACTGGACAAACGATTCCTGCACAGCCTTTCCGACTCTGACAGCCCTTGCCGCGACGTGGAATCCCGAGATGTCGGCAATATATGGCAAGAATATCGGTGAGGAAGCTCGATATAGAGAGAAAGATATTCTTCTTGGGCCCGGTGTCAATATATATCGCACTCCGCTTAATGGCAGGAACTTCGAATATATGGGCGAGGATCCCTATCTCGCCGGCGAAATGGTCGTGCCTTACATTCAGGAACTCCAGAAGAACGGTGTGGCTGCGTGTGTGAAGCACTTTGCGCTCAACAATCAGGAGAAATGGCGCGGGAATATCAATGTCAAGCTTTCCGACCGCGCTCTCTACGAGATTTATCTGCCGGCGTTCAAGCGCGCAGTGCAGGACGGCAAGGCTTGGAGCATCATGGGCGCATATAACAAGATATGGGATGAGCACTGTTGTCATAACTCACGTCTGCTCAACGACATTCTGCGTGGAGAATGGGGATTTGACGGAGTCGTCGTCACCGACTGGGGCGGCGCCCATGACACAAGACAGGCGGCTCTCAACGGTCTGGACATCGAAATGGGTTCCTATACCAATGGTCTGACTTCGGATGCAAAGTTCGGATACAATGACTATTATCTTGCCGATCCCTACCTGAATATGATAAAGAGCGGAGAGGTGCCAGAATCGACAGTTGACGACAAGGCTCGCAATATCCTGCGACTGATATTCCGCACGTCCATGAATATCGACAAACCTTTCGGCTCAATAGCGACTACAGAGCACTATGCGGCTGCCAAACATATTGGCGATGAGGCAATAGTGCTGCTGAAGAACAACGGTATCCTTCCTCTCGACCCGACAAGGCACAGCAATATTCTCGTCGTAGGCGAGAACGCTGTTCGCAAACTTACCGACGGCGGCGGCTCGTCGGAACTGAAAGTGAAGGATATGTTCACTCCATTGGAGGCAATTCGAGGGATTTATGGCAACGGTGTGAGATATGCCGAGGGATATCGCGCCGGGCGCCCCATGTATGGCTCCGAGGATATTATACCCGATGCCATACTTGACTCTTTGCGCCGCGAAGCCGTGGCTATGGCCAAAGACGCCGATGTGGTCATCTATATCGGGGGCCTTAATAAAAATGCTTTTCAGGACTGCGAGTCTACAGACCGCAGGGAGTATAATCTGCCATGGAATCAAGACCGGCTGATTGAAGAACTTGCAGCCGCCAATCCCAACCTGATAGTGGCAAACATCACCGGCAACGCCTATGCGATGCCCTGGCTCGACAAGGTTCCGGCAGTGTTGCAAAGCTGGTATCTCGGCACAATGATCGGTCCGTCGATGGCTGATGTGATTTCAGGTAAGGTGAATCCGAGCGGTAAACTACCGTTTTCGTTTCCTAAGAAACTCGAAGACAACGGGGCGCACCATTTCGGCGCGATCTCATACCCGGGAGTGGAAGGCACCGAAGCGGGGAATGCCGCCGCCGACCTCAAAGGGGCCGATGTGAGTGCCGGCAAAGAGCCACAGCAGGAATATCTTGAAGATATTCTCGTCGGCTACCGTTGGCACGACACCAAGAATATCCCGGCGCTGTTTCCATTTGGCTACGGATTGAGCTACACTGCCTTCAAATATGGCAAAGCTGTTCTCTCCTCCAAGAATATGACAGAAAACGGAACAATCACAGTGACAATACCTGTCACAAATACCGGCAATGTCGAGGGCAAGGAAACAGTCCAACTCTACATCAAGGATGAAGAATCCTCTCTGCCGCGTCCGGTGAAAGAACTAAAGGGCTTCCGCAAAGTCACGCTTGCCCCGGGCGAGACAAAAGATGTGTCTTTCACGATAACACCGAACGACCTCAAATTCTTTGATGATTCCAGACATGAATGGATTGCCGAGCCGGGCAAATTCAAAGCCCTGATTGGCGCGTCCTCGACCGACATCCGCGCGATAGCACAATTCTCATATAAATAATAACTTGCCATATCTGAGATTTGTCGCCCATACGTCGTGATAGTCTTGAATTGAGGGCTATATTCATGCATTCGATGACTAATACTTATTATGCACCTTACGATTTACATTGTATGCGCTACCGTCACTTGCTTTCACGCTTTCCCCGATTGTTTTCGGCAATCTTTTTTGCTATTATACTCGCAGCCTGTTCACTGGCGCATCGGGTCAACGGCTGGTATCCGGTGGCAGATGTGCCTGAAAACAGGATTGAGGGTAAAGCGATTGTTACGGCGGAAGATTTCGATGTCGTAACTCTCGATACCTTCTCATGTCCCGATATGTTTGTGATTGAAGGCAAAGTGAAAGGTGACATGGTGCAGAAATGGGCCGATGCAACGGAAAACAGAATCGGTAAAAGGATAGGTTTCGTGTTCAACGACTCCGTGATAATGGCACCGAGGGTCAACTGCCGGATAGAGAGCGGTTGCTTTTCAATCAATAGCCTGGACAAAACCTTGATACTCAAAATTTACTCGACTCTTCCTAATAAATTAGATGATTAAAGATATGGTAAACAACAATAGCAAGGAACATCTGAATGATTTGCCGCACTCAGGTAATCTTAAGTTCAAATGCTCCTTCTCAAAGAAGGCAATAAAGGATAACGTTATAACATTGTCGGTGTTTATTGTTCTGACAATTGTCATCATCGGCTATATTTGCAATGCCTCAGGAGTATGGTATAGTCTTATTGTTTTGCCTTTCTCCGTCATCCCAATGGCCATAGGAATTGCGTATCTGAGAAGATTGGTAAAAGAAAGTTATCTGGAATTAACATCCGATAATATCTTGAAATGCAAATACAAGGGACATCGCGAGGTGTGCTATCCAATTACAGAGATAAAAAGAATAAAAGCGGTAACTCTCAAGCAGGCAGAGAAAGAATTTGCGCTATTTCCGGTCATCCTCAATTCAAAAGGAGAGGAATTATATTCCGAGAATGGAGTATTGATCACTTTCAATCGTTCATGGATCAAAAGCGTTTTTCCAATCTATTTCAATCCTGAAGATGCTGAAGGATTCATTGCAGCCATCAGACAGAGAATTAAATTATAAAAGCGCATGGTCGTGGGAGTTCATACCAATAAACAGGGTTACCGGAATTGTTGCAGGGGGAACAAAGTTTTTCCACTTTAAAGCCTCTAATCCTTAATCGTAGGCTGTCTCTCAAATATACCTTTCTGCACCTCGTGAGAAACCGAGAATCTCAAAATCATTGTCTCGGGGTAGAAACTTTCAAAACTTTTTCGTACTTTTGCAGTCTAATTGAGTGCCTCGTGACCCGTGCCACCCTAACCACACGCTCTCGCAGCATTGCAGAAGTGTTTATCAAAGTCGGACATGGTGGGAATATAATACATTTAGCATGCAAATCAGATTGAATCGTAATTTACAGACAGCGAGTTATAAAATGCAGACAGCAAGGCTGACCCGTCTTGAATTCGATTTGCTGTATTTCCTTGTAAGCAACAGTGGCAGAATATGTACCAGAGATGAAATCATTGAAGCCGTCTGGGGCACTCGTTTTCAATATGATACGGGTACTATCGACGTTCATTTGAATTCCATAAGGCGCAAGTTGAAATTTGAAGTGTCACATCCTATCGAAACCTTTCGAGGCGTAGGTTTGTGTTACCATGAGGAACCGGACTGCGACCATTACATCTTCAACCTCCGCGCCCTTATAGCTGATTGGGTGTCAAGTCACGAAGAAGAACTCAGGCATATTGGGCTTGAGGCACGCATGCGACTGGATCCTTTTATTTATGAAATATGCGGGCATCCTGACAAATTCCGAGGATATATGGACAGCACTCTGCAAATGCTTTTACCGGCAGCCTCCCCCGGGTATATCGAAGTTTCCTCAAAACTGAGTGTAACTCACTTTTCATTCGAAATAGACATCAATGGAACTGTGAGCTGTCTGAAAGTCCCGATAGACCCGGACTAATCTTAAGGAAAACTTAAGCCATAATCATGAATATCCATTTACCTTTGCAGCGGTTAATTCAAAAATGAATATTCAATATATGGGCTTTTATAATTCTTCAATATGCCGTAAGGTCATAATGAGCATATCGGGGCTTGCTCTGGTACTATTCATTATTTTTCATGGAAGCATGAATCCCGTGCTTATATTTTCAGAAAAATGGCAAAAGCACCTGAAAATAATCGGCTCAGGTGTCGCAGCGACATCAATATTGCCTTTTGCAACGGTCATCATTGACTACATGTGTATCAATATCGGGATGATGATATGAATATCAGAAATTTACTTGCAAGGATGTCTTTCCGTACCGGTGTCATCATCCTCTCCTTGTGTATACCGTGTTATATAATATCGTTTGCACAGATTGCTCTTCCTGTCAGCGCCGGAATAAAAAGCGTGCTATGGGTCATGTTTTTCGGCATGGCAAAAACATTTCAATACGGAGGACTTACAATACTCGGAGCCGAAGGCATAACAAAATTGAAACAGTTTTTTACAAGAATAAATCACTGAATCGATGGGACTGAGCTATAAATTATTATTCATGCGTTAACTTTTTTTTGAGAGATGAAATCTTGTATAAATTATTTTTTCCAATTACTTATCACAATGAAAAGAATCAAATCAATTTTGGCAACTATGATGCTGGCCCTCGGCATTATGACAATCACAACATCCTGTTCTGATGAAAAGGAGGAACCGGCAATTCCCGCTGCCAAAAACATCGAAGGTATCTACACCGGAGACATGACCTGCACTGTCATGAACAGCGAATTCAAGTACGAGAACATAACTTTATCGGTCAATGCTACTGATGACGCGACCGTAAACGTCATCATATCGGAATTTGGGGTGCCTCCCATGAAAGTGCAGTCTATCAATATCTCCGGTATGAAGGTGTACGGCAACAACGGAGCATATACCCTTGCGAGCACAGAGTTTAGTGGAAACGATAACGGCAAAAAATATTCAGGAACGGCACATGGCAGTTTTGCCGACAAGACACTTACCTTCGGATTCAATCTCCAATACGGGGCGATGCCTATGCCGATGGTTCTTTCATTCATCGCTCCTAAGAAGTAATTTGCGCGTCCGGCAGCTCAAAGCCGATTATCCTACACTCGACTTCGTTAAAGGCAGACGCTTGAACGGCGCATCCGTCAACGACATCGAAAGATGGATTTCTTCCTTGTAAAAATTGAATGGAAGAGTCATATAAAAAGAAAAAACTTACCCTGAGCGCGCTGTTCTTACGGGAAGCGGGGTAAGTATATTGCAGCTTGGCGCCAATATCAAGTCACAGCAATACTATCGTATGGTTACACAGGATGATACCGACAATTGTAAGGCAAGAGATGACATTACGACAATTCGTCGTGATTTGGGGGCTTTCATTTTTTGAAAGTACCGTCAGCGTTATTTGCATTGAGCGTCAGCTGTGAGTAGTTGGTGCATTTCAGAGTGATGTCACCGCTATACTCGGGGGAAGCGACGATTGCCACCTGATTGACGTAATCAGGAGAATATACAGCCGAGATAGCCTCTCGGTCATAGTTGGAGAACTCCCATACCATGGGTGTAGGGTCGTCTTCCTTGCAGGAAGGAAACGACAGAACCGTGAACAGCACTGTTGCGATAAGAAGTAATCTGTTCATTTTAATTATAAGTAGCTAAGAAAAATTAAACGACATATGTATAAAGTAGCCTTGAAGGCCTTGATATGATAACTGCGGCTAAAATCGGCCATCCCGGCATTGTCGCTCAGTCGCTTAGCTCGCTAAGCTCCTTCGCTCCGCAGCCAGGTTGACTCAATTTTAACTCGCATTTATCATATCATTAATTTTTCTTAGCTACTTAATCAGAATATGTATCTTATCCAGATAACATCGTTGGGGAATGTCTTAATCTCCTTGATTTTCACCTTTACGGGTATGTAGTCTTTATCATTACAGTTGAAATCGAATAAGGCGGGTTGTCCGATTCTACCGTCAATACCGGGGGCTATCATGGCACTCAACTCATTTACAAGTCCGGCTGTCATAAACGCTCCGTTGATTTTACCACCTCCCACGACAGCGACTCTTTTTACTTCGAACTCCGATGCAAGTATTTCCATTGCACGGGGCAGATTGACAGACTCTTTACCAGTTGCAATGTAGGATATGTCGAGTTGTTCCAGATATGTCAAATAATCGGGTGATACCTGTTCACTGACGATGCAGATTCGACCGTTATTGTCGCAGTTGTCCCATTTTAGTGTTCCTTTTGTATCTATGGAAATGTTGTACTTGTCCGACTTGGATGCGACATGAAATTTCTCTGCATCTATGTTTGAAGAAGGTTTTGATATAAAATCATCAAAGCCACAGCAATGTATCTGATACGAATGTTTTCCCTCGATGAAGGCATTACATTCAAGAGCGTCAAGGGCGGTGTAATACTCATCACCGCTGATTTTGTCCACCATGTCGCAGGCAATGCGTCCGTCGATTGACTGCATCATGTGGCAAATAATATACGGTCTCATAATTCGATGTTTTTTATATTTTCTTGATGAATTTTGCGGGAACGCCACCGACGACAGTGCGCGGCTCCACATCTTTTGTCACTACAGCGCCAGCCGCAATTATCGCGCCGTCGCCTATCGTCACGCCCGGAGTAATGGTTACGTTAGCTCCGATCCGCACATCCTTGCCGATGCGTATTGGCTTGAATGTCATCGAACCGCGTTAATCACTGTACCGTGCTCTGCAATATAGGCGTTATATTCTTGTGGGGTCATATCTTTTCAATTATTGGAATAGAATTCGTTTCTGAACGCGCTCGGGCTTTTGCCAGTTAGCCGCTTGAAGAGCCGCGATAAATGCTGCGGATACTGGAAACCGAGATCGTAGGCTATGACACTTATGTCATGGTCTGTGGCGGCGAGACGGCGTTTCGCTTCGGCTATGAGCCTCAATGATATGATTTCCTGTGGCGTGCTTCCGGTTTCCCGTTTTATAAGGTCGCCGAAATAACCGGGTGAAAGATTCGCTTTCTCAGCAAAGTACGATACTTTCGGGATCTCTGTCAACCCGTTTCCCTCGGAATATATCTCTGCCAGTTCCTTTTCAAAATTGGCTACCACCGATGAGTTGACACGATGGCGGGTTATGAACTGTCGGTCATAGAAGCGGCTGAGATACTCGAGAAGGACCTGTATATTCGCCGATATGAGGGCTGCGGAATGCGTGTCGACAGGATGTTCGACCTCCTCCCTGATTTTGTCGAGACAATCAGTAAATATTGCCCTCTCATTCTCCGACAGATGCAATGCCTCTTTCTGAGAATAGCGGAAATAACCGAACTTGCTGATTTTTTCAGCAAGCGGTGTGCCGAATATGAGGTCTGAATGAAACATCAGCCCGAACACATCCGGCGCAAGCGGCTCTCCGGTGCTGTCGACATCAATCACCTGACCCGGTGAAAAACATACCACTGTGCCTTCCTGATAATCGTAATATTCCCTTCCGTATTTCAAAGAGCAGTTTACCCCATTCTTCAGGAACAGGGCATATACGCCGTAGACCATCCTAAGTCTGTCAAAGCGTTTTGTAGCTTTCTTCAGGTCAATGACCGTCACAAGCGGATGATACGTCGTAAGTCCGTATATACGGTTATAGGAGTCTATGGAGTCTAATTTGATTGTTTCTATAGCTTTCATGCCGCAAATTTAATCATAAAAGTCCATATTTTAACGATAATCATGAATAATGGTAGGCATCCCCATAATAGTGGTAAGCACGATGTCTCGACTATATGTAATTTTGCACTCGTAAATAACAAACTCGAATCAAAATGAACAGACAGATATATACATTAGTGATGATTGGTTCAATAATCATCAACTCATACGCTCAAAACAATAATTCCCCAAATATGAACAATCCAAACACCGACAAGTCCCTTGCTCCCATTGAGCAACTGCAACTGACGCAGGAGTGGGACAAGACATTCCCCAAAAGCGAAAAAGTTGACCACCATAAGGTGACATTCGTCAACCGCTATGGCGTGACTCTTGCCGCAGATATGTATAAACCTAAAAATGCCGAAGGAAAACTGCCGGCAATCGCCATAAGCGGCCCGTTCGGAGCAGTCAAAGAGCAGTCGAGCGGTCTGTATGCCCAGCAGCTTGCAGAGCGCGGATTCCTGACCATCGCCTTCGACCCCTCTTTTACCGGAGAGAGCGGAGGTATGCCCCGTCGCGTAGCCTCGCCCGACATCAACACCGAGGACTTCTCGGCGGCCGTTGATTTCCTTTCGGTTCAGCCTGATGTGGATGCCGACCGCATAGGCATACTCGGCATTTGCGGTTTCGGAGGTTTCGCCATCAATGCCGCCGCTAACGACCCTCGTATTAAAGCCACGGTAGCTTCTACAATGTACGACATCAGCCGATGCACCTCCAACGGTTATTTTGATGCCAACGACAATCCGGATGCTCGCTACAAGATGCTGGAGGCAATGACCGCACAGCGCACCGAGGATTACCGCAACGGTTTCTATAAACGTGCCGGAGGTGTAGTAGACCCGCTTCCTGCCGATGCTCCGCAGTTTGTAAAAGAATATTACGACTACTACAAGACTCCGCGCGGATTTCATCCTCGGTCAGGCAACTCTACCGACGGCTGGAACTTCACATCCAACCTCCCGTTTATCAATTTTCCATTACTTACCCGCGCAGGTGAGATACGCAACGCAGTAATGGTCGTGCATGGCGAGAAGGCCCATTCGCTCTATATGGGCAAAACTGCTTTCTCAAAACTGCATGGCAATAACAAAGAGCTTCTTATCGTTGCCGACGCCAACCATTGCGACCTCTACGACAATCTCGAAAAGATACCGTTCAACCAGATTGCTGCATTCTTCACAACAAACATGAAATGATCTACCGGCGAATATAGAGACCATCTAAAATAATCAGCTGGCCATGACAGCAAATTCATGGTCGGCTGATTTGTTATGTCTTACGGAATTTTGTCGGGGATACTCCATAGGTAGAAGTGAACACACGAATAAAATGCGGCAAGTCATTGAACCCCACTGCAAAGCATATTTCTGGCACTTGTTTTTGGGTCAAGCCGAATTTTCAGTGCATGGATTTTTCGAGAAAGTGTTAAATTTGCAGTATGAAGACTTCAGATGCAATATGGATGTGCCTCCCCGAAGGGATGGACGAACTATTCGAGATAGTACGTTTAGAGCGTACGGATG
>JAGAJP010000005.1 GCA_017626045.1 Muribaculaceae bacterium | reverse complement strand
GGATCCGGGACTGTTTGAAAGTTTCTTTTCATTTCGAGTGGGAATGAAGTTCATGGTTCCGTCCTCCCCAATCCACGCTCTCTCGGCCACCACCTCCAATTCCTTCAGTTCGGTAGCCGGAATGGAGTCGTCGGCAGCGGCTTCGCCCATAAATGAATGTAGTGCAATCAGACTGGCGGCAATGCATCCGGTTAATATCTTTCTTTTCATCCTGTAATGAGTCCGTAGCTGTATTCAAAAATATCCGTGATAATCCCGTTTATGTCAATTTCATTGTATCCCATGGTGCAGCGGTCGTTGTCCATTGATTCAAAGGCAACTTGCTTGCAGCCTCCTCCGCATATTGGCGCGATACGGCATTTGCGGCATACTTTTTTGTGCAGTTTTGCGTTATTACGGCGCGACAGTTTGTGCTCGTCATATCTGATGACGCCGTCTTGGTCAAGGACACCGATTCTGTTTCTTTGGCTAAAATCTCTGGCCGTACAGCCGAATACATCTCCATTGTAATTAATCAGTGCGTGGTTGACTTTGTCTCCATAACATGATTGTCCCACATCGTGTGGTATATAGTTTGCCAATACCGTAAAACCGGCATTTCGAAAGGATTCCCTGATCGACTTCATTGACGATTCTGTCTCGTCATCTCTGTCGGTCCTGTCTTGCCAAATTCTCTGGAAATCGAATCTGAGGCGTGTGTGGGCATCTTCATCAACAATGTCAAAGTCATTCAGAATGTCAATGACGCCGTTTACATTATTTGCCGTATAGTTGACTCTTGCGATGACATCTATTCCCGCATTGCACAGTCTCAGTATATTGCCGACAATCATGTCATAGCTCTCCTTGCCGTTTTTGAAATTTCTTGTCTTGTCATGCTCTTCCCTATGACCGTCAAGAGTAATCTGGAATGAACAGTCGAACTGAGACAGGTATTCAATAATGGACTTGCTTATCAAAGATCCATTTGATGTAAACTGTATTGAAAGATTTTTGTTCAATCCTTTGCATAAATTGGAGGTGTAATCAATCAGCCGCATGGCTGATTCCTTGAAATGCATCAACGGTTCGCCCCCAAAGAAACATAACTGGAAAGACTTTATCTCCGGTTTTCTCAATATTGTCAAGATTAGTTTTTCAATTGACGATATTACCGTATCCGACATTCGTGAGCCTGAAACATGGTTTTCATAGCAATACCAACAATTGAAATTGCAGTCGAGTGTGGGATTGACATGAAGAATGAATTCTTCACTGTTGTCATCTCCATCCATAATTCTTTTCTCAAGCTCTTCAAGTTCATTCATATTATCTGCAACCAGCATGCCGGCCTCAAGCATCTGATTACATAGAATTGGATGTTTGATTCTTAACTCATCTGTAGTCAATGAGTCAATATCGAAGACTCTGTCTTTTACTGTAATGAATCTTCCGGAAAAAGAATTGTATAGCAATGTATGTCGATCGTCGATTGATATCGATGAATTAAATATGCTTTTTTTCATTCTAAAACATTTGTGTTGTGAAGTGAGGATTTCCGATACTTCGTGTTTATAATCAGCATTTAGACACATTGAAACAAAATCTTCCGGATGGAGGTCGTTTTCATTCCATAAGGCGAAAGCCATTCATGTCTGTTCATCCCTTTTAACATCAGGGTTATGTTAACGTATAACCCCGATGTTCTGTTGATTTTCAGTTAAGTGGTTGTTAAAGACATATGTCAGTCAGAATGCATTCAATCAGGGGACAGCCGGTTGTCCAGGAATCGGGTTTAATATAGCGGGTCCTGGAGCAGGATCAGCAGAGACAAGACAATCCTTGCCGTTAGTGGAATCATCGCAGAATCCATTATAATTCTTGCAGACTCCTGAATTTGAGCTTTTTTTGCAATTACTGTCATTGTTGGTACACCCACCTCCGTTCTTGCTACCTGCACCCATTGACATCATGGTTGTTGCCAATAGAGTAGACTGGCAGTCCCCGATAGCTTCGTCATTAGGAAGACTTTCGATAAAAGTCGCGATGCGACTTAACTTATTATCCATATACTTCGGTTTTAAATTAAATGATGTATCAGTTCCCATGTTCATTCTTCTGATGATCCTTTTTACATGTTCAGTTCTGAACAAGAGAAACTGATTGTAAAAAACACTCTCTTCCCATTGCGGGAAGCCATTGCATATACCGGCAATGGCCGGTTCCGGCTGCGGATGTCGACTTCCGTTGCCAGTTATGATGTTTATATAAACTTCATTACGAGAAATCAAAAAATCGTTGTGAAATTATGTGGCAGGCGAACGATGTCTTTCACGGAGAATTTTACATCGGCATAATCGCTCTATTATGCCTTAATAATAATCCACTTCCATCATGCCTGCGTATGATGTCCCTTCCGTATTTGTCGCCGTTAAATTGTATTGACCGCAATTCAGGTCGACTTCCCGGGATTCTCCACTGTATATGTCAGGAATCACGATGGCTTCCCCGCTGTTGCAGTTGCTGATTTCTAAAGAAAGGCATTCTTCTTCATTTTCAGAATACATTACAATTTGTCCATCGGAATATTCTATTCCAATTTGGATTCGTGACGGAGCCCGTTTATCAATGTGCGACTTATAGACTGTGTGAAGCACGGCTCCTCCGCTCTTGCCTTTCGGCTTCTGGGGCTGTGTGGTCGATGGTTCTGCAATTGCACCAAATGTGCACATGGCTACCAAAATCGAGGTTGATAAAATTTTAAATATTTTCATTGTCATATATTTTTATGATGGCGCAAAATTAATGCTTTTTATATGACGAGCAAAGTGCTTTTGCATAAAAATGACCTATCACGAGCGGATTTGAGGTATTGTCAATAACTTGATATTTAACAAATTAAAGATGTGATAGATTTTCAAAATCTATCACATCTTTAATTCTGATGAGATGGCTTGACAATTAGCGAATTGAGAGAATGCCTTTCTCGGAGAAGATAGATGAAATTTTTAAGAAAATTTTCATAAAAATGAAAGATATTCTTCCTTTCGGGGAGAGTCGGAGGCATTTATTTTCTTTTTAAGCCGAGATTTTCGATTATAGATATTCTCAATCTTTTCATCAAACAGAATGGATATCGTGCGTGTGCTGAAGCCAATCACAAAATATATGAACAATCGCAATTCTCGTTCCCCTGTTTCGGGGAAGTCTTTTTTCAACGAAGTTATCAAGTTTCCACTACACCTATTTGCAGATTCTTCCAGTTCATCATACGGGACATCATTGCGAAAATTATCAATGATGCTGCTGATTTCTGACTTGATTTTATTTCCCTCAGTCTTGTTTTTATTCCGGTCTGTCTTGATGTCGTTTTTGTCTGACTTGTTCTTGTTTTCGTCTGTCTTGTTTTGGGATTCAACATAGTATGCCGAACACAAAGACTCCATGACTGCATGGCGTTTTCTGAAAGAATCTTCAAGAGAAGCCGAAAGAGTGCGATTGTCTTTTAATTGGCGCAAAAGGTCAGATTTAATACATTCCGCATCTTTAATAAGCGCTTCGCGGCTAAAGCGTTCCTCTTCAATCCGTCTCCGGAATATCATGGCGGTTATCACGGCACCCGCAAGTAGCAAAACTACAGCGAGTGCCCATTTGAGTCGCTCTATCTGGGCATCGCTTTTTATCTTAAGTTTCCGATTGTCATGATAGCGTTCAACTGATTCCGTGACATTCTTGCGCAGTACAACCGATAAGACGCTGTCCTGTTTCATTCGGTAAACTTCAAGACTCTCGTAAGCTTCTTTAAAGTTGCCCTGCATCGCAAAACTTTCAAACGAGGTGTCGTCCTGATCGTTATGGCAGCTGTCAATATATTCGCGAATTTCGGAATGGATCGGATCAGAGCCCGTTTCATTCAATGCCACTGATATGTTTGCAATATCGCTGTCGTCAAACGTTTCCGGTGCTATCTGAAATAATTCTATATATTCATTTAATGCGGCGATGTGATCTCCGGCGGCGAAAAGTGACACAGCCTTAAGATGCTGCGATTCAATCATCAGAGATGTGTTATTGGTAAGTTTCGCTGATTTTACAAGTTCTTCGGCTTCTGAGGCAGCCTTATTGTGCAGCCCTTTGTTGTTATGAGCAATCGCCAGATCAAGTCTTGCTACAATGAGCCAGTCCCCATTACCGCTTCGTTGGAACGCTCTGTATTCTTCCTCGGCATATTTTACCTGACCCGACCCATTCATGAGATTCTGGAAAATCTTAAACAGACCTCGCGCGCATTTCCCTTTCCAAAAGTAATCCTTTACGTCTTCGGCCAGATCCATTCCTGTGGCAAAAGAGACCGCCGCGCCTTCATAATCTTGGCCGTTAAGCCTTATTGTCCCTTCCATGAAAAGGGATTTGACAGCTTCTTCTGTGTGCCCGTGGTCAATAAAGTAATTCACTGACAGACCGATGACGCTATCGTTGCTTTCATCGGCCTGGTTCTTGTAGCGTGCATAAGTTAGCAGCAGCCTATAAAAAGCCTTGTCGTATTCAGATGCATTGTCTGCTATTGGATGGCTCACAAGTATTGAGAGCGCAGAATCGGGATGCTCTTCGATGATTGCATCAGCCTTATATAAATACGGTGAACCACTGCCGGAGCAACCGGCTATGATCAGGGTAAGAGCAATCGCTAAAATATATCTACTCACTTGTCTGCTATCCATGTGTCTGTCTGCTCGAAGGGTTGTCTGAATGAAGCGGAAAAAGAAGCGGTCTCACTCATGGGTGGGTGAGACCGCGTAGGGTAGTGCTGACCTAAGGGTAAGGTCAGTCTTTATATTTCTTTATGATAAGCGCGGCATTGTGTCCGCCGAAGCCGAACGTGTTCGAAAGCGCCGCGTTGATTTCGCGTTTCTGCGCCTTGTTGAATGTCCAGTTCATATCATAGTCAATTTCGGGATCATTGTCTCCCTCCTCGTGGTTGATGGTGGGAGGCACGATGTCGTCTGTGACAGCCTTCACTGTCATTATTGCCTCCAGTGCGCCGGCGGCGCCGAGCAGATGGCCTGTCATCGACTTGGTGGAGCTCAGGTTCATCTTGTAGGCGTGGTCGCCAAACACTTTCTTGATTGCCTTTGCCTCACTGAGGTCGCCCACAGGGGTCGATGTGCCGTGAAGGTTGATGTAGTCGATATCCTCCGGTTTCATCCCCGCGTCACGCAGGGCGTTTTCCATCACCAGAGTTGCCCCGAGTCCCTCGGGGTGTGTAGCCGTGATGTGGTAGGCATCGGCGCTCAGGCCGCCTCCAGCCACTTCAGCATAGATTTTCGCACCGCGAGCCTTGGCATGCTCCAGCTCCTCGAGCACGAGAGCCGCAGCTCCCTCGCCAATCACGAATCCGTCGCGCGAGCCGCTCATGGGGCGAGATGCCGTTTCAGGCGTGTCGTTGCGCGTGGAGAGCGCCTTCATCGAATTGAAGCCTCCCACGCCCGCGGGGTAGATAGCCGCTTCCGCTCCTCCTGCCACTATGGCGTCTGCCATGCCGAGACGTATGTAGTTGAACGCGTCGACGAGAGCGTTGTTCGACGATGCACATGCCGATACGGTAGCGAAGTTGGGACCTCTGAAGCCGTGGTCGATCGAAATCTGGCCGGCTGCGATGTCGGCAATCATTTTCGGAATAAAGAAAGGATTGTATTTCGGGCCGTTGTCCTTGTGCATCGCATAGTAGCCGGCTTCCTCCTCAAACGTGTGGAGACCTCCGATTCCTGCGGCGAAGATTACGCCTACACGGTTTTTGTCGACACCTTCTTCATTTTCAAGCCCGGCGTCTTCGATTGCCTCGTTGGCGGCGGTGAGTGCATACATTGCATAAAGGTCGAGCTGACGCGCTTTCTTTCTGTCGAAATGCTCGGCAGGGTCGAAACCCTTTACTTCGCAGGCAAACTGCGTCTTGAATAGACCGGCATCGAAATGCGTGATGGGGCCAGCTCCGCTGACACCGTTCTTGGCGTTTTCCCATGTCGTGGCAACATCATTGCCGATGGGAGTTAGGGCGCCAAGACCCGTGATTACAACTCTTTTTAATTCCATATTCTTGCTGACATGCCTATTTTGCCCAAAACGACCGCCCGCGGTCTTCACCGCAGGCGACGGCGTCTTGAGTATAATATGCGGTGTTTCCGATTAAACGTGTGCCTCGATATAAGCGATAGCGTCGCCTACAGTAGCGATCTTCTCGGCGTCCTCGTCGGGAATCGTGATGCCGAATTCCTTCTCGAACTCCATGATGAGTTCCACTGTGTCGAGTGAATCAGCGCCAAGGTCTGTGCTGAAGCCTGCTTCCGGTGTTACTTCGTTCTCGTCTACTGTGAGCTTATCTACGATGATAGCCTTCACTCTGTTTTGAATATCAGACATGATCTTGATAGTTTTGAGTTAGAAATTTGTTTGTTTTACTTTTTCTGGGTGCAAAACTAATTAAAAAATTCCATATACCGAAATTTTTCGGCATTTTTTGCACATATTTTTAATGATTGTGCATGATTTATGCCGAAAAATCCCTTTTTTTGTCCTCAAAGACGCGAAAACATCATTATTTCACCTCCCATGTCTCCATCGTCGAGACAATCATGTCGCGGAGGTTTTTGAAGTTCTTGCGTCCTTTCACTTCCTCGACCTGGCGAGCCACTTCCTCCTCATAGGTCGGGGCGGAGTAGTCGCGGATCACTCCGAGCGCGAGCGGAAGGCTCCTGCCGTCCATCATCGCGAGCTGCTGATGCAGGAAGTTGCTCTCGCAGTGCGCGTCGTGTACCAATACGTCGTCGAGCGTGTAGCCGTCTTCACCTATGGTCACTGCCTTCACGGCAAAGCCGTCCTGCACGAGACCCTTGTCGTGGTTGGCTCCGAACAGCATCTTCTCGCCGTGGCGGAGATGGATGGTGTGGTCGTCGCGTATCTCCTTGTCTACAATGCCGGCGTGGATGCCGTTGTTGAAAATCACGCAGTTCTGCAGGATCTCCACCACCGACGCCCCTTTATGGCGAGCCGCCGCCTCCATCACCTCCACGCTGATGTCGAGACCGACGTCAAACGAGCGGGCGAAGAAGTTGCCGCGTGCCCCGAAGCATAGCTCCGCAGGGATAAACGGGTCTTCCGTCGTGCCGTAGGGACTCGACTTGGAGACTGTGCCTCTCGCAGATGTCGGGCTGTATTGTCCTTTGGTGAGACCGTAGATCTTGTTGTTGAGAAGGAGCATGTTGATGTCCACGTTTCTGCGCACGGCGTGGATGAAGTGGTTGCCGCCGATGGCGAGACCGTCGCCGTCGCCGGATATCTGCCACACTGTCAGCTCCGGGCGCGATGTCTTGACTCCCGTCGCGATCGCGGCGGCGCGTCCGTGGATGGTGTGCATGCCGTAGGTGTTCATATAATAAGGCAGGCGTGACGAGCACCCGATGCCGCTGACCACTACTGTGTCTTTGGGTGCTATGCCCACTCGCGCCATTGCCTTGTGGAGGGTGTTGAGTATCGCGTGGTCGCCGCAGCCGGGACACCACCTTACGCTCGCTCCGTTCTTATAGTCGCCGGGACTGAAGATGCATTTATTGTTGTCTTCCATTGTCTATCCTCCTTACTTTTGGTTAAGATGACGCTTCACGCCCTCTGTTATCTCTTTGACGAGGAACGGCTGCCCCTCGATCTTGTTGATTCGCTTGATGTCGGTGCCGGGCAGCTTCTGCTGCAGGTAGTCGGCAAACATTCCGGTGTTCAGCTCAGCCACGATCACGTTGCGGTATTTGCGGATTTCGTCGAGAGCGTTGGCTGGCAGGGGATTGATATATCTGAACTGTGCAAGCGCGGTGGGTGTGCCCTCGCGGTTCAGCTCCTCGCACGCTGTGAGCATGTGGCCGTAGGTGCCGCCCCAGCCGATGAGGAGGGTGTCGGCATCAGGATTGCCCTGGATCTCAAGCTGCGGTATGTCGTGCGCTATGTTCGCCACTTTCTGACGGCGTATCATCACCATTTTCTCATGGTTGGCGCCGTCTGTGGAGATAACGCCGGTCACGGCGTCCTTCTCAAGGCCGCCCACGCGGTGCATGGCGCCGTCGGTGCCCGGAATCGCCCAGAATCTCGACATCGTCTCGGGATCCCTCATATATGGCGACCATCCTTCCTTGAGCATCTTGTCGGTCACAAACGGCGGCTTGATGTCGGGATAGTCGTTTTCCTCAGGTATGCGCCATGCGCTCGATCCGTTGGCGATGAAGGCGTCGGTGAGCAGAATCACCGGAGTCATGTGCTCCAGCGCTATTCTCGCTGCCTCGAATGCCATTGTGAAGCAGTCGGTGGGGCTTGCCGCCGCCACTACGCATATCGGCGACTCGCCGTTGCGTCCGTAGAGCGCCTGCATGAGGTCGGTCTGCTCGGTCTTGGTGGGGAGGCCGGTGGAGGGGCCGCCGCGCTGAACGTCGATCACCACAAGCGGAAGCTCCGCCATCACCGCCAGTCCTATGCCCTCGCTCTTCAGAGCCAGACCGGGACCCGAGGTGGACGTGACCGCGAGGTTGCCGGCGTATGACGCTCCGATTGCCGAGCATACGCCGGCTATCTCGTCTTCCATCTGGCAAGCCTTGACGCCGAGGTCTTTCCTCTTGGCGAGCTCGTGGAGGATGTCGGTGGCGGGAGTGATGGGATAGCTGCCGAGGAAGAGGGGCAGACCGCTCTTTTCCGACGCCATTATGAGGCCCCACGCCGTGGCGGTGTTGCCGTTGACATCCGTGTAGACGCCGCTTTGCGCGGGCTCTGTCTCTATGCGATAGACCGGCATGCTCGCATGGGTGTTGTGTCCGTAGTCCCAACCCGCGCGTATCACCTTCTCGTTTGCCTCGTATACCGCGGGCTTCTTGGCGAATTTGGCGCGGAGCTTGCGCAGCACGCTGTCGACCGGGCGGTCGAAGAGCCAGCAGATGATGCCGAGGGCAAGCATGTTCTTGCACTTCAGCATTGCCTTCTGGTCCATTCCGCTGTCGGCGAGAGTCGCCTTGAGGATTGTGGTCATCGGCACGAGCATGATTCTGTCGGTGTCGATGCCCAGTTCCGCCACGGGGTCGTCGGTGGCATATTCCGCTTTCCTGAGGTCGGCGTCGCGGAACGTGTCGCTGTCGCAGATGATGATGCCCCCTTTCTTAAGGTATCGGAGGTTGGTCTTGAGCGCGGCGGGATTCATTGCCACAAGCACGTCGGCTTCATCGCCAGGCGTGTGGACACCCTTGCCGATGTGTACCTGAAAACCGCTCACGCCGCTCAGAGAGCCCTGTGGGGCGCGTATCTCCGCCGGATAGTCGGGAAAAGTGGAGATGGTGTTTCCCTCGCCGGCGCTCACATTTGAAAAGATGTTTCCTGCGAGCTGCATGCCATCGCCTGAGTCTCCGGAAAATCTTACCACCACGCTTTCTTTCGTGATGATGTCTGTGTTAGGCAACATATTATTTATAATTTAAAATTGTCATTGATTCCCCTCGGGTGCAGGGGTGGGAATGCAAAGTTAATGACAATTTTCTATATTACCAAGACAATATCGGATAATTTTATTTTTTTACAATAAAAGGCCGCATCTCACGCGGAGACGCGACCTTTATGCACGAATTATGAGTTTTTTATGCGGTTTCAGACATGCCCTTGCGCCGAAGGTCAGAATATGATCTTTCTCGACCTGCCGCCGCTGACAAGGATGTAGATACCCTTCGAGGGCAGACTGTAGGTGTCGCCGCCTCGGCATTTTCCCACATTGACGATGACTCTGCCGTAGATGTCGGTTATCATGAATGCTCCGGCATCCGAGTCGCCGAGCACACGCACCTCGCCGCCACATACCTCAAACTCAGGCGCCACGATGTCTCCGACGCCTTTGACTGAACTGTCCGCCGCCACTGTCACTGAGTTGGACGCCTCCGAAAGGTAGCCCAGGCGCGATGCGTAGACGGTATAGCTCTCCATCACACCGGGGTCGCGCCCCTCGATCCTTACGGAGGTGCCGTCACACTCCATGAGGCTGCCGGTGGCGCCGTCGTCGAGATAGCGCACGCGGTTCAGCACGTAGAAGTCCACAATCTCCGGCACCGCGCTCCACGACGCGGTATATGCCTCGGTCGTGATGTCGGTGGCGTCGTATGCCACAGGAGCCGTGAGTCGAGGCACCTCAAGCGCCTCGCCCTTCAGTGTAACCGTGATGTTGTTACCTCCCCCGAGGCCTCCGTCGTACAGGATGACGGTGGCGGATTTGCTTCCGGTGGATGTCGGGGTGAAGACTATCGGCAGGGAATACACCTCGCGGGTGTTGATGGTGGATGCAGGAATAGAGCTGACCGCCGGGATGAACATCGCGCGGTCGGCTCCCGCCACCCGTATGCTGAGCGGAGCCGTGAGGTTCTTGCCCTGAATCTGGAGAACGGTATGGGCGGAAGACCCTACCGCCGCCTCCCCGAAGTCAAGAGCCTCGCCGTCGACGGGCATCATTATCTCGGGGTCGCCGTCGATGGGGGGTATCACCGGAGTGGAACCCTGCTCGTCGATGTAGAACACATCTGCGGAGCGGTTGCCCCAGATATATTCCGCGAGTTCCGGGAAGTCGATGAAGGGATTGCGGTTGCCCTGGCATTCCTCCACGGCGTTGTTGCGGTCTATCTCCTTCTGGCTAACCGGATCACGGCGCGCCCAGTCGAGCAGCATGTCTACAGCCCATGTGCGCAGCGTAGGCCATTCGTTCTGCTGAAACATATAGGTGTATTTCCACGGCAGGTCATCGTAGACTGTAGCCATATAAAAGAACGCCCTGGCGAAGTCTCCCTTGTATTCATCGCCCGGCTCGAACACGCTGCCGCTGCCGCCCCCGAATCCTCCCATGGGAGCCCCGACCTTCGATATGCCGTTGTCGAAGCTCGCGTTCTTCACCGGGCCGAGCGGATAGTTCAGCTTAGCCTGGTTGGCGGGGCCGTCGGAGGGGTAGAGGTTCCACATGTCGGAGTATGCCGGGGTATACTCCACGTCGTTTCCCTTCTTCCACCACGACTTGGGCACGGCGTGCTCACGCTGCATCTTGTTGAAAGAGAACGACTGTTTACCGGTCTGGCCATCCTCGATGAGATAGATGTTGTTGCTATACATCTCCCACCATCGGCGCAGTCCGTCGTAAAGTTCGGGATATATGTCGCTCTTCACCCAGTAGTTGGGGAGGTCGCTGTAGCCGAGCCGGCGGTGCGATTCCACACAGTTGCGGGCGGCGCTCTTCAGCGCCTCTCTCTGCCTGCCGTCCATGCTGTCGTAGTATCCATCCGGGTATTGCGCCTGCAGGGGGGCAAACGCAAGCAATGATATCAAAAGCGTTAGAAATGACTTTTTCATACTGTCCGGTCCTTTCATTATTCCACAATAGCCTCGCCGGCTATGAACGCCGCCATGTCGAATCTTTCGTCAAACGAGCCCTGCGCGTTGATTTTCTTTCCGAGATTTCCGGGGTTCTTCTTGAGTCCGACCTTGTTGCGGTCTACGCTCATGTATACGCACTGCGAGGCGTCTCTGCATGATGCGTCGGCTGCCACGAGCACATTGGCGCCGTTGTAGTCCGCGCCGTCGGCGGGAAGGCTGAAGCATGCTCCCTCCTTGCCGTCGTAGTATCCCACTATGAATCCGGTCATCCATACTCCTGACTCAGGCTCGGTATAGTGCTTGAGCACGTATTCCACCGTGAAGGGGCTGTCGGCGGTGCCGGTGCCCAGACCCGCGCCGGTGTCTATTCCCTCTATGGCGAAGTCCGACACTGCGCCTGTCGCCACAAGGATGCCGTGCATGCCGTAGTATTCCGAGAATGCCCCGGTCACGCTGAGGAGCCGTCCGAGCACGTCCGGATTGTCGGGCAACGCGCCATACTGGCGCAGCGGTCCGGCGGGGAGACGGACGCATACGCACTGCCCGATGTCGCGGCAGTCCTTCTCGGGTGCTATCAGCAGGTTGTCGTCCATCTGGGTGTCGCTGACGCCGAACACCGGATTGCCGGAGAAGTCAAAGGCTCCCACGATGTAGCCCTGCGCCCATGCAGTGAGTCCGCAGTTGTCGAGCGCTATCACCTGGTCGACCGTATACGGTTTCTGACGGCTACCCTCCACGTCGCCAAACTGCACGTCGCGGCGGCTTCGCAGGAGCAGCTGCCAGGGATTGTCGGAGGAGTCGTCGTGGCCATAATAGCTGAGTATTCCCTCCACCGCGCCTATCCCTTCCGGAAGCATGGAGTTGTAGAAGGTCGAGTAGCCGGAGTTGTATGCCATCAGCGAGCCGTTGTTGTTGTCGAGCAGGTATCTGCGGCTGCTCTCCTCATATTCGGCGTAGGTGACTTTCCCTGCATCCTGCCAGTGCACGTTCTGGAGGCGCACAAGCTGGCTCTGCATGCGCAGTACGTCTTCCTCGTTGCCTATCATGTCGTTGACGGCCTCGATCGAGGTCGCTACCACATAGGGGCCGTCGGCGGGCCATGCGGCGTCGGGCGACACGTATCTGAACCGGTCGTTGGGCAGCCCGTTGAGCTGCGACTGATTTTTAAACCTGGCGTAGAGCATGCGTCCCACCTGCGGCTCGCCGTTGTTTTCGTAGTAGTCGCCGATCTGGATCAGGTTGCCGTATACGCCGATGGTCATTCCCGTCACGTCTACCACAATCTCCTGACCGAGCGGATAGAGAGTCCATAGCGAGGCGCGGCTGATGCTGAACTGTATGGCGGCGGTCTCGTCCTGAATCACGAGCGACTGGTAGATGTTGCCGGTGGCGTCGGACGACACCACGAACCCGTGGATCACGCGTCTGGTGGTAGCCCCGTCGGCAGTCTTCACCGGCTGCACCTCGCATGTCTTCATCCCGGTGCTTTTCTGATATTCCTTGAACTCCTTCTTGAGCTCGAGGATGGTGGTGTTTGGCTTTATCACCGCTTCCGGCACCTCAAGTTCCGGCTGCGTGTAGTCGTCCTGGCAAGAGGACGCGCCCGCGAGCAGCGCGATGGCGGCTCCCGTTGCCGCGATATATCGTGTGTAATATCGTGTGTATCTCATCATAATAATCATTAAAGCAATGAACACTAAATTATTAATGACTACTTACTAATTATTAATTACTAATTACTAATTAACAAATAAGGAAGCGGCCTGTCAGAACCGGAGGCATACAGTCCGAACGAGCTGTATTGCGAGTCGAAGCGGATGGAGCTTCCGAGCTGCACGTTGAGTATGGTATAGGTTCCGTCTTCGTTGGGCGTCACCCTCCACTGCGCGCCGGCGTCCGCCGGATTGTCGGTGAAGTCATATCCCGCCCAGTTGGGGGAGCCTCCGTTGCGCGTGAGGTATCTGCCGTCGCTCTGCCGGATGGTGTAGTTGCCGGTGTCGGTGTTTCTTGCGAACGTGAATTCGAGGGTTCCCTCAGGGGCTATAGCCGAGACGGTGCCGTTGCCGGAGGTGGCGATGTAGCCGTAGAGATAGCTCGAGGTCTCCATGGTGTGGGCGATGTAGCCGTCGCGGTAGATGGCATAGGCTCCGTCGGGCAGTTCGCCGCTCACGGCGGTGAACTTCGCGTCCTCAAGGGCGATTCCGGTGCTTCCCTCCTTGTAGAAGGTGGCGTTGCGCATGCCGTATTCGCCGAAATACTTCACGGCGGTCGTGCCGTAGATGCTGACTTTCTTGCCGAGCATCTTGGGATTGTCGGCGAGGTTGAGGCGGGAGCGCGAGTCGTAGCCGTAGGTGAAGCCTACCGGAATCACCTTGGTGAGGTCACGGCAGTCGGGTGTCGCCGCCATGAGGATGTTTGACTTCTTGCTGAACGGAGGCTCCCATTCCACTGACGCCTCGCTGATGGCTGCGGAGATGTCGGAGTTGACCGAGCCTACGATGTAGCCGCAGACCCATGTGTTTGCCATTCCTTCGGGGAGTGTGCCGATGGAAGCCTGATACACTGTGAGGGGTATCTCCCAGGTGCCCTGGCCTATGACCCCGTCTTCGTTCTTGATGCCATCCGGCACCGGCACCGGGGGCACGGCGGTGTCGCCGGCACACCCTCCTGCGAGCATCGCGGGAAGAATGGCGGCGAGATATAGCGTATGTCTATATATTCTTTTCATGTCT
Source organism: Muribaculaceae bacterium (assembly GCA_017626045.1). GTDB lineage: Bacteria > Bacteroidota > Bacteroidia > Bacteroidales > Muribaculaceae > Lepagella. The sequence goes on along the minus strand of JAGAJP010000005.1, from coordinate 11,093 downwards.
TGAGCTTTTATGATTCAGAATCTGATGCCGGCGTTGAAGAATATCCTTATTCCCTGGGCATAGGTGTATTTGTTGGGGAACTTGCCGGGATTGTAGTTGGTATAGTCGAACTTCTGCTCCTGATATCCGCTCATCTGGATATTGCGGTTGTTTAGGAGGTTGCTGACGCTCAGGTTGAAGTTGAGCGAGCCGAAGTCGGTATAGAACATCTTTCCTATCGAGAGGTTCATCACGAAGGCGTTGTTGAGCTTGTCCTGCTTGAGGATTTCGGCACGTCTGCGGTCATATTCCTCTTCAGTGGTGCAGAACTTCCAGAGCCCGGGCATTTCCTCGTGGCGGGTGTAGGATATGTCGACATAGTTGTCTCGGAGCCAGTTGGCGTTGACTTCGAAAAACCATTGCCTGATGTTGTATTTCAGCGCCACGCTGTATACTTGCTGCGGGGTGCATCCGATCCGGTAGTTTTTCAGATACGTCCGGCGCGTGATGTCGTCGTGGGCGCCGTTGGTGTAGGAGCGGATGCCGAACGGATTGTTCTTGTATTGCGAGAGCGATATGTTGGCGGCTCCCTGGATTGCGAGGTCACCCCAGATCTTGTATTCCAATCCTATTTCGATACCCTTCTGCTCGGTCTGGAGGCGCGAGAGGGTGTAGCTCATCATGGAGTTGGCGTCGTAGTCCCAGAAGAAGCTGTGGCGGTTGGCGTCCCAGATGTGGGTGAAGTATCCGGTGACGCTTCCGCGGAACCGCGGGTATACCCAGGTGTATGAGATGTCGCCGCTTACGTATTTCTCGCTCTGCAGGTCGCGGATAGCCTCGTCTTTGACCTCGAGGTTCACATAGGAGTTGGTGGCGAAGGGCGCGCGGCTGCCCCCTGCCACGTGGAGGGTGAAATAGTTGCGTCCGTCGAGCTTATAGGTCACTCCCGCCTTGGCGGATCCGGTCAGGAAGGTGTGCGCTTCGCCCGCGCCGTAGGAGTCCTCCGGAGCGCGGCCGTTTCTCATGTGTCCGATTCTTTGGAATGAGGTCAGCTTGCCTTCCACGGCGTAGAATATGTTCCAGTGCCTGGTGTTGATCTGGTGCTGCGCCCAGATGTGTCCCAGGTAGTTGTGGATATTGTAGTCGTAGCCGAAAGTCTCGCCTTCCGTCACGCGGCGGTTGGGGTTGTTGAGGTCGTTCTGGAGGATGTCGAAATCGCCGGCGAAGTCTCTCTCGGAGAAGGAGTCCACGTCGCGCCAGAAGAGGCCGCCCAGGAGGTCTCGCACTGTCTTGTAGTAGTGTCCGTCTGTGTAGTTGAACGATATGCCCCCCTGCAGCGACATTTTTTCGCTCAGTCTGTGGCTGAGGGTGCTCGAGAGGGTCCAGAAAGTGAAGTCGGAATGCTTGTTGTATAGGATGTAGCTCGACTGTCCCTTCAGTTCGGGGTCGCGGTCAAACTGGTCGCGGTTCAGAAGGTTGGTCTGATACATCTGGTCGAAGTTGATCTGGCGCCATGAGGGGTCGTTTTTCCACATGTCGGTCATATACTCGTATTGCGCCATCTGTGTCTCGTAGAGCTCGGTGCCGGGCTCTGCTGTCGGCGCGTAATACGACGGCATGTTGCGGTAGTAGTCGGGACGCGGGTCGTAGGTGTTGTACCAGGTCACGTCCGAGCGGATGTAGCTGTTGTGGCGGAATGCCGCGCCGGTGTTGAGCGTCGTGCCCTCTTTCGGTTTCCATATCCAGTTGACGGTCACCGTGGGGTCGAACGTCTCGGTGATGCGTGCGCTGATTTTCTTACCGTTGAGCCATCCCCAGTATGGATTGTAGAGGTTGCTGCCGGCGAGGTCGTATGCTTCCTGTGTGGTGGCTTTCGCGGTGGCTCTTTGCGTGGGTGCGCCCCATGTGGAGATGTTGATGGAATGCTTGGGATTGAACACCTTCTGCAGCGACATGGCGTAGCCGATGCTGTTGTAGAAAGTGCCTTCGATCACGCCCTCGTTGGCATATCTGCCTATCACGCTTGCGGAGAATGCCCAGCCGTGTCGGTTGAGACCTGTATTGTATTGCAGGAGGGCCCGGAGCATATAGTTGGAGTTGGTGTATGCGAGGCTGCCGCGGAAGCCGGGGGCGTATTCGGAGGCATAGGTGGTGATACTGTTGGAGCCGCCGATCGAGCCGTATCCGGTCTGTGACGCGTCGCTGCCGATGGTGGTGGCTCTCTGCCGGAATGCGGTCGAGGTCATGCCTCCGAGGGAGCTGAAGCTGAACTGTCCTCTGAGCGGATCGTTGAAATTCATTCCGTTTACGTATGTGGTCTGCCAGTCGGAGTTGAGGCCCCGGGGCTTGAAATACACCACCGAGAAATTGTAGTTCGACATCTGAGCGTAGATGTCGTCGGTGGCGCCCTGGATTGTGCCCACGTTCTGGCTCAGTCCCTCGTCTTCCATCACCTGCTCTTCATCGAAGATGAATTCATCGGATGTCATGAGGTCGTTGTCGGTAGCCGACACCTGCATCAGGATGTCGCCGAGGTCGACAGTCTGTCCCTCTTTGGCGGAGAAGTCGCGATATGCGTCCTCGAACCCGAACGCCACGATCTGCAGCACGTCGGGGTTTGGAGCCACCGATTCGAAACGGAAGGTTCCGTCGGCTGCGGTGACGGTGAATAGTCCCTGGTCGCGCAGCAGCACGTTGGCGTCGGCGACCGGGGCTCCGGTGGCGGCGCTTTTCACGGTGCCCCGGATTCCCGTCGCGCCGTATGCGGCTGAGATTCCGGCTGCCGCCGTCAGTAATAATATGAAAATCTTTCTCATTGTGAGTCTGTGTTAAGACCGGTCTTGCAGTCTGACTTCATTAGTTATTTCACTTCCTTGGTCAGGAAAATCTCGGTGGGGAAATGGTCGGAATAACCGCCCTGCCAGGCGCCTCCGGAGAATGTGCGGCGGGGATACCCCTTGTATTGCCCGTCGCTCTGCTTGAGAAACTCTTTGTTCAGCACTTCGGCGCCGTGGAATTTCAGGCCGTTGTCGCCGTGTAGCAGATTGTAGTTGATGATTATCTGGTCAAAGAGGTCCCATTGTCCGCGGTATATGTAGCTGCCTATGCCTTTGTCGAGCTTGACCCAGAAGGGGTTGTAGAGGCCGCCGGGTCGGCAGTCCGCCGGTTTCTTCACCGCGCCGAGCACTTCTGCGCAGCTCTTGTCGGAGGGGTCGTCGTTGAGGTCACCCATGATGATCACCCCCATCTTGGGGTCGGTGGCGAGGAGCGAGTCTGCTATATGCTTCGACAGACGCGCAGCCGCCGAGCGGCTGTCGCCGGAGCGGCCGCCACGGCGCGATGGCCAGTGGTTTACGATGATGCCCACGCGGCTGCCCCCGAGGAGACCGGTCACGCACATCTGGTCGCGGGTGGGGTATCCGATGTCGAGATGATGGTTTGTCACGTTTATGGGCTTGAAGAAGCGGGGGTTGTATAGGAGTCCCACGTCCACGCCGCGCAGGTCGGGGCTGTCGTGGTGTATCACCTGAAGGTTCCAGTCCTTGATTGCCTCCTCTTTCACGAGGTCGTCGAGCACGCTGCGGTTCTCGATTTCGCTGACTCCGATGCAGGCGGGACCCATCGGTGTCACTGACGTCGTCATCTGCGAGATGGCGTAAGCCAGGTTGTGCAGTTTGGTGCGGTATTTGTTGGAGTCCCATCTGTTGTCGCCTCCGGGAGTGAACTCGAGGTCTCTGCCGAGAGGGTTGTTGGGGATGGTGTCGAAGAGGTTCTCCAGATTATAGAATGCCACCCCGAAGGTGAGCATTCGTTTCTTTGGCGGCTGCTGCGCCACCGCCGGGGCGATGCACACGGCGGCGAGCAGCAGCGTCAGAAGTCTTCTTAGGTTGTTCATGGCAATTCGGGTTCAGGTTAGAAATACTTCACGGTCTCGCCCTCGAGGCTTGAGAGCACGGCGTTGGCGAGGGAGCTTGCCCCGATGCGGAAGAGGTCATGGCAGAGCCATTCGTCGCCGAGAATCTCCTTCACGATCGCATAGTATCGGAGGGCTTCTTCGGTGGAGCGGACACCTCCGGCGCACTTGAAGCCGACCTTTCTGCCTGTCTTTTCGTAATATTCCTTAATGCAGCTGCACATCACCCACGCCGCCTCGAGGCTGGCGCCGGGATAGATCTTGCCGGTGGAGGTCTTCAGGAAGTCAGCCTCGCTGTAGAGCGACAGGATGGAGGCGCGCTTGATGTCTTCGGCGTTCTTCAGCAGTCCGCTTTCGATTATCACCTTCATCTTGGCGTCGCGCGCCGCGCGCTTCATCTCGATGAGCTCGTCGCAGAGACCTTCGTAGTCGCCGTCGCGATACATGCCCACCGGGAGCACCACGTCCACCTCGTCGGCGCCGCCGAGCACCGCCATCGCCACATCTGCTACCTTTACTTCAAGGAATGTCTGCGAACTGGGGAAGCAACCTGCCACTACCGCCACGTCAACGCCCGGCACGTCGAGGGTGTTGCGTACAACTTCGGCGAAGTTGGAATAGACGCAGATGGCTGCCACGTTCTTGTATTGTGGGTAGTCGTTGTCGAAACTGTTGACCTTTTCCGTGAATGCGGTCACGCTCCTAACGCTGTCTTCGGTTGCGAGAGTCGTGAGGTCGATTGAATGCAGGAGAAACTCATATACCTCCTTGCAGGCGTATTGCGACGCGTTTTCTGAGATTTTTCTCACTTCCTCTTTTACTTTCTCGTCATCGCCTGTCACTTTGGAGGCGGCGATTGCTTCCTGATATCTGTCCATGTGTATATAGTGGTTTTAATAATTATGCCATACGGCGCAGAGACGCTCGGCAGAAACACCTCTACTAATACAATACAAACAAACAGGGCGTCATGTTTTGCCACGACGCCCCAAAATCCTTTCATTTCCTCAAAAAAGAGGGAAATTTAATTAGTAATTAGTAATTAGTAATTGGCTTCGCGCGTGGGGGCAGGTGCTTTTGTGGCGAGGAATTTACTGGGGGCGAGGAATTACAATTCCTCGCTATATCAGGCAGGACAGAAAACAGCAAAGGGCTATATCAGGCAGGACAGAAAACAGCAAAGGCATGCGGAGAGGCGCTAAGCCTTCGGCGCATGCCTTTGGTTGGGATTGGGATATGGGGGAGTTGAAGATGTCAGAAGATGGCCTTCAAGGTCGAGAAAATCAGGCGCAGATCCGACGCGAGCGACGCGTTTGCCACATACTCCAGGTCGATGGCAAGCTTGTCGGGCATCACCTGCTCCACGTATGCCCTGTCGGGGTCGTCGGCAGCCGCGAGGATGTCATTTTCATTACGGTATCTGATGGAAGCGAGCGACGTGATGCCCGGCCTCACATCCAGCACCCTCAGCTGTTCCGGAGTATACATGTCCACGTATTTCCGTACTTCAGGTCTCGGACCCACAAGACTCATGTCGCCCTTAAATACGTTGATGAGCTGCGGCAGTTCATCAAGCTTGTATTTCCGGATATAATAACCCGAACGGGTGACTCTGGGATCCCTTCCGCCCACGGTGATGAGCCCCAACCTGTCGCTGTCGGGCCGCATCGAGCGGAACTTGAAGAGCCTGAAATCCCTGTTGCCCTTGCCCACACGCACCTGTCGGTAGAACACCGGACCTTTCGAATCAGCCTTGATCCAGACGGCGAGGACGGCGAAAAGCGGGCTCAGGCATATAAGACCCAGGCCGCTTGCCACAATATCGAAAAGACGTTTCAAAGCGAAGAGATGATATCGATGAAATTATCAAGAATATACTCCACATCCTCGTCGGAGAGGCGCGTATGAAGCGGGAGGGTTATCTCGTTGGCATATTGGCTGAAGGCATTCGGAAAATCCTTGATGTCGAAGCCGAGAGCCTTGTAGGCGGTCATCATCGGCAGCGGCTTATAATGCACGTTTGTCGCGATGCCCCTCTCCGCCATCTTCACGATGATATCGTTTCGCTGCTCCACCGTGATGCCCGGAATACGGGCAAGAAACAGATGTCCGCTTGAGCAATGGTCGTTGCCGTAATGGTCAGGGAGAATCACATTGTGGGGAGCGAGCGCCACATTGTATCTCTCGATGATCTGTCGGCGGCGGCGCAGCATCTCCGGGTAACGCTTGAGCTGGGCGAGACCGATGCCCGCCATTATGTCGGTCATGTTGCACTTATACCATGTGCCGATGATATCATACTCCCAGCCGCCGAGCTTGGTCTTGGCGAGCGCATCCTTGTTCTGTCCGTGAAGCGACAGCAGCTGCAGTTGCTTGTAAATGGCGTTGTCATCCACGCCCTCGTGAGCTCGCCATGTCAGGGCACCCCCCTCGGCGGTGGTCAGGTTTTTCACCGCGTGGAAAGAAAACGAAGTGAAGTCGGCGATCTCGCCACACATCTTGCCATGCCACATGGCTCCGAAAGCATGGGCGGCGTCAGCGATCACGATGCATCTGCCGAAAGCCTTCTGTATGTCGTTGGCAGGTCGGAAGAGGTCTTTCCTGCTCTCCACGGCGGCAAACACCCTGTCGTAGTCAGCCACAATTCCCGCGATGTCTACGGGCATGACAGCCTTTGTACGCTCGGTGATAGCGTCGGCAAGCCGGTCGTAGTCCATCTCGAACGAATCCGGCGCGCAGTCCACCATCACCGGCGTTGCGCCCACATGGCATACCGAACTTGCGGTGGCGGTATACGTGTAGGCGGGTACTATTACCTCGTCGCCCTCTCCGATACCGAGCACACGGAGGGCGAGCTCCATGGCAGCGGTAGCCGAATTAAGGCAGACGGTAGTGGGAAGTTGCTTGCCATCCGCGTCATAACGGGCTGTATGGCAACAGAGGGAGATAAGGTGTTCGAACTCCTTCGTCTTAGGGCCGGTAGTGATCCAGCCCGACTTGAGGGCCTCGGCCACTTCGAGAGCCTCCTCCTCCGTCACATCGGGCGGCGAGAAGGGGATATTTTTCTTTTGGAACATTTTATGTAATTAGTAATGAGAAATGTTAAGTCAATGCATAATGCATAATTCATAATGCATAATTGGCTTCGCGACCCGGCAGGTCAGGTGCTTTTGTAGCGAGGAATTGACCGGGGGCGAGGAATTACAATTCCGCAGTTCTATCGTTCAGTCTGAAATCCTTCATGTCGCAGATATGGATATAACGGCTCATCGACGAGCTATTCTGAACCGGCGGCAACTCGAACTGATTCCACAATAAGCGCAGTTGACTATATGGGTAGAATGCGGAATGCTCAATTGGAATTTTTTAGTAAGAATGTCAGTAATCAACTGAACATATATATCCTTACGCCATGCCTTGTCATTTATGAATGATTTATCATCATCTTCCAAGGCAGGTTTCATCTCCAACTGCATGTGCCAGTAGTTCAGATTTGTAGGCTTGTGTGCTATGAAAATTTCACAATGCGTTCTCCATTCGTCTCCAAAAATTTCAATACACCTGTCACCAAAAATATCTTTTAATGACTTTTTTCGACTTTTATCCGGGCTAATAAAAGAATGACGAACAGGTTGCCGATGAAGCACTTCGGAACTGTAATAGACCGGATAAGTCTGAGGATGACGGTCGAATCCGCCGACAAAATCTGTCAACCTTATAGGTTGCCCTTTCCAGTCGTCGGAAGATGGATGGCTCATCGGCGTATAGTAAGCAAGATGTGATTCGTTAAACAAACCACCCATAAGATTGACAGACAAACCAACTACGTGTTTCTTGAAGGCATCTATATCAAGAACCGGATTTCCATCAAAGTCTTCAGATATAATTTCATGAATGGGAGAGTATACTGTACGGCACACATAAAAACATCCGGAATGAGCGAGAACTGTTTCCAGATTAATCCTGTAGCTATAATGGCTCTTCGGAATTATTTCAATCGGATAGCCCATCATCTTCCGATTGATTCATTAACTTATGTAATTTATCGACGACCTCATATACCGGAGCACTTCCCACATACATTATATCTCCATCATACTCAATAGAAAAAGCGACTACATCGGATTGGCGTTCCTCAAAAAACGTAATATTAAATATTACATGATCATTAACACGGAGTATGGTCTTTACAAACTTATTGACCACACTATATGCGGCAAAACACTTTCGGATGTTAAAATCGCTGAAACGGGACATCACATCGCAATAATGACGTCTGACATTGCGATTCATTTCTTCTCCTTTATGAGCATCAAGAGAAAGCATCAGCATATCGATAAACTTGCTGCGTATAATGAGGCTATTAATACCAATCTGCATTCTGACATTCCCGTCAGAATCATAATCTGCAAGACATTCATTGACAAACTCGTCTACGTTATTATTCCAGGACACGTTAGAACATGTAAATTCAGCCTTTATGGAATTATCCGCAGTTTTAATTGCCGAAAAAGACGACCTTTTACCCATCATGACACAGTCTCTATCATAGCCGGAGAAAGTATTATTCCACAACTCCGAGTCCTGAAGTTTCAATATAGCAGTCATGGGTTATTGCATCATTTTAATCACCTTATCCGACACCGACCAATGGTACAAGTCGAACAAAGACTGATTCATATTAGTCAACAAATTATCGATATCGTCGGATGGCATACCGTCATTATTTTCACAGATGGCTTCCGAATCCAGAATAATTGCAAATTTCAAGGGGGCTTCCTTATCACGCATCCAGCCGAAAGAAAGGAACAATACACCATTAAAACGAGCCTCATCCACCTTAATTCCCTTCTTATAGATGTCGGGATTATATTCCTCAGGAAGCATTTCCAATAAATTGCTACTGAAAATATCTTTTATCGCATCCACATGGCTCTCTCTTGATTGCAACTCAGCCGGAAAGACATTAATCTTTTCAATTGAAAATTTTTTAATCTTAAAGCCGAGAGAATGAATCAACCTTGTAAAATTCATGACATGAGTCAGAAGAGAATCTCTGAAAGACAGATAGACGTTTCCATCCATCGAAATCTGGATAAATCCTTCGCTCATCTTGACATTGAAATTCTTGGTATTGTCAGAAAATCTCAGAGTCTTGTATTCAAGGAGGGTATATAACTCATCGTCAAGAACGAGCCCATAATTGTCTTCAAAGAAAGACTTGCAGATTATAAAGTCATCGGCCGCAAATTTAGCGTCATGATGTATCTGAACGATAACATGACCCAAAAACGTCTTTCCAAAGACTCTATGTTCTTTTTCAATAATAGGCTTCATTCCAATGTTGTATCATACAATAACGAAGCAGTTATACTCGATGTAGAATCATTAGAGTTAAACTACAATGCAAAGTTAAAAAATATAATCTATTGTAACAATAGTTAATCCTGTTAATTTTTGTGTTATCTATTAACTTTTGTTAATTTTTATAAGGTGATGACACTTTAATACATTTTAACATCAAAATTTTCTTCTTCTTGTCATGGGTGGGTTGCCGCGAAGTTATTTTTTCACGTATCGCAGTTTCTTGTAGCTGTTGCCGGCGATGTTCAGACACATCCAGAAGAACGCCATTAGAGGATTCATTTTCCTCTGAGGATGTTTTTGAAAAACCAAGCCCTCATCGAATTGGTAATCAGCACTTGCACTATTAAATAAGGTTGGGGAAAGAAAAAGAGGCATGCGGCGGGGACGGGGACTCTCCGCTACATGCCTTTGGAAATATGATTTATGAGGGGTCATAATCATGTTGTTTATAGCCTGATGCCTGCATCAGGAGAGCATAGAGCCGGGAATACGGTCATGTCCGGGCTGTCAGGGTCGATGCTCTTTAGACAATGCTTAGATCAATGCTTAATGCTTAATGCATAATGCATAATTAGGGCCGGGGGAGAGCAGAGCCGGAGGCTCTGACACCTAAACAAACATTTGCTTTTGAAGCGCATGTATTGGTTCCGCTCTTGGGCTATGGCATTGAGGGGTGGCAGGCTTGTCATTGTACTCTTTTCAGTACTCAGGGTACTGACCGGCGAAGGGCCTGTGTGAGCCACACGATCATCCGGAGAAACGAGAAATCATTGATTTCTGATTTCGAGTGCAAAATTAGTGGGAATTTGGCGGGATTTCCCTTATCGCCGGAAAAATTGAGAATTGAAAATTGAAAATTGAGAATTGGCTTCGCGACTCGGTTTTTTTTGACGGGAGAACAAATTTAATTTTTTTGAGAGGGAGGGGCGGGATATGAGCTATATGAGAGATATGAGCAATATGAGGGAGAGGATTTGATTCGGCTTCCGTCTCATCATGGTGAAAAGCTTTGGTAATTGGCTTCAGGGTGGATTTGGTGGTGGCGATGAATTGCCGGAACTGTGACGAAGATTTGGTCTTGGAGGAGGGGTATAGGGATTTTAGCCGAGCCGGAGGCTCGGACACCTGAACAAACGGGTGCTCTCGTAGAGGAGATTATATTAGGGGGAGATGTAGGAATGGAGAGGTGGGGGAATTGGGAGGGGTATGGGAATCTGAGGTAAGTGCGGTGGGGTTTCGGGAGAGGAGGGATGTGAAGAAGAGGTTGGAGGAGGGGGTGTCACCTTCGATTACTATCAGGGTGAAGTAGTCGAGGAGGATGCCGCTGATGGCGGTGCAGTATGCTCTTGTGGATTTCTTCATGTCTCTGTCGCGCCATTCGGACATGTTTGCGAGGTGGACGTATGAGAAATCGATGCCTCGGAGAGCGTCGGGGGTGCGGACGGTGTTGAAGTAGGAGCCGCAGTAGAAATCTCCCATCGGGATTTTCATTTTCTTCGGGCAGATTGAGATGCCGAGGTAGCGGTATATGTTTTCTCGCAGGCGTCTGTTGGCGAAGTCGGACGCGGAGCAGGTCTGGGAATTTCCGAGGCAGTATGAATACGTCTGGAGCCAGAGTATGTAGGCCTGGACGCATGTGGTGACACCGATTCTTGGGGTCTGTTTTGAGATGATGTATCTGCCGGACTCCTGTTTGAAGTATCTTTTCCGGAAGGTGTCTATGATTTGGTGTTGATGCTCGTTCAGGACGAGGGGGATGATGTTGTCGGGGTCGTTGACGTCCCGGATTCTGTATTTGGTGGCGGCCCAGTATGAGAAGTCGTGGCGGCAACGG
>JAGAJP010000033.1 GCA_017626045.1 Muribaculaceae bacterium | reverse complement strand
TGCAAGTCCCTGCAACATTTTATTCACATTTTTGCAAAATTACCACCGCAACTCCCTGAGAATCCGCTGAATCAAAAAATGTTAAAATTTATTTCGAAGTGTTAATGACTAATAGGATCTATAGGAGCTATAATAGCTATACTATAGGAGCTATAAGAGCTATAGGAGCTATAATAGCTATACTATAGGAGCTATAAGAGCTATAGGAGCTATAATAGCTATACTATAGGAGCTATAAGAGCTATAGGAGCTATAAGACTAATTAGAAAAAGTCGGAGTGTGGAGGGAGCTCCCTCCACACTCCCTCGCGCGATATATACCGCGTCGCGAAGCCAATTATGAATTATGCATTATTTCTCAGCGATAATCCTTAAGAATCTCCCGAAGCCGCTTCCGAGTAAAGAAAATACGCGACTTTACAGTCCCTAACGGCATATTGAGTTTCTCCGAGATCTCCTCATACTTATACCCCGCCACATGCATCGAGAATGGCTTACGATAGTCAGGAGCGAATCCCGCAAGGATATTCGCTATCTCCTGCATCGCATAACTCGTCTCAGGTGTCCCGATTCCCGAGTCCTGCGACAGATTGAGGTGATAACAGTCTTCCGACGAGTCTATCACCGTGTTCTCACGTGTGTTCTTTCTATAATTATTAATGAATATATTGCGCATGATCGTAAGCATCCAACCCTTGAAATTGGAGTCTGCCACGAACTTGTCCCGATTGTTGAGAGCCTTAAGTGTTGTGTCCTGCACCAGGTCTTCTGCCTCCTCCCTGTTCAGGGTGAGCTTGAGGGCAAACGAAAGCAAATTGCCTTGCATGCCGAGTACAGAATCCTGAAAAGAAGTTTTGTCGTTCATTATTCAGATATATTCTCGACCTCTATTCAGGTCGAAGTGGAAGATAGATTGTCTTGTTTAAAAAGAACCTCTTTATTTCAACAGCAAAATTAAAATAAAATTTCCATTCCCACAAAAAAAATTCAACATATTTTAAAACAATTTTATTAAAATTTTGTTACCATCAGACAAAAACACCAATTATTCAGAAAAAAGGCGCGTCCCTCGCGGGACGCGCCTCACCCATTCATTTGTCTCCTGCGAGACTTCTATTTCACTTTACGTCAGTATCGCTTGCAGATACGTAACCGGGGTTCTGCCATGCTGCCTTCTCGGCATCAGTCAAGTTGGTGCCGTCGTGATGCTGGAGCAGGTCGATGAACGCCTGAGGTATCGGACGAACATAGTGCTTGCTCGGGTCGAAGAAGGTGATGTCGCTGTTAAGCTTCTTTGCACGGGTCTCGATGAGCTTCAAGCGGGAAAGGTTCTCCCAACGCACCATCTCGCCACAAAGCTCGCGGGTGTGCTCGTTGAGGATGAAGTTGATGGCACGTGCCTGCTTGTCGCCGCCTACTCCGATTCTCGCGAGGATTGCCTCGTCTTCTGCCGGGAGGTTGTCCCATGACCAGTTGGTCATCACATTTTCTGTGGACTCGTAGGTTACCTCAAGATTCGGGTTCGAGAGATAGTAGGAGTTCACGCCGAGGTTCCAGCCGTCGTTGGCTGCTTTACGAGCGGCGCCTTTCTTCGCATCCTCCATCGCGGGGTTCTTCGAAGCTGCGATGTAGCAACCATCTACATAATAGCTGCGGTTCTCGCCCTGCTTCCATGCGCCACGCTTGCGGAGAGCGTCGATATCTTCCTTAGCTCCGACATAGTCGTTAAGACGCACCTTGATCTCTGCTCTTACGAGATATGTCTCTGCAAGACGGGCAAGGATAAGGTCACGAGATCCGAGGTCGCCTGCGTAGGCGTTCAGGTAACCGCAAGTGTGCTTGCTGATGCCGGGGAACATGTTGTTGCCCGGAGTACCCATAGCGCCATTCCCCTTGTTGCCGAACTCACGGCCAACATACTCACCGTTCTTGTAAAGAATCCATGAGTTGAGCACCTTCTGGTTGGCAGGGCCGAATGTGGACTCGCCGTCCTGCTTCTGAACTCTGCCGCCTTCGGGAAGACGACCTGCGACGTCAACGAAGTTGGAGGCACCCTGATAACGCTTGGCGCCGAATTCAAAGCCGTCGTATGCGTGCTCGTCTTTCTTGTTGATGATGAACACTACTGAGGGTTCGCCAATCTTTACAGGGTCGATGCCCTTTGCCTCATCACCCTCATAGTTGACAGCTGTGCCGTAGACTGTAGCAAATGACTTCCACAGACGGGAGTCGTTGACGTTGTCAAACACAGATAGTGTATACTCGGTAGGACGGAAACGCTGGAAGTCCTTGCCGCCGGTGATACAGCCGCGTTCGCCGCTGAGGGTAGTGTTGGCGAAATTGGAGAACTGCGGGTTGAAGAACGCACCGGGGTTGCGGGCTGCCGTACGGCCGGAATAGTTGTCGTCCTGTGCGCACACAAGCAGAAGCTCGTCGCTCTGCTCTATCGGGCAATTGACGCCGGTCCAGTTGCCGTATACGTCAAGCACGTTATTCTCAAGGTGACGTGCCGAGATAGTATAGTTGGCGGCTTCAAGACCTTCCTTCAGATATTTATCCTTTACGTCGCTGTTCCAGTCATCATTGCGCTCGGATGCGGCGAAAAGACATGCCTTTGCAAGGAAGTGACCGGCTGTAGCCTTTGTCCAGCTTACGCCGGGACCTGCCAATTTGTTGGTCTCGCCATCGAAGAGATTGAATGCCTCCTCAAGGTCGGAGATTACCTGCTCCCAGCACTGCTTTGGAGTGGTGTTGTCGAAGTCACGCTTTGCGCCAACTACCATTTCTGTCTGAATGGCACAGTGACCGAACTGTGAGGTCAGGATGTAGTAGCTGTAGCCTCTCATGAAATATGCATGTGCAAGGCAAAGTTTGCGCGTATTCTCGTCAAGACCCTCTACCTTGTCGGCATAGTCAATGATGACGTTGGCTGATGCGATGCCGTAATAAACCTGGTCCCAGATGTTGGCGTTCGTACCGGTATTGCCGTTGACGGTCGCCCAGATAGGAGCCATGCGCACGTCGTAGGTGTTCCACATCTCGTTGCACTGGTCGGTGCCGAGACCGAACTCGTCGGTGCCTCCCATAAAGGCGTTGTAGCCCTGCGACTCATAACCGCCGACCCAGCGAAGCTGACCGTAAAGTGCCAGCGTCAGCGACTGAAGTCCGTCTGCGGTCTTCAGATAATCTGTTGAATAGCCGGTGGTGTAACGCTCATCGAGGAAGTCGCTGGAGCAGGAGGTGAGGCCTGCTGCAGTGGCTGCGATAAGTCCGGCCGCTATATATTTATTGAAGTTCATTTTAAGAATTCTGTTAGATGGTTAAATATTAGAAACCGAGCTCTACGCCGAGCACCCAGCTACGGTTGTAGTAGGAGTTGCCGGTGTCAAGGTCGAGGCCGCTTACAGACTGACAAAGGTCAAACGGATTGATTACCTGACCGTAAACCTTAAGATGCTTCAGGTCTACATTCTCGAGAAGATGCTTCGGGAGTGTGTAGCCGATGGCGATGTTACGCATACGGATAAGGTTTGCAGTCTTGTAGCCGAGCTGGCTTGCGAACTGGTCTTTCGTTCCGGTCTGTACGCTGCCGGTGAAGATAGGAGCCTGGAATTCTGCGTCTGTGTTGTCCGGTGTCCAGTAGTCAACAGCTGTGCCGAGGTTGCCGAAGCCGGTCAGATACTGAGGTGCGTGTACGGTATAGTTGAATCTGCCGTAGAGCATGAAGCTCAGTTCAAGACCCTTCCATGTGAAGGTGTTGGTCCAGCCTGCGGTCGCTGCAGGACGCTTGTGGCCGATGATGACACGGTCCTTGTCGTCCATCTTGTAGTTGCCGTCCTGGTCAACGGGTTTCACCATACCGGGCTTGAAGTTGTAGCCTTCCCATTTTGCCATCTCGGCGAGGTCCTCGGGAGTATTCTGCCAGAGGCCGTCGGTATCATAGTCATACCATACGCCGATCTGCTGGCCGATAAACCAGTTGTTGGCGATATCGTCTTCCTTACCGTTGGCAAGTTCGTCGATGCGGTCTTTCTGCCAGCCGATGTTGAACGAGGTGTTCCATGTGAAATCGTGGGTCTCAACCGGAATGGCGTTGATATTGAACTCAAAGCCCTTGTTGGAGGTCTTGCCTATGTTGGCGATTGTTGACTGATAACCGCTGACTGAAGCAACTGACATCTTGAGAAGAAGGTCGGAAGTCCTGGAGAAATAGAACTCTAAGCTACCGTTGATGCGGCCGTTGAGGAAGCCGTAGTCAACACCTACGTTCCACTGGGTGGTCTTCTCCCAGCCCACTTCCTGGTTTGCCATCACGAGGGGATCCTTCACGTATGCCGGGTCGTTGAGAAGGTAGACCTTATCATAGCTGTCACCGGTAGGAATGAAGATCGACTGCAGTCTGTTGAGTGTAGAATAAGGTGCGATAGCGGAGTTACCTGTCGTACCCACGCCGGCGCGGATCTTAAGGTCATTGAGCCATGACACCTCGCGGAGGAACGATTCCTGCTGGATTCTCCAGCCGAGAGACATCGAGGGGAAGAACGCCCACTTGCGGCCTGCGGAGAGCTGCGATGCGCCGTCCCAGCGTGCCGATGCGGTCAGAAGGTAACGGTTGTCGAAGCCGTAGTTGACACGGATCATGTATGACTCAAGCTGACGCTCCGTAAGTCCGGTGCTCATGCTTGCGTTGTTTTCCTCTTTCTTGACATCGAGAGAACCCATGGCGTTCCAGAGATACATGTTCTGCTCCAGACCGCTCAGACCCATGGCTGCGGTTTCATAGTTCCACTTCGATGCTGTCTGCAGCAAGGTTACGCCTACGTTGTGCTTCTCGGCAAATATGTTGTTGTAGGTAATCATGTTGTCGAGAGTCCACGAGAAGTCGCGGCGTGTCTCCCACTTGGCTTCGTTCTTGCCGCCGTTGATCCACTTGTAGGCGGATTCGGTGTCGATGAAGTTGCCGAGACGATAGTGACGGTAGTCGGGGCCAAAGGCAAACTTATAGTCAAGTCCCTTGAGAGGCTTCCAGATTTCGCCGAGGTGAAGGGTTGCGGAGAAGTTGCCGAGGAAACGGTAGGTCTCGCGCTCAGAGATGTTGTGGTCCCATTCGTTGATCGGGTTGTAGCATTGGTTGTCGCCGCCCGGATACTTGATGCGCTCGCCATCTTCGTTGTAAGGCTGCGCCCAGTTGTAGCAGCTCTTGTAGAGGTCGTAGATCGCAGACTTGGCATTGGTCGACGAAGGAGCGTAGCTCTTCGACATACCATAGTCCTGGAACTCACGGGAGCCGTTGAGTGAAAGGCTGAAGGTCAACCATTTCACCACATTGAGGTTCACACCTACGCGTGCGGTGTAGCGGTTGTACTGCTGGCCTCTCTGGGTGCCACGGTTGTCAAGGTAGCTGATGGAGCCGTAGGCGTTCATCTTGTCTGTGCCGCCCGATGCGCTCAGCGTGTGCTCCTGAATGAAGCCGGTCTTGGTGGACTTGCCGGTCCAGTCGTAGTCATATACGTCAGCGGGATTCCAGCTGCCTGACTTCCAGCCGTTCATAATGTTGTTGTAGCCTGTCGGGTCGTCGATCGAACCGAAGAGCAGTTCGTCGCTCGCCTTGGTAGGATTGCGCGGATCGGCATATTTTGTCGGGTCATCGTTATACGCTGCCCAGCGGCGGTAGTCGATGAGTTCAGCTGCGCTCATGGCGGGGCTGCGGTCAACGAGGTTCTGCCATGTCACAGAGCCGGCGTAGTTGAGTGAGAACTGACCTGCCTTGCCCTGCTTTGTAGTGATGATCACAACACCGTTGGCACCGCGTGAACCGTAGATGGCGGTTGCGGACGCATCCTTAAGGATGTCGATTGACTCGATGTCGCGGGGGTTGATGGTCTCGATGCCGGATGCCGACATGATGGGCACTCCGTCTACTACATACAGAGGATCGTTGGATGCTGTCAGCGAACGCTCACCACGGATGCGGATGGAACCGATGGTACCCGGGCGCTCGCTCGATGTGATGTCCACACCGGCAGCCTTTCCCTGAAGTGCCTCGAAGGCATTGCTCACCGGGCGGCTTTCAAGTTCCTCCGCGCTGATGTGGCTGAGGGCGCCGGTGACGTCGGTCTTCTTCTGAACGCCATAACCAACGACTACGAGGTCGTCGAGCATAGCGGAGTCGTCTCTAAGTGTTACGTTGATTTCTGATTTACCTGCTACCTTTACTTCTTGGGTCTGGCAGCCTACATAGCTGAAGACGAGGGTAGCGTTGTCTGCGACGTTCTTTAGCGTATACGCGCCATCGAGGTCGGTTGCTGTGCCGTTGGTAGTGCCCTTGACGCTTACGGTGACTCCGACCAGCGGATCGCCGTTGATGTCAACAACCGTACCTGACACCGACTTGCCCTGCGCGGCGGCGGTGAGGGACACCACTGCCATAAGGGCGACAAACAGGAATCTGCGACATATTGTCGCAAATCCTGAACTTTCCTTGCGGTAGTTCATAATGTGGAATTAGTTAGTTGATAATTAATGATATATAATATTTACAATTCTCGGTTAATCCGAAAGCGAAAAATGTTGACCCATGTTTCGACAGTAAGATTTTGTAAAATTATAAAAAATTAATTAACAATTTTTAAAATACCCCCCCCCGTTAACATTTTTTAACTTAATTTTAATAAAAACCGTCCGATTCTGAAAAATACTGTCTACATCGTACGGACGTTCGCCTCGTGCATACTAAAAAAAAGCGACGGTTGAAAAAACCGTCGCCGACTTATGCTAAAGAACGTATTCCTTCATATTCATTCCACATCATCCCGCACTACAAAAGCCGTGACAAGCTCAATGCGCGTGGTAGACATCTTCCTGACCGTAAATTCCATCCCTTCAATAACGAATGAATCACCCACCGAAGGCAACGCATCCGTAAAATGCAATATGTATCCCGCAATTGTATTGTATTCCTCCGACTCCTTAAGGTTCAGCCCGAGCGACTCGTTGACGGACTGTATCTCAGCCCTCCCCGAAAACTCATAGCTTCCGTCGCCCAAACGACGGAAAAGCTGACGCTGACGGTCGTGCTCATCCTCTATCTCCCCGAATATCTCTTCCACAAGGTCCTCGAGAGTGGCAAGTCCGGAAGTACCTCCGAATTCGTCGATGACCACACACAGCGATTTCTTCTCAGCAATCATCCTGCGCATCATCTTGTTGGCAAGCATGGTCTCGGGCGTGAAGATAACAGGCTTTATATGCTGCTTCCAGTCGGAATTAATGTCGAAGAGTTCCGAGATATGGATATAGCCGACAACATCGTCTATATCCTCTTTATATACTACGATTTTAGACAGCCCCGTGCGCGCAAACAGCGACAGTAGGTCGGCGCGCGTGGTGCTGTCAAGCTCGACCGCAACCATCTCGTTGCGCGGACGCATGCACTCCCCTATCACGGTATCCTTGAAATCCACGGCGTTGCGGAATATCTTAACCTCGTTCTCCACCTCCACCTTGGCTTGCTGGTTGGACTGGAGCGACTCCTCTATGTAGTCGTCTAGCTGGTCCATGGTAATCAGCGACGCGTCCATCCGGTTTTCCTTTATGCCGAACAGACTCATCATTCCCTTAGTGACAAGCGATATGAACTTGCTAACCGGATACAGCACAAGGTATATGACATAAAGAGGAAGCGCGAACACCCTCATCATGAAGTTGGGGTTGATGCGGAAGGTCGCCTTAGGAATAAACTCCCCGCAGAGAAGTATAATCAGGGTGGAGAATACCGTATTGACTATGAGCACCATCGCCTCATTGCCGTCAAACCATCTCTCGAGCAGCGGATTGATCAGCGCAGAAAGGGTGATGCCATATATCACCAGCACCACGTTGTTGCCAACAAGGAGTGACGAGATGAACATGTCTTCATTGCGCGAGAATCCCCTTATTATGCGGTCAACAACGCCTCCGCGTGAGGCGTCAATCTGCATCCTTACCTTATTGGACTGGACGTAGGCGATCTCCATACCCGAAAACAGTCCGGAGAAGAGTACCGCAACCAATGTCAGCACAAGAGCTACTGTAAAATCCATTTTTCTTTATTTTCTATTTTATTCACCGGAATTGCGGCCTCCACCGGGGGCGAGGATTTACAAATCCTCGCACAAAGATGCCGTGTATCAGCGTCGCTCCTCCTCCGGCACCGGGAAAATACCCGTCGGGCGACTGATGGAATAAGTGGTTAGACGGTCGTCGCTCTCGAATCCGTGACCCTCGAGCATACGCTCCGGCGTCTCGATATGGATGAAGGAGTCGCTGTAGAGACGACCGCGACGCTGGTCCCAGAAGAGCTGCTGCGTCAGAAAGAGTTCGCCGGGAACCTTCGTGAGCTCGACGTTGCCGTCGAGCTGCCAGAGGTTCTGTAGACGGTAGAACTTCGCCGAGTCTGCCGCTACAGTGGCTATCACCTTGAAACTGCGGTCATATTTCTGAAGGTAGATGCCCTTCGGAAACGTCCAGTACGGGGTATCGACCTCGTCGTATACGTTCCAGAGTGGCGACACTATCTTATACTGGGTGATTCCCGAGTCGGATATGAGCGTTGCCACATTGACCGTAGACATGGTGGGCATCTTCGAAGGGTCGATGCGCGAGGCGACACCGAGTTTGCCGTCTTCCTTGCATCCGCTCAGACACATCACCGCCGTCCAGAGCGCGACACACACCGGCCCCGACAACCGGGACCATACGCGCCGTTTAGTTGATCTTACGCTTGTAGAACCAGAGCTCATTGAAGTTGACGCCAACCATTATGTTGAAATAGTTTTCGGATAGAAGCCCAGGTGCCGACGCTTTCCTCTGACGCCATTCAAGGCCAAGATTGATCATTGTCTTGCCTTGAGGAGCGGTGAAGCCGGTACCGAGCGACAGGCCGTATTCCTTTACATCGTTGCCATGCACGCGCAGATAGTCCTTGGTATAGAAACCGCCGAGACGGAAGGGCATTCGCTCCAGGTATGAGCCGCGCACATTGTGGACATATTCGCCGCCTATCGCAAATTTGCGACGGTCGTTGAACCTCATGCCCTCAAACACTATCTGTCCCGCCTCGTCCTTGAGGTCGGAATATGTCGCCTTCGACCACTGCTGCCAGGTGAAGTCCGCCTCCACTGATATGCGGTGAACACGTTCGTGGGTGTATGAAAGTCCTACCCCTATTGTCTGCGGCGAGTAGTATTTACCTTTCATGCTCTCATACGCCACCGTGTCGGGAGTGCTGTCGGAGTTGAGGTCCTGAAGCGTCAGCCATGTATGCCCGTGGAATGATTTCTTGGGCATGTACGTGGCGCCTATGGTCAGGGCATTGTATTTGTTGATGGGCTGCCTGTATTGCACGCCGGCGAGTATGTTCCAGTCGCGTATCTGCATTATATGCTCAAACATGGTCTGGCTGGAACTGGTTGGCGAGGCATACACGTCGTTTTGCAGCGTACCGAATTCGTATGCTATGTTGACGCCTGCCGAGAAGCCTCCGATCTTACCGGAGAGACCGGCATACGCCTGGTTGAGGCCGCCGTTACCCTGATTCTGACGGGCTCCGAAACGGATGTCGTCACCGAAAGAGTAACCGACCTGCGTCACGGGCACCATACCGATCGACATACCGAAGTTTTTCGACAGCGGAAACTGCATGGTGACATAGTCGAGGCCGCCCCCTATCGAATGGCTGGAATTCCCTTCCTCCTTGCTCCACTGCATGGAGAGGTTGGCTCCTATGTCCCAAAGGAAGGTAAGGGAGTCTATACACGCGTAAGATGCGGGGTTCATCGCGTTGATCTGCCGCCCGGACTGCATGGCGTATCCCACGCCGCCCATCTGCCTCTGCATAGAGGTGGACCTGTCGCCCATCACGCCGTAGCCATACATGGAGTAGGGAGTATTGACATCCGCTGTCGCTACCGTATACGACGACACAAGCGCGACCACTGCGCTGATAAGTTTAATTGATTTCATTGTATTCATATATATATAGGAGACCCATTGCCAGAAGATGAGGCTGGAGGCTGACGGGTATTCGTGAGGATATGCACTTCCCGAGCAGCGGGGCGTCGCCGCCCGTGAGCACCAGCCGAGTGCATCCATAGGTGTTTCTGTATTGTCTGAACGTCTCGCAAAGTTCGTCGGATAAGCCGAGCAGCACGCCGGACCTCACTGAGGTTTCCGTGCTGATTCCCGCCAACGGCGCCGCGCCGTCAGGTGTCACAAGAGGGAGCGCGGCGGTGTGGCGGTGCAGGGAATCGAATCGCAGGGCGAGTCCCGGTGTAATCCTGCCCCCCCTGAACGCCGGACGCGAGTCGACAAGGTCTATCGTGACTGCAGTGCCGGCATCCGCCACTGCCACTGTCTCGCCCCGATAGAGTCCGGCGGCGCCTGCCGCCAGAGCAACCCGGTCAAGACCTAAGGTGCCGGGGGTGGAATAGTCGATACCAACAGGGAGAGACGTGGAGTGAGACATCACCAAGAGCCTGCCGTCTAGTGCCATACGCAGAGATTCCACCATGCGCGTGTCGATACGGCATACCGAGCAGAAAGCGCCGCAGTCAGGACGCAGTCGGTCAACTGCAGTAAAAACCTCCTCGCAGGCATCAGACGGGAAACGGCATACTTCCGTCTCCTCACCCGATATGAGAGTCAGCTTTATATTGCTGTTGCCCTGGTCTACTGCCAAAAACCGCTTCCCTGTCTCCATCACTCCATTCTGTTTTCCTTTTTCATACGGGCTGACACGAGGCAGCTCGCAACTATCTGTATCACCGCTCCTGCCATGGTGAACGCCACTGTCTGGCGCATCACGGCAAGGATTCCGACTGTCAGTCCGGTGAAATATTGCATTTTATAAAACCAGAAGGCGGCTCCCGCCACAAAGCAGACTCCTGCCCAGAACTCCATCCGCCGCATCCTGCGCAGACGCATGGAATCTGTCCGGGCATTGACATTGACGGCTCGCGACGATATATAGATAAGAGCGCCAAGGGCGTATACCCATCGCGCCCACATGAGCGACGTGTGCAGAAATCCCTGGGCAAACGGCGCCACCATTGCCAAAAGCACTAAAAGCAGACCTGCCGACGCGGCTGCCTCCACTCGCTTTCTCCTTATTTTAAGTTCCTCGCCTTCGGCGGGAACAAACAATCCTGTCATTTTCATCTCTCAGTCATTTTGACGCCGGAAGTCATTTTGACGCCGGCTCAAGCAGAAACACGTCTTCCGACGGCCGCTTCATGTGATACTGCTCGCGAGCAAGATACTCCAGCGCGTCGCCACCATGCTCTATGGCAAGACGCCGACTGCGATAGTATTCCGCCGAGTCCCTACACTCCCGGATCTCCTGCTTCAGACGCATTATCTCCTTCTCGAACTCCACACTCTGGCTGAACGAGGCGTCATCGTTGAGCAACAGTATGCCCACACAAAACACCCCGATCAACAGCAACGGTATGTTGGCACACCGCTTGAACCAATAGGTGGCCTTTTTAGAAAAACTACTCACTGTCGAGAATCTTTAAGCCCCACGAATGAAAAACCATCCCCGAAGCATCACATTTCCGCGCAGCAAGGCTACGCAACTGCAAAATTAATCAAATATATGCGAAAAAACCAAAGAAGAGTCTAAAAAAATGCTAACGCCCCCCCTTTTCCACCACCAATCTCCCATATCCTCCCCAATTCCCCTCCCCTCCCCTTCTTCCTCCCTTCCCTTCTTTCCTCAATCCCTTCCCCTTCTTCCCTCCCATTCCTTTCCTTTCTTCCTCCATTCCCTCCCCCCCCCCGATTCCCCCTCCTCCATATCTTCATCCATACCCTTCTTGCCTTTCCTCCCCCGCTTCCCCCCATCCTCCATATCTTCCTCCCATCCCTTTCTTTCCTCCCCAGCCCCCCCTCCTTCATATCTCTTCCCTCTCTTGTCACCCTATTCTAATCCTCCGAGTCTATGTTTGTTTTGGTGTCAGAGCCTCCGGCTCTGCATCCCCCTCCCGTCAAGCAATCCCCGCCATTATTACAGACTTTTGAAACAATAGATTCACAATAATTATACAAAACACCCAAATCCCCCAAAAAGTCGACCCCACCCCATAAAAATTTAAAAAAAACATCCCAATAATCCCAAAAATTCCCCCATTTTCCCCATTTCCCAAATACATTTTTATTGCAAAAACAAATCATTTTGCAACAATTCCCTTGCCCGATTATAAGTCATTTCACACTTTTACGATTCATTTGTTATAAAGACATAAAAACATCTAACGAACGCGAACGGAATCCACTTCCCAAGCATAAAAAATTACTACTATGGCAGAGATCAGTACTTATAAATCAAAACTCCTCGGTTTGCAGAACAACCTCCTCAACTTCGCATACCAGTTGACATCCAACCGCGAGGCGGCGATGGACCTCGTTCAGGACACCACCCTCAAGGTGCTCGACAACGAAGAGAAATACGTCGACAACGTAAACTTCAAAGGATGGGTCCTCACCATCATGAGGAACATCTTCATCAACAACTACCGCCGTCAGGTGAGAAGTGCCACAATCGTCGACACTACCGAAGACCTCTACCATCTCAACCTTTCCCAGGAATCAGGTCTCGACACCCCCGACGGGCTCTATGCCACAAAGGAAATCACTCGCGCCATCAACGAGTTTACCGAAGAATACCGCGTGCCCTTCACAATGTATGTCGAAGGATACAAATACTCAGAGATCGCAGAACACATGCACCTGCCTCTCGGAACTGTCAAAAGCCGGATCTATTTCGCCCGCAAGCGTCTCCAGTCCGCACTTAAAGACTACCGCTGATTTCGCGGGCAAGATTCATCAGTCCTGAAGTCTGCCATAGGGCTTCAACCCTGCATCACTCGCTTCGCAGCAAACGCACCTGCAGGTAAAGACATAAGAATCAACATACCTATACGAAAACACTCCTTTTATTTAAATAATAATAATAATAATTTGCAGGCATTATCACGGTTCCAGTCTTAATCACTGCTATTGAATTGTAAATCCATCACTTCCACTATATTTGCTATATTCGCCTGCTGTCCTAATCCAAAGACATTCAAATAGTGACTGCGTCGGTTCATCGCCGGCGCAGTCCGTATTTTGACAGGAACTCCTCCGCATGCGCGCAGTCCTGACCACGGTCCACATCAAAGGCTATCGAAAACTCGTATGGCAAGACCCTGACCGGTGTCTCCGAAGCAAGAAGCCGCTGGAAGTCGCTCAACGATTCCGGATGAAGGCCCATGCTGTCTACCATGTCCATTATCTCCCCGGACAGTCCGTAGATTCCCGCAGACACTATCACCCCTTCCTCAAACGGCTCTCCCCCATATCTGTAGTCGACTACCTCTCCGCCCGCAGACACCCTTGCGTATAGCGGACTCTCGTCCTCTACAAATCGAGTCAGCCCCATCACCGCCTCCAGACCGGATGCATGCTCCACCGCCGCTACATATTCACGAAGTTCCGGCGGAGGCAACACGGCATCGCAGGTGAGCGCCACAAACCTCCCGCCGATGCCTTCCGAGGCACACCGAAGCGTGCAGAAGGAATTGTCGGTCACTATAGGACGTGTCACCACCGGCAGACCGCTCTCCCGCAATGAGTCAAGATACTCGAGAAGCATGGGCATCCGGGCGTTGGCGCCGACATATATATTCTCGGCTCCGCATCTCATCAGCGTGTCGATAAGCAACCCTATCATAGGAGTCCCGAACAGCGGCACCATCGGTTTCGGACACTCATATCCTTCCTTCACAAAACGGGAACCAAGACCTCCCGCCAGTATCACATAGTTCATAATTGCGAAGCTATTTATTCCTTTGTTCCGTTTCGCATTATAATCCTTTCAGAAGGTCGGGACGCAGACGACGCGTTCGCTCCATCGCGCTGTCAAGACGCCACTTGGCTATGTTTGCCTCGTGCCCGCTAAGCAATACTTCCGGCACTTTCCATCCCTTGTAGTCAGCCGGTCGCGTATATACCGGCGGCGCGAGAAGGCTGTCCTGAAATGAATCGGACAGTGCCGACTGCTCGTCGCCGATCACTCCCGGAATTAGACGCACCACGGCGTCGGTGACACAAGCCGCCGGGAGCTCGCCTCCCGTCAGCACATAGTCGCCTATGGTTATCTCCTTGGTGACCAGATGCTCACGTATCCTGTAGTCTATCCCTTTATAGTGACCGCACAGTATTATGATGTTGTCGAGCAACGAGAGAGAGTTTGCCATTCGCTGGTCGAAGGTCTCCCCGTCGGGCGTCATGAAGATGACCTCGTCGTAGACTCTTTCTTCCTTCAGTTTGCTGATGCACGCGTCGACAGGCTGCACCTGCATCACCATCCCCGCTTCCCCGCCGAAGGGATAGTCGTCCACCTTCCGATGACGGCTCGTGGTGTAGTCGCGCAGATTGTGTACCACTATCTCCGCAAGTCCCTTGTCCTGCGCACGCTTCAGTATCGAGCAGCCCAATGGCGACTCAAGCATTTCCGGCAATACAGTCAGTATATCTATTCTCATCCGACAAATAATCTTTGTTAGGCTTATAATTCACTTAAGTTTTGACAACTTCATTATAAATAACACAAAAAAACGCCGTTTCTATCGTGACCACATGATTGGAAAATACGGAAGAGGGTGGGCCACTTTTCGGACTCACCCTCTTGAGTATTGTAGATCAACATTTATAGCTATACCAATATTGCATTGAAAATCAATCGATTTCCTCATCAGCCTCGTAACCGCCCATCTCGCGGATGGCATTCTTCAGCATCACATACTGCTGGAAGAGATGGTTGACGGGCACTTCTCCCTTGGTGTAGTCGTGCATCGGGCTCTTAAGGAAGAAGCTGAGGAAGCGCTGGATGCCGTGACGGCCGGCCCTTGCGGCGAGGTCGCTCAGAAGCACGAGGTCAAGACAGAGCGGAGCGGCGAGGATGGAGTCGCGGCAGAGGAAGTTGATCTTAATCTGCATGGGATAGCCCATCCATCCGAAGATGTCGATGTTGTCCCAGCCCTCCTTGTTGTCGTTGCGCGGGGGATAGTAGTTGATGCGCACCTTGTGGTAATACTGTGTGTCCTCGTCGTTGCCGTGGCCGTAGAGGTCGGGCTGGTTTTCCGGTACGAGAATGGATTCAAGGGTAGAGAGTTTCGAAACCTCCTTGGTGCGGAAGTTGGCGGGTTCATCAAGAACAAGTCCGTCGCGGTTGCCGAGGATGTTGGTCGAGAACCATCCACTCAGTCCAAGGCAACGTGTGCCGATGATGGGCGCGAAGCCGGATTTTACGAGTGTCTGGCCGGTCTTGAAGTCCTTGCCTGCTATCGGCATACCGGTCTTTTCGGAAAGCTCCCACATGGCGGGGATGTCTACTGTGGTGTTGGGCGCTCCCATGATGAAGGGTGCTCCCTCGCTCAATGCGGCGTAGGCATAACACATCGAGGGGGCGATCTTCTCCTTGTTGTCTGCCTTCATGGCTGCCTCGAGACTTGCGAGCGTGCCGTGCACTTCCTCGTCTACCGGCACATATACCTCTGTGGATGCCGCCCAGAGCACTACCACGCGGTCGAGACCCTTCTCTTTCTTGAAGTTGCGGATGTCCTCACGGATCTGCTCCATCATCTCCCAGCGGGTCTTGCCCTTCATCACGTTGTCGCCTTCAAGACGCTTCGCATAGTTCTTGTCGAAAGCGGCCTTCATGGGCTTGATGGCCTCAAGTTCCTCCTTCACGGGGTTGATGTCCTTCTCCTTCAGCACCTCGGCGTTGATGGCTGCCTCGTATGCGTTGGCGGGATAGACGTCCCATGTGGCGAATTCTATATCGTTGAGGTCTGCGAGAGGCACGATGTCCTTATAGTGGAGATACTGCTTGTTTTCACCTTTGCCCACGCGGATCTTGTCGTACATGCACATCGATCCTACGGGTTTTGCGAGCCCTTTGCGCGTCATGAGGACGCCGGTCATGAATGTAGTGGCTACTGCGCCGTTGCCTACTACCATTACGCCCAGTTTACCCTTGGGCTCAGTTGCTTTTTTTGCCATAATCTTTATAAATATTAAAATGTTTTTGCAATTTCAGTCGTCTTCCTTACAAGTGGAAAACGGCGCAAAGTTACTTCATTAATTTCAACCCACCAAACAATTTTAGTCAAATCTTTCAATTCTATATGTTAATTTAAGTTAATATTTCTAATATTTGTAAAGTTTAGTTAAATTTATAGATACATATAATTGATTTGTTAATATGTATTAATTATGCACAGTGCATCTGATATCCAAGAATGCCAGTCCGCCCGTTGATTTCTTCTCAGAATCCAGCTAAAAAAATTCAAAACCGCAAAATCAAGTAAAAAAACATCGCAAAAATTTGCACAACTGAAAATCTTTTAGTAATTTGCGCTCGGAAACCAATTAAACTCTCTCGCCATGAAACGACACCCTCTCTTCCGCGCAATCCCGGCAATCTCACTGATGATTGTATCGGCTTCCGCCACGGGGATGCAGACGGGAGCTATGGGGTACTCGTCTGATGGGAGTGTGACGCTGCATTATGCGGACGGTCCGGGGACTAAGCTATACAACGGCTCCGTGAGCGCTATGTCGTGGACTATGGGGGCGGACGCGACTCAGAGGGGTTATAAGTTTAAGTACAATGACTACAACTGGCTGACGGCGACGGAGTACGGGGAGGGGGCGTCGCTGACTGCCAACAGAGACCGGTACACGGAGAGGACGACGGAGTTCATGCGGAACGGCGGAATACGCCGTCTGCAGCGTCACGGCCTCAAGGCGGACGGGAACTACGGCAAAATTGACAACCTGCATATCTACTACACGGGAAACCGTGTGACGGGAGTGCTGGAGGACGCGGAGCCGGTGACTACCAACGGAAGCATGGACT
>JAGAJP010000032.1 GCA_017626045.1 Muribaculaceae bacterium | reverse complement strand
TGCAAGTCCCTGCAACATTTTATTCACATTTTTGCAAAATTACCACCGCAACTCCCTGAGAATCCGCTGAATCAAAAAATGTTAAAATTTATTTCGAAGTGTTAATGACTAATAGGATCTATAGGAGCTATAATAGCTATAGGAGCTATAGGAGCTATAAGACTAATTAGAAAAAGTCGGAGTGTGGAGTGTGGAGGGAGCGGCCTCGCGCGAACTTTCCTCACTCGCGAAGCTAATTATGCATTATGCATTGACTGGAGGGGGCGGGATGGGAGTTAAAAAAAATGGTCAAATGGTGATAAATTTAGGAAATACTTGCTATTTTTCATTGATATATTGTCTTTTTTTACTAATTTTGCAAAAATGTTGCAAAATTATTGCGAAATTATGGACTATGGGTACGTATATTATGGTTCACACATATTTATTATATAAGTTATACATATATAATATAGGTGCAAGACCGATATGAATCCTTGGTCAAGTATAAACGAACAACTACAATAATAATGATATGGGACACTCAAAAATCAGCATCCCGATAGCGGGCACGGTGGCGGCAATATTGTCGCTGACCGCCTGTAGCGACGAGAATCCCTGGGGAAACCAGACAAACGAGACGGCATCTATACACCTCTCCCTCTCGACAGACAACGAAGTCGCAACCACAAAACCGATGTTTCGCAGCAGCGAGGAATCGGACGGCAGAAAACGACTCGGAACTGTGACAAACCTTCCCCAACCGGAAGACTTCAGCATCCGACTCGAAAAAAGCGACGGCTCCTTCAGCAAGACATGGGCAACACTCGCCGACTTCAACGATGACGCCATGCACGGCAATTTCAAAATCGGCACATATACCATCACCGCCTTCTACGGAGAGAAAGGGAAACAGGACTTCGACGCTCCATATATGGAGGCGTCAAGCACCATCACGCTCCTCGCCGGCCAGGAAGAAGACATCGCCCTTAACGCGGAACTGAAAAACTCCATAGTCAAGGTAAACTACACCGAGGGTTTCCAGAACTATATGGACGACTACTACTCAAGTCTGCGCACCGAGGGCAGAAGCGATGACATCATCTATACTAAAGACGAGACTCGCGCGGCATTCATCGAACCGATTGACGCCGCCCTCTCCGTAAACTTCACCACCCACGACAAAGGATACAACGGCAAAGTGCTGGTGGGTGAATTCGCGCCTCTTGCAAAGACCCTCCACAACGTGACCCTTGACGTAACCGAAAACACCGACGGCAACGCCACGCTGCAGGTGACTTTCGACGACTCGCTCGAAGAAGAGACAGTAAGCATAGACCTTACCGAGGAACTATTCACCACCCCCGCCCCGGTGATCACCTGCGAGGGCTTCACCGACGGGGGAACAGTAGACATGCTTGAAGGCAACGCCAGCGACACTTCAATATCAATGAAAGTCAACGCCGAAGGCACCATAGCGAGAGCGAACCTGATTGTGGAGTCTGACAACTACACACCCTCATGGGGAAGAGAGATAGACCTCTGCTCGGCTACCGACGCACAGAAGCAGCAGATCACCGACGCGGGAATATCCGCGATTGGTTTCGGCTTTAAAGCCCCGGCAGACAAAATGGCACTCCTCGACCTCACCAACTACAGCAAGACACTCCCCAAGGGCATCCACAAGATATCGCTTGTGGTGGAAGACAAGAACGGCGCCGTCAGCAAGACCTCGAGCGTCACCTTCAACAGTATGCCGATAGAGCTGTCACTGATTGGGGAACCCACCATAGTATATGGTTCCGGCGAGGCAGTCCTGACTATGGACTACAACGGCTTCGACCCCATCAACGACATCAGTTTCACCGCCGTCAACTCGGTCGGAATGCATGAGACTGCTCCGATCAAGAGTTGCGAGGAAAACACTTCCACCCGCGCATTCGAGACCAAACGGTATATATTCACGATATCTCTTCCCAACACCACCAAGTCGAACATTGAAATCAAAGCCTACTATAAGAAGACAAAAGAAATGGGCAAATACATAGTGCCCGTCACCGTGCCGGCTTACAAGATATCGGCATACGATGCTTTCAGCCGTTACGCCTTCCTGAAGGTAAACGCTATCGGCAAAGACGACAGTTCAGTACTTGCCGCCATCATCAACAACATAGCCTTCAAAGACTCACGTCTGCATATCGCAAACCGTGACGCCGCCAACGGCATAATCACCGTCACCGGCCTCGATCCCGGCGCGACATACGTAGTGGAAAGCAACATCACCGGCGACGACAACTGGAACAGCAACGGCAGCTTCGTCACCGAAACCGAGCTCGCTATCCCTAATGGAGATTTCTCACAGGTTGGAGGCACTCTGGAAAGCGGATCTCTCAATGTCGGCGGCAAATGGCATGTGACCCTCTTAGCGCACAAGCAAAATACCTCATCTTTCTCGTATAACTTACCTGCTTCTTGGAGTACTATAAATGAATTGACCGCATGGGCAGGATCTTCCAATAAAAACACATGGTATGTAGTACCATCATCTTGGCTTGAAGATGGGAAAGTTCTTATGAGAAACGTCGGTTATAGCCACAATGGAGTTGAAATCAGCGAATCCGGAAGCGCAGCAGGCACTACATATTATTGTACCAATACGCCTTCTGACTCACAACTGGAGAAAGCCGCAGGAGAAGTATTCCTTGGCTCATATTCATTTAATGGAACTGTAAGTAGGAATGATGGTTTGGCGTTCTCAAGCAGACCCAGCAGCATATCTTTCGACTATAACTACACCCCTTTAAACGAAGACCACGGATATGCTCTCATTGAAATATTGGACTCTGAGAACAACAAACTCGGAACAAAGACCTTTACATTGTCATCCGGTTCAGGGAGTGAAACAGTCAAGTTTGATTATTCTCTTTGGGGAAGAAAAGCATCAAAATTGATAATCAGTTTCAAAAGTTCAAACCAGCAAACTCCTCCAATACACATTCCAACCGGATCAGAACTGAAAGACAATAAAAAGAACGAAAACGCAGTTGTACCGACCAACCAATACAAAGCTGTAGCCACCGGCTCGGTTCTGACCATTGACAACGTCAAAGCGACTTACGCAAGCGAGCCTGCCAAAGTGAAGGGTGTAAACAAAAGAAAAACCAGCAAAAGAAGATAAGCGATGAGACACTTATATAATATAGGTATAATAACCGCAGCCACCCTACTCTCCCTGACCGGCTGCGAGAAGGAAAACGACTTCCTATTCGACACCGAAAACGGTCAACTCGACTGCAAGGCACTGAATGTGGACTACATCAACCGTCATACCCGCGCAACCGGAGTCAATCTCAGTGACTTCACCGTAAACTTTATCAACACCGAAACCGGCGCTACTGTCAAGAGTTTCAAATACGCTGAAATGCCGGAGATTGTGACGCTGCCTATCGGCGACTACAAGGCTGAGGCAAGATATGGCGAAAATCCGGTGGCTGAATGGGATTCTCCTTTCTACCTCGGCAACTCACAGTTCTCCATCCAGGCAGGCAAAATCACCGACAAGGTAGATCCTGTTGAGTGTACACTCAGCAATATGCGCATCACCGTCAACATCGATGACCTTGGTCTCGGCATCCTCGGCGACGACGCCAAAGTGGTGGTTAAGGCGGGCGCAGAGGGACAGCTCACATACGACAAGACGACCTCAGGAAAAGCCGGATACTTCCAGTTTGTAGAAGGCAGCAACACCATCACTGCAGTATTTTCCGGCACCGTCGACGGTGAGTTTATTGACGGCGAAACCCGCGTCTACAACAATGCCGCTCCCGGCAACGCCTACAACATAAGTTTCAACGTCAACCGCCCCGACAATGTAGAGCCGGGCGACATTGACTTTGGAGAAATCACCATCGACGCCTCCATCACGATACGTGACGTGACCCGTCCCGTAGACCCGGGAGAACCCGATGACGAAATACTGACAGACGACATGCGTCCCGTAGATGGCAGCGGTGACGAACCCGGACCGGGCGTAGACCCCGATCCCGGAACAGATCCGGAACCCGCAGCCGGTCCTGTGATTACTCCTACTTCGGAGGGTCTTGAACTTAATACACCTTATACTATTACAGCAGATTCTAAATGTGAATTTACTGTTACAAGCGAAAAGGGAATTAATGCCTTTACAATAGTAATAGAATCAACTACCCTTACACCAGAAGAACTTGAAAGTGTCAATCTGTCCGACCATCTTGACTTGGTAAATCCGGGTGACCTTGCCGATGCATTGACCGGTTTAAAATTTCCGACAGGAGATGAAGTAAAGAATCAAACAGAAGTGTCTTTTAACATAAATGAATTTATACCACTTCTCATTGGGCTCGGATCAGGAGAACATAAATTCCATCTGACAGTCTCTGATGAAGACGGAACAACAACCGGTACCATCTGGCTTAAGAATTGACATTGCGACTCAGAATCATAATAATTGATAAAACGATGAAAACAATCATATCAAATATAATGAAGGGCGTTGCCGGAATCCTGTTGCCGGGAATTCTCTGGAGCTGCAGTTCCGAGACCCCTTTCGAAACCGACGGTGAGGGTATCGTAAGACTCCGCACCGTGGTAAACAGCATCACCACAAGGGCTGATGACTCTGAAAACGACGCGCAGCAACAGCTCAGCGACAATTGCATCGTGTACATCTCAGGCACCAAGGGCCTTATCTATAAGAAGCAGGGACTGAGCAACGTTGACCCGCAAATAACACTTAAGGCGGGGTCATACGTAGCGGAGGCATGGACCGGCGACAGCGTGACAGCGTCCTTCGACAAGAAGTTCTACCGTGGCTATCAACCCTTCGAGGTAACGGGAGGAAGCTCCAGCAACGTTGTGCTGAACTGCAAGATCCGCAACGTGGTGGCATCCATAAACACCGCCACCATCGACCCCAACCTGATGAGGGACGACTATAAAGTGACAATCAAGAACTCCGGGAAAGACGGAGCGTTGGTTTTCAACAAAGAGAATGCCGAGACTGCAAAAGGATATTTCATGATGCCGAACGGCGACACTTCCCTTGAGTACCTGATCGAGGGCACACGCAAAGACGGAAAACCATTCAGCAAGAGCGGAAAGATTGAAAACGTGCAGAGTGCCCATCACTACATCCTGAACTTCGAATACAATCCGGGAGGCAGCGGCGACCCCGAGACCGGCGGTGTCTTCATCAACATCATCATCAAAGATGAGAACCTGGTGGAAAACGGCCAGGTAGACGTGCATACACGTCCTACCGTCACCGGCATTGAATTCGACATCGACAAGCAATTGAACTACATCGACCCGGCAAACATTCCGGATGAAACAAAGATACAGATATGCTCGTTTGGCGAACTTGACGAGATTATAGTCTCAAGCGAGACCGGCAATCTTCCCGGACTGTCATACCAAAGTGTGAATGTGCTGAAACTTGACGAAAGACAAGAGAACGAATGTAACGCAGCCGGTCTCAAATGGTCGAGAGGTACTCTGAATGAGAAAAACAATGTAGAGACAGCGTGGGTAAGCCTGTCGAAGAGCATGATAGAGCAACTGCCAACGGCAAGCACTACCGAACACCGGATTGTCATTACTGCAAAGGACGCCGCTGGCAAGACTACCACCAAGACTCTCCGCATAGTTAGAAACGAGGAGGCAATCATTCTGGAAGATCCTATTGTAGTAGAAGATGTGTCACAAAGCAATGACAATCTTGCAATCGGCGCACATTCATTTACTCTTACATTTACTCTCGCAGATGAATACACCGGCACACCGGGCATTGAATACAGCAAGGCTAATGAAGACAACTGGACTTTTGTAGCCGCAAGTCTGCCATCCGGCAAGCCGAAATACGGACGCACCCGCGCCACTACAAAATACAAGATGACCATCAACGGACTTGAAGCGGGAACCGCATACAAATACCGAGCATGTTGCGGTGATTACCGGAGCACCGATATTATGACGTTCACTACTGAATCCAAATACATTATCCCATACGCAGATATGGAAATTTGGAATGCATTTACCATAGCCGGCGTTGATAACTGTAAATTGCCCGGAACTGCTGCTGATGAATTCTGGGGCAACGGCAATCCCGGTTCCATGAAAATGAGTGTTTCATTGACTCAGGAAAGTGAGGATATGAAAAAATCCGGTAAATACAGTGCCAAACTAAGATCTCAATTCGTAGGTCTCGGAGGGATTGCCGGAAAATTCGCCGCCGGAAATCTGTTCGCGGGAACTTATGTCGAGACACAAGGCACCGATGGGCATCTTAAATTCGGCCGGCCATACAACGGCAGCCATCCAAAGGCATTGAAGGTTTGGGTAAACTATCGACCGGGAACTGTTGAAAAGACAGCCAGCGAGGCTCCTGAAATTGTGAAGGGTGGCTTAGACATAGGCCAGATATATGTCGCACTGACCACACAACCAATCGAAATATTCACAAAGAAATCAAATAGAAAACTTTTCAATAAAGACGATGCAGAAGTGCTTGCATACGGTCAATATACTTTCGACAAAGTAAATTATGGTCCCGACGGACAGCTGCAGGAACTCGTGATTCCCATCGAATACTACGAGAAAGCCAAGACCCAGACTTCTACCCACATTGTAATAGTATGCTCGGCATCCAAATTCGGTGATTATTTCTGTGGCGGCGAAGGTTCCACCATGTATCTCGACGACTTCGAACTGATCTACGAATAGACAATACTCCACACAAGACAATACCCACGGCACCGGAGTGCGACACGCCTCCGGTGCCGTTTCCAATCACCCGCCAAAGATTTTTGTTGATTTTTCCGTCATATTCCATGATATATGAGAATAATTTGCTAATTTTGCATTTTATTGACCTACGATTGGCGGAAACGCCGATCATTCAAACAACGACATGAAGATATTCCACATACTTCTACCGCTCATAGTCTTCCTTATGGCAGTATGCCCCGCGCCTGCCATGGGCGAGGAGTTCGAACCTGATTTCGAATCGGTTGTCTTTGTGCCTAAGGGGCAGTGGGTCACCGGAGTCAGCGTATCCTACAGCCAGTCGCACCAGAACAACTATCAGTTTCTCGTGCTCGAAGGAATCAACAGCGACTCCTACTCCTTCAAGGTGTCGCCCATGGTGATGTATGTATTCAAAAACGACATGGGAATAGGGGGCAAATTCGGCTACAACCGAAACCTTACCAAGCTCGAGAGCGCAGACATCGTCTTGGACTCGGAAACCAACTACAATGTAGACCACCTATACCGTCTTGCCCACAACTACTACGGCATGGCTATCATGCGCAACTACTTCTCGCTCGGAAAATCAAAGCGCTTCGGAATCTTCACCGAGCTGCAGTTTGAGATGGGCGGCGGCCAGGCGAAGCTGATGACCGGAACAGGAGAAGAACTCAGCGGCAACTTCGAGGAAAACTACAACATCGGAATCGGCGTGGCTCCCGGAATGTCGATTTTCCTCAACAACTTCGCCGCCCTCGAGGTGAACGTCGGAGTGCTCGGTTTTGAATACAACCACACCAACACCCTCACCGACCAGATATATGTGGCACACCGGAAGACAAAAACCGCCAACTTCCGCGTGAACCTGTTTTCAATCACCTTCGGCGTTTCGTTCTACCTATGAAAGCGGGAATGGTCAGAATATGGTTTGCCACAGTGTCGGCACTGGCGATGCTCGCCGCCGGGGCGCTCCCTGCCTCGGGACACCGCGCCGCCTTGCCCGCGCCGAAACCCGAGCCACGCGACACCACAATGCATTCCGCCACCAAGAGTCTCATTGAATCGGTCGGAGAACTGAGCCGCACAGCCGGAAAACTATCGGAAACCGCACTAAAGCTTCTGGAGGCTCAGGAGGATATCGACAAAAAACAGGAAAGCAAACCCCGCAGGAAGGTTTACATAGAACCGGACGAGACACCGGCAGGCAGACGGCCGGTATATATCGAAGAGCCGCAACCGGCGCCTATCGAAGAGCCGCAGCCGGTGCATATCGAAGAGACAACGGAGGAAGTCGCCGAAGAGGAGCCTGAAATGCCGGCGTATGAAAACAACGGTGTATATATCGAGCAGGACTCGCTACGGGAACTCGGGTCACTCTGGGACCTGCCGCAGGAAAACGGACAGGGGGGACGATATATCTGGGTGCCGGACGACAAGACATACATTGTGGAATCGGTGCTCGAGGGCTCTATTCCCAAAGGCGCATACAAGCGCGGCGAGCCGAACCTCAACGAACTGACATACTGGCGCGGCGACTCCATTCCTATGGCGATACCCACCAAGCGGCTCGGAAGATACGACCGAAAACTCTACAACTGGCTAATCTATCCCAAAGGACTATGGCACATCGGTCTGAGCGCCAACTACGGGGAACTCAGCACTCAAGACTCCGAATTCCTGTCGCTGATCGACGACGTGGATCTCGGAGGCACCATCTACAGCATCAAGCCGGCGGTGAGCTATTTCTTCCGCAACAACCTCTGCATGGGTCTGCGGCTCGCCTACACCAAGGGTCAGATGGGCGTGGACTCGTTTAAAGTCGACATCGACGAGGACATGAGTTTCAACCTTCACGACATCAGCTATCTATCGGAAAACTATTCCGCAGCGCTATATATGCAGCAATACTTCGGACTTAGCCGCAGGGGCAGGTTTGCGGTATACAACGAGATAGAGCTGTCGGTGGGAAGCGGCAACACCCTCTTCACACGGCCCTACGACGGAGAAATGCGCGAGACCCGCACCAAGACCAAACGCCTGAACATCAACTACTCTCCCGGTGTCAGCATCCTGGTGATGAAGAACGCCGCCATCAACCTGTCGTTTGGTGTCTTCGGATTCCATCTGCGCAAAGACAAGCAGTGGGAAAACGGAGAGATGAGCGGCGACCAGCTGACCAGCGGCATAAACTTCCGCTTCAATATCTTCAATATCAACTTTGGGGTGGCAGTGGTGATATGATTGAGAATTTAGAATTTTTGACTCTGAGAATGAGCTAATTGGACTAATAAGAGCTATAGGAGCTATAGGAGCTATAGGAGCTATTGAAGCTATAGGAGTTATAATAAGATTCATCGGATGAAGAAGACGAGTATATATTTGGGGGTTGCGCTGCTGATGGGGGCGGGAGGGTGCATCAAGAATGACCTTCCATATCCTAAAGTGCCTCAGAATATTCTTTCGATTGCCGCAAAGGGTGAGTCGAGCCCCGCAAGCGTCGACAGCACCGACTGCACCGCCACCATCTATCTCGAGGAGCAGACCGATATCCAGGCTGTAGAGTTCACCGAATTCACATATACGCAAGGTGCTGAGTGCGACAAAAATCTCTTAGAGGGGACCTGGGACCTTTCGGTGCCTATCACTATAGAGCTGTCACGCTATCAGAGCTATCAATGGATGATTTCCGCCAAGCAGGAGATCGAACGCTATTTCACGGTCGCCGGACAGATAGGAGAGACAATCATCGACGCCGTGGGGCACCGCATCATTGTCAGCGTTCCCGAAGACGCCAACCTGTCGCGCCTGAAGATTACCTCCATAAAACTGGGACCTCGCGACATTACGGAACTGACACCCGTGTATTCAGCCGGGAGCACCATCGACCTTAGCTCGCCCCGCCGCATCGACGTCACCGCCTGGGGACGGGCTGAAGACTGGACAATTTATGCCCAGAGGGTGGCACAGATTGTAAGCACCACCGCCGTCGATGCCTGGAGTATGGTGATATGGGCATACGGGCAGGGACCGGCAGACGCCGACAACTATTTCGAATACAAGGAGGAGAACGCCGCCGAATGGACGGCTGTGCCAAAAACG
The DNA here is from genome assembly GCA_017626045.1 of Muribaculaceae bacterium. GTDB lineage: Bacteria > Bacteroidota > Bacteroidia > Bacteroidales > Muribaculaceae > Lepagella. The sequence continues at coordinate 22,669 of JAGAJP010000032.1, read as the reverse complement.
GATATAATCAAGAAAGAGGGAGCGTTCAGCTGCTGCATCAAGCATCTGAAGCCGCTCACCAAGTATGTGGTGCGCTCCCGCAGCGGAGAAAACACCGGCAACGAAGTCAACGTAACCACACAGGCTACCGAAATACTGCCCGACGGCAGTTTCGAGCAGTGGTGGCTCAACGGCAAGATCTGGTGCCCGTGGGACGAAAACGGCGAACGATTCTGGGACACCGGCAACACCGGCGCCGCGACTTTAGGCGAGAGCAACGTGAAGCCTTCCGACTACGTTCCCAAGGGGCTCACCGGCAAATCGGCGGAACTGCGCACCGAGTTCAAGGGCATCGCTGGTATCGGCAAGCTTGCCGCAGGCTCCATCTACACCGGTTCCTACAAAAAGACCGACGGCACCAACGGCATCCTCGACTTCGGACGCCCATGGACCGTGAGGCCCACTAAACTGCGCGGCTACTACCGCTACACCACCGGAGCCATCGACTACTCAAGCAAGGAACGGGAATATCTCAAGGGGCGCAACGACACCTGCTCGATATATGTGGCGCTGACCGACTGGACCCAGCCCTACGAAATACGCACCAATCCCGCCAAACGTCAGCTCTTCGACAAGAACGCAAGTTACATCATCGGATACGGAGAACTGGAGAGGGGCACGTCGATGGACGACTACGAGGAGTTTGAGATAGAGATCAAATACCGGAGCACTTCCGCTACACCGCGATATATAATGATCACTTGCGCCTCCTCCAAGTATGGAGATTACTTTACCGGGTCTTCTTCATCGGTGCTTTATGTGGACCAGCTTAGTTTGGAATACGATTATTAGAATTTTGAATTTAGAATTTTCAATTCTTAATTTTATTTGGAGAAGTGGGGATTTTTCATTAACTTTGGATTTGGAATCAAAATTCGATATATGATGAAAAGGAACTTTATGGGGATAATAGTGGCGGCTGTTGTGGCAGGAAGTGCTTTGCTTGCGCCCGTCAATACGGCTGCCGCTCCCGACCTGAAGGAAATTCTTAGCGCCGGAGGCGGCGCGCTCAGCGGCCTTGTAGAAGGCGTATTCACCACAAGCGACCTTAAAATAAGCGATATAGCCGGGCAATGGACATCCCAGGGAAGTGCGGTGTCTTTCAAGAGCGAAAACTTCCTCAAGAAAGCCGGAGGCGCGGCTGCAGCCGGTGCCGTGGAGTCACAGCTCGACCCGTATTTCAAGAAATACGGACTCACCGGCGCTGTGCTTCAGATCGACAATGACGGTAATTTCTCGCTCACCATCAAGAAAATCTCGCTCAAAGGCACGGTAGCCCTCAAGAGCAAAGGGGTGTTCACCTTCAAGTTCACCGCCTTCGGCTCAGTGGGACTCGGAAGCATGGACGCATACATAGAGAAGACCGGCAGCAACATCAGCGTGATGTTTGACGCCGACAAGGTCAAGAAAATCATATCATTCGCCGCCACAGTGAGCGGCAGCAAGATGGCGACAGCCGCCGACAAGGTGCTCCAGCAGTATGACGGCATCTGCATCGGTTTCGAGATGAAGAAGACCGGCAACGCCGCCACCAAAAACTCCGGGAAGACCCCGGCGAAGGGGAGCAGCGACGGCGATACCACCAAGTCTGCCTTAGACGCGCTTAAGGGACTTTTTGGCAACTGATATGATTTTGGACCGGTCGGACCTATCAGACGTGTCGGACTTGTCAGACCTGTCAGACCTGTCAGACCTGTCGGACTTGTCAGACCTGTCGGACTTGTCAGACCTGTCGGACCTGTCGGACCTGTCAGACTTCCCCCGCGAAGCTCAATTCTAAATTCTAAATTCTAAATTCTAAATTCGCCTATATGTTTTCAGGAATAGTGGAAGAGGCGGCGGAAGTCGTCAGTATCGATAGAGAGGGCTCCAATGTGCATCTCACCATAAGATGCAGCTTCACCGATGAGCTCAAGATCGACCAGTCGGTGGCACACAACGGTGTCTGCCTGACTGTGGTAAAAATAACCGACGACGGCACTTACACCGTGACGGCTGTGCAGGAGACCCTTGACCGCTCCAACCTCGGCGACCTGCGTCCCGGCGACCTCGTGAACCTCGAGCGGTCGATGAAGATTGACGGACGTCTCGACGGCCATATCGTGCAGGGGCACGTCGACACCACGGCGGTATGCACCGGCGTGGTGGCTCTCGACGGCAGCTGGTATTACTCTTTCCGATATGACTTCCGCAAGGAACTCGCCCGGAAGGGATATGTGACCGTAGAGAAGGGATCTGTTACCGTCAATGGCGTTTCCCTCACCGTCTGCGACTCGGAGTCCGACGGTTTCCGGGTTGCCATCATCCCATACACCCACGACCACACAAACTTCAAGACCATCGCGAAAGGTACGAAAGTGAACCTTGAGTTTGACATAATAGGAAAATACATAGCCCGCATATCCGCGCTATCATAGAAGTTGCAAACCACTTCATCGTCTCCCCTGATTATGAAAAGCGTCATTCTCCCTCCCGACACCACCGGCAGCAGTCCTTCGCCCCGAAGTCTGCGCCATACCCGCCTCTATACGCTGCTCGGCGGCAACGGAAGCGGCAAGTCTCTCTTCATGCGAGAAATAATGAGGCTCAACAGCGATGACGCTTATGGAATCTCGGCAGTCACCGACGGAATGCCCGGCACTCTCGCCGGCTCTCTGGCGCAACTTGTCTACAACATAGCGGCGGAGGAAAACACTCCGCGGTTCACCACCCTGAAAGAGATATGGGAGGAGACATTCCCCGGCAACAGCATCAGCCTCACGCCCGACAAGGCGGTGAGCATCACCAACCGGTCGGGCAACGACACCATCGGTTATCCGAGGCTGAGCCGTGGCGAGAAAGCCGCCCTCTACTACATAGCGGCAGCCCTCTCGGCGCCCGAGGACTCTTTGATACTGGTGGACTCCCCCACCCTCTTCGTTCACCCTACGGCGGTAGACCGCCTGTGGGAGAAAATCGAAAGGGCGCGCCGCGACTGCCGGTTTATCTACGACACCAACGATGCCAACTTCGCCTCGGGACACACTCGCCGGGCCGCCATCTGGATCCAGGACTATAACGCCTGCGCCCACACATGGCGTTACCAGATAATCGGGAACGGAGAACTTCCCGACGAGCTGTTTCTGCAGATGATGGGGAGCCGTCGCCCGATACTGTTCACCGAAGGCGACACATCGCACAGCATCGACATCCGTCTCTATAGCGTCGTGTTTCCGGAATTCACCATCAAGCCGCTCGGAAGCTGCGACAAAGTGATAGAATCCACAAGAAGCATGCAGTCGCTCAGGGCAATGCACCATATCGACAGCTATGGCCTCGTGGACCGCGACCGCCGCAGCGACGCCGAAGTGGAATACCTGAGAGAGAAAAACATCCTCGTGCCGGAAGTGGCGGAGGTTGAGAATATATTCCTCGCTCCCGGCGTCGTGGCTGTCATGGCGGAAATCCGGGGCCGAAACGCCGCCAAGACCGTGAAGGCGGTGCGCCGCGAGGTGATGCACAAATTCTCTGAAATGCTCGACGCCCAGGCTCTACAGCACACCCGACACCGGATGAAGCGCGACGTGGAGAGAAAGATCGACGCCCGCTTCACGTGCATCACAGCCCTTGAGCTACACATCAAAAGCCTGATAAAGAAACTGCGTCCAAGGGAAACATACGACCAGATTCGTGCCCAGTTCAAAAAGATGGCAGAGGGTGGAGACTACGAGGGAGTGCTGCGGGTGTTCAACCACAAGCCGCTCCTCACCGGCAGCTGCGTATGGCGCATGCTGGGCTACTCCGGACTTGACGACTACATCAACGGGGTAATCGGCTCCATGAGGGGCGAAGGCGAGAACGCCACACGCCTGCGCACTGAAATCAGAAAACTTTTCACCTGACAAAAACGTAAATAATAAGCAACCATAAAAGCACAAAACCAGCCGGCTGATGAATCCGGCGCAAAACAGAAATAAATATGGCCCGAAAGAAAAAGCAACTTGAAATCCTTCGCAACGACCCATGGCTCGAACCCTTCGCGCCGGCTATCGAAGGGAGACATGAAGACGTGTTGAGAAAGTTGAACGACATAACATCCGGAACAGGCGGCTCACTCACCGATTTCGCCAACGCATATAAATACTATGGCCTCCACAGGGAGAAAGACGGAAGCTGGACCTTCCGCGAATACGCTCCCAACGCCACCGGCATCTGCCTCATCGGCACCTTCAACGACTGGAAGGAACACGACGACTACCGTCTGAGGCGCATCGAGGGAGGCACATGGGAGATTCATCTCGACAAAGACAAGCTGCACGACGGCGACCTCTTCAAGATGCTCGTGAGCTGGGAAGGCGGAAGCGGCGAGAGGATTCCGGCATACGCCACGCGGGTGGTGCAGGACGAGCAGACCAAGATATTCTCGGCGCAGGTATACGCGCCGAAGAGACCATACAAATTCAAGGTGGATGAATTCGTGCCCGACACCAAGCCCCTCCTCATCTATGAATGCCACATCGGTATGGCACAGCAGGATGAGAAAGTGGGCACCTACGACGAGTTCCGCACCAAGATTCTGCCGCGAATCGCCGCCGACGGCTACAACGCCATCCAGATAATGGCAATCCAGGAACACCCGTACTACGGCTCCTTCGGCTATCACGTGAGCAGTTTCTACGCGGCATCCAGCCGTTTCGGCACCCCCGACGACCTCAAGCGCCTCATCGACGACGCGCATGAGCTGGGCATCGCCGTGATCATGGACATCGTGCACAGCCATGCTGTGAAAAACGAAGTGGAGGGTCTTGGACGCCTCGACGGCAGCTATGACCTCTATTTCAACCGTGGCGACCGCCGCGAGCATCCGGCATGGGACTCCCTGCTCTTCGACTACGGCAAGAATGAAGTGCTCCACTTCCTGCTCAGCAACTGCAAGTTCTGGCAGGAGGAATACCGTTTCGACGGTTTCCGCTTCGACGGCGTGACCTCGATGCTCTATTACGACCACGGCCTCGGCAAGGCGTTTGGCGGCTATCCGGACTACTACGACGGCAACCAGGACCCCGACGCGCTCGTGTATCTGACTCTCGCCAACATCCTCATCCATCAGATGAATCCGAAGGCGATCACCATCGCCGAGGAGATGAGCGGAATGCCGGGACTCGCCGTGAAGTTTGAAGACGGCGGCATCGGATTCGACTACCGCATGGCGATGGGTATCCCCGACTACTGGATCAAGATGATCAAAGAGAAGAAAGACGAGGACTGGCACCCGACATCCATCTATTGGGAGCTCACCAACCGACGCGCCGACGAGAAGACCATCTCCTACTGTGAAAGCCACGACCAGGCGCTCGTGGGCGACAAGACCATCATATTCCGCCTCATCGACAAGGAGATGTACTGGCACATGATGGACGGCGACAACAACTACACCGTGGAGCGAGGGATGGCACTCCACAAGATGATACGCCTCGTGACTCTCGCCAGCATCAACGGCGGCTACCTCAACTTCATGGGCAACGAATTCGGACATCCCGAATGGATTGATTTCCCGAGAGAGGGCAACGGCTGGAGCTATAAGTATGCGCGCCGTCAGTGGGACCTCGTCGACAGGGAGGATTTGAAATACAAGTATCTGAACCGGTTTGACAACTCGATGATAAAACTCGTCGACAGCCAGTATAATTTCCAGGCAAAGCCGGTGGAGAAACTCTGGGAGAAAGACGACGACCAGGTGCTCGCATTCAAGAGGGGCGACCTCGTGTTTGTGTTCAACTGGAGCCCCAACAAGTCGTTTGCCGACTATGGCTTCCTCGCGCCGGCAGGCGAGTATGAGGTGCTTCTCGACTCCGACTCCAAGGAATTCGGAGGCTTCGGACTTGTCGACGACTCCATCCACCACTTCACCACCCCCGACCCGCTCTATACACCAGCCGGGAAGGGATGGCTCCGGATGTATATACCGGCGCGCACGGCTCAGGTGCTCCGGATGGTTAAGCCCCGCCCCGGCAGAAAGCCGGCGCAAAAAACCGAGGCTAAGAAAACGGAGGCAAAGAAGCCTGCGGCGAAGAAGACCGAAGCCAAGAAAACCGAAGCAAAGAAGCCCGCGGCTAAGAAGGCTCCGGCACGGAAAACCGCAAAGAAACAGGAAAAGTAATCCCGACAAAGGAATAAACTTGATAATCTGAAAGACATACAGATGAGAAAGATCACAGTCGCCATCGACGGCTACAGCTCGAGCGGCAAAAGCACGATGGCAAAGCAACTCGCCAAAAAGGTGGGATACGTATATGTGGACAGTGGCGCGATGTATCGCGCCACTGCACTCTATGCCATACGCCACGGCATGACCGACCCTGAGAAGGGAGTTGACACGGCGGCGCTGTCGGCGGCGCTTCACGACATCAACATCAGCTTCACCATAGCGTCTGACGGCAGCCAGCACACGCTCCTCAACGGCGAGGACGTGGAGAAGGAGATACGCGGGATGCAGGTGAGCGGATGGGTAAGCCCCGTGGCGGTGATACCCGAGGTGCGCCATTATCTCGTAGACCTTCAGCAGAAATACGGACGCGACAAGGGCATAGTGATGGACGGCAGAGACATCGGCACCACAGTGTTTCCCGATGCCGAGATGAAAGTGTTTGTGGAGGCGAGCCCGGAGGTTAGGGCGGCGCGGCGCTTTCAGGAACTGACCGAGAAAGGGACTCCCGCGGACTACGATGACGTGCTTGCCAACATCCGCGAGCGCGACCATATAGACACCACCCGCAAGGAGTCGCCGCTACGCCAGGCTCCGGACGCGTTCGTGCTCGACAACGACCGGCTGACACGCGAGCAACAGATGGACATCCTTCTTAAACTTTTTGAGGAAAAGACCTGTGGCAAAGATTGAGATTGACAGTGGCAGCGGCTTCTGCTTCGGCGTCACCACCGCCATCAGCAAGGCGGAAGAGGAACTGGAAAGGACCGGCGTGCTGTATTGCCTTGGCGATATAGTGCATAATGCCGGAGAGGTGGAGAGACTTCGCAAGAAAGGACTGATTACTGTGGACCACGAGGAGTTTGCGCGTCTGCGAAACGTGAAGGTGCTGCTCAGGGCGCACGGCGAGCCGCCGTCGACCTACGAGACGGCGCGGCGCAACAACATAGAGATTATCGACGCCACGTGTCCGGTGGTGCTTCAGCTCCAGAAGCGCATCAAGGAGGCATACGGGAAGAGCGCCAATGCCGAAGGCGCAGGCGACAGAAGTCCGCTTATCATCATCTACGGCAAGCCGGGACACGCGGAGGTCAACGGCCTTGTGGGCCAGACCGAAGGCAGCGCGGTAGTGATCCAAGACAAGAGCGACCTCGACGCCCTGGATCTTGACCGCGACATCTGGCTCTACTCGCAGACCACGAAGTCGATAGAGGGTTTTCAGGAGATAGTGGCGGAGATTCGCTCACGCAAGCGCGGCGGCACGTTCCAGTGGTTTGACACCATCTGCCGCCAGGTAGCCAACCGAATGCCCAAGATGCGGGAGTTCGCGGCGAGCCACGACGTGATACTCTTCGTGAGCGGCGCCAAGAGCAGCAACGGGAAAGTGCTCTATGCCCAATGTCGCGAGGTGAATCCCCGCACCTATCTGATAACCGACGAGACGGAACTGAAACCTGAATGGATAGCGGGCGCCGGCAGCATCGGCATCTGCGGAGCCACCTCCACCCCTCGCTGGCTGATGCAGCGAGTGGCGGAAGCTTGCCATATCGGGAGTGAGGATTCCCAAATCCTCACCACAAAAGCACCCAAAGATGAAAGATGACGAAAGATGGATGCGCGAAGCCCTGCGCGAAGCCGAGCTGGCATTTGAGGAAGACGAAGTCCCCGTGGGCGCTGTGGTGGTATGCAACGGGCGCATCATCGGACGCGGCCACAATCAGACGGAGCGGCTCACCGACGTGACGGCACACGCCGAGATGATGGCGATCACGGCGGCGCAGACAAACCTCGGTGGCCGCGTTCTGCCGGAATGCACCCTATATGTCACCGTGGAGCCATGCTATATGTGTGCTGGAGCGATAGGCTGGGCACGATTGGGACGTGTGGTCTGGGGAGCCGACGATCCCAAACGCGGCTACCACTCCCACTTCGGCGGCATCAGCCCGCTTCATCCAAAGACGGCAGTAAGCCGTGGAATACTCGCCGACGAATGCTCCGAACTCATCACCTCCTTCTTTAAAAAGAAACGATAGACCAAGATTTCATGCCATATTCTCTTCATTTCATGAATGCTTTATGCATATTTCATGAATATTGCAAAAATATTTCAAAATAATTTCTTAAATTATATTTTTTTTGTTAAATTTGCAATAAAGTTGGCTGCCGGAAGGCAGAGGTACTTTAAGAAATTAATGAAGAGAACAACATGTCTAAATCACCATGGATAGAGGCAATGCGCCTCAGGACACTGCCGGTGAGTTCGGCCGGAGTACTGGCCGGATGTGCGATAGCAATAGCCTACAGACACTTCGACCCGCTGCCGGCCGCAATATGCCTTGTATTTGCTGTCGCGGCGCAGATCGTGAGCAATTTCGCAAACGAATACTATGACTTCATCAACGGTCTTGACCGCAAGGGGCGGCAGGGATTCCGGAGGGGAGTCACCGAGGGCGACATAAAGCCCGAGGCTATGAAAAGGGCTATGATTCTGCTGATGATAGCCGACTGTGCCTTAGGATGCACACTGATTCACTGGGGAGGGCTCTGGCTGATTGCAGTCGGAATCCTGATATCCATAGCGGCATTCGCCTACAGCACCGGTCCCTGGCCACTCTCCCATCATGGACTGGGCGACGAGATGGTGGTGATATTCTACGGCTTCGTTCCCGTGACGCTTACGGCTTATGTGCAGTGCGGAAACTGGGACGGCGGCGAGATGGCGGCTGAATTGGGTGAGATGTGGAAGATGGCGCTCCTCGCGTCGCTCGGAATCGGAGTGTTGGGCGCGAATGTGCTCACCGTAAACAATGTTCGCGACATCAAGGACGACAGCCGCGTCGGCAAACGGACCAAGGCTGTGATCTTTGGCGCCACTGCAATGAAGGTGACTTATGCCGCGCTCACATATATCGGTCTCGCGCTCGTGTGGTATGCCACGCTTCCGGCTCAGACTCCGTGGGGATGGGCAGGCTATACAGCGGTGGCGGTTTGGTTTCTCCCTGTGATATGGGCACTCTTTAAATTCACCGGTTCGGAACTTAACAAAGTGCTGAAATACACAGCCATCCTGCTACTCGCCACCACTGTCTGGAGCATCATCGACATCGTGATGGCACAAGTGCCGGGAATAGCCTGACGAAATCAGAAAAATAGAAACAGCTTCCTTCGCAAAAGAGAGAGCCCTCTCATACAACAGGACACTTATGCATAAAAAATCCGGGACAACGCCTGACGCGCTATCCCGGTATTTTTTTCGCTATGGCTAATTACCTGCCTCTCTTATTACTTGCTTGCGAGACGATCGGAAACAGTAAGAGAGCGACGGCCTTTGGCGCGACGGCGAGCCAAAACTTTGCGACCGTCGGCGGTAGCCATTCTTTCACGGAAGCCGTGCTTGTTGATTCTTCTGCGATTGGAAGGCTGGAATGTTCTTTTCATATTTTATGACGTTTTAATTATTTCTGCTTGCGTTACTACTTTCGGAGTGCAAAATTAGGAAATCTATTTGATATAGCCAAAAAATTTGGGGATTTTTCGCTATTTAAGCGTGTTTTTATATCTTTTATGGCTGAGTATTCTGAATATTAGGTTTTTTTTTGTAATTTTGCACCACAAACGATAATAAAAAACACATCAACCGATATGATGAACGCTCAAGACATCAAGAACGGCACATGCATCCGCATGGACGGCCAGCTCTACTTCGTGATCGAATTCCTTCATGTGAAACCCGGCAAAGGCAACACCTTCATGCGCACAAAACTGAAGAACGTTGTCGACGGCCGTGTGCTCGAACGCCGCTTCAACATCGGCGAGAAGCTCGAGGACGTAAGGGTTGAGCGCCGCCCCTACCAGTACCTGTATCAGGACGGCAACGACGACATCTTCATGGACAACGAGACCTACGACCAGGTGCCCATCAAGAAAGACCTCGTGACAGGCTCCGACTTCATGAAGGAAGGCGACACAGTGGAAGTGGTTCGCGACGCCTCTACCGACACCGTGCTCTTCGCAGAGATGCCTCTCAAGACAAAACTGAAAGTGACCTACACCGAGCCCGGACTTAAGGGCGACACCGCCACCAACACACTGAAGCCCGCCACAGTTGAGACCGGAGCCGAAGTGAGAGTGCCTCTCTTCATCAACGAAGGCGAGACCATCGAAATTGACACACGCGACGGTTCATACGTAGGCCGCGTAAAGGCGTGATCCGCGTCAGGACGCACATATCAGCTAAGACACCATGGCACTCCTGTTTTCCATAATAGTGCCGGTCTACAACCGGGAGGAAGAAGTAAAGGAACTCCTCGAAAGCCTCGCTCGCCAGAGCGACAAGGGTTTTGAGGCGGTGATAGTGGAAGACGGAAGCACCCTACCCTGCAGGGCGACAGCCGAGGCATTTGCCCCGGAAGTCGACCTGCAGTACTTTTTCAAGGACAACGAGGGGCGCTCGCCTGCCAGGAACTACGGCATGGAGCATGCCCGGGGCGACTATTTCATATTCGTGGACTCGGACTGCATACTGCCGCCCGACTACATAGCGAACCTTCGCCGCTGTCTCGACGAAAAATGGCGCGACTGCTACGGAGGTCCCGACGACGCCCACAGCAGCTTCACCGACACCCAGAAGGCGATAAACTTCGCGATGACCTCATTTCTCACCACCGGCGGCATCCGCGGCGGAAAGGTAAGGATGGAGAAATTCGTGCCGCGCACCTTCAACATGGGATTCTCGCGCGAGGTATACGAAAAGGTGGGAGGTTTCCGCGAGATGTTCAGCGAGGACATCGACATGTCGACCCGGATACGCCTCGGAGGCTATTCACCGGAACTCCTGCGCGAAGTCAAGGTTTTCCACAAGCGCAGAGGCACCCTCGCCAAGTTCTGGCGCCAGGTGCATGTGTTCGGCATGTCGCGCATCACCCTCCAGCTGCTCTATCCCGGCAGCATGAAGGCTGTGCACTGGGCTCCGGCAATCTTCACAATCGGCGCAGTGACGCTCATCGTGCTCAGTTTTTTCAATCCGATGTGGCTGATACCGCTTGCCGTATATCTATTGGCCCTGTGGATCACCGCATGCATCGACACCCGCAGCGTGAAGGTGGGATGCCGCGCCGTGGCGGCGTCGATGGTTCAGCTGCTGGGCTACGGCACCGGATTTCTGCGGGCGTATATATGGAAAATCGTGCTGCGCCACGGCAGGGACGAGGAGCAGGAGATTAAAATGAGGAAGGGGAAATGACACGCGAAGACTTCGGACTCGAGGCTCATGAGCCGGAAAACGCCTCATTCGGGAAGGTGCGCACCATAAAGGAAATGAGTTGCGAGGAGCGACCTCGCGAACGCGCCATCAACCACGGCATCGGCTCGCTGACCACAGCCGAGCTGCTTGCGGTGATTCTGCGCACGGGGCAGCAGGGTCTTCCGATAACCGACCTATGCCGGCAACTTCTCGACGACAACGACAACTCGCTGCTGAAACTCGAGCGAAGGTCGCGAAAGGAACTGACGCTCACCAAGGGAATAGGAGACGCCAAGGCTCTTCAGATCGAGGCGATGATGGAGATAATGCGGCGGTATCTTCGTGAAGCGACGGAAGCCGCCACAAAGACCGTAGACCCCATATCCTCATCGAAGAAGATATATGAGCGGATGCGCTGCCGGATAGCCAATCTGCCGCACGAGGAGATATGGGTATTGTTGCTCAACAGGCGCAATCAGGTGATAAAGGAATTCCGGGTATCGAGCGGAGGACAGAGCGCCTCGGTGTTTGACGTGAAGATGATCATGAAGCGCGCCCTTCTTGAGGACGCCTGCTCTCTGATATTGTGTCACAACCATCCGTCGGGCCAGCTGAGACCGTCGCCACAGGACGACGGGATAACGCGAACGATGAATCAGGCGTGCCGGTCGCTCGACATCAGGATGCTCGACCATGTGATAGTGACTGTAGGGGGATATTATTCCTACAACGATGAAGGGAGGATGACGTAAAGCCTGAGGGTCGGATATCTGACGCAAAAAAGCCTCTTCTTCGGCTTTAAGGGGAAGAAGAGACTTATTCAAGAGTATCAGTTGGGGTTTGAAGAGTCAGGGTTGGTCTTGTGTCAGCCGTTAAACCAGTTGGCGAGATCACCGAAAGTTCCGATTGCAAACAGCCAGTAGACAAGAATGAAAATTAGCACGAGTACTCCGAGCCAGATCCAGAGGCGGCTGCTTCTCACCTTTCCCTCTTCCTTGCGCATGCGGCCTTCCTCTTTGAGTTCGCCTGCCTTGCGCATAGTATCGAAAGCTCTGTCTTCCATTTCCTGACGACGTTCGACGTCTTTTTCTTTAGTATCCATATTTCATATTTTTTAGTGTGTTTTTCATTTTATAAACATAACGCAAAATAGCCAGCAAGGGTTCAAAAAAATTGAAAATTGAGAATTTAGAATTGGCTTCGCGCAGAGGAAGTCAGACCGGTCCGACCGGTCCGACTCCCGCGCGAAGCTCAATTCTAAATTCTAAATTCTAAAAAAAGATGTTTAGAAAAGCTCAAGCCAAAGACATGGAAGCCATCATGCGTCTCCTGCTTCAAGTCAACAACGTGCACGCCGAAGGGCGTCCCGACCTCTTTATCAAAGACGTTCGCAAATACACCCGGGAGAAAGTCGCCGAGATAATCAGCGACCCCACTACCCCTGTCTTCGTAAGCACCGACGAGGAAGACAGAACAGTAGGCTACTGCTTCTGCCGAATCATCGACCATAGCCATGACCATCATCTGCAGCCCGTCAAGACCCTCTATATCGACGACCTCTGCGTAGACGCAGCAATGCGCGGAAAACATATCGGGAGCGACCTCTACCGAAACGTCAGGGAATGGGCAAAAGAAAACTCCTTCTACAACATCACCCTCAACGTATGGGCGTGCAATCCCGGCGCGATGCGCTTCTATCAATCCTTAGGGCTACAGCCCCAAAAGACCACGCTCGAATTTAGAATTTAGAATTGGCTTCGCGACATGGGATATAATACTCCCCGATTTTCAGACAGACACAATTATGGCGGTATGACGAAAAATCGCTATATTTGTAAAAAAGAAGAAAATCAAAATGGCAAGACAATCGAAATTTACAGCTTCTTTCAAGGCGAAAGTCGCCGTAGAAGCGCTCAAGGAAACGGAGCCTCTGGAGTCGCTGGCCAAGAAATATGGCATGGCGCCCTCGAAAATTACAGAGTGGAAGAACGAGTTGCTTAACAACGCGGACAAAGCCTTCGGAAAAGACACGGAGAGCAAGAGCGAGCTCAAGAAGGTGACGGCCGAGAAAGACCGTCTTCTCAAAAAGGTGGGACAGTTGACAATCGACTGCGATTTTTTTGCGAAAGCCTGCGAGGATGCCGGACTCAAAGTGAGATAGCGGACCTTGAGATGAAACGCCCCGCAGGCATGAGCCGCAACAGATTCTGCAAGTACATGAAGTTCAACCGCAGCAACCTCTATTACAAGCCGTAGGGCGAATCCGGTCTCAATCTGAGGATAATGGAGATAATAGACGAGTATTACCTTGACCATCCGACGACGGGCGTGAAGACCATGACAATGGTTCTCCGCGAGAAGGACTATACCGTCAACGAAAAGCGCGTGCGCCGACTTATGCGCAAGAGCCCGGAAGGGACAGTGAAATTATTCATAGGCTTTGGTGGATGATGACTTATTTAAGCTCTGAGATATATGAGGAGTATGAGATATATGAGGAATATGAGGGCTCACAGGCACGGGCAGTCCGAACACGGACTGCTAACAGAACGATAGGATTACGATGCTTTGGTGTCGCTCTTGGGAAGGGGGCATAACTCCGACTCTTTGTCGCGCCCGGAGGTCGCTCCCTCCACGGGCCCTCGGGGTTAGAAGGGGACGGTGTCGGAGGGGGAGTCGGGCATGATGTCGGGGTTGGGGTCGGCTCCGGGGAGGGGGTCGGAGGCGAAGCTGAAGTTGGTGCCTCCGGTGGAGAATTTTGAGGCTACCGAGGGTTCACCGCCACCGAGACTCGCGGAGTTCATCTTCGATTGGAATTCCATCTTCTTGCTTTCTCCGGCATCGCCGATGGCGTTGCGCACGGCATTGTATCCTTCCTGCCAGTTCTCGAACTTGGCGTATTTCGACACAAAGCGCAGTTTGACATCACCGACCGCGCCACTACGGTGCTTTGCCACAATGAGTTCGGCAAGGCCGCGGATATCGTTGCCCTGAGCGTCCTCGCCGCTTTTGGTGTAGTATTCGGGGCGGTGGATGAAGCATACGATGTCTGCATCCTGCTCTATGGCACCCGACTCGCGAAGGTCGGAGAGCACGGGGCGCTTGTCTTCGCGGGTCTCGGTGCTTCGGTTGAGCTGCGACAGCGCGATAATCGGGATGTTCAGTTCCTTGGCAAGCGCCTTGAGCGACCGGGATATCGTGGACACCTCCTGCTCACGGCTGCCGAGCTTGAGACCTCCGGCATTCATCAGCTGAAGGTAGTCAATCATAATCATCTTCACACCGTGCTCCCTTACGAGTCGGCGCGCCTTGGTGCGCAGCTCGGTGATACTGAGACCCGGAGTCTCGTCAAGATACAGCGGTGCCGAATAGATATTCTTCAGGCAGGCGTTCAGTCGGTCCCACTCCTCGTTGGAGAGTTGGCCGCTCTTGATCTTCTCGCCCTCGAGACTTGCCACGTTTGACAGCAGACGCTTCACCAACTGCACGTTTGCCATCTCAAGGGTGAAGATAGCCACCGGAATGGAATATGTCACGGTCATCTCCTTTGCCATCGAGAGGACGAAAGCCGTCTTACCCATGGCGGGACGGGCGGCGATGATGATAAGGTCTGAATTCTGCCATCCGGAGGTCATGCGGTCGAGGTCGGTGTAGCCGGTCTGGAGACCCGAGAGACCCGACGATGAGTTGGCGGCATTCTGGATCTGCTCGATAGCCTGGTTGATTACCGGGTCGATCTGAGTCACCTCGCGCTTTATCTGGTTTTGGGAAATGTCGAAAAGCAGCGCCTCCGCTTCCTGAAGAAGGTCGTCGATATCGTTGCCCTCATCGAAAGCCTTTGTCTCGATGTTGGTGGCATACGATATAAGTCGGCGAGCGAGATACTTCTGCGCCACAATCTTGGCGTGGTATTCCACGTTTGCGGCGGAGTAGATGTTTGATGTGAGCTGGGTTATCTTCAGGGGACCTCCCACTTCCTCCAGAGAGCCGTTGGCGCGCAACTGCTCCACTACGGTCAGCATGTCGATAGGCCTCTGAGAGAGACCGAGCTGCGACACAGCCTCGTAAATCTTCTGGTTTGCGGGGTCGTAGAAACTCTCCGGGGTAAGAATGTCGCACACGTTCATGTATGCGTCCTTCTCAATCATGAGGGCGCCGAGCACCGCCTCCTCGAGATCAGTGTCGCGGGGAGGCAGCTTGCCGGTAGGGTCGGTGACCGGGACCGCAGGACGTCGGGGGCGGTTCTGGAATCTGCTTGACTGCTGCTCCATACGCTGATTACGCCTCCGCCTTAAGAGCCTCGACGGCTTCTGTGGTCATAGGTATTCCGGGGCCGAGACGACGGTGTCCGTCGGAAGTCACGAGATAGTCCTCTTCGTTTCGGACTCCGCCGAAGCCGAGCCATTTCTCAGCCTCGTCGTAATTGATAAACTCTTTGTGAAGGCCCTGCGACTTCCAGAGGCCGGTGAGCTCGGGCATGAAATATATGCCGGGTTCGATTGTGAACACGAAACCCTCCTCAAGTGGTCTCGCCAGACGCAGCGATTTGAAACCGAATACGGTAGACTTCGGCTTGCCGTCATATCCGACCCAAACCTCACCATAGTTTTCCATATCATGGACATCGAGACCCATCATGTGGCCCAGACCTGTGGGGAAGAACATTGCATGCGCTCCGGCGCGGACTGCGTCGTCGACATTACCTTTCATTATGCCGAGATCCTTAAGACCGGAGGCAATGGTACGGGAAGCCTGCATGTGGACGTCGAGGAAAGGAACACCGGGACGTAGCATCTCGATAGCGGCTTTTGAGGCAGCCTGCTGGAGGTCGTAGATCGCTTTCTGTCTATCGGTGTAATGCATATCGACCGGGCATGTCGACGACATGTCGCCGGCATAACCCATCGCTGTTTCTGCGCCGGCGTCGAGAAGGAAGAGTTTGCCGGATTCGAGCACATTGTTGTATGAATGGTTGTGAAGGATCTCTCCATGTACTGTGGCGATGGTAGGAAACGAGCAGCGCATGCCGTGGCTTGTAGCCACTTCCTCCACAATTGCTTTCATCTGATACTCCGTGACACCCGGACGGGCGGCGCGGATGGCTGCCTTATGCATCTCGGCTGTCACGGCGCACGCCTTCTCTATTTCGGCAATTTCCTCCGGCGACTTATGGCTTCTCATGTCCACAACCGCCTTTATGAGAGGCAGCGACGGAACGGCTCCGCCGGGACGGACATCAAGATAATCCATGAGGCGCAGGTCATGTTCTACGCGATAGTAAGGGATGTAGTGTATGGGAGCAGCCGCTGTTCTTGCCTTGTCGAGATAAGATTTAAGTTCAGCCGACGGACGGACGTCTTTCACGCCTGCCTTGGCGGCGAGGTCATGGAGCGTCGGGAGATTTCCGGTCCAGACAATCGAGTCTATGGTCAGTTCGTCGCCGAAGATTATGTCGCGGTCGTTGTCGATATCTATCACTGCGTTCAGTCCATCATGGGAAAGGCCGAAAAAGTAGAGGAAGGTCGAGTCCTGACGGAAATCATATTCGTTGTCGTGGTAGTTCATACCCACGTTGCTGTTGCCGAGAAATATAACAATTCCGGAGCCGAGTCTTTTTTTCAGTTCGGCTCTTCTTGCTGTGTAGGTTTCGGGAGAAAACATAAGCTAAAGTTTTGATGATAAGAGTGGTGCGCCGGCGTGTCTGAGGACAAATTTCCACAGAGTGCTGCAAACGCATTGCAAAGATAACAAATAGATTTTGAAAATGCAAAAGTTTAGTATCTGAGAACTCTGAGGGCTCGGAGAACTCTGAGAACTCCGAGAGCTCAAAAAATATGCTGTACAGCATATTTTTTGAGGGATTTTTAAAACAATTCTTGAATTTGGGTTGTTTTATTGGTGGATTTGCCCCTGAGGGGCGGATGTTTTAGGTTCTTACGTCCGGATCCTTTTGAATTAATTACTCTAAAAATTAAGAATTATGAGTAGAATTACTAAGAAGACTGCGAAAATGTTTCGCACAGTAAACCAATGCCTCGCAAGAGCGGAAGTGTACCTTTCGGTAGCGCGCCGCAAATAAGGCAGAAATTTCAAAACAATTAATCTGATTCGCCCCTTTAAAAGGAGCGATTATTTTTTTATATAAAGGTAGAAGACACAATAATCCCGCCTTCAGTAATCCTGAGGCGGGACTATTAAGCCTTCAATATTTGAAGATACTCAAACGAGTTTCACTACAACTTCCTCATCGTTCATTGAGAGGTCAAGCTTACCTTCACGGCCGAGCCAGCCAATTGCTGCCATCAGTTCGTCTTTTTTCAGTTTTGTAGCTTTTTTAAGCTGCTTCATACCAAGGGTTTGATCCCCGGCTGTTTCGAGGGCCTTATATACTTCTCCGGCCCATGTTCCGATTGACTCTATGTTCATCTTAAAAAATTTTCTGCCATCGACAACCCTTTCGGTACGATGGCCGTTATCTTGAAGTTTGTTGTTCCGTCGGGAAACAATCTTTCCCTTCGGTTACTTATTTAACAATTTTTGTCGCAAAAAGTTTAATCGATCGCTTTTGCTGTATGGCATTGCTTTTGTGTCGCGCCCGGAGGTCGCTCCCTCCACACGCCGACGCGCTATAGCTCAATCGTGAGGCGGATAGATAATTTGGTTATTTTGACAATTCTCTGTGCAATCTTTCCGCTTCGGCAGGGTCAAAAGTTGCCGACTGCGGCATATCCTTAGCTATAAGATACTTGTAGAAGAGGACGCGGCGCACTCTGTCGCGAAGTTCCGGCAATGAGAAAGAACCCTCTCTGACAGCGTCGACTATCGCGGAAATTTCGCCTTGTGTCGCGCCCGGAGCTATCACCAGGTCGGCACCCGCCATTATGGCATCCGCACCGGAATAGCCGCCGGCGCCCGCCATGTTCATGGCATCGGTTAGCACAAGACCGCGGAACCCCATATCGTCGCGAAGGAGGCTCTGAAGAACGGCCGGCGACACCGACACCGGAATATCGCGGTCTTCAAGCGCCGGAATCCTGAGATGACCGACCATTATACCGCCAAGTCCACCGGATATGTAACGGCTGAACGGAATCAGGTCGGAAGAACGCATCTTCTCCAGCGATTTGGACACTAACGGAAGGGCATGGTGAGAGTCGGCATCAGCCGCTCCATGTCCGGGAAAATGTTTAGCCACGCTCATCACGCCGCCCGACTCCAGACCTCTGGCATAAGCCACGCCAAGTCGCGCCACTCGCTCCGGATCACTGCCAAACGACCGGTTTCCTATTCCGGAAGATAGTGTAGTCGCCGTGACCTCCGAATTGTCGGCAACCACGTCCAGCACAGGACCGAGCACCATATTGATTCCCACAGAGCGGCATTCACGCGCCACCTCGCAGCCATAGTCGAAAAGCAGCGTCTCCTCGGCGTCTTGCGATATCCTGCCGTTTTTCGGGAACCTCGGGGTATCCTTCAACCGCATAGCAAGTCCCCATTCCGCATCAATAGCTATGAAAGGTGGAGCCGGCGACATAGAGCGCAGCGTGTCGCCGATGGCTCGCGCCGCCTCCACCGAGCCCCGAAGCAGCACTACCCCACCGACATGCATATCCGCCGCATACTCCGTCACGATACGCATCGCAGGCTTTCCGGCATCGGAAAAGACAGCCGGCATGATCAGTTGCCCCGCAAGCTGCTCGAGCGACATCTCCGACATCAATGAGTCTGCCCATGCGAGCGCCTCCGCCGTGACATCCGCCTCCGGTGTGGCGGCTTCACGAATTTCCGAGCTGCAGATGCCGGAGTCACCGGTCTCAGAAACAGAGTTTCCCCTTCCGCATCCCCATGCGAGGAGGCAGAAGAGGAAAACAAAGGCTATGTATTCTTGAGGAGTACGCATTGCGGGAGAGTGATACTGTCAAGGTATCTTTTCATCATAGACAAACCGTGGCGACGGGTCGGCTGAAAGCGGCAGACCGTAACCGGCGAGTTCCCGCACATAGCGCATCACCGGGACACAGAGTTCCTCCTTGTCGGAAAAAATCCATTTTCCGTTTGCCATAGAAGTCATGTCGTCGTTGCCCCACGCCACATAATCGATGGTACCGACGACATAAGTCTTGTCAGGGTCTATCTCCTTCATATCCACGAGGGCATGCCTCATCGACCTATCGGCGTCAGACACCACCCTCACCTCGCGGCTCACAGCCTCGCCACCTTTAGAGGCAGCCACCTTCAGCACGTCGAGTATATCCTTGCCGCTTATCTCCATAATTACGAACTTATTGGAGAATGGGAAAGTATTGTAGACCTCACCCATCGTCACGTCGCCCTTTGGAATAGGATTGCGTATGCCGCCCACATTCATGATGGCAAAATCGAGGCGCGGAATATCGGGATTGTCGCGACGCAGGGAATCAAGCACCAGGTTGCCATACCAGCTGCCGAAATCGGCGGTCCAGTTGGGGAAGGCGCCGGTGCGGCTGCTGTTGATGAAATCCATCGACGAATATCCCACCACCTTTCGGTTGATAGAATCGAGAGCCTCGGCGTATGGGGCAAGGAACTTTCGCATCGCGGGGTCGAGCTTCTCCTTCGGGAACCTGTCGGTGACGGGAATCAACGAATATTCGAAATCCTCGGGAGTCTCCTCGTCGAGATCATCGAGGTCTATCCGTATCTCGCCGATATATTTTCCGGATTTCCCGGACTGCGCCACGAGGACAGGGCGTCCGTCGGCATTGGGAATGAGATATGGTGTCTTCTGCGGATTGGCGGGATCGATGAGCGTATGGCTGTGGCCACCTATAACAATGTCGATGTCGCGCGACGAGCGTGCGAGTTCCACATCAGTAGCCTTGGCGTTAGACTTCTCATATCCGATATGCGTCACCGCCACCACAAGGTCGCACTTCTTGACGTGTTTAAGAATGCGGGCAATCGAGTCTGCGGTAGTCACTGCGTCGGAATACCCCATACCTTTATAATTGTCTTTGGCTATAATCGAAGCCGGATCTATGTTTATGCCGAAGAACCCGATTTTCTTTCCGTCTATTTTCTTAATGACATACGGCTTGTAGAGGCCTTCGGCGGGAGTGCCCTCAAAGTGATAGTTTGCCGACAGACGATCCGCCTTCATCGTCGACTCGTGTTTCGCAAGCGCTTCGAGGCCGTTGTCAAACTCATGGTTGCCGAGCACGCTGATGTCCACTCCGAGCATATTCTGGAGTGGATATTCCACGTCACCCTTGAAAAACTTGAAATAAAGAGATCCCTGCACCTTATCGCCGGCATCTACAAGGATAACGTTTTTATTCGCCTTCCTCACAGAGTCGATGACAGCCTTCCGCTGCAGCACACCTCCACGACCGGCGGCATCCGGGTCGATCAGAGAATGGGTGTCGTTGGTGTTTAAAATGACCAAATCGCGTGCAGCGACCTGGAAGGCCGCTGCCGCGATTATGGCAGTCAGTATAACTGCTTTCAGTTTCATATCAAGATAATCTATGGAAGTTTAAGCAACTTCAAACTATGAAAGTCGAGACAACTTCAAGATTTAACTTCAGTCTGCTATGAGATCCTCGCCGGTCATCTCCTTGGGTTTGGGAAGACCAAGGATATGGAGGAGTGAAGGAGCGACATCGGCGAGACGCCCGTCTTTCACCTTCGCGTTCTTATCACCTACATAGATAAAGGGAACTGGATTTAGTGAGTGTGCGGTGTTGGGGGTGCCGTCTTCATTGAGGGCGTGGTCAGCGTTTCCGTGGTCAGCGATAATTATGCTCTCATAACCGTGGGCGAGAGCAGCGGTTATAACCTTAGCCACACAATCGTCGAGAGTTTCCACAGCCTTCTGGATCGCTGGATACACGCCAGTGTGACCTACCATGTCGCCGTTGGCGAAATTGACCACAATGAAACCGTATTTCTCGCTGTCGATAGCCTCCACGAGTTTTTCGGTCACCTCGGGAGCCGACATCTCGGGCTTGAGGTCGTAGGTAGCCACTTTGGGAGAAGGCACAAGTATGCGGTCCTCGCCTTCAAATGGAGCCTCGCGACCGCCGTTGAAGAAGAATGTGACATGAGCGTATTTCTCGGTCTCTGCAATGTGGAGCTGCTTCATCTTGAGAGAAGACAGATATTCGGCGAGGGTGTTCGCCACGTCCTCCTTGGGAAAGAGAATGTGAACTCCGGTGAAGCTGCTGTCGTAGGGAGTCATGCAGTAGTACTGCAGATCGGGAATCGGAGCCATGCCCCCCTCGGGATGCTGTGTGAGCACGGTCGTGAGTTCCTTGGCACGGTCGTTGCGGTAGTTGAAGAATACCACGACATGTCCGGCGCCTATTCTGCCAT
Organism: Muribaculaceae bacterium; assembly: GCA_017626045.1. Lineage (GTDB taxonomy): Bacteria > Bacteroidota > Bacteroidia > Bacteroidales > Muribaculaceae > Lepagella. The sequence continues at coordinate 851 of JAGAJP010000032.1, read as the reverse complement.
CGACAGTGTCGTTGACTATCGGTTTCATGAACTCGTCGGTGATACCCTCGGCATAATATTCCTCCACAGTCTTTACCACATCGGAAGTCTCCTTGCCGGTGCCGTAAATAAGCAGGTTGTAAGCCTCTTTCACACGGTCCCAGTTCTTGTCGCGGTCCATGGCATAGTATCGTCCTACCACTGTCGCGATCTTGCCGGCACTCTTCGAGCAGTGGTCGCTGATCTCGCTGAGGAAACCGGCGCCGGACTTGGGATCGGTGTCTCTACCGTCCATAAAAGCGTGGATGAAGACTTTCTGCAGGCCATAAGCCTTGGCTGTGTCGCAAAGTGCATATAGATGTCCGAGGCTTGAGTGAACGCCTCCTGAAGAGCAGAGTCCCATGAAGTGGATGGGCACACCGTGCTCCTTGGCATATCCGAACGCGCTCTTTATCTCAGGGTTGTTCATGAAAGAACCGTCAGCGATAGCGCGGTTGATCTTCACGAGGTCCTGATATACCACTCTACCGGCGCCAATGTTGAGGTGTCCCACCTCAGAATTTCCCATCTGGCCGTCCGGGAGACCTACATTCTCGCCTGAAGCCTGAAGTTCGGAATGGGGATATTCAGCCACGAGGCTGTCGATAAAGGGAGTCGGAGTGTTGTAGATGGCGTCATCTTTCTTATGATCGCCGATGCCATATCCATCAAGGATAATCAGTAATGCTTTTTTGTCCATATTCGGGTGGTTGTGCGCAAGAATCCGACCAATAAATCGGCGCCCGCGCTTCATTTTTATTCTGACTGCAAATTTAGTAAAAAAATTTGAGATTACGAAACATCAGCAATTAGTAATTAGTAGTTAGTAATTA
>JAGAJP010000031.1 GCA_017626045.1 Muribaculaceae bacterium | reverse complement strand
TGTCTGTTGAAGTGGTAGCATATCGGCCTGTTTTATACCTATAAAAGTACAAAAAAATCGGCACATATCCAAGATTTGCTCTTGATATGTGCCGATTAATTCAGACCGATGTCTTATTGAAGGACTTTTTCAGTGCCCTCCTCGGGTGAGCGGATTTTTTTGTTATAGTGGGGAAGTGGTTACTTCTTCACTGCGGTGTAGGTGGCGGGATATGTGCTCAGGTTGAGGGTGATTTCGTAGGTGCCTGCGGGCAGCACGATGTCGGCACCGTTGGCCCAGAGCTCGTCGGCTTTGCCGCCGAGGTTGATAGCCCAGTCGCTGTTGGCGCGGAACTTCCAGCCCTGACCATCTGTCACTGTCAGTTCGGCTTTCCAAGTGTAGAGGTCAGCTGACGGAGTCATGGCTATGTCGCCGCCCCAGCCGTTGAAGGCACCGATAAGACCCCAGGTCTTGGTCTGCTGAAGCTTGTAGGTCCAGTCAACCACATTCAGGGTTGCGAAATACATACCGGGGTGACCTATTTCGATGTCTACGCTGCTGTCTTTGCATTTGCCTTCGTAGGTGAAGGCACCATTGCTTTCAGTCTCTTTCGGAGCATTTGCAGCACCGAAGTCGCCGCCCCAGCCTGCCTGCGGAGCAAATTTGAACTTTGTGTCCAGATTCAAGAAGCCATAATAGTTGGAGAAATCTGTAGTGGATAGAGGCATCCAGTGTGCACCCCAGTCTGCCCAACCGTTACCGGTAGCGTAGTAGTTCAAGATAGCCGGTTTTGAAACGTATGTCATGCTTTTTGCATCAAACGTAATCTCGCAGGGAACATTGAGTGTCGGAAGCATTGAGGCATCGGGTGCTCCGGTTTGCTTCATGAATTCACCGTAGACAATTCCGTCTTCAGTACGGTCGTACACAGGTGCCAGATACTCGACTCCTTCAATAGACGAGGATTCGTATGCTGCTCCATATGATTCCTGAGACATGATTACCCAACGGTCTCCAACTTCATAAGGTTTGGTGGCAAGTGCCGAGAAGTAAGGATCGTCATACTGGTTTATGTCGGAGTGCGACATCATGATGGCCTTCTCAAATGCCCAGTCAGTACCGTTGCCCGGTACGAGATAATAAACAGGGCTGATGATTTTTTCTGCTGCAACCGGAGTGAATGCGTAGTCTGTCACTCCGTAATACATATCGCCTTCTCCGATTCTTACCTCATCGGTGCCTTTGAAAGCTGTCAGTATTGTGCGTGCGTGCAGGTCGGTAGTCTCAGGGCTTTCAGAAATTGTTGCCGTGTATTGGGCGGCAAGTTCTGCAACGTTTGCATATAGGCAATGCTGGTCAGAAATCAGTGGAGACTCGATTATTTTTGAGAAGTCTTCGTAGGGAGAAAGCTGTATAGTGCCTCGCAGTGCGTAACCCTCGGGAAGATCCACGCTGTAGTAACCGATTTTAACCTCTCCTACCGACGGATCGCTCGCGTCGATGTAGGGATAGGCGATGAATTCCACTGAATTCGCATCAAACATCGGTAGCTGAGGGTTCACCTGAGCTTTGCCGAGGTCGCTTGTGTCTTCACACGATGCGAGTCCCACAGCGATGGCAGACAGAAGAAATATGCTGTATTTATTCATTTTTTTACTGTTTGTTGTTCCGTCGGAGCCGTGGCTCCGACGGATATTGAATATAGTCTCAATTTAAAGTCCTTCAATTGTAATGGTGTTGCTGTTCAGATCGGCTGTTATGCCTATCTTAGTGGCTGTCCATCCGGTTGACTTGAAGTTCCGTTTCTCTTTCACCAGAGTGCCGATATAGGGACCTGCGGCTACCGAGAATTCTGATTTGCCATCCTCAGGCCCGAGGAAGTTGGCATCCCAGTTGCCAAGTTCAGTGTAGAGTGCGAACTCAACACCGCCTGCGGGATCTGCCACCTCAAACGTGCCTTTATAGATGTTGGAGCCCGCTGGTGTTTCTTCCAATGAGCAGTTGTCCTTGTCTATGTTCCATCCCTGGAAGTTGCCTATGGCATAAATCTTCTTGCCTGCGGCCTTTTGCATGGTGATGGTCATTTCCTTGGTGTCGATTGTGAATTCAACGTTTCCTCCGGGCCAATCTTTAATCTCCCATGAGCCCTTGCCAAGTTTGTCTCCCTTGTCTTTACCCATGAAGATTTCTCCTTCATAAGTACCATCGGCGTTGAAGGTTACGGCGACAGGACTGTCGGAATCCTGTGATCCTACTGAGAAGCTTTCCCAGTCGCCAAGCTGGCTGTAGAAGCGGAATTGGAATTGTCCTTCGGGAATAAAGAGGTTCCCGTGGAATAACTTGGTGCCTATTCCGGTTTCTTCAAGGTACATCTTGTCGTTATTGATATCCCAGCCACTGGGAGCTCCAATAAGATAGAGTTTCCCAGGTTCTTTTACCGGTATATACGAGGAAACTTTCAGGTTGACAACATTAGACCAGATTTCGCTCTGAGGAGTGTTGGGTAGAGCAGCGTGAACGCGCACCGACACCGGAACTGTCTCATGGTTGTAGTTGTCAAGGTCAAATCCATACAGGCTGTTGACCCCTTCACAAAAATCGATACCCCCGATATTGATTATTGCCTGCTGTGTTGCAAGGTTCAATATAAGGGCGAGAGGCTTGTTGTCCGCGTCCTTTATCGAATTTCCGTCAACGGCCTCTCCACTGGCAGCGGCATCGGCCATGGCCTTGTCCCATTCGCTGAAGGCTGCTTCCGATTTTGCTAACTGTACTGTATAAGTGGGAGTCACGCCCAAACCATAGTTAGGCTGGGATACTGTGAAGGTGATGTCGTTCAGGTTCTTATAGTTTGCGTCGTCTCTGAACACATAAGTCTGGTTAGCCATAGGAGGCGTGTTGAGCACGAACTCCGTAGGAGTGTCGAGACGCGGCTGTGTGTCTTCGACGCAGCTGGTGAGGATTGCGCCCATCGCCAGCGGAAGAGTCATTAATAATGATATCTTTTTCATTTTTTTAGCTCTTGATGTGTGTTGTTAATATCCGGGGTTCTGCTTCATGCTCTTTCCGTAAGTGGCGATAATGTCAGACGGTATCGGGAAGAGATTCATGTATTCAGGTATTGCGGATCCTTCGCGGACATTGTTTTTCCATGCCCAGTTGTAGGAGCCTCCGGCAAATTTGCCAAAGCGTACGAGGTCGGTACGGCGAACGTTTTCCCAATATAGTTCGCGCGCACGTTCGTCAAGCAGGTTGTCAAGATTGAAGTTCGCTGCAATCCATGGTGCGACTCCTGCTCTTGCACGTACGAAGTTGACATATTCAAGACCCTTTGACTGGTCACCTGATCCGCGAAGTGCGCATTCGGCAGCCATCAGATATACGTCTGCAAGACGGATAATCGGGAAGTCTGTGTCGGGGAAGTCATCGGTCTGAGCGGGAAGCCCATTGACTTCAGGAACGCCTGCCCAGTTGTATGTGAAGGCTTTGTCATCCTTGGGGTCTTTATATGTGTTGCGGGGCATTACGCCGTTAGCGTCGGCCTTGTTGTTGGTAAACTTGATGGCTGCATATCCGCTGGAGAATACAGAGAACTCATCGTTGGCCTTAGTGAAGCCCTGATTTTCCGTACACCATAGATATGTGCGGCCGTCGTCGCAAACTCCGTCTTTGAAGTTAAACTTGTCGGCAAACTGTTCGCGAGCGTGCATACAGCTCCAGTCTGCGTTGAGACCGTAGAGAACTGTGGGCATGCTCTTCGCGGATATGCCTGACGCTATAAGGAACATGGTTCCACCGTAGCTCTGAGTGTAGGGATTCTCGAAAGGTATGGTCCAGAGAATTTCGTTCTGGTCTTTGAGCGATCCGCCCGGTGCGAACATATCATTGCTCTGGCAGAACAGTGCAAGATAATCATTGGCAAGTCCGGAGTTCTGGAAGCCGCCTCCCTGATGACGTCCGATGATGTTCTGAGCGTGTGCCCAACATTTGTCATACATTGGGGTGCCGGTGAAGACTTCTGCGTTCAGGTAGAATTTACAGAGAAGAGCCTCTACTCCGTCTTTGCCTACGCGACCGTAAATGCCACTTTCTTTGAAGTTTGCAAGTACGTCTTCAAGGTCCTCTGTCACTATCTTGAAAAGTTCGGCGCGTGTCTTCTGCTGGGGAACTTCGCCATAAGGCATGTCGTCCCATGCAAGAGTGGCGTTACCGAAGAAGTCTATCACGTAGTAATAAGACAATGCACGGAGAGCTCTTGCCTCAAGAACAAACTGATCGCCAATTTCGCTTGAGCCGTAAAGACCCTCGTGGTAACCACGGATGAAGTCGTTGCACACTGCGATATGGGTATAGAATCTACCGTAGGCACCGAAAAGGTTGCCGTTTGATGTTCCCCAAGTTCCGGTGCAGAGGTCAAAGACTCCGACATCCGGCCATATCCAGGTCACCTCATCGGTTGTGAACTCGTTGAGCATAAAGATTACTCGGCTCCAGTTGGATGTTCCGCTGTCGAGACCTGAGATGTCGGCATCGCCGCCGGGACCTCCTTGTCCTGACACTGCGAGCGAGGAATAACATTTTGCCATCACCTGAGCGAGATATTCGGGATTGTTGTCGAATTGATTCGGAGTGATGGTGTTGGGGTCATCAGGCACCTGGTCAAGATCTCCTACGCAGGAGGTTATTCCGGCCATCGATGCCAGGGCGACACCCATCAGAAATTTGCTGATATATGATTTCATATTGTGTTATCTGTAGATTTATAAGATCAGAATGTTGCCACGAGTCCGAATGTGAACGATACGGGACGCGGATATACATTATTGTCGATACCGCCGAATACTTCCGGGTCAAGGCCTTTGTATTTTGTGATTACAAACGGATTCTGTACTGCTCCGTAAAGGCGCAGGCGCAGGTGGTCGTTTAGCAGATTCTGGAACGTGTAGCCAAGAGTGATGTTGTCGCAGCGTACAAATCCGGCGTTCTGCAGCCAGTAGTCAGAATAATACGGGTTAGTGGTCTCGCCTCCCTTGAAGTAGAAGTCTGTGTCGATAAGGTTGTGGATGCCCGAGGTGTTGTAGGTATCGGCCATCGTGCTGTGGGTAGATGCCACGTCGTTGTATACGTAATTGCCGATGGAAGCGCGAAGTTGGAAGCCAAGATCCCAGTTTCTCCAAGAGAAGGTGTTGTTCCAGCTCATGGTCACTTTCGGGTCTTTCGAGTGGCGGAATACGCGGTCGTTGTCGTCAATCTTGCCGTCACCGTTCTGGTCTACATATACACCTTCGAGGGGCTTGCCGTTTGCGTCATATACCTGCTCATACAGATGGAAAGTGTAAGCGGGATAGCCTACCTTGTGCGCCTGTACATTGTTGCCGGTACCTCCGGAGATGCCGCCGGTTGCGATATATGAGTTCGGGTCGTCGGTGTTGTTGAGCTTTGTGATTTTGTTCTTATTCCATGCTACATTGAAGCTGGTGCTCCATGTGAAGTCATCTGTCACAACGGGTTTGCCTCCGATTGTAGCCTCAATACCGATGTTGCGGAGTGAGCCGATGTTCTGGTCCATCATGTTGGAGGTTGCGGAACCCGGTGCTACTGTTACGAATGAAAGCAGGTCGTCGGAGTTACGCAGATACCAGTCGAGGGCTACGGTCAGTCGGTTGTTCCACCATCCCATGTCGACACCTACGTTCCATGTGGTGGTTTCCTCCCACTTCAGATCTTTGTTGTAGGCACCGGGATACAGAGTATTGGAGATGACCTGTCCGTCTGCGTTTACATACTGTCCGTTGATAAGGTTAGGATAATACGATCCCTGAATGGTAGATGAGTATACCGGCATGTAGGGGAAGTATCCGCCCACGCTCTGCTGACCGGTGACACCCCATCCGAGACGGAGCTTGAATTCGTTCATGCTGTCGGCGTTCTCCATGAAAGGCATGTTCTTGATCTTCCATGCGAGGGCGAGTGCCGGGAAGAGACCCCAGCGGTTTTCTTTCGAGAAGCGCGATGTGCCGTCGTCACGAAGTGTAAAGGTCAGAAGATATGTGTCTTTGAAAGAGTAGTTGAGTCGTCCGAAGAAGCTGACGAGCATAAGGTTGCCGGAAGACCATGGACGTGCAGGTGATATATGCGTGCCGGGGTCAGCTGTACCTGGGTCTATTGTCAGGACACCGCCTGTGGTAGCTGGCCCGTAGAAACCCTTGGATGTGTAGACGGTGCCGTTGTTGCGGCCGTGGGCGTCGAAACGCTGCCATGAATAACCTGCCATCACATCAAGGTTCGAAGAAATTGCCTCGAATTCTTTCTTGTAGTTGAGATAGAAGTCAAGAAGGGTGTTGCGGCGCATCTCATATACATAATAGTGAGTGCCGGCACCGTTCTTAATATTCTCGTTCCAAGATGTTGGTGAGTTCTGGGCAAGATTGTTGTATTCGTCAGACTTGCTTATATCGTAGCCAAGGTTGAGGTTGGCGTGAAGTTCCGGCAGGAAGTGAAGTGCGTAGTCTATCTGGAGGTTGCCGTTAGAACGGTATACATTAGATACGTTGTCGCGGTCTTTGATTACTGCCAGCGGGTTGACTGTTCCGTTGATGTTCCATGAATTGTAGCTGTCGGTTGTCACTGCCGTGTAGCCGTTGTAGAAATACGGGAATTCTTCGTTGCCGGATGCTATGTTGCTCATCACGGGCACTGTCGGGTTGAATGCTACTGCAGCTCCTACGGCTCCCTCATTGGAGAACGTATTACGGATATAGTATCCCTTTACATTTGCGGAAATCTTGAGTTTGCCGTCGAAGAATTCCGGAGTAAGGTTGATGCCTACTGTGGTACGCTGCATCTGGCTGTCTTTAAGGATACCGTTGGATTCTGTGAATGTGCCGCTCACGCGATAGGGGAGGAATCCGGCTTTGCCGCCTACGCTCAGCGCATAGTCATGAGATACGGATGTGCGGAGGACCTGCTTCTGCCAGTCGGTGCTTGCGTCGCCAAGATGGGCGGCTGCTTCTGAGTCAGCACCCCAGTATTTTTTCACGAGGTCTCTGAACTGATTGGCATCAAGTACGTCCCATGTGCGGCGTGCTGTGTTGACGCTTACGTTTGCAGAGAAATTGACCTGTGGGCGACCTGACTTGCCTTTCTTCGTTGTGATAATGATGACACCGTTAGATGCACGAGAACCGTAGATGGCGGTAGCGGATGCGTCTTTCAGCACAGTCATGCTTTCGATGTTGTCAGGAGATATCATTGCCAACGGGTTGGCCATACCCTGTACGCCATCGTTGCTCAAAGGCACACCGTCAAGCACGATAAGAGGGTCGTTGGATGCTGACAGTGATGATCCACCGCGGATACGGATTGTGGCTCCGCCTTCAGGGCTACCGCCGCCGCTTGTCACTACGACACCAGGGCTTGCGCCGGTCAGTAGATCCTGAGCTGATGTCGAGATCCCTTCAGATATCTCGCTCGGAGTGATAACCGATACCGAGCCGGTGGCGTCGGACTTCTTTACGGAGCCGTAGCCGATTACTACTGTCTCGGCGAGCATGGTTGAATTCTCCTGGAGAGTTACCTTGATGTCGGTCTTGCCGTTGACTGCCACTTCCTGGGGGGTGTAGCCGACATAACTGAATTCAAGGATGGCGTCGGGCGATACATTAAGGGTGAATTTGCCCTCGATGTCGGTTGCCGTGCCATTGGAGGTGCCTTTCTCAAGTACGGTGGCACCGATGAGTGGTTCGCCCAGCGCATCATCCACATATCCGTGGACGGTGATTTTCTGAGCCAGAGCTGGAAGCGCGAGTGTCAACAGCATAACCATTGCCACACAGAACTTCCGGTTCAGTGCATAACAAACGTTTTTCATGCAGGATTCGTTTTAGTTCTACATTTTTATAATTTAATCTCTAATTGTCTAAATATCAACATCTAATACGAACTAAGGCTAACTTTAACTTTTTTTCGGGTTAAACTTTTTCTTATCGCGGTTTCAAATTTACTATAATTGTAACATTCTACACCATATTTTTCATTAAATTTTTATGTCAAAAACAATTTTTAACACCTATTAACACTTATATTACAGAAGCACCGGCACCGGGGGCGAGGATTTAGAACTCCCACCGAGTCGCGAAGCAATTCTCAATTCTAAATTCTCAATTCTAAATTCTAAATTCTACAGCGTGTCCATGCGGTAGTCCATGTCGCGGAGCATCCTCAATATCTCAGGAAGTGCGGTCTGCAGCTTGTCGATGGATTTGAGTGAGTCGTGGAAATTCAGTATGCAGCCGGGGCGTACATGTCGCCTTACAGTGTCCACAATCTGTGTCGCTGTCCGCCCGGGGTGATAGTCCCGGACATTGAGGTCGAACATCACCGGGAGGTAGCCCGCCGCCACGAGTGCCTTCTGCTGCGCGATGCCTATGATGCCATGGGGAGGGCGAAAGAGACGTGAGTGGAGGATGCCGTCCGCAAGGCCCACATCCTCCATCATTTCATTTACCGTCTGCCTCATGGGAGGCACATGGTGGTATGTATGGTTGCCCACGCCGTGACCGGCTTCGAGAACAGCACGGTGAAGCTCCGGATAGCGGCGGGCGTTGTCCGCCACCATAAAGAAGGTGGCGCGCGCACCGTATGCCGCAAGCATCTTCAGGAGGTGGGGGGTGGACTCCGGAATCGGACCGTCGTCAAATGTCAGATAGACAGCCCTGACATCCGGGTCACACCGAAACAGAACCTCCCGCAGAAATGCCGCTCGTCGCAGCGGTGCCGGGATTCTCTCCTGAGGCAGAAGCATTACCTGAGACCTTGCTGAACCTCGCTGAGACGCTTGGCGCGCTCCATGTCGAGGTCTCTGTATTGCTGATATTTCTCAAGGTTCTCCGCCTTGCCGCCGCTCTCGAGATAATACTCGATCACGCTGTAGAGCACTGAGTCGATCATCTTCTCGTCGGCGGTGCGCGCGGCGTATTCCTCAGGCGTGAGCGATGCCATCTCGTTGGCAATCTCGCAGTATCTGGCTATCTCGTCTTCGAAGTCCTTCCATGTCATGCCGTCGCCCGCCTCTTCGGCATGTCCCGACGAGGCTCCGAGGTAGCGCTCATAGTCTTTCTTCAGTTCATTGAGGTCGAGACCATATTTCTTGAGTATCGGGTCAACCTTCTTCATGTCGCCGCCATAGAGCGAATAGAGTTCCACAAATCTGTAATACTGATAGGGTATCAGCTGGCTCTCGTAGGTAAGCGACGGGTTGCCGAAGTCATAGCGCATCGCCTTGTTGTAGCGCAGGCTCTGACCATAGCGGTCCATGAGGGCGAGGAGCATTCCGCGTCCTTTTTCGAGACGTTTCGGGTCGTTGAGCGCGTCGGCGCCTCCGAGCTCGCAGTTAAGCTGGGCGAGGGTGGTGGCGAGACCGATGGAGTAGGGCGCCGCCTTGTCGCTGAGTTTCTCCCCAAGCAGGTCGGCGATCTCGGCACTCTGACGGTATTTCGACATTGACTTCACGCTGTCGCCCGCCGACTTCGCGTTGTCGCCCTCCGTAAGCAGGGTGCTCGCCACGTCCGCCATCGAGGTGCGGGTAGACACGAGCATTCTCCGCGCTGTCTCGTCGTAATAGACTTCTCCGGTGTTCTTGATTTTGTCGGCTCCGCCCCAGAGATAGTTTTTGACCACCTCGTATGCCCTGTCGGTACGCGGCTCCATGTCGGGATTGACAGTCGGCGTGAGCTGATGGGTCATGCCGGTGCTCCTCACGTATGGAGTGAGTCCGAGGTGATAGTCGGGGCCTACGGTCGACGCCCAGTAGATCGGGCGTTCCCAGCCGTTGGCGGCGTTGGTGGCTATGATGTCGAGCATGAGCAGTTCGCCGAGTCCCACATATCCTTTCGAGCGCACCGCAGTGGCTTCGGAAAGGTTCACCACGAGCTGGTCTTCTATTCGAGCGCTGTCTTCCGGCGCCACGAGTCCGCGCGCAAGCACCTTCGCCTTATCCACAGGAATGGTCAGGGTGGAGGCGGAGAGCATTGGATAGCCGTAGCGCGAGTCATATTGTCCGGCATAGAGTGCCTTCAGAGCAGTGAGCATATCCGCGCTGCCTCCCTGTCCCGGAAGGGTCACGTCAAGATGCCCGTAGGCGTAGTCCGACGGCTTGGCGGTGTATTTCACCGGTGCCGCGTCGTAGCTCTGCATCAGCTGCTGGTTGGCATACCAGTCGGAGTTGAGGTAGCTCAGGTTGATGATCTTCACATCGGGGCGCACGCCCTCCACTTCCTGCACATACCAGAGCGGGAAGGTGTCGTTGTCGCCGTTGCAGAATACTATCGCATTGGGTTCAAGACTGTTGAGGTAGTTGATGGCGAAGTCGCGCATGGCGGTTCTGCCGCTGCGGTCGTGGTCGTCCCATGTCTGGCTCACCATCTGAAGCGGCACTATAAGCGCCACCGCTGCGGCTGCCCATCCCATCTTGTCGTCGAGCTTTTTCTTCTTCACCGCCGGTATCATGCACAGCAGGCGCCAGAGGCACGCCACTCCCATGCCAATCCAGATGGCGAAGGCATAGAAACTGCCGGCAAACGCGTAGTCACGCTCACGCGGCTGGTTGGGAACCTGGTTGAGATACAACACTATGGCGATGCCTGTCATGAAGAACAGAAAGAATATCACCCAGAACTGCTCGATGCCGCGCCGTCCCTCAAACGACTGCCAGCACAGGCCGAGAAGTCCGAGGAGCAGCGGAAGCATGTAGAACACGTTGTGTCCGGGATTGTTTTTCCCGAGGTCGTCGGGCAGAAGGCTCTGGTCGCCGAGACGGTAGTTGTCGATAAAGGGCAAGCCTGATATCCAGTTGCCGGCGTCGAGTTCGCCGCTCTGGTTGTTGATGTCGTTCTGGCGTCCGGCGAAATTCCACATGAAGTATCGCATATACATGTGGCTGAGCTGGTAGTTGAAGAAATATGCCAGATTCTGGGCAAACGACGGCTTGAAAGCGACCTTGGGCGCGTATGCCACTATGCCGGTTGCCTCGTTGTATTGGGGTTCACGTCCGGTCTCGAGCTCCGGCACCTCGTTGCCGTCGCGGTCTATGGCGTAGATGGGCACGAGGTTGTTGCTTCCCGTGTCGAGGTCTACCCACTGCCGGTAGAGGCTCTCATGCTGGCGGCTGTAGATGCGCGGGAACAGCATGTTGAGCTCCGGATTATACACCGGTTCAGACTTGTAGTCTTTCTTCACGTAATAGTCTTTGCGTGTCTCCGCCATACGGGCGTTTGCAGCGATGTCCGACGGCGACAGGAAGTCGTATTCGGATTTCGGAACCGCCCCCTTCACACCTTTCACATATAGGGGCTTGCCTTTCTCCACTACCGAGTTATACTGCGGGGTGGTGAGGGTGATGGGATAGCCGTCCTGGGTGTGGCCGAGTGTGTCGACGTAGGAGCCTACCTGCTGCTTGCGAACCTGCGAATACAGGGTCTCGCCGTAGATCAGGGGGTTCTCGCCATACTGCTCGCGGTTGAGGTAGGTGGCGAGGTCAAACACGTTGTCGGGGGCGTTCTGGTTCATCGGCGTGTCGGCGGTGGAACGTATCAGGATAAGCGCATAGCTGCTGTAGCCTACGAATATCATGAAGATGCTCCAAGTGATAACATTGAGGACCCTTACCGGAACTGCTTTGCCGAAATACCACCAGAGGACCACGCACAGAGCCGCGAGAAGGATTATGGCAAGCACGATGCCGTTGCCGATCCAGAAGATTCCCGAGACTGCCATGGCGGCTACAAACGATAACCGTATCATGTTGGCGCTCTTCTGAAGCTTGAGCGAGGCTATCGCCCATGCGAACACGGCGACTACGGTCACGGCGTAGATAAGGGTGCCGCTGTTGAAACTCATGCCTACGGTGTTGACGAAGAAGAGCTCGAACTGCTGTGCGACCTTTATGAATCCGGGCACGAGTCCGTATAATACGAAGAATACAATAGCAAACGACACGAGCAGGGCAGCCAGCGACTTCTTGACGTTCATGTCCTTCCATTTCCTGTAGGCATACACGAGCACTATCGCCGGGATGCACAGGAGGTTGAGGAGGTGCACCGCCACGCTCACGCCTATGATATAGGCTATCAGTACCAGATAGCGGTCGGCGTGTGGCTGTCCGCATCTGTTTTCCCATTTCAGTATCAGCCAGAACACCAGTGCGGTGCAGAACGATGAGAAGGCGTAGACCTCACCTTCGACAGCCGAAAACCAGAAGGTGTCGCTCCATGCGTAGGCAAGAGAACCGACCAATGCAGAGCCCATAATCACCGCATACTTGCCGGCGGAGAGTTCTCCGTCGTAGTCGTCGGCAACAGTCAGCCGTCTCACGAGGTGGCTGATGGTCCAGAAGAGAAGAAGTATGGTGAGAGCCGACAGAAGACCGCTCATGGCGTTGACCATCAGCGGAATGTATGTAGCGTCGGGCGCGAAGTTGGCGAAAAAGCGGCCGGTGAGCATGAAGATGGGGTTGCCCGGCGGGTGGCCGACTTCAAGTTTGTCTGCCTGAATTATAAACTCGCCGCAGTCCCAGTATGATGCGGTCGGCTCCAATGTGAGCCAATAGGTGGCAAGCGCGATGGCAAACACCAGCCAGCCGCCTATGTTGTTGATCAGATTGTATTTCCTCGTAATCATGATTCGATTGTGGTAATATTACGCAAATTTACGAAAAATTTTTTATATGGCAAAAGAGAAGACCAATGCTTTTTCTCCGTCATAATTTGGAAATTAGATGAGAATGAGTTACATTTGCATTTTGAGACATATCTCCAAAATTTCAAACCGCATTAAAAATCCAAACGAATCATGAAATCGAGCAGACTCATTCTTATTACGATGGCCATCCTGACGGCTTTCGGCATGGAGGGACGTACTTTCCGGTATAGCAATATAGAATATGAGGTGATCGACGAGACGGCGAAGACATGCCGTACCAAGGTCGGAATTGAGCGTCGGGGCGAGCCAGAATACGGCAATTACGTCACCGGCAACATCACCTTTCCGGCACATCCCCTCGACGGAAGCGATGCATTTACACTTATCGAAATAGGAAAAAACGGATTTAAGAGAAACAAAGAACTGACCGGGGTTAGACTGCCCTCGACCGTGACTAAAATAGGAGCCTCGGCGTTTTACGGGTGCGAATTCCTAATCAAACTCGACCTCACCGAGAGCACACTTGTGGAGATCGGGGAGGATGCGTTCCGGCATTCCGGAGTGAAGACACTGACATTTCCGTCTACGCTCTCCACGATAGGTGCCGGAGCCTTCGACTCATGTTACGGCCTGACTTCGGTGACAATTCCGAACTCAATCGAATTCATCGGGGGTACGGCCTTCGCCTTCTGCGACGCTCTGACCGAACTGAAAAGTTCCGGCCCAATCACCCATAAGGACGGAAAGATCGGCGACGGCGCGTTTGGAGAGTGTCACAATCTCGTGACGGCCGTAATTCCGGCGTCGGTGACGGAGATAAGCATGTGGGCATTCCAGGGATGCCGGTCGATGACAGATATCGTCATACCCGAAGGGGTAACCTCGATTGGGGAGCGGGGGTTCGCATGGTGCGAGTCGCTCGGCGACCTGAAGTTTCCCGCCACGCTTCAGCAGATAGGGGAACGGGGCTTCATGGGATGCACCGGCCTGAAGGAAATACGACTTCCCGGCACCGTAACGGCCGTAGGCCCGTATGCGTTTGCCGAATGTTCAGGCCTGACCTCCATCGGGTTGCCCGACACAATGACGGAGTTGGGCGACCATTCCTTTAGTAGTTGCAAGTCGTTGAAAGAGATTGTATTGCCTCCGGTGATAGAGAAGTTGCCGTATGCCTTCGCCGAATGCACCTCGCTGAAATCCGTGAGACTTCCGGCATCGGTCGCCGACTTCCGCGGCACATTCATGGGATGCACCGGGCTGAGGGAAGTCGAATTCCCGTCTTCGCTCACATTCATCAGTCATGAAGCCTTTTCGGGATGTACGGGTCTGCCGGCGATCCACTTCCCGGCGTCTGTAACGGAGATCGGCTCAGAAGCATTTGCCGGTTGTAGCTCACTGAGCGCCATTGAATTTCCTGCGGGACTTCAGTCGCTATGGCCCAGGGCTTTCCGTAACTGCACCGGACTGCAGACGGTAAAAGTGCCGGAAGGCGTCACCGACCTCTCGGAAGTATTCAGCGGGTGCAGCGGTCTTGTGTCGGCTACGCTGCACGACGGAATCACCAATCTCTACTGCGCGTTCTTGGACTGCATCTCACTGCAGGAGATAGCGATACCGCGATCGATCGAAGGCCTGTCGTCGGCCTTCTCCGGATGCACCTCGCTTCGGTCGGCTACCTTACCCGACGGCATAACCATCCTTAACGGCTACGCGTTTGCCGAATGCTGCTCGCTTGCCGCAATCGACATCCCGCCGACAGTATTCACGATCGCCGACTGCGCGCTGCGCAATTGCCGGAGTCTGACATCCGTCAGACTGCCCGAATCGCTTAAATCCATACGCAGCAACGCCTTCAGAGGATGTTCGGGACTAACTGATATTACGATACCGGAGGGGGTAACCATAGTAGACGCAGGTGCCTTCAGCGACTGCGTCTCCCTCCTGTCGGTATGGCTGCCGTCTACGCTTAACTATCTTGGAGGGGGTGTATTCGGCGGGTGCGAAAAAATCGAAAAAGTCTGGCTACCGAAGGATGAGCCGATGTACGCGCCACTGAACATTTTCAGCAATCCGACCTATCGTGATGCCACTCTCTATGTGCCTGAGACGGCCAATATGAGCCTCTATGCCACCATAGATCCATGGAACCTCTTCGTCAACATCGAGAAACATGACTTCAGCGGGGTTGAGGAAATATCCGGAGATTCTGACCTCGCGGAGAAATATGAGGTATATGACATGCAAGGGAATAAAGCGGGCCGCGATTTGGATGCATTGCCCAAAGGCATATATATAGTGCGCCGGGGATCCAAAGTCTTTAAGATAATGCGGTAATCAGAAGAGGCGGGGCTGGCAGGGGGCGTAGGATTTGCGGTGGAGGTCGGTGATGCCGAGGCGGAGGAGCGCCTCGAGGTGCTCGCGCGTCGGATAGCCCATGTTGCGCTCCCAGCCGTAGCCCAGATGACTCGCGGCGAGGTTGCGCATCAGTTCGTCGCGGTGTGTCTTGGCGAGCACCGACGCGGCGGCTATGCTCATATAAGTGGCATCACCTTTCACGACAGTATCGTAAGGGACATCGCGCCACGGACGAAAGCGGTTGCCGTCTACGATGACGTGTTGCGGAGTAATGGAGAGGGCGTCGAGAGCGCGCTGCATTCCGGTGATGGAGGCGTTGAGGATATTGATGCGGTCTATCTCCTCCGGGCTCACCATCACCACAGCCCATGCCAGCGCCTCGCGCTCTATCACTGGGCGGAGCAGATCGCGCTGCTTCTCCGACAGTTGCTTTGAGTCGTTGAGAAGGTCATTGCTGAAGTCCGGAGGCAGTATGACAGCCGCGCAACTGACAGGCCCGGCAAGACATCCGCGTCCCGCCTCGTCGCAGCCCGCCTCAATCACCCCTTCTGTCATACATTTCTTAAGCATGGCGTTTCATTCTGTTTCCACAGCCGGAGGCAGCGGCAGAGACACCACTCCCTTGCCCTTCCTGCCGTTGATGGCTATATGCAGAGGTTCGTCAAACTCCACCACCCTCAGCTGGCCCTTCTCGTAGACTGCCGGAAGAGACTCCAGATATGCCTCGTTGAAGAATCCGTTGCCGGCAGCAGGGTCTACCGTGAAGTATCCCACGCCGAAAGAGGTGAGGTTCTGGAAGAAGTGAGTGCCTTGCGACGGCTCTATGCGGTAGCCGGGCATGGCGTATTCCACAATCACACGCGCTCCCGCTATCTGAGGCCACCTGACGGGAATGCCGAGCGCGCTGTCGCTCGACCCCCAGCGCCCCGGACCTATAAGGATATAGGGTTTTCCCTGCTCGGTGAGCGTCCTGTTCAGTTCGTCCACCTCCCGGGCGAGATCCACATTGCCGGAAGAATTGAAGCCCGCGCTCCTCACGTATGCCACAGTCTTGACGTTTTCCATCAGTCCGTGGCCCAGCGCGCTGTCGCTGCGTACTATCACGTCTTTTTCAGGCACATCCAGCAGCGAGTCGTCGAGCATCTCCTTGCGGTCAACTATCGGACGCATCTGGAGCCAGTAGAGAGTCCCCTTCCGGTCGCTCTTGGCGGCGTCCGGGTCTATAATGCCGGCGAATTCGATTTCCACGGGGCGTCCCATCTCGTACTGACCGGTCTTGAGCATCAGGCTCACAGCCTCTGCGAGCGGAAACACGCCCTGCTTCAGCACATTGGCAAAAGTGACCAATTTGCGGCCGGGACCAAAACCG
The DNA here is from genome assembly GCA_017626045.1 of Muribaculaceae bacterium. Taxonomy (GTDB): domain Bacteria; phylum Bacteroidota; class Bacteroidia; order Bacteroidales; family Muribaculaceae; genus Lepagella. The sequence continues at coordinate 14,996 of JAGAJP010000031.1, read as the reverse complement.
CTGTCGCGGATCATATAGTCGTTGAGGTCGAAGGTCGACACAAGGTATTTCAGCGCGCCGGTCTTGAAGGCGTCGGCAACGCTGATTTTCTTCAGGTTGAACGAGTCGTCGGTCTTGAAGTCGGATGCCTCCGAGAGTTCGAGCCCGTATATCTGTTTCTGAGTGTCGCGCAGGGCAAGCTGCACCGTGGAGGTCTGAAGAGCCTTTCCGGGATGTGCGGGCGAGAACCGCAGGGCAAGCCCGCCGTCCACTATGTATTTCCCGAGTCCTGCGGCTACTTCCACCACTCCTTCCTCCGCCTGCTCGTCGCCTACGGGATAATAGTTTATCGACCTTCCCACTCCCGAGAAACTCGGATAGTAGTATCCGTCGTGGTCCTCGCCGACAACCTCCTGCAGGATCACCGCCATCTTCTCCTGGTCAATCACATTGCTGGTGGCGTTCATGTAAGCCTTGGAGTCGGCGAAAAACACCGACGCGTAGACACCCTTCACGGCATCGCACAGCTGACGCATCATCTTCTCGCGGTCGTCGAGGTGCGGTATCATGTAGGTGGAGTAGATGCCTGCAAACGGCTGATAATGTGAGTCCTCGAGGAGCGACGAGCTTCTTACGGCGAGAGGGCGGTCCACCACATCGAAGAGATATTCGAAATCCTCCTTCAGGCTTTTGGGAAGACGCGCCTGCAGAAACGCCCGGAGAATGTCGTCGTCAGACGCGTCGCTGAGCGCGATGGGATATAGGTTATTGCTCTCCATGAACTCGTCGAAGATGTCGGTGCATATCACCACAGTGCGCGGTATGGTGATGTTGATGCCGTCGAGAGAGTCGAAACGTGGATTCTTCTTGATTATCTGGTCGATGAATGCGAGGCCTCTTCCCTTGCCACCTAACGAGCCCTGGCCGATGCGCGCGAAATTGCTGTAGCGGTCAAACCGCCCCTTGCGGAATATAGCCACCACGCCACGGTTTTTCATCCTCCGGTATTCCACGATGCAGTCCAGTATCATTTTCCTCACCAGAGGTGCCTGGTCCATGCTCTCAAACCGGAAACTGTTGAGCGCCTCCGCTATAGGGAAGAGAGCGCGGCTGTAGAGCCACCGCGAGAAGTCGTTGTTGGCGCAGTGTCGGAAGAGTGCCTCCGACGGTATGTTGTTGACCGACATCTGGAGGTCTTTCAGCTCATGGAAACGCATGAGCTCGTTGCCGGTCAGAGGGTCTTTCACTATGAAGTCGCCGAATCCGAACAGGAAGTCCACCGCTTTTCTCAGATCCTGCGGCAGTGTCTTGCTGCTCTTGTCGAGGAAGGTGATGCGCATTGCGTCGGCGAGACGGCGGTTGGAGAGTTCCTGGCTCTCGAGTATCAGCGGCACGAAGGGGTTGCGCTCGTGGACATAGGCGGCAAACCGGAAGCCTGCATGAGGGTCTTTCTCGCCGTCGCGCGGAAACCTGACATCGCTGATGATGCCGAGCATGTGCTTGCCGTAGCGGTCAAACAGGCGCTGCGCCTCCTCGTAGTCGCGCGCGAGAAGCACTTTCGGGCGCCCCCTCATTCGGAGCATACGCTCGTGCTCGTTGAGCGCCTCCGTGGAGAATTCCATCGACTGCTTCAGCAGGTGCTTGAAGAGATGCGGCAGTATGGAGCTGTAGAAGCGTATCGAGTCTTCCACAAGAAGAATACACTGCACGCCGACATCGAGAATGTCGATGTCGGCGTTCATTCTGTCTTCCATCAGCTTGATTATCGCGAGGATAAGGTCTACGTTTCCGAGCCATGAGAACACATAGTCCACACCCGTGAGGTCTTCGTCGGCTATGCGTCGGCGAACTTCCTTTGAAAATGGGGTCAGCACCACAAACGGGATGCCGGGATATCTTGACTTTATCTCCTTGGCGGCGGCGAAGGTCTCCGACACATCCACGCCGGGCATCGCCATGATGAGGTCGAAATGTTTCGATGCGAGCATCTCGTATGCCTCGGGGTAGTTTGCCACCATCGTAAACCGGGGCGGCGAGCTCAGGTTCAGGGAGACGTATTCAAAGTAGACCTGTTCCTCCACCCTGCCGTCTTCCTCCATCATGAAGGCGTCGTAGGGAGTGGCAATGAGCAACACCGAGAATATCCGCTTCTGCATCAGGTCGGCAAAGGCGGTGTCTCTCAGGTGTATCTGTCGGTCGCTGTCGGTTTTCATATTATTTGCCGGGGGCGTCTTCCTTCATCCGCTCCTCAAGGAATTTCTCGAGCGCGGATGTCATGGAGGGGTTCTCCGGTGTCGGGGCGCTGAAGTCGAGCCGCAGTCCCGCTTCCTCCACTGCCTTGGCGGTGGTGGGGCCGAACGTGCCGATATACTTGCCGTTTACTTCCTGGTCGAAGTCCGGGAAGTTTTTCTTCAGCGACTTGATTCCGGACGGGGAGAAGAACAGCAGGATATCATAGTCAAACGGTTCGTCGGGTGTGAAGTCGTTGGTAAGGGTGCGGAACATCACAGCCTTCGTGAGGTCTATGCCTGTCGACTCCAGCTGCGAGGAGTCTTCCTTGTTGACATCGCTCACCGGCATAAGGAACTTCTCCTTCTTGATCTTGGTGACTGCCGCGATGAACTGAGGGTCGGACAGTTTTCCCGTAGTGCCGAACGCTATCTTCCGTTTCCGGTATACGATATATTTCTGAAGGTAATGGGCTATCTGCTCGGAAGTGCACACATACCGCATGGTGTCGGGCACCTGTACCCGGGACTCCTCGCAGAGGCGGAAATAATGGTCTACTGCCGTTCGGGATGTGAATATAATAGCGGTATAATCGGCAAGATTTATTCGTTCCTGACGGAATTCCTTTCCTGTCAGACCTTCTACCTTTATCATTGAGCGGAACACCACTTCCACTCCAAACTTCTGTGCTATGTCAAAATATGGGTTCTTACCCGCCGCAGGTTGTGGTTGCGAAACCAGTATCTTCTTAATCATCTTCCTAAGTTTCTCTTTAGATGTTATTTAGCCAAGCAATGCTACTGCAAGGCCGAATGTCATAGCCAAAGGGACCATTTCCAGACTGCAAAGATAATACAAAAAAACGACCCATGACGAACTTTCGGTGAAAAAAATGCGGAATCCTTTGACCACATATACCGTCTTTACGAGTATCAGCGTCGCCAGACCCACCGCCACTATAGCCGGCGCATACGCCGGATATGCCAGCGCGAGGAGCGCCAGAGGGAAGAACGCCACCGCCCCGAGGCCGGTGCCTGCCGTGAAGCCGCGGACCCATACCCACGTATGCTGGCTGTCGGAAAACACACGCCCGACAACATTGTAGGCTATCCACATGATGAGTATATAACCGCAGGCTATCGCCATGCATGCCAGCACCGACGGCATGTCGCCGCTTATGCCGCCGGAGAGGGGAAGCATGAAATCGGGTATTGCGCTCCGGCTGCCGAAATAGCGAACGCCGCCCAGAAGAAGCACTCCGAGGCTGCATCCCGAAAGAAGCAGCATGAAGAATATCACCGAGGTCTCGCGCATGGTGTCGTCAAACATGTTTTCCCGGTCGCGGATGCCCACGAGGTCACGCATCAGTGACCTCACGAACTTCATGTTGCCCCGGAGGCGCAGGCATACGAGTATGAAGAGGGCAAACAGCACGACATATATCCAGCTCGCGGCGATATCTCCCGCCAGGCAGGTCTGAGTCATTTCAGCCACCCCTCCTTCCTGTACCAGTCGATGCTCTCCGACACTCCCTCGCGCAGCTCTGTCGGGGCGTTGAACCCGAACGCCTCACGTGCCTTGCGGGTGTCGACGCTCCAGTTGCGCTGTTTCATTATATTGTATTTGTCGGTGTTGAGCGTCGACGGCTTGCCCCGCATGACGCCAATTTTCTCACATATCCAGCTTACCGCCCGCGTGGCGAAAAGAGGAACCCTCACGGGGACGATGACCCGCTTGCGCAATTTCTCCGACACAATCTTCCGGAACTCTGCCTGGGAATAGGCGCGGCTCTCGGCGATGTTGTAGATTTCCCTTACGGGGGCGCGACGCAGCGCGTCGATGGCTGCCGACGCAAGGTCGGGAGCATAGATGAACGACAGCAGCTGCCTGCGGAAGCCTACCGAGAAGTCAAATCCCTTGCGCATTGCGTCGAACATCAGGAAATAGTCGCGGTCGCGAGGTCCGTAGATGCCGGTGCAGCGGAATATGATATACGGCGCATTGTGCATCTGCAGAACCAGTTCCGCCTTGAGTTTGGACGCTCCGTAGCGCGTGTTGGGCTGGGGAAGCATACTCTCGCTGAATGGGGTGTAGTCTCGTTCCTTCTCGGGCCCCATCGCCGACAGTGAACTGATATACAGCAATTTCTCCGGCATCATGCCGGTTCTGTCCAGCGCCTCCACGAATGTTCGCAGAAGGTCATGGTTTATGTGGTCGAAGTCCTTATAGCGCAAGCATTTGGTCGCTCCGAGATTATATATTATCCAGTCCCACTTCTCGCCTTCGGGAAGCGTATTCAAGAGTTTGTTTTCCACATCGGCGGCATCCTCGAAGTCGAAAGTCACGGTGTTCACCCCTTTTTCGGGAAACCACCGGGTGGACGTGCTCTCGCGCACACCCGCCCAGACCTCGAGGTCCGGCTGCCTCACGGCTGCCTCAAGAAGATGGGAGCCGAGAAATCCGCCGGCTCCCACTATCAGGATTCTTTTCATTCACACACAGCTTTATATGATTTGCCTCCCTGCCTTACGATATATATTTCGCCCGGCACGGGGGTGGCGATTCTGATTCCCTGCAGGTTGAAGTATTCTGCCTCGCCGTCGGACCATTCGGCATCAATCTCGCCGACTGCCGTGACCTGTGCAGAGCCGATCACAACGTAGCTGTTGGCGGGCACGGTGACCTTGCCCGACACAGTGTCGAAGGTGCTCTCCTGGCCGAAGGTCTGAGACAGTATCTGATAGGCGGCATTGTCTTTCTGCGAGAAATTCTGGCTAAACGTAATGCTCTTGTCTACCAACGGGTTGATGAAGGTGTACACTTCCTTGCCTCCCTCAATCGAAGTCATCGTGCGTCCCGATGTCCAGTTGGATGTCTTGCACGCCGACGAGAACGATGCGGAAGAGGAGAAGAGCTCCGGGTTGTTGTTGCGGATGGCGATAAGTTCGCTGTAGCACTTGTTCAGTCCTTTGCGGAAGGGATTCGAGAGGAGGTCCCAGCATACGGTCTTCGGGCTTGTGTTGTTGCTGCCGTCGTCCGATTTGGTGTTCTCCTCATTGCCGAGTTCGGAGAACTGCCAGATCATGTGGGCTCCGGGCGCCATTATCATCTGAGCCGCAGCCCCTCCGAGTCTCTGCATCGCAATCTTTGTCTGCTTGACGTCGCTTACGCCGTAGGTGCGCTGCTTGTAGGCGAGTCGCTGCTCGTCGTGGCTTTCAAGGTAGCTTACGGTGGAGCCGAAGTCGCGACTCCAGTAAGGCGCGTAGAAGCCCTCGAGACCGGAGTCCTCCTGATAGCCCATGGCAAACTGGCATCCCTGGTTGTTGAGGTTGCTCCAGTTAAGCTGGCCGAACTTCGCCATGGCGTTCTCTTCCTGTGCCCCGGCAAGGTTCTCGTTGATGAAATAAGCATTGGGATTCACCTCGTCCATGGCGAGCTGGATGGCGCGCATGTTGTCGATGCGGCTCTGGTTGAACGCGTTTGTGGCGGCATCCCCGTTGTTGGCGTATGAGTCGTTGTTGCCGAGACCCTTCACGAGGTCGAAGCGGTAGCCGTCCACATGATATTCCTCTATCCAGTATCTCACGCAGTCTGCCCACTGCTGCCTCACAAGGGGATGGCCCTGGTTGAAGTCGTTTAGAACGCTGTAGGCGTGTGGTGCTGTGGCGTTATACATCGGGTTGGAACCTACGGGATACATACGGTACCAGGGATGGTGCCAGTCGCTCTGATTGAACACCATGTCGAGTATCACGGCAATTCCCTGGCGGTGGCATTCGTCGATAAATTCCTTATAGTCGTCAGGAGTGCCGTATGCCTTGTCGGGCGCGAAATAGAAGTTAGGGTTGTAGCCCCAGGAGTTGTTGCCGTTGAATTCCGTGATGGGCATCAGTTCCACGGCGTTGACTCCAAGCGACTTCAGATACGGTATCTTTTCGATGGCGGCGCGGACAGTGCCGTCGCCGAGCGCCTTCCCTTCGGTGCCGGTAAAGTCGCGGAAGAGAAGCTCGTAGATAATCAGATTCTCCGGCGCCACGCCTTTGAAATCCTTCACTTTCCAGTCATAAGAATTCATGTCGGAGCGATAGAGGGCGAGGCACACTCCCTGAACCTTTTCCACCGGATATTGCGGAAGTCCGGGGAATACACTCTCCGGGATATACTTGTCGTTGTCGGGGTCGAGCACCAGGCGGGCATAAGGGTCGCCTACTGCCGTGTCTCCGTCTACGAGGTAATAGTATATGTAGGTCTCGCCGGGCTTTATCCCCTTAACTGTCTGCCAGAAATATTCTATTCCGTCGCGGGTGTCCACATAACATTTAGCAGCGTCAGTGAGAGCGTAATCGTCCCAGCTGCCCACGATGCTGACAGTATGCTTGCCGGGTGCTCCGATACAGAATGTCACGGATCCGTCGCCATTGTCAACGGCGCCCATCACGGGTGTTCCGCCGGGATAGGGCTTGCTTTGCGCCGCTGTCATATAATATAGTGAAAGGCTTTTGCTTACAGTCTCTCCGTCTGCCGTGGCTGTCGCTGTCACGGTGTAGTTGCCCGGTGAGTTGAAGGTGTGGGTGGCCACAAGATCCTTGCCGTCGGCTTCTCCGATCAGGGTCTCGCCGACTTTCAGCGTTATTTTTGCGCTCTTGGTGCATGCCACAGTGAATTTCACCGTGCTGTGGTCGGAAGTAATCACGCTGCCTGGAAGGTCGCTCTCAAGCGACAGCTGAAGTCCGCTGTCCACCACATCCAGAAAGATGTCGGCTCCGTTGGTAGCCCTGCCGGTGCGGTTGCCGGTGGCGTCGCGAAACACGAAAGCAAGACGGCTGACTGTCTCGGCGGCGTCTGTGATGCCGTAGTAGGTACGGATATCGCCTATGTAGAGGCGCCAGACGTTCGGCGACACATATTCAAGCTGGTATTTCGCGGAATTGTCCTTCCATGCCGGTGCGAAACGCCAGTCGCCCTTGTTGGTGCACGCGCCTGTATGCGCGTATATCGGCGACGACGCCGGCTGGTCGATCAGTCCTTTGTCGCCCTTGTCGGCATAATAGTATATCCAAACATTCTGCGAATCTTCCTGAAGTGGATTCGGGTCTGACGAAACTTGTGCTCGCGCTTCCACGCCGGCACACAGTATCGTGATTATCAGATAGAGCAGTCTTTTCATTTTTTATGTATTATGGTTTAAGAGTCTTCTTCGTCCGGCACGTAGGTGGCTTCCCTCATCTCGCTGTATTCCTCCCAGTCCGGGTCGTCTGCCGCCTCGAATTCGAGCGGCAGCTGCGGCACGTCCGCGAGCGCCCGGTTGAAAACTTTCCCGAATACCCCGAGGCTGTGGGTGTAGAATACCCAGTCGCGGCAGCCGCAACCGGTGTAGATGCCGGTCATCACGGCACATTTGTCTTTGGCGAACTCTGCCGTCAGCGCGTCGGTCGCCGTTTCCATCAGTGATGCGTCGGAATCGCAGGGCATGCCGTCGGGGAGCGCCCGGTAGTTCCATTTCACCGTAACCCTTACCGGAAACTTGCCCGGTTTCCGCCACTTGTCGATATTGTCGCGTCCTGTCACGATGATGGTCTTGCCATCCTCACCCTCCGCAGGGTAACTCCACCATTTCTCCATAAATTCGAAATTCTCAATTTTCAATTCTCAATTCTCTCATAAGCGTCCACAATGCGCTGCACGAGGGGATGCCTTACGATATCTTTTTTCTCATACTCGATGATGCCGATACCTTTTACATTTCTCAGCACACGTAGTGCCTCGACGAGGCCGCTCTGCATGGTGTGGGGAAGGTCTATCTGCGTGATGTCGCCTGTCACTATCATCTTGGCATTGTGTCCGAGGCGTGTCAGGAACATCTTCATCTGGTGTTTTGTGGTGTTCTGCGCCTCGTCGAGAATGATGATTGCGTCGTTGAGAGTGCGGCCACGCATGAACGCGAGAGGCGCTATCTGGATGGTGTCGGTCTCCATGTATTCCTTCAGCTTGACCTGCGGAATCATGTCTTCGAGAGCGTCATAGAGCGGTCGCAGATAGGGGTCTATCTTATCTTTCATGTCGCCGGGAAGGAAACCGAGTTTCTCGCCTGCCTCCACAGCCGGCCGCGACAGCAGTATCCGGCGGCACTGACGGTTTTTGAGAGCCGCAACTGCAAGGGCGATCGCTATATATGTCTTGCCGGTGCCGGCAGGACCGAGGGCGAATGTCAGGTCGTTTTCGGTAAACGATTTCACCATCTTCGCCTGGTTGGCGTTTCTCGGGGATATGGGGCGGCCGTTCTGACCGAAGATGATGACACCTTCCGCGTCTATCGCCTTCGGGGCGTCGCCCCTTACGATGTCGATGATGACATCTTCCGACAGTTTGTTGTATTTCACGGCATAGTCCTCGATTTCGCCAATCTTTCGTTCGAAATCGAGCGTCTCGTTCTCTTCCCCTATCACCTTTATGACATTGCCGCGCGCCGCTATGCGCAACTTCGGGAAGAGGTTCCGTATAAGGCTTATATTATTGTTGTTGACCCCATAGAACGTCTGCGGGTCAATCTGGTCTATTATAACAGTTCTCTCATTCATAATCATCCCACGCTTCCCTCAAGAGTAATCTGAAGAAGTTTCTGAGCCTCGACCGCGAATTCCATCGGGAGCTTGTTCATCACGTCTTTGGCGTATCCGTTCACTATCAGCGCCACAGCTTCTTCCATAGGTATTCCGCGCTGCTCGCAATAGAAGAGCTGCGCCTCGTTGATTTTCGATGTCGTCGCCTCATGCTCCACTGTGGAGGCATTGTTGGCGACATCGATATATGGGAATGTGTGGGCTCCGCATTTGTCGCCAAGCAGCAGCGAGTCGCACTGCGTGAAGTTGCGGCATCCGGTGGCGGCGGGAAGCACCTTTACCTCCCCGCGATAACTGTTTTGTGACCGCCCCGCCGATATGCCCTTGCTGACGATGGTGGAGCGTGAGTTTCTGCCCACATGAATCATCTTGGTTCCCGTGTCAGCCTGCTGGTGATTGTTGGTGACAGCCACCGAGTAGAACTCTCCTACGCTGTCGTCGCCCTTGAGCACGCACGAAGGATATTTCCAGGTTATCGCCGAACCGGTCTCCACCTGCGTCCAGCTCACTTTGGAGCGGTGTCCGCGACACAGCGCCCGCTTCGTGACGAAATTGAATATGCCGCCGCGTCCCTCGCTGTCGCCGGCATACCAGTTCTGCACGGTGGAATACTTTACTTCCGCCCGGTCTTCGACCACTATCTCCACTATCGCGGCATGTAGCTGGTTTTCATCGCGCATCGGCGCGGTGCATCCTTCAAGATACGACACATACGCGTCGTCGTCGGCAACTATCAGCGTGCGTTCAAACTGTCCCGTCCCCGAGGCGTTGATGCGGAAATAGGTGGAGAGTTCCATCGGGCATCTCACTCCTTTGGGGATATATACAAACGAGCCGTCGGAGAACACAGCAGAGTTTAGGGCGGCAAAGAAATTGTCGCGGTAGCCTACGACGCTGCCGAGATATTTCCTCACAAGGTCGGGATAATCTTTTACCGCTTCCGAGAAACTGCAGAATATCACGCCGAGTTCGGCGAGTTTCTCGCGATGCGTGGTCTTCACGCTCACCGAGTCCATCACAGCGTCTACCGCCACTCCGGCAAGGTGTTTCTGCTCCTCCAGAGATATGCCGAGCTTGTTGAAGGTCTTCACAAGCTCCGGGTCTACCTCGTCCATGCTTTTCTTCAGTTCCTTTTTCTTTGGCGCCGCGTAATAACTTATCGCCTGGTAGTCAATCTCGGGTATGTCAAGATGCGCCCATCGGGGCATCTTGAGCGTCAGCCAGTGGCGGTATGCCTTAAGGCGGAACTCCAGGAGCCATTCCGGCTCGCCCTTCAGCTTGGAAATAAGGCGAATCACATCTTCCGACAGACCAGGCGGCACGATATCCGTGTCGATATCCGTCGTAAAACCGTATTTATATTCTCCGCTGGTAGCCTGTTCCAGCACCTCGGCGTTATTGTTCTCCATATGTAGACGTCTACTTATTTCGTAAAAATTGCCCAAAATCGCAATCCTCTGCAAAGATACAACAAATAACCCGCCAAAACAATCCCGCCAAAAGAAAAAATCGGAGATTTTCTTGGCAACTCCACCAAATATTCCTATATTTGCAACCGCGGTTGATTCAACCACGGTTGCAGTTCACCCGAAGTTGCCCCAATCCTCCGTTCTGTTAGCAGCCCGTGCTCAGGTTGCTCTATCCGCTCCCAAAAATGGCGAAGCCATATTCTGAAAACCGACGACTGTCAACCATAAAAATATGACCTATTTCGAAATAATAAAAACTCTTCTAAAGGAAGACCGAAGCATCCGTCGCTTCGACACTTCCCGTCCCATTATGCCGGAAACCCTTGAAAGCCTTGTGGAGCTGACGCGCTATTGCGCTTCCGGCCGTAACCTTCAGCCACTGCGCTACCGTATCGTATGCGATCCCGATGAAAGGAGATCTCTCTTTCCCCTGCTCGCATGGGCGGGCTATCTTCCTGACTGGGACGGACCCGAGGAATCAGAGCGTCCCGCCGCATACCTCGTGCAGTGTCTTGACACGACGCTTGCCGCCAACTGTCTCTGCGACGACGGACTCCAGCTTCAGGCAATCACTCTCGCCGCAAGGGCACTCGGAATCGGAAGCTGCATCCTGAAGGCATTCGATCCGAAAAAAGTAGCCGATGCGCTTGCCATCGATCCCGGATACCAGCCCCGTTATGTCCTCGCCCTCGGTTATCCCGTAGAGCATGTTGAGATCGAGGATATGAAAGACGGCGACATAAAATACTACCGCACACCGGACGCCGTCCACCACGTCCCCAAGCGCCCCCTATCCGACCTTCTCATCTGATTCTCCCTTCCCGACTTTGCCGGGAAGGGCGCAATCTCCGAGTGCGCCACACAATTGAGTCCTACCGGATTTTGATTGTTATGAAGTTGGAGGCATAGGGCAGTGATTGGGTGTGGATATATCTGGGTGATTCATCGGAACTGTTGGTGCGATAGAAACAGTAGTTCCAGCCTTGTCCCATATCGGTGTAAAGAGCCTCTCTCACGCCTTGCGACAGCAATGCGTCTATGAAGTTGCCGAATTTCATGACACCTTGACTTTCATAGAGAGCCAGCTTTCCATTCTTATCAAGACACAAGGCGCGAAAAACGTTTTTATTCCCTAAAGGCCTGGTTGTCGCCACCTTTTCACCGCCATGTATCATCATTTCCTGCGCGAATCCAATGCCGCATTCCTTTGCGGCATTATCCAATGCCGGAGAATAATCCTTATAGAAGAATTGCGGACCGGACTTCTCAGACCATGTGAAAGCTCCGGTGTTGCGCTTGCAACGATATCCCCGATACCTCTTGCCACCGGCAACATGGTCGCCTGCCACATTTGAGTGACCTTTATAGAAATCAGTTCCTGTAAAGGCACCCGCAAACGCAAGTATAATGGAATCATTTTCCGGTGAGGGAATTTCGCCACACATCATATCCATTTTCAATCCTGACATATCCGGCTTGAGGCAAATCAGGTCGCCGTATTCCGTTCGCAGATGAGAGACAGACAGTATGTCGGTATCAACATTTGTGAAGTCCCTGATGATGGATTCCTTTATGTCGGGATGAAGGCCTCGGGTTATGTCTATAAACAGTTTCACCCGCGCCAATACCTCGCGACCGCGATTCCGCCACCATGAAGTGCGCCGTCCCGGAGTCAGGGCGTTGTAGCCGATCGCATCGATCCCGAGATGTCTTGCCTGATACAAGGCCCTTTCATTGTGATATTCCTGAGATATGATGGTTATCGAGTCCTGACAATACACATCACGCATTTTCGCAATGGAATTGAGCGTGCGCGTACCGTCATAGTCAAGAATTATATGGATTGAATCCACGCCCTGTTTTATCAGTGAATCGCGCATCGCCACCGGCTCGTCATAACCGTTTTCAGAGTTGCGGTAATCACCACCGCTCACAACAAGCCAGTCCACCTTTCCTGCCTTATACAGATCGGCGGCCGCCTTGATGCGATGGTCGAAGTAGAGATTCCTTCTCCCGTTCCAAGTCGAAACGGGAGAAGTCCCGAGAATCAGTCCGACCTTGCGGTGCGGGATACTCTCCACATCGTCATAAACCATTCCCCTGGAATTGTATGCAACAGTTTGATCACATAACACAGCTATGCAAATCGCAAGCAACATGACCAATATCAGTCCGATGATAATTTTTCGCCTCATCCGGTGTTGACGTAAATAAGTGGAGACTTGTATTTAAAAGACTTTAAATTAGAGTTTTGTTGAAGTTATTGATGACATCCCTCATCTCATAAGGCAGGCGGCTGATACACTCGTCAAGTATATGCAGGGGGATTTCGCCGTAGAATGCCGCAGCTATGCCTCCGGCAATAGCCGCCATTGTGTCGGCATCACCTCCGAGGGCAACCGCTTTCCTGACTGCCGACTCGTAGTCATAGCTCTCAAGGAAAGCGATGATAGATTCCGGCACTGACCCCTGGCAGGTGACATCAAAACCATAGCCTGGCCTGATGTCATCGTATCTTCGGCTAAGATCATAACCGAAGTTTTCCTCGATCGCAGACTTAATATCTTTTTTCGAGTGCCCTCTGAGAGCCATGAATATCGCGAGCGCAGTTGCCTGGGCGCCCTTTATTCCCTCCGGGTGATTATGCGTGATTTCCGCCGAGCGCCTTGCCAGAACCAGAACCTCGACAAGTGAGCCGGCATATGCTCCCACGGCGCTGACGCGCATCGCCGAGCCATTGCCCCAGCTGTTGTAAGGCTCCGGGACATCAGAATGTATCCAGCTTCTGAACCTCCCGCCATATCCTGCTTTTGGATACTTACGGCACCAGTACTGAAGGCGGCCGTCGAAAGGCTCGTCATGAATCAGGGCATCCGCGATGCCTATCGAGCATACAGTATCGTCAGTGAATCTGCTCTTGTCGGCAAACAGTGTGAAATTATAGTCTTTGGTAGAGTGAGCCTCATAACACGAGCCGATGATGTCGCCGCAAATGGCACCCATAAGCACCAGTCTCGAAGCCTCAATATTTCTGAAACTTGGTTTCATGGTCTTCTATTCTTTAGTGTTTGTTGCGAAGCCTACCGGGCGGCGATTCTTCTGCTCTTCCATTTGGCAGGCGTTGATCTTTTGGTAATTATTTCTTACCTGCTCCTTCGCATCGAAGAATGAATCAAGGACAGCCTTTACGAAAGGCACATTGTCGGGACAGGAAGGATGAAGCATGATGTCGCGACGGCTGTGAAACCCTATTATGCCGTCATCATTGGGCGCGGTCATGACGACAGTCGGCCCGAAATTGAAGTTGGCGGCATTGACAGCCTCCCGGATTTTGGGCATATCCGGGTCATCGGCCTTTACACCCGCCCACATCGGATCCCATACGCGGGCATACATACCTCCAAACTCCATATGGAAGTTCTCACCCTGATATGACACGGAAAGGGTTCCGTCGTCATTCTTCTTAGGCTGGCAGCCAAGATTGCTCAAAGTCTTGAACATAAGCCCGAGAGTGTCGGGCTCCTGACTTTCGTTGTCGTTTCTGTCTTCTTTCATAGATTCCTCATGAAGTTGTTGTTCCTTTTTTCCTCCTTTTAGTTCCTGTCTCATTTCATCAAACCGGCTAATGCTTCCGATGAAGACGAGTGCAACAATTATGACTATTAAGGTTGCCATATTTATCTTTTTTTAGGCAAGTTTCTGAAAAATTTACCATGGTCCGCATTGCCAAAGTAATAGCTTCACCGGTCAGCATGATTTCAGCCAGACGATAGTGTTGATACCTCTTGCCCTTGACATTCCCTCCCGCAAGACGAGCAGTGTTTAACAATTTTTGCCTAAGTTCCCAATCGCCTAAATAAGTGGCAGCCCCGATGGCAAATGCCGTGCCTGACGGACTGATTCCATATACTACAGGGCCTGCGTCAATATCAAATGAGAACGTCGGAGCTTCCTTCAAGTATTCCTTCACTGCCGCATATTTGCCAAAAGCGATGATGAGATTGTCTTTTAGTTTCTGCAACTGTTCCTCGCCAAAACGCTCATCAAGCAAAGCGAGCCCTGTTGTATTCAGTCCGGAATATGCCCCGCTTGTTTTTCCCGATGTCAGGTTGCGGAAAATTGTAGAAGCCAACAATCCTGTTTTAGATTCGATATATCTTTTACGGAGATTCTCGATCCATTTAGTAATTGTTGCCTGATACGTCTCTCCACAAATGGAATCATAATCTTTTAGAGCCAATCCTGCAAACATCATATCCGGCAAAAAGATTACTCCATTGGGGAATGAGGGCAAATTCAGGTCATATGAAGCAAGCATCCTGCGATTCAGTGTGTCACAAAGTTTTTTATGCAACGCATTATATCGGTCGTCGCCACCAGCAAGACGATAATTGCCAATCATCCATGCGAGGATACTGATATAAGTCATGTGGCTTGCATCTCCATCCAGTGTCTCTATTGCATCTTCTTCCCACCACATGGTGTCATAGAAACGAATGACAGGAGTATTGGTCTGTTCGATTAACCGGATTACCTGTTTAAGATAATCCTCCTTTAGTTCAATACTTCGGTTATTTTTTGAGAGTTTGTTAACGGCTCCGAGGAGCCAAGTGTTTAGAGGTTGTTTAAAAACGATTGTTAACGGAAGTGAGTTTGCGTAGGGTAATCACAACCGCCGCGACCATGAGCATTTCGTTGG
>JAGAJP010000030.1 GCA_017626045.1 Muribaculaceae bacterium | reverse complement strand
GAAGAGGGAGCGATGCGGGCATCGTGACCGATGAGCGGGGAAAAATACGCCGGCAAGATGGCGGAAGATTGATAAAGAAAATGATGGGTTTAACACTTCAATGTAATTTTTATCATTTGTAAATAAGTTTAAACAACTTCAATTATATGCATCAGGGGGAGATGTCGCGGGAATCCATCAATAAAAAACCGGGCAACTTGAGGCTGTCCGGTTTTTTATTAATTGAAAAATTATCTTATGAAGAGGAGCTCGCGGTATTTCGGGAGCGGCCATATTTCGTTGTCGACCATGAGTTCGAGAGCGTCGATGCTCTTTCTGATTTTTTCCATAGCCGGCACGATATCGTCGTGATATGCGATAGCCTTGCTCCGCTCGTCGGGCTTTCTGTTGGCTACATGGCGCTTCGCCACCATATCATCGACATCGTCGCGGATAGCGGCGATATATGCGGAAATCTGCTCGATGGCATTCATGTCATGGGCAGCTATTTTCTCCATTTTATCGCCCTTGAAGAGTTCCTTTATCTTATAGACATTGTCGAGGAGCTGGCTCTGGTATCTTGTGGCGGCGGGAATGATGTGGTTGATAGCGAGATCGGAGAGCACGCGGCTTTCAATCTGGACTTTCTTGCTGTAAATTTCCCACTTAACTTCATTACGCGCCTCAATCTCCTTACGGGAGAGAACCCCAGCGCGCGCGAACATGTCGATCGTCTGAGGTCTGGTGTATGCGTCATACATGAGGGGTGCGCTCGCCTCGACATCAAGACCTCTACGGGCAGCTTCCTCTTTCCACTCGTCGCTATATCCGTTTCCGTCGAAATGGATAGCCTTTGATTCAATCACAAGCTGACGCATTTCCTTGAATATAGCCTGATTGAGCTGTTCTCCGGCAGCCACACGTGCGTCTACCTTGTCGGCAAAGCTGTTCAACTGGTCGGCAACCGCCGCGTTGAGCGCGATCATGGCCGACGCACAGTTGGCGGTACTGCCCACGGCGCGGTATTCGAATCTGTTGCCGGTGAAGGCGAACGGACTTGTACGGTTGCGGTCGGTATTGTCGATCATCAGTTCAGGAATCTGAGCGATGTCGAGATTGACCTTACCCTTCCCGTCGAGATTGATTGCTGAATCCTCTTCGGCAGCCTCGATCGACTCAAGGATCTGGCTAAGCTGCGAGCCGAGGAACATCGAGATGATGGCCGGCGGCGCCTCGTTGGCACCGAGTCGGTGGGCGTTGGTGGCAGTCATTATCGAAGCCTTGAGAAGGGCGTTGTGGCGATGCACTGCCGCCATTACGTTTGCCACGAAAGTCACGAACTGAAGATTCTGCTCCGGGGTCTTGCCGGGAGCGAATAGAAGGACACCGGTGTCGGTGCCAAGGCTCCAGTTATTGTGCTTGCCTGAGCCGTTGATGCCTGCGAACGGCTTCTCATGGAGAAGGACGCGGAAATTGTGCTTGCGTGCTACTTCAGTCATCAGACTCATGAGCAACTGGTTGTGGTCATTTGCAAGATTAGCCTCCTCAAAAATAGGCGCAAGTTCAAACTGGTTCGGAGCGACCTCATTGTGACGCGTCTTGGCGGGGATGCCGAGTTTGTGGCATTCGGTTTCGAGATCAAGCATGAAAGCAGCCACACGAGTAGGAATCGAGCCGAAATAATGGTCTTCGAGCTGCTGGTTTTTCGCCGACTCATGCCCCATAAGAGTACGACCTGTCATCACGAGGTCGGGGCGAGCGTCATACAAAGCCTCGTCTACAAGGAAGTATTCCTGTTCCCATCCGAGATAGGACTTGACATGGTTGACATTCTTGTCGAAATATTTAGCCACGCGAGTAGCAGCTCGGTCCACGGAGTTGAGGGCTTTCAGCAACGGAGTCTTGTAGTCAAGGCTCTCCCCCGTGTATGAAATGAACACTGTGGGAATGCAGAGAGTGTCGTTGAGAATGAACGCTGGAGAAGAAATATCCCAAGCAGAGTAACCGCGGGCTTCGAAAGTGTTGCGGATGCCTCCGTTTGGGAAAGAAGATGCGTCAGGTTCCTGCTGCACAAGGAGTTTGCCGGTAAATTCCTCGACTACTCCCCCTTCGCCGTTATGGTCGATAAATGAGTCGTGCTTTTCAGCAGTGCCTCCGGTGAGGGGATGAAACCAGTGGGTGTAGTGTCGAGCTCCGTTGTCGATAGCCCATCTTTTCATACCGTCGGCGACGCTGTCGGCAAGCGAGAGGCTGAGGGGCTTTTTGTTGTCGATTGCATCGACGAGAGCCTGGTAGGTGGATTGGGGAAGGTATTCGAACATCTTCTGGCGATTGAATACCTGTTTTGCGTAGTACTTTTCTACGCTTTCTTTCGGAAGTTTGACTTCGACCGGCTTACGTGAGGATGCCTCCTCGACGCTTTTGAACCTTAAATCAGACATCTTTTAAAATATTAAGTTAAGCCCGGGAAATTCCGGATTTTTATTTTTTACCAATCTGTGTGTTTTTCATAAAATTCTCGATCCTTCTTCAAAAGGAAACGCGACTTGCATTTTTAAAGCGCAAATTTATATAAAAAAGTTGGAACCGCAAAAATTTAATTTAAAAATTTCAAAAAAATCGGTGACCATCACGGCCACCGATAACCAAAGATTATGGATAGAAGTTGTCTAAACAACTTCGAAGTATTAATTATTGCAGGTTAGAATGTATAAGCCTGCATTTCTTCCAACTTGAAGTTTGCAATGAAGTCGGCATGCTTTGCGCATTCAGCCTTGCCATAGTTTACATAAACCTCGAGCGACTTGTCGAAGGCTTCGCTGCGTGAAGCCTCGTCAAGCAGCAGACAGCCCATCACGGTGTGTCCCGCCATCTCCACAAGACGGCGTGCCATGAAGTCGGTGAAGGCAGAGTCCTTTGCATCGATCACTGCAGCCACGGCAGTCTCATACTGGGCAGCCATGTCCTCGAGCATCTTCTTGACGCCGGCGTGCTTCTCCGACACCGGAGCCTGAAGGGCTTCCTTGATGAAGTTGAGATATGTGCCGGTGGTGACGTGGCGAATCGCAGCCACAACCTGAAGCTGAGTAGTGCCTTCGTAGATGCTTGTGATGCGCGCGTCGCGGTAGAGACGCTCGCAGCGGTAGTCTTTCATGAAACCGCTGCCGCCGTGGATCTGAATGCAGTCGTAAGTGTTCTGGTTGCAGAATTCCGAACCCATTCCTTTTGCAAGAGGAGTGAATGCGTCGGCGAGTTTGCTGTAAGCCTTAGCCTCGAGTTTCTCCTCCTTGGTGAGGGGACGCTCCTTGGCGATGTCATCGTAAATCTTATAGATGTCCACAAAACGGGCGCAGGCGTAAAGCAGTGCGCGGCTTGCGTCGAGTTTTGCCTTCATCACGCTGAGAATTTCAGCGACAGCGGGAAACTCGATGATAGCCTTGCCAAACTGTTTGCGGTCTTTCGCATAATCCAGAGCCTCACGGAAAGCAGCTTCAGACAGACCGACACTCTGCGCGGCGATACCGAGACGGGCGCCGTTCATCAGAGCCATCACATATTTGATAAGTCCGAGTTTGCGGCTGCCGCAGAGTTCAGCGGGAGCGTCCTTGTATACGAGCTCGCAAGTAGGGCTACCCTTGATACCCATCTTGTTTTCGATGCGGCGAACGTTTACGCCACCGTTACGCTTGTCGTAGATAAACATTGAGAGGCCACGGCCGTCGCGTGTGCCCTCCTCGGAGCGGGCGAGCACGAGATGGATGTCGGAGTCGCCGTTGGTGATGAAACGCTTCACACCGTTGAGCACCCAGCTGCCGTCTTCCTTCTGAGTAGCCTTGAGCATCACGCTCTGGAGGTCGGATCCGGCGTCGGGCTCCGTGAGGTCCATACTCATGGTCTCACCCTCGCAGACACGGGGAATGAAACGGCTTTTCTGATCCTCGTCGGCAAACTCGTATATAGTCTCGGCGCAGTCCTGAAGGCCCCAGAGGTTCTCGAAACCTGCATCAGCGCGGCTGACGATGTCGGCAGCCATGATGTAGGGAGTGATGGGGAAGTTGAGGCCACCGAGACGGCGGGGCATTGCCATACCCATGAGACCCGCCTTGCGGCAAGCCTCAAGGTTCTTCTTGGTGCCGTCGGCATAAATGACTCTGTTGTTTTCCACACGCGGACCCTCGTGGTCGACGCTTTCAGCGTTCTCGGCAATTACGTCGCCGCATATTTCGCCCACCACTTCGAGCACCTTGTCGTATGAATCCATGGCATCCTCAAAGTCGAGCGGTGCGTAGTCATATTTGTCGGCATCGGCAAAATTTCTTTCCTTGAGCTCCACGATCTTCTTCATCAGGGGATGCTGAAGATGGGATTTAAGATTGGGATTGTCTGTATAAAAATTAGCCATGGCTTATTTAGAGTTCTTTTTGTAATATTTGATTAATTTAGGCACCACGTCTTCCATCTTACCGGTGATCACGATGTCGGCGATAGTGTTGATCGGTGCATCGGGGTCTGAATTGATGGAGATGATGAGGCTCGACTCCTGCATTCCGGCAATGTGCTGAATCTGGCCGGAAATACCGCAGGCGATGTAAAGTTTCGGACGTACAGTGACACCGGTCTGACCGATCTGCCTGTCATGGTCTACCCATCCGGCGTCGACAGCCGCGCGGCTTGCGCCTACCTCGGCACCCAGGACATCGGCGAGCTGCTGGAGAAGATCGAAATTCTCCTTGCTGCCCACACCGTAGCCTCCTGCGACTACAATCGGGCTTCCCTTGAGGTTTACTTTTGACTTCTCTACGTGACGGTCGATAATCTCAACCACAAAGTCTGTGGGGCTGGTGTATTTGTTGACATCAAGGTCTACCACCTTGCCGGTGTAGTTGGAGTTATAAACCTCCTTCTTCATGACGCCCTCTCTGACAGTAGCCATCTGCGGTCGGCACTCAGGGTTGACGATAGTGGCGACGATGTTTCCACCGAAAGCGGGACGGATCTGATAGAGCAGGTCTTTGTATTCAGTACCGGTCTTTGCGTCGGTGTAGTCACCGATTTCAAGCGATGTGCAGTCGGCGGTAAGACCGCTGTGAAGCGCGCTCGAAACGCGGGGACCGAGGTCGCGACCGATGGAAGTAGCGCCCATGAAGGCGATTCTCGGCTGCAGTTCCTTAAAGAGATTTATGAGTATTGAGCTGTGGGGCAGCGAGGTGTAGGGATAGAGACGCTTGTCTTCCACCTTATAAAGAGTGTCCACGCCGTAAGGCATAACCTGTTTTTCGATGTCCTTCAGGTTGTCGCCTGCCACAACGGCCTCGAGTCTTATCCCGAGTTTGTCGGCCAACTGGCGTCCCTTGGTGAGCAGTTCGAGGCTCACGTCGGCAACTTTGCCGTCTTCGTATTCAAGATATACGATAAGATTGTTCTTGTCTGACATAATTGAATTGAATTAACGGGAACTCCGCCGGTACTGACGACTGCCGGAAATTCCCCGCCGGCATCAGCCGATGGTGTGGTTAGCGAATAATTCTTTGATAAGGTCATCGATAGCCTCGTCGGTGTTATCGACCTTACGAGCCTCCTTGGCGGTGAATACGACATTTTCGATGCTCTTCACCTTTGTGGGGCTACCTGCGAGACCGCACTGAGCGAGGTCAGCCTCGACAGTGGCGGCAGTCCACTCGCCTATCGAAAGATATTGGCGCTTTTCAATAAGGGCCTTTTTCTTCTCGTCGGCAGCAGCCTCGGAGGGGACGGCAGCATATTTGAATTTCTGAAGGCACTTTGCATTGCGCGGGCGGCAATCGGCAGCACTGCCGTTGACAGTGACTACGAGCGGCATCGGAGCCTTGACAGTCTCGACTCCGGATTCAATGCGGCGCTTAACCACCACATGTCCGCCGTCGGCATTTACAATTTCTTCAGCGTATGTCACGGTGGGAAGTCCAAGTTTTTCGGCAACCTGAGGACCGACCTGAGCCGTATCGCCGTCAATTGCCTGGCGACCGCCGATGATGAGGTCGTAGTTGCCGATTTTCCTGATAGCCGCGCTAAGCGCATAAGAGGTAGCAAGGGTATCGGAACCGGCAAACGCGCGGTCGGAGAGTACTACTCCATTGTCAGCGCCTCTGTAGAGTCCCTCGCGAATGATCTCTGCGGCACGGGCGGGACCCATTGTGAGGAGTGTCACCTTGGTGCCGGGATACATATCCTTAAGACGGAGGGCTTGTTCGAGTGCGTTGAGATCCTCGGGGTTGAAGATGGCGGGAAGGGCGGCGCGGTTAACGGTACCGTCTTCCTTCATGGCATCTTTTCCGACGTTTCTCGTATCAGGCACCTGCTTTGCAAGCACAATGATATTTAAACTCATAATTGTAGATATTATGTTTGTAAATAATAATCAGTTCAAAAGTTTACGTCGCTATCCCCAATGATATCGCCATTAATAAGACCACCTGCGTCTTCCGCAACAAATCCCATAAGGCAATATTCGGTTGCAAAATTAATATTTTTTTTTGATATTTCCCATTTTTTTCGACAGTTTCCGCCATTTGCCGCCATAATCAGCCCCTGACCGGGGATAAGAGTCTAAACTGAGACTTTGGAGTTTGGTCTTGGCAACTATTTTCGTGTAAGAATTGTTTACTAAGAGTCCATCTAATAAAAAATGTTAACGCAGGGGCGGACGGTTTTTGATGCAGGTCAGCAAGTTGAGGAGGGAGCGATGCGGGCATCGTGACCGACGAGACTTGGCTGAGATGCACAAAAAGCGGCCGGAATATCTTAGACTCGCAGCTTCCGGCCATCTTTGACCTTTTGGTTCAGTCACATAGCCCGCTATGCTCCTTCACCTGCAAGGCCAAATATGACCGAAATCTGCGACCCCTGCGTTAACATTTTTTATTAGATGGACTCTAAGAGGTTGTTTCTACTTATTTGAGTTTCGACAGGTTCTCGGATGATGTTCTTGCGAGAGGCAAGATTGGTAAGCAGATTCCACCTATAACTATATGCTTTGAAGTTGTTTCAACTTATTTTATTATGGCAAGCGAATTTTTTATATCCAAAAAGACGATAAAAAACCATACCAATGGTGGAACCGTTCTTATGGCTGCGACTGCTCTGGCGCTGATGGTTGTCAACATTCCATTTTTTCATGATTTCTACAACAGCCTTTGGATTCATGAGATAGAATTGAGGGTAGGCGATTTCAATCTTTTCAGTCATCACGGGAAACCGATGTCTATCATGGATTTCATCAACGATGCTCTGATGGCTGTCTTCTTCTTTTCCGTAGGACTTGAGATAAAGCGTGAGATACTGGTCGGCGAACTGTCGTCGTTTCGGCAGGCACTTCTACCGATAGTCGGAGCTGTTGGCGGAATGATAGCTCCGGTGGTGATATATTTCTTACTGGCGCGCGGCACTGACTATAGTCACGGAGCAGCAATTCCGATGGCTACCGACATAGCGTTCTCGCTCGGTGTGCTGGCGATGCTCGGAAAAAGGGTTCCTATAGGACTTAAGATCTTCCTGACCACTCTTGCGGTGGTCGACGATATCGGAGGCATCCTGGTGATAGCGATATTCTATTCGGGTGCCATTGACTATACGTCGCTGCTATGGGCTGCCGGAGGATTCACAATCCTCATTATAGGAGGATTGGCAGGCGTTCAGCTGAAGACTTTCTATGTGACATTCGGAATCATGGTATGGTTTCTGTTTCTGCAGTCAGGAATCCATCCCACGATTGCGGGAGTATTGGTTGCCTTCTGTGTTCCTGCCAATCCCGTGTATGCCCCCAAGAAATACATCAAGACCATCAGAAAGACACTCAGCCATTTCTCGCAAGACGATGAAGACAAGCTCGAGAGGAGAAGCATACTGAGCAAGGCTCAGATCAACTGGCTCAAGGAGATAGAATCGGCGTCAGATAAGGTCATCTCCCCTCTTCAGGACCTTGAGGACACGCTCCATCCGGTGGTAAACTATATGATAGTGCCTCTCTTCGCGTTTGCCAACGCCGGCATATGGCTTGGCGATGTGCAGGTGTCGGAGGTTTTCCAGGGAGTATCGCTCGCAATAATCTTAGGTCTTGTATTGGGTAAGTTTCTCGGTATTTTCTGTTTCAGCTGGCTATGTATCAAGATGAAACTTGCGCCGATGCCCGATGGGGCAAACTGGAGCAGACTTGCAGCAGTATCGGTGCTCGGCGGAATTGGATTCACAGTATCGCTATTCATCGCCAACCTCACCTTCGGCACCGGCGATCCCTATCTATCGCACATCCTGAACAATGCCAAACTCGGCATACTTGTAGGCTCTTTGCTCGCAGGCTTCCTCGGATGGCTGCTCCTAAACCTTTCGCTACCGAGCACACCGCAGCCCGAAGAAGAGGATTAGAATCTTTCGGCCGCTGAAGGACCGGAATTATGTGCTTATATGAAAATACAAATTACCCGGAAGGGACGCTCTGCGTTATTCGAGGGATTTCAATAGGTCTTCGTAGTTGTTTGCGTTGTGGAGTAGTTTGCCGGATTTGTCGACGATGACGTGGAAGGGAATGCCGCTGAAGTTGAACTTCTCCTGCATCATGCTCCATTCGGCATTGGTAATAAAGATGTGCTCTCCCTTTATATTGTTCTCGTCTAACCAGGTCTTGCAGTTTTCAGGTGAATCATAAGTGATATAGAGAAACTTTACGGGCTTATCTTTCATGGCTTGCACTTTATCGCGGTCTTGGATCATCCCCGCCCTACAAGGGCCGCATGACATTGACCAAAAATCGACAACAAGAAGATTGCCCTTATAAGGCTCAATGATGCGCTGAAAGACTGAATCGGCTTTTGACGTCGGCACAACCTCAGGCGCCAGTGTCTCATGCTTCTTGACGAAGTCTCTATATGCGAAAGTAGATAAGCGCGCAAGATCTGGATTTTTTATATATGGCATTATATCAGCGAGACGATCGGCATAACTCTCGAAGTCGTCATCAAAAAATCCTTTTTCCATAATATAAAAAACATTGCGCATCAGACAGACCTGCGAGGTTATATTGGATGGATTGATATGTAGGCTATCATGTATCTTTTTCATACCGTCGGGCAATGATCTTCGCATAGTATAAAGCGAATCTCCGTATAGAATATCCTTCTCTTTATCATACCGATTAGGATATGACTGCAACACTCTCGGTTGCAGGGGAGAAAGGAGGCCGAATTCAATACGGTTGAAATATGAATCATCAACACTTATCAGCAGCAAAGGATTGTCGAGCAGATACTTTTCGCGTGGAGCGATAAAATCATAATATTTGCGCCAATGCGCATCCCTATCATAATCCTCTCGCAGATGGTCGTTGAACGAGTCAAAGAGAATCATTGCATACCATGTCAGTATTCTGGTGCGAACAATATCGGATGCAAGAGGCGAGCAGTTGGCTATTTCAGGAAGGCCATCATTCATTTTCATCACGATGCTGTCCAAGCGCGCCACCTGACGATTTTTCCATATCAAAAGGGAATCTATCTGATCCGCCCTATCTATAAGACACGAAGCATAGTTCTCTTGATTGAGATATTTGCGGTCAATCTCCTTCATCAATCTGTTTACCTCCCCGCTAAGGCCGGTACCATCAACCACAAAAGCCTCATCCCTCGACTTTGTCTTCACCTTCACATTTATTGAAATGTCAACCGTATCGCCCGGACTCATATATATGAGACCCAAAGGGCGAACAAACACAAACATCGGATATGGAATATCGAATTTCTTTTCGATAGTGCAATCATCGTTGAAAATCAAGGAGTGAACAGTTTCCCGGTTAAGCAGATAATTGCGCAGGAAAGCAGTAGGAGGGTTGGTGTTTAACTTCTCCGAAAAGCGCTTTAAAAGTGGTTTCCTGACATCCTGAGGCACACTATCCAATGCTTCGGGAAACGACACGTTTACCCTCATAAGCACATCGCCACCGTGCATACGGTATTCGCCTATAGAGGCACTCGGATAGTTAAGCATCTGAGGCACAACGGTCTTCTTATCCGTTTTCTTTGCATCGCTATGCAAAGGACAGCAAATCAAAGCAATGATGCCAAGAATGGAAATAAAAACTTTCATATTCAAATTGTTTCCAATTAAGCGGTTTCTACTTACTTACGATGGAGGGCCAGCCATCGCGCCATTCTATAGGGCGAATCAGGAGTTTGCTGGCTCCTCGGCGCGATTTGTCGTAGGCGTGGGCTATGAAATACCAGATACCGTTGACTTCGTAGACACTGCAATGTCCTACTCCACTGTATTCCGGTGTTTCACCTATCAGTATCTCACCACCTCCTTCCGTCATGGGTTTACCGTCTTTCCCAATATAGGGGCCGCTGATACTGCGGCTTCTTCCCACGGCAGTCTTGTAAGTGCTCTCAAGTCCTCTACAGCAGTAATCGTAGCTTACAAAAAGATAGTAGTAACCATCACGATACACGATAAAAGGAGCCTCGATGGGATTTGCCTTTTTAGTGCCGTCCGGCTTTAGAGTCCTCAGACAGCGGCGTGCTATCGTGACCGGAGTTGCCATCGGTGTCTTCATATCGTCAGCCAGAGGCACAAGCTGGATGCCGTCCCAGAACGACCCGAAGGTCATCCATGGTTTGCCTTTCTCGTCAAAGGCAATGTTGGGATCGATGGCGTTCCAGTCATTGGCACCGGGATGAGAGACAATTACGACTCCGAGATCTTCCCACTTACAATCAGGGCTGTCCGGATGCAGGGTCTTGTTGGTGGCTACGCCTATCGCAGAAATGTTTTTCCCGAATGTGGAGCAACTGTAGTAAAGATACCAGCGGTCGTTTGCCTTGACAATATCGGGAGCCCATGTGTGTCCCTTATAAGCGGGAACCGAATCCATAGCCCATGCGGGAATAGGGTCGAGAGGAGATTTTTCCTCCTTCCATATCTTCATATCACGAGAAGACATCATGCCTATCCCGACACCTGTATGGAAAATATAATATACCGAATCTTCCACTGCCATCACGGGATCGTGGACATCAGGATAAGAAGCCTCAAACCGATGCTCCTTCCTTGCCGCCGAAGCGGAGGAGAGCATACAAAATAGAGAGAATAGAATAACGAGTTTTTTCATGATAAAAAGAGATAAGTATTCATTAGTGTCCACTAAAAAATCATAAGAGTTCTTTGAAATTATTGAAATTCAATTTGTTGTGAAGAATTTTTTGGTGCGACGATTTGAAATTAACTTTGCAGTCTGAATCAGACTGTTATGCTAAAAGACAAATACGTTT
>JAGAJP010000029.1 GCA_017626045.1 Muribaculaceae bacterium | reverse complement strand
GAAGAGGGAGCGATGCGGGCATCGTGACCGATGAGCGGGGAAAAATACGCCGGCAAGATGGCGGAAGATTGATAAAGAAAATGATGGGTTTAACACTTCAATGTAATTTTTATCATTTGTAAATAAGTTTAAACAACTTCACTATGAGAGACTCATTTGTTTTCTTGGCTGATGGCTTCGAGGAAATCGAGGCAGTTTCAGTTATCGATGTAATGCGTAGGGCCGGGATGCCGGTCAAGACCGTTTCTATTAGTTCTTCTCTTCAGGTGAGAGGCGCTCATGGCGTTTGCGTTACTGCCGACGCACTGTTTGATACGACCCTTTTCGCCGATGCGGAATGGCTCGTCTTCCCGGGCGGTCTGCCGGGCGCCACAAATCTCTTTGACTTTGCACCGCTTCACGGTGTGATTCGTAATCAACTTGACTCCCGGTCGGGTTGCGTTGCAGCTATTTGTGCTTCACCCGGTGAGGTGCTTGGAAGACTTGGTGTCCTCGACGGCGTTGAGTTTACTTGTTACCCGGGGTTTGAAGAGAAGGCTTCCGGCGGTATCTACCGTCGTGAGAATGTCGTTTCGTCCGGCAGGTTTGTGACAGCCAACGGACCCTCGAGCGCGACCCTCTGGGCTCTCGAGATTGTGCGTCGCTCGCTTGGCGAGAATGCCGCGTCTGAAGTCGCTGCCGGTATGTTGCTTTATCCCAACGCCTCCAGTGGCGCGGATTACAATTTCGGATAATCCGATGTCGGACATTTTTTACACTATTGATAAAGAAGGAACCGGTAAGTTTGTTGAAAAGAAAAGCCGGTTCCTCTCTTTTGCATTTCATGTCGAAAGCGCTGATGAGGCTAAAGCCCGAATCAAGGCTCTTCAGAATGAGTATCACGACGCGCGACATGTCTGCTGGGCTTATGTGGTCGGGCCTGACCGCCTTGAATGGATGGCAAACGACAATGGCGAGCCGTCGGGAACTGCCGGCAAACCGATTTTAGGCCAGATTAATTCGTTGGGATTGACTGATGTCGCGGTGGGCGTAGTCAGATATTTCGGCGGAATCAAGTTGGGTACTCCGGGTCTTACTGCCGCTTATAAAGAGGCGGCGGCTCTCGCGCTTGGTGATTCCGGAGTTAGACAGTGTGTGCGCCGGGAAGTCTTCACATTTTCATTCCCTTACCTTGCGATGAATGATGTCATGAAGACAGTCAAGTCCTCCGGTGCAGAAATACAGGAGCAGCAGTTCGACAATTCATGTCTCATGTCCCTTTCTGTCCGTCTCGACGATGCCGACATGCTCCGTCGACGACTGTCTGATATCCCCGGCTTATGCTTGCTTTGATATCGTGTTAATTTTGAGCTCTCAGGATTTCGTTTAGCTCTCTCAAGTCGGTTATTCTGCCCTGAAAGCCCTTGGAATCAAACGCCCGTTCTCCTCTCATTTTGCGGTCGTAATACACTGCACGCCATCCAGCCTGTAGTGCTCCTGCCACATCGTTGTCGGGGTTGTCGCCAATAATCATTATTTCGTCTGCCTTAGCACCTACTGCTTCTTCGGCGAAATGAAACAGTCTCGGATCAGGCTTCTGTATGCCGATTTCATCGCTGATTACCATCCTTTGTATGTGGCGCCATAATCCTGTGCTGCGAAGTTTTTTATACTGAACTTCAGTGAATCCGTTGGTCAGTATACCCATCATATATTTGCCGTGCAGACTCGCAAGGAGTTCCTGCGCTCCGGGACATGTGAGATCGCTTTCCCCTAAATGTTCCAGATATCGTCTGTTCAGACCTCTCATAGCCGTTTCTGTGTCCTCATCGTGTTTGTCCGGAGCCAGTGTCAGGCGAAAACGCTCCATCTTAAGATATTCGGCTGTGATTTCTCCCCGTTCGTGACGCTCCCACATCAGGGCGTTGTGTTTGTGATATTCATCAATAAAAGATTCGGGATCGTCATACTTGGTCTTAATCAGTTCCTCTTCATCCCACAACTTCCGCAGCGACACGAGAGAAGACTGTGTGAAATCGTATAGAGTGTCGTCAAGATCGAAAAATAACCATTTTAGAGCCATGCCTTGTTAGTTTTCTGCAAATATAACACATTTTTTGCAGTCGTACTGCATTTTTTCGGTCTGACATAGTGATTATTCCAAAAAAAATCACGATATTTGCAGTCGCAAACCCAAAGATGCGTTTTTTTGAATCGTTTTTGGTGTTTGACATTTTATAAAAATTGATTTAGGTATAATTAATAAAGATAACTCCAAAAAATAATTCGCAATGACAAAGGCAGACATCGTCAACGAGATTTCGCGCAACACCGGCATAGAGAAAGCAGCCGTGTTGGCAGTTGTAGAAAACTTCATGGAAGTAATGAAAGATTCCATGGCAGCAGGCAATAACGTATATCTTCGCGGCTTCGGAAGCTTCATCATCAAGACACGTAGGGAGAAAACAGCGCGTAATATCTCCAAAAACACTACAATCAAAATACCGGAGCACAATATTCCGGCATTCAAGCCCTCAAAGGCTTTCCTTGAGATGGTGAAATAAGATTCCGTCTTGGAATCCTCGCTCCCGTTTCGGTAGCGCCGTCTCTTTTTTATATAAGTTGTTGATACAACTTCATTAATAGTCATAAACATCATAAACATCATTCATTTATGCCCAGCGGAAAGAAAAGAAAAGGCCATAAGATGGCCACGCATAAGCGTAAGAAAAGACTGAGAAAGAATCGTCATAAGAAGAAATAAGCCGGTTTATCCGGGTTAGTCTTCTCCGACACAGCTCAGCACGTCCGTCCTTTTATGGAGCGTGACGAAGACATAAGATAAGGCCGGATGGACAGGTGATTGCTTTAGCCTTTCCTCCGGCCCCTCTTTTTGATTTTTGTATTTGTTTAACATTAAAGTTGTTTCTAAAATATCAATATTCATAATTATTAAAAAATGGATTCTTTGAAAAGCGAACTCTTCGTCGACGTGCAGCAGAAGGAGATTTCAATCGCCTTGCTCGAAGACTCGCGCCTGGTTTCTCTTCAGAAGGAAAGCAGATCGGAAGTGTATTCGGTCGGCGATTTCTATCTTGCGAAGGTAAAGAAACTAATGCCGGGTCTTAACGCCGCATTTGTCGACGTCGGTTATGATAAGGACGCTTTTCTTCATTATCTTGATCTCGGACCTCAGTTCTCGACATATTCTTCTTTCATAAATCAGGCTCTCGAATCTCCTGAGTCTGTTCCTGAAATTGCAAACTGTAAGGTCCTTCCTGATATCCCCAAACAAGGCACGATTTCCGATCTCCTCCAGCCCGGTCAGCGTCTGCTTGTCCAGATTGCCAAGGAACCGATTTCCACCAAGGGCCCCAGACTTACTACCGAACTTTCCATTACAGGACGTTTCATGGTCCTTATCCCTTTTGGTAACAAAATCTCTATCTCTCAGAAAATCAAGTCGACGGAAGAAAAAATAAGACTCCGTCAACTCATCACAAGCATCAAGCCAAAGGGATTCGGTATAATTGTGCGTACTTCTGCCGAAGGTAAGAAAGTTGCCGAACTTATTAATGAAATGCGGACTCTTGTGGAGGCTTGGCAGAATGCTATCGCCAAAATGCAGAGAAGCACTCCACCCTCCCTTATTTATGAAGAGGAGTCAAGAGCCGTCAGCGTCATTCGTGATATTTTCAATCCTTCATTCGAAAGTGTATATGTCAACGACGCTGAAGTGTTTGAGCAGATTCAGAACTATATCTCGCTGATTGCTCCCGAAAACAAGGAGTCGGTCAAGCTTTATTCGAAGGATATCCCGATTTTCGACCATTTCAATATCACCAGGCAGATAAAGTCGGCTTTCGGAAAGACTGTATCCTTCAAGTCCGGCGCTTATCTGATCATTGAGCATACCGAGGCTCTTCATGTGATTGATGTCAATTCGGGAAACCGTAGCAAGGCTTCTCAGGATCAGGAGACAAATGCACTTGAAGTCAACTTAAGGGCAGCTGATGAAATAGCCCGACAGTTGAGACTCCGAGATATGGGCGGTATTATTGTAGTCGATTTTATCGATATGGCGAAGGCAGAGCATAGGCAACAGTTGCTAGAGCATATGCGCGACAATATGTCAAAGGACAGGGCACGACACAATATCCTTCCTCTCTCAAAGTTCGGCCTGATGCAGATTACCCGGCAAAGGGTTCGCCCGGCTCTCGACATCACTACTGAAGAATCATGTCCTTGCTGCTTCGGCAAGGGTGTGGTTCAGCCCTCATTGCTGTTTACCGACAAACTCGAGGAAAAACTCGTATACCTAACAGACCATCTTGATATCAAGAAATTCACTCTCTTTGTGCATCCTTTTGTCGATGCATACGTGAAGAAAGGTATGTTTTCTATTTATGGTAAATGGCGCCGTCGTTTCGGCAGAGGTCTCAAAGTGGTGCCGGATGAGGCTCTCGCATATCTTCAATACAAGGTTATCGATAATTCCGGTAAGGAGGTTTTCCTTCAGGAGGAAAGCGATATGAATTCCGCACAATCTAAAAACAAGACCAGATCTGACCGGTCGGCCGATGAAGATTCTTCCGCTTCCGACCAGTAAATGTCAAAATAATGAAGAAAACAAAAACGGACTGCTTCAACAAAAGCAGCCCGTTTTTTTTGATTATGCATAAGAATTGCTATAGCTTGAGGTAGCTAATTTTGCATTATGCATTATGAATTATGCATTAGCTTCAAGGTAGTCCGCCACAATAAAAGTGCTTCCTCCGATATAGACCACGTCTTCCGGTGCAGACGCCATTTTTGCTGCTTCCGCTGCCTCTTTGGCTGAGGGATAGGGTATGCCCGTGATGCCGTGTTCCGCAAATTTCTTGACGAGATCTTCCTTAGGAAGAGCGCGGGGTATTGGCGCCTGTGTCAGATAATACTCTGCGTCTCGCGGTAGAAGTTCGATAATGTCATCTATCGCCTTGTCGGCTACAAATCCTAAAATCAGGCGTTTCTTTCCGCCTCGCTTCTCCGCCTCTCTCGCAAGCTGGCCCATGGTGTAGCGAAGTCCCGCTTCATTATGTCCGGTGTCGCAAACTGTCAAAGGTGTTTCCGATAGTTTCATCCATCGTCCGGCGAGTCCTGTGAGAGCACAGACTCCGTCCATTCCTGCTCTGATTGAGTCATCGCTTATCTCGATGCCGCTTCTCCGCATCTCGCATATTGCCGCAAGCACTGTGTTGATATTCTTTTTCTGATAGTCACCGCTGAGCGGACTGTGGAAAGACCCGCATACCGGACTGTCGCAGTCCCATCCTCCCTGTTCACTCTCTTGGCATACTTGCAACGGGTGAAAGTCTTGGGCAAACAGAATTGTCGTTCCTTCCTCGCTTGCCTTCTCTTCAAATTCCTCCCTTATCTCTCCTTCGGCTTCTCCAATCACTGCCGGGATTCCAGTCTTGATGATGCCGGCTTTTTCCCGTGCTATTTCTTTTAGAGTCTTGCCTAAGAACTGAGTGTGGTCTTTAGAGATATTGGTGATGACGCTCACTTCAGGAGTGATGATGTTGGTGGAGTCAAGGCGCCCTCCCATTCCGACCTCTATCACCGCGTAGTCAACCCTCTCTCTTGCAAAGTGGTCAAATGCCATCATCATGGTGAGTTCGAAGAAACTGGGATGACCATTGTAGCCGCTTGCTTGATAACGCCTTACAAAATCCGTCACGTTTTCTTTCGGAATCATTTCTCCGTCAACACGTATGCGCTCACGAAAATCCACAAGATGAGGCGATGTGTATAGCCCCGTCTTGTAGCCCTCGCTCTGAAGTATAGCCGCTATCATGTGGCTTGTACTTCCCTTGCCGTTGGTTCCTCCTATATGTATGCTTTTGAATTTTCTGTGTGGATGACCGAAATGACTGTCTATGTCGAGGCTCGTCTGCAGACCCGGTTTATATGCCGCTCCGCCGGTGCGAGAAAACATCGGAAGTTGTTTGAAAAGCCATTCCAATGTTTTTTCATATTCTTCGTTGTTCTTCATTTGTCAATAACTCAATATTTATTAGATGGACTCTTAGTCAATAATATAGCATTAATCCTACCGCCCCCATCAGGCATATTACGAATATGGGATGAAGACCTATCTTTTTCCCCCTGAACGGTATTTTGAAATACACAAGGCAGAATGAGATCGCGCATATCGCGCAACTGCATATCAGCGTATATCTGTCATGCGAAGGTGAGAAGTTTTCCCAGTTCATGAGCATTATGGCTGCCGAGGCTATTAACCCTACCACAACCGGCCGTAACCCTGAAAAGATGGCTTTGATGATTCCGCTTTCATGGTGCCTCCTGATGAAGTGGGATGCCTTCAGCACAAGTATGAAGGAGGGGACAGTGACAGCAAGTGTGCAGAGGATGCTCCCGATTATCCCCCAGATAGGGGAGGAGAGTGCTTCTCCAGACACCTGACCGGGTGCGACATATCCGATATATGTCGCGGAGTTTATGCCGATAGGTCCCGGGGTCATCTGTGAGATTGCTACGATATCGGTAAACATCTGTTCGCTGATCCAGCCGGGTCCCACAACCGATCGCTCCACAAGCGACAGCATGGCATATCCTCCTCCGAATCCGAAGATTCCAATCTTCAGATATGCCCAGATCATTTTCAAGTATATTCCCATGATAAAAATTGAGAATTTAGAATTTAGAATTGAGAATTGAGGGCTTTAAATCTCTTTACGCCTTGAGATCAACGCCCAATGCAGATAGCCGCCGATGCCTCCGAGCAATATCCATGTCACGGGATTGGAGATGACCCCGAGGTCAAGGGTTATCGTAAGGGCGGCAACCGCCGGTATCCAGATTGTCGTAAGCCTAAGTTTGGCGGCTTTTGCCGTGCTGATTACCGGTGCTATTATCAATGCTACGACCGCAGGTCGGATTCCCATGAAAATACTGCTGAGCACCCTACTGTTTTTTATAGTCTCCGGTGTCAGGAAGATTGCTATCGCAAGTATTATCATAAACGAAGGAAGAATCGTGCCCAATGCGGCAGCGATGCCTCCCTTCAGTCCTTTCAGCCGGTCGCCGATAGAGGTGGCTATGTTTACGGCGAGTATTCCCGGCAGCGACTGGGCTATGGCGAGAAGGTCGAGAAACTCTTCCTTCTCGATCCAGTGGTGCCGGTCTACTATCTCCTTCTCTATGATGGAAATCATAGCCCATCCCCCTCCAAATGTAAAGGCTCCTATCTTAAAAAACGTTGTGAACAGTTGCCAATATATTCCCGTTTTCATTCTCGTTTATTTTCTTCTTATTTATCCCCTTCTCTCTGATCGTATCCCCATTTTCGATAAAAATCTTCCGAATCCCCGTGCAAAATTAATTCTTCTAAAATAATTTGACAAAAAAATAGGCCGATTTTTAAAAATTTATTGTTAACTTTGCATTTCGGAGTCCATCTAATAAAAAATGTTAACGCAGGGGCGGACGGTTTTTGATGCAGGTCAGCAAGTTGAGGAGGGAGCGATGCGGGCATCGTGACCGACGAGACTTGGCTGAGATGCACAAAAAGCGTCCGGAATGGAGTAACTTTTTTATTAGCGTGCTTATAATGTTAAATTTAATTAAGATGAATATTGATTTATTATCAACTCAGACTCGCAGCTTTCGGCCATCTTTGACCTTTTGGTTCAGTCACATAGCCCGCTATGCTCCTTCACCTGCAAGGCCAAATATGACCGAAATCTGCGACCCCTGCGTTAACATTTTTTATTAGATGGACTCTTAATTGTCGGCTCTTTTGTTTACGATAATTGTTCGGCAATTTATTTTGTATATTTTGTGAGGAACGCTTAGATGTTCTATTAATATTTTTAACATACAATGGCACTTTGGTTTGAAACGAAGATACGTTATGACCGTATTCAGGAAAACGGCGCGGTAAAAAAAGTAAATGAACCATATCTTGTGGATGCTCTTACTTTCACTGATGCCGAGGCTCGTATCATCGAGAAGATTACTCCTTTTATATCCGGCGAGTTCTCTGTCTCTGCAGTTAAGAAAACTAAAATATCAGAGATTTTCTTTGACGAGTCCGATTATGCTGATAAATTCTATATGGTGAAGGTCAACTTCATCACTCTTGATGAGAAATCGGGTAAGGAAAAGAAATCCGCAAGCTTCATACTCGTTCAGGCAGGAGACTTCGACAACGCTCTTGGCCGTTTTAAAGACGGCATGAAAGGCACTATGGCAGACTATCAGATTGCATCTATCACCGAGACTCCTCTGATGGATGTCTATCCTTATGAATACGGCTCAAAGGAATCATCCGCGCCTAATGAATGAATCTTGCCCATTGCATCTTATGATCAAGGATAATGTCAAAACACTGGTGGCGTCGATGCCCCCGAAGGTCGCTCTTTGCGCGGTCAGTAAGTTTCATCCTGTCTCGGCGATAAGGGAGGCTTACGACGCGGGACAGAGGATTTTCGGAGAAAGCAGAGTGCAGGAGCTCCTCGAAAAAATCCCGGAAATGCCGGATGATGTCAAATGGCATTTCATCGGACATCTCCAGTCGAATAAGGTGCGCCAGTTGATTGGCAAGGTCGCGCTCATAGAGAGCGTGGACTCATTGCGGCTCCTCGATCTCATCGACTCGGAGTCGGACAAGAGGGGAGTGGTGACTCGTGTGCTTATGCAGGTGCATGTGGCTCGCGAGGAAACCAAGTTCGGATTCTACCCTGAGGAACTTCTCGACTATTTCAAAGGTCGCGGGTTTGAGCGGCTCAAGGCGGTTCACATCTGCGGAGTGATGGGAATGGCATCTAACACCGATGATTCCATGCGAGTCCGGGATGATTTCCGCAAAATTGCCTGTATATATAGGGAGATTCTTGCGATATGTCCTGACCTCATAGGTTTCGATACCCTCTCGATGGGTATGTCAGGCGACTGGCCTGTCGCTGTCGAGGAAGGGGCAAATCTTGTAAGGATCGGCACTGCGATTTTCGGACCACGCGAGTATTGAAATGATTCCCTGTGATTTATTATGACATAAACAACTTAATTATAAACTATCAAAAATAAAATCAACCATGAGTAAAACTTCGGCGGCAACTGCTCCTCAAAAAGGACGTACTGTTGCGATTATTACGATGTTTTTTATCTTCGCGATGATTTCTTTCGTCACGAACATGGCTGCTCCTTTCGGCAATATCTGGGGTTTCAGATATGAATGGGCAGGCATGGCAGGCAACCTTATGAACTTCACAGCTTATCTGTTTATGGGTATTCCGGCAGGTAATATGCTGATTAAGTATGGCTACAAGAAAACTGCGCTCATCGCTCTCGCTGTAGGCGCCATCGGCCTTACAATCCAGCTCCTTTCCAGTTATGTAGGGGGTGATGTAGTAGTGTTTGGAGGAGAAACCGATAATCCCACATATCTGAATCTTTTTATCTATCTTCTTGGTGCTCTCGTGTGCGGTGTCTGTGTGTGCATGCTCAACACTGTAGTCAACCCGATGCTTAACCTTCTCGGCGGTGGCGGCAACAAAGGCAACCAGCTTATCCAGACCGGCGGCTCGCTTAACTCTCTTTCAGGCACACTTACTCCTATGCTCGTAGGTGTTCTCGTGGGAACGCTCACCAAAGAGACATCCATGTCGGCTGTGGCTCCGCTCGTCATTACCGGTATCATTATCTTCGTGGCTGCTTTCATCGTCATATCGTTCATTAAGATTGAAGAGCCCCAGAAGAATCTGAAGAAAATGACATTCGAGCATTCACCTTTCTCTTTCCGCCATTGCACACTCGGCATTATCGCTATTTTCTTCTATGTAGGTGTGGAAATCGGTATTCCGGGCGAACTGAACGCATGGATTAGCCGCGAACCGTTTGAAGGCGCAGCCGCCGTGGCAGGCTCTCTCGCCGCTCTCTATTGGCTGCTCATGCTGTGTGGCCGTTTCCTCAGCTCCATTATCAGCGGCAAGGTGTCGACACGTCTTCAGCTGATTGTGGTGTCGGCGGTGGCTATGGCTCTTCTGCTCATCGCAATCACACTTCCGGAGGAAATAACCTTCCACTCTCCCGAGATTCCCGCTCTCAACATCACCAGCGGTCTCGTCCCCATGAAGTGTCTCTTCCTCTTCCTTTGCGGTATTTGCACTTCCGTGATGTGGGGCGGTATCTTCAACCTTGCAACAGAGGGTCTCGGCAAATACACAGCCAAGGCTTCAGGTCTCTTCATGACTATGGTAGTCGGTGGCGGTATCATGCCTTTCATCCAGGACTGGATTGGCCGTAATTTCGGTTATGTCAACAGCTACTGGCTCGTTCTCGCCATGGTTGGATACATATTCTTCTATGCGGTTATCGGCAGCAAGAACGTGAATACCGATATTCCTGTCGATGATATCGACGAGGATCAGGTGCTCAACGCCGGCTGACGCTTTCTGCGACTTCCCTCCGGTCGGATACTTTCCGACCGGCGATAGAAATTGAATTTAAAAACTAATAATAATCCAAAAATAAGTTTAAGCTGTATGAATCTTGATTCTAAACTACTGTCCAGAGGTGCAGACAATATGCGCGTCCTGATTGCTGAGATGGTGGAAAAGGCTAAGTCCGGTCATCCCGGCGGTGCCATGGGCGGTGCTGACTTTGTTAACGTCCTCTATTCTTCGTTCCTTAATTATGATCCCGAGGATCCCTCATGGTTCGCTCGCGACCGTTTCTTCCTTGACCCGGGCCACATGAGCACAATGCTCTATTCAGTGCTCGCCCTTACCGGAAAATATTCCATCGAGGAGCTTCAGGGTTTCCGTCAGTGGGGTTCCGCAACTCCCGGACATCCGGAACTTGAGGTTGCGCGTGGCGTGGAGAACAGTTCCGGTCCTCTTGGTCAGGGACACGTGATGGCTGTCGGTTGCGCTATCGCAGAGCGTTTCCTCGCAGCCCGCTTCGGTGAGGTTGTGGAGCATAAGACCTATGCCTTCATCTCCGATGGAGGCGTTCAGGAGGAAATTTCTCAGGGTGCCGGTCGAATCGCCGGAAATCTTGGCCTCCACAACCTTATTATGTTCTATGATAGCAATGAGGTTCAGCTTTCCACTAAGGTCAAGGAGGTTACATCCGAGGATACCGCTGCTAAATACCGTGCGTGGAACTGGAACGTTATCGAAATAGACGGAACCGATCCTCTCGCAATCGCAGGTGCCCTTGAGGCAGCCCGTGAAGAGAAGGAGCGTCCGACACTTATTATAGGCCATACAGTGATGGCGCGCAAGGTTGTCGCTGCCGACGGCTCGAGCCTTGAGGGCCATGTCAATACACACGGACAGCCCCTGTCCGCGGCAGGTGCCGACCTGGATAAGACTGTTGAGAATCTCGGCGGTGATCCCAAGAACCCCTGGCAGATCTGGGACGATGTTCGCAAACTGTATGCCGACCGTCGTGCCGAACTGTCTGAATATGCAAAGGCACGTAAGGCGGCTTATGCTGCCTGGGCAGCGGCTAATCCCGAAGAGGCAAAGACTCTTCAGGACTGGCTCGACGGAAAGCTTCCCGAACTCGACTGGAGCAAGGTGGCTCTGAAGCCGAACATGGCGTCGCGCGCTTCTTCCGCAGCCGTGCTTTCGTTCCTCGCCGACCATGTCCACAATATGATTGTGAGCTCCGCCGACCTTGCAAATTCCGACAAGACCGACGGTTTCCTCAAGAAGACACATGCTTTCGCCAAAGGAGACTTCTCCGGAGCATTCCTCCAGAGCGGTGTGGCTGAACTCACCATGGCTTGCATTTGCAACGGTATCGCACTTCATGGCGGACTGATCGCTGCTTGCGGCACCTTCTTCGTCTTCTCCGACTATATGAAACCTGCCATCCGTATGGCTGCGCTCATGGAGCTCCCCGTGAAGTTTATCTTCACGCACGACGCTTTCCGCGTAGGCGAGGACGGACCTACCCACGAACCCGTGGAGCAGGAGGCTCAGATAAGACTTCTCGAGCAGATGAACAATCTGTCCGGACGTCAGGCTGCGCTTGTGCTGCGTCCCTGCGACAGCGCGGAGACTGTTGAGAGCTACCGTATGGCTCTTGAGAATAAGAAGTCTCCCACAATCCTTATCTTCTCTCGTCAGAATCTTGAGGATATCCCGGCTGCCGACCGCGCTGCCGAGGCACGCAAGGCTGAGAAGGGTGGCTATGTGGTTTATGACGCTCCCGAACCCAAGGTTGTGCTTGTGGCAAACGGTTCCGAAGTCGCACTCGCTATGCATGTAGCTGAGAGACTCGGAGAGGAAGGCGTGGGCGCCCGCGTTGTTTCACTTCCTTCTATCGGTCTTTTCTGCCGTCAGCCTGAGTCGTACCGTAATGAGGTAATCCCCGCCGGTGTCAGAATGTTCGGTATCACAGCCGGTCTTCCCGCAGCCCTTTATCCCGTGATGAAGGGAGACTTCAGCATCTTCGGCATGGAGCGTTTCGGCGCATCCGCACCTCTTAAGGTTCTCGATGAAAAATTCGGATATACCGTAGACAACGTCCTCGCCAAAGTCAAGGACTTTCTAAAGAAATAATTTCACATATTGAATACAATAAACCCTGAGGGCGTGGCATCAGCCACGCCTTCTCGCATTTGTAAGGTTTTAATTCTAAATTTTCAATTTTCAATTCTCAATTCTAAATTCTCAATTTTCTATTTTAAATTTTCAATTCTCAATTTTAAATTTTCAATTCTCAATTTTCAATTTTCAATTCTCAATTTTCAATTTTCAATTCTAAATTCTCAATTATATTTGCCAATTCTAAGTTTTTTTATTAATTTTGCAGAATACATGCAGCCCCGCTGCAAGTATGCTCGTTTCGAGTAACTATATTAATGTATATTTGTAAGTCTTAACAGATTATAACCTAAATACTTTTCCAAAAAAATCAGATTATGAGCAATCAAAAGCAGTTTCTGACCTGCGATGGAAACCAGGCAGCCGCACATGTGAGCTACATGTTCACAGAAGTGGCCGCTATCTACCCCATCACCCCCTCTTCGACTATGGCAGAATATGTCGACGACTGGGCTGCCGCAGGCAGAAAAAACATCTTTGGTGAAACTGTCCACGTTCAGGAAATGCAGTCTGAAGCCGGTGCTGCCGGTGCTGTGCACGGTTCTCTCCAGGCAGGTGCCCTTACTTCTACCTACACCGCATCTCAGGGTCTTCTCCTGATGATCCCTAACATGTATAAGATTGCAGGCGAGCTCCTGCCTTGCGTTTTCAACGTTTCGGCTCGTACAATCGCCAGCCATGCACTTTCAATTTTCGGCGACCATCAGGACGTGATGGCAGTTCGTCAGACAGGTTTCGCGATGCTTGCAGAAGGCAGCGTTCAGGAAGTGATGGATCTTTCCGGTGTCGCTCACCTCGCTACCATCAAGAGCCGTGTGCCTTTCGTCAATTTCTTCGACGGATTCCGTACTTCTCATGAGATTCAGAAAATCGAGGCTATCGACCAGGACGAACTCGCAGCTCTCATCGACCAGGATGCACTCGCTGATTTCCGCAAACGTGCCCTCAACCCCGGCGCTCCCGTGGCTCGCGGCATGGCGGAAAACCCCGATGTATTCTTCCAGCATCGTGAGGCTTCCAACAAATACTACGACGCAGTTCCCGAAATCGTTGAGGAATACATGAAGGAGATCAGCCGCATCACCGGCCGTAACTACTCCCTCTTTGACTACTATGGCGACCCCGAGGCTGAGAATGTTGTAGTGGCGATGGGTTCTGTTACAGAAACCGCCAAGGAGGTCATCGACTATCTTCGTGCTCAGGGCAAGAAGGTCGGCCTCGTGTCTGTTCACCTCTATCGTCCGTTCAGCGTTAAGCATCTTCGCGCTGCAGTTCCCGCATCTTGCAAGCGTCTCTGCGTTCTTGACCGCACTAAGGAGCCCGGCGCAAACGGCGAACCTCTCGCACTCGATGTAAAGGAGGCTTTCTACGGCGTGGAAGGAGCTCCGATGATCATCAGCGGCCGCTACGGTCTCTCTTCGAAAGACACCACTCCTGCTGCTGTCCTTTCCGTATATGAGAACCTCGAACTCGCAGAGCCCAAGGATCGCTTCACTATCAGCATCAACGATGACGTGACCTTCCTTTCACTTCCCCAGCTCCCCGAAATCAATGTCGGCGGCAAGGGTATGTTCCAGGCTAAGTTCTATGGTCTCGGCGCTGACGGTACAGTGGGTGCGAACAAGAACTCTGTCAAGATTATCGGTGAGAACACCAATAAGTATTGTCAGGCTTACTTCAGCTATGACTCGAAGAAGTCAGGCGGCTTCACCTGCTCACACCTCCGCTTTGGCGACGAGCCCATCCGCAGCACATATCTCGTAAACACCCCCAACTTCGTGGCATGCCACGTTCAGGCATATCTCCACATGTATGACGTGATGCGCGGCCTTCAGGATGGCGGTACATTCCTTCTCAACACAATCTGGGAAGGCGAGGAACTTGCTGCAAACCTTCCCAACAAGGTTAAGCGCTATCTCGCAAAGCACAATATCACTCTCTACTACATCAACGCATCGAAGATTGCTCAGGAGATTGGCCTCGGCAACCGCACCAATACTATCCTTCAGTCTGCATTCTTCCGCATCACCGAGGTGATTCCCGTTGATCTCGCAGTAGAGCAGATGAAGAAGTTCATCAAGAAGAGCTACGGCAAGAAGGGTGACAATATTGTCAACATGAACTATGCCGCAGTTGACCGTGGTGATGAATACAAGACTCTTCCGGTGGATCCCGCATGGGTAAATCTTCCCGACGAGGCTCCGGAAAAGCGCGATGAACCAGAATTCATCACAAATGTTGTTCGTCCTATCAACGCTCAGGATGGCGACCTTCTCCCCGTCAGCACTTTCTGCGGTATCGAGGACGGCACCTGGCATCAGGGCACTGCAGCCTATGAGAAACGTGGAGTGGCTGCCTTCGTTCCGGAATGGAATCCCGAGAACTGTATCCAGTGTAACATCTGTTCTTATGTTTGTCCTCACGCTTCCATCCGTCCGTTCCTCCTCAATTCCGAGGAAATGGCAAAGGCTCCCTTCGCAGAGGACCACACTCTTCCCGCTATCGGCAAAGGCCTTGAAGGTCTGCGCTTCGTTCAGCAGGTTGATGTGATGGACTGCCTCGGTTGCGGCAACTGTGCAGACGTTTGTCCCGGCAAGAAGGGCGAGAAGGCTCTCGTCATGAAGCATTTCGAAACTCAGGAAAGCGAGGCTGAAAACTGGAACTGGCTTGTCAAGAACGTTAAGAGCAAGCAGGATCTCGTCAACATTCAGCAGAATGTGAAGATGAGCCAGTTTGCTACTCCGCTCTTCGAGTTCTCAGGTGCATGCTCCGGCTGCGGCGAGACTCCTTACCTCAAGATTATCTCACAGCTCTTCGGCGACCATCAGATTGTTGCCAACGCTACCGGCTGCTCGTCTATCTACTCCGGTTCCGTTCCTTCGACTCCTTACACCACCAACGAGGAAGGTCACGGTCCCGCATGGGCAAACTCCCTCTTCGAGGATTTCTGTGAGTTCGGTCTCGGTATGAGCATCGCATACGACAAGATGCGCGAGCGTCTTGTAGACACCTGCAATAAGATTCAGTCTTGCGACTGCTGCGGTGCTGACGTGAAGGCTGCTGCAGCTAAGTGGCTCGAGGTTCGTGAGGACGCCAAGCAGTCTCGTATTGCCGGCGCCGCTCTCGTGGCAGCTTGCAACTCCTGCAAGTGCGACCTCTGCCAGACTGTAATCAATACATCTGCATTCCTCGCTAAGCGCAGCCAGTGGATCATCGGTGGTGACGGCGCTTCATACGATATCGGCTACGGAGGTCTCGACCATGTGATCGCATCCGGCAAGAACGTCAACATCGTGGTTCTCGACACCGAGGTTTACTCCAACACCGGCGGTCAGAGCTCGAAGTCGACACCTATCGGTGCTATCGCCAAGTTCGCCGCTGCCGGCAAGCGTATCCGCAAGAAGGATCTCGGCCTGATGGCTACAACTTACGGATATGTTTACGTGGCTCAGGTTGCCATGGGCGCCAACAACGCCCAGACTCTTCAGGCAATCCGCGAGGCTGAGGCTTACGACGGTCCGTCGCTCATCATCGCTTACGCTCCCTGTATCAACCACGGTCTGAAGGCAGGCATGGGCAAGAGCCAGAAAGAGGAGAAACTCGCAGTTGACTGCGGTTACTGGCACCTCTGGCGCTACAACCCCGCTCTCGAGGCAGAAGGCAAGAATCCGTTCTCTCTCGACAGCAAGGAACCTGACTGGAGCAAGTTCCAGGACTTCCTCGCAGGTGAGGTACGTTTTGCTTCTGTCAAGAAGATGTGTCCTGACGCAGCTGATGAACTCTTCAAGGCTTGTGAGGAAAACGCCCGCTGGCGCTATAATAACTACGTTCGCCTCTCGAAGCAGGACTGGGGAACCGATCCCGAGCTCGGTGCTGATGAGATTGCACTCCGCAAGTAATCAATATTCCATAAATAAAAAAAGGTCTGCGAATCATCGCAGACCTTTTTTATTTCCTCCACACTCCCACGCGCGTAGCCATACCGCGTCGCGAGGCAATTATGAATTATGCATTATGCATTATGCATTAAATAAGTGCATTATATAAGGGTCAGTTTTCTCCGAGCCCCCTTAATCTTTTTGGGAGAGAGCGTCGACACCAGAGCGGCTCCCTTTTCTGCCGGAACTGCCACCAGGGCGTGATGGTCGCTCAGCGTGATGGCTCCGATTTCGGAAGCCTCCATTCCTCCCTCCTTGCATAGAAAGCCCAGGATGTCTCCTTTCGACAGTTTTTCTTTTCTTCCGGCGCTGATGCGGATGGTGACCTTGT
This sequence comes from Muribaculaceae bacterium, assembly GCA_017626045.1. Classification (GTDB taxonomy): domain Bacteria; phylum Bacteroidota; class Bacteroidia; order Bacteroidales; family Muribaculaceae; genus Lepagella. The sequence goes on along the minus strand of JAGAJP010000029.1, from coordinate 21,157 downwards.
CGCTTGTCAGCTTTGATGTGGCGTTAGGATCAGGTCTGTATATGCTGTCGGTCTCTATGTATGGCTTCAACTCTTCATCAGGTCCTGTAAGCACAAAGACATCGCCGCTTTCCTCTACTCGTGCTGTGCGTCCGTTGCGGTGCGTATATGTTTCAGGAGTAAGAGGCTGATGATAGTGGATGATATTGCTGACTCCCTTGATGTCGAGTCCTCGCGACGCAAGGTCGGTGGCTACAAGAATCGGTGCACTTCCGTTGTTGAATTTAGAGATGGCGTCTTCTCTTTGATATTGATCCAGCTCGCCATGATATAGAGTGCATGCCACATGGTGTTTTCTAAGGAATTCTTCAACTCGTATCGCGCTTTCGCGGTAATTGACAAAAACGATGGTCTTTTCCGGAATGTCTTCCTTTGAAATGCTCCGCAGAAGCCTCAGAAGGGATTCCAGTTTGTCTTTTTCCGTCTCTACACGATATATCCTCATTCTACCTCTGACTTCGCTTTCTCCACTAGAGAAATCAAGTTCAAGGGGATTTTCCAACTTTAGAAACTCCGGGAGTGCTCCACCTCTCGTGGCGGATGTCAGTATAAATCGGCTCACGTTTTTAAGACGGTTGAAAATCTTCCGCATATCGTCCTCAAAACCGAGTTCCAGGGATTTGTCAAATTCGTCAAGCACAAGTATGCGGGTGGGGGAGGGGTCGATGTTGCCTCTTTTCAGATGGTCAAGTAGACGTCCCGGAGTAGCCACTATAATGTCGGGCGTAACACTGAGTGTGTTGATCTCGTCCTCCACATTATGACCGCCGTATACAGCCGATACCTTGAATCCGGATGCAAGTTCCCTTACTACACCGGAAATCTGAAGCACCAGTTCCCGCGACGGTGCGATTATCACCGCCTGAAGCCGTCCGTTTGCAGCATTCATCCACTTCATCATCGGAAGGGTGAATGCAACAGTCTTTCCCGAGCCTGTAGGAGCCACTATCATAATCTCCTTCGACTCAGTGGCAGCGCCCATCGACCGACGCTGCATATCGTTTATTTCAGAAATGCCTAACTTCTCAAGATTCGGCAAAAATTCCTTCTCTCTCATATCGCTGATTTTTTAATCATATCTCCTATGACTTCTATAGCTACTATAGCTATTATATCGCAGTTTCCTAAAACAAAAAAAACCTCCGACCAAGTCGAAGGTTTAAATTGTGGCGGGAGCAGGACTCGAACCTGCGACCTTTGGGTTATGAGCCCAACGAGCTACCACTGCTCCATCCCGCGGTCTGATTTCGATTACAAAATTACAACATTTTGGAGCCTTTGTCAAGAGTTTTTGCGTTAATTTTTGTTAACGAGATTTTTGCTTCTCTTCTCAAACTCTGCAATTCAGGATGTTATAATTATTTCTTAACTGTAAACGCAGCGCACGAGTATCCGCCTCCGAACACCATCAGCGATACAATATCACCTTTCTGCAACCGGTCTTTATGTTGCGACAATACAAGCGGTGCGCTGGCGCTTCCGGTGTTGCCATACTCGCTGATGTTGTTGAGGAATCTTTCCATCGGCATTTCAATCATACGTGCCAATTGCTTAACAATTCGCATATTGGCTTGATGTGTGATGAAATAAGTGATGTCTTCTTTGTTTAGGCCGCTTTCCTCAAGATTCTTGTTAAGGGCATATTCCATATATTTCACGGCGTAGAGGAATACATCCCTGCCGTCGGGCATTGATATGCCGATTTCTTTTGGGCGCAGGACAACACCTTCCGGACCTTTTCCGACGTGCCCTTCTCCTTCTGTGAAAATGGAAAGTATCTCCATGTCGCTGTCGTTCACTTTTTCAGAACTCAGGAAATATGCCACTGCGGCATCTCCCCACAGATGTCCTGCCTTGGTGTCGGAGTCGTTGGAGTAGTATGAATTCTGTTCACTGCATATCAGCAGAGCTTTCTTAGCCTTACCCATCGCGAAGTATCCTTCCACTACCTCCAGACCGTTTACAAACGATGAGCAAGCCGACGATACGTAAAGAGCCTTGGCGCCTTCTATTTGATGACGCTGCTGCACTTTATGCGCCACAGTGGCGACAGTGTCGTATGCGCAATAATGAGCCGCCACTATCAGGTCTACGTCTTTAATGGAGTATGGGAGCGCTTCAAGGGCGTTTTCTACGGCAGCAAACGCCATGGTATCGACATTCTCGCCTTCGCCACATCGGCTGCGAGTCTCGATTCCTGTGCGCTGAACTATCCATTCCGGATCCAGCCCGTTCAGTTGCTTGAAATAGTCGTTGGTTATTCTTCCTTCTGGTATATAATGACCTATTGCGTTGATATACATGTCTTCGAATTCTAAAAATTATTCATTTTCGCGTTTTCTGAGTCCCATGAGGAGTATGGATACGAATGTTTTGCACAGTTGCTCTTTGTCCACTCCGGTGTCGGATATGTCATCGCGGATATATGGCACGTCAAGACCCTGTATCGTCTTGGTGATGACAAGCGCTGTCCTCGCTATGTTGTCGATTGCGAAAAGCCCCTCGGAAACTCCTTGCGTCAGTATCTGCTGCAGCAGGATTGTTTCTTTACGACTAACAATGCGACGAGCGCGGTCAACCTTCCTGACATCCCGGAAAAACCATGCGCGAAGGCTTCCGTTGCGAGACACCACTTCCTTCATGGTCTCGAAATGAACGTCGATATATTCAGTCAGCTTTTCATCTGCCGGTATCGCTTTCGCTACTATGGCACGCAATTGGGAGAGGGCAATGTCCGTCTCCTGTTCCACAACGGCGTTGTAGATGTCACGCTTGCTCTTGAAATATGTGTAGATTGTTCGCCGACCTTTTTCGGAGGCCGACGCAATGTCGTTCATCGTGGTGTTCTCGACCCCTTTCCTTGCGAATAGCTGCCGTGCCACTTCTATGAATCTTTCGCGCGTGTTTAGTGCCACTTTCGTATGCAGTTATAGTTTATTGATAAAGAAATATCGCTTGAAATTGCACATATTCCTTATTTCCGTGCAAAGTTAATCAAATTTTCCCATTCCCGCAAACCCGAAAATAAAAAAATCTTCAAGATTCTGTTATACGCTTCATCTCAGGAAGCATGTCGGTCTCTACTTCAATAGCATTTCCGGATACCGGATGTGTAAACTCGATACGACGGGCGAGAAGCGATATCCCTCCGCCGGGATTGGATCTGCGAGCACCATATTTCAAATCACCCTTTATCGGTGTTCCCGTCGACGATAACTGCGCTCTGATCTGGTGTTTCCGTCCGGTAAGCAGTTTGACCTCAAGCAGGCTGTATCTTTCTCCTTCGGCTATTACACGATAGTGAAGTCTGGATAGTTTCGCACCCACAGTTCCCTCCGCTACCACACGTGTCTTGTTGGTCTTGCCGTCGGAAAGCAGCCAAGACTCTATATCGTCCTCTTTCTTCTCTCTCTTTCCTTCCACAAGAGCCCAGTAAGTCTTATGGATTTCCCCCTTCTTCAACATCTCGTTGAGGCGAGAGAGAGCCTTGGATGTCTTGGCGAACAATACGACTCCGGTTACCGGACGGTCTATACGGTGTACCACTCCGCAGAATACATTGCCCGGTTTATTGTATTTTTCCTTCAGATAAGCCTTGACAGTCTCGCTGAGCGGGGTGTCGCCCGTCTTGTCTCCCTGAACTATCTCTCCGGCTTCTTTCCTTACGATTATAATGTGGTTGTCTTCGTATAGTGGTGTCATTGCCTGATGTTTTTTTGAGATGGGGTCTTAGACAGAAGGGTTGCTGCAATCAAGAAATCTCCGGGATAAGTGACTTTGATGTTGCCGGGACTTCCCTCAAATAAGCGGACTTCCTTTCCAAACCATTCTACCACACTTGCGTCGTCTGTGAAAGAAGTGCCTTCAGCGTCAGCGGCGGCAGCGTATGCCTGCTTCAGCATGCCGATGTCGAATACCTGCGGGGTCTGGACTGCGAAAAACTCTTTTCGGTCTACGCTGACGCTCTTTTCCGGTGTCCCCCTCCTAAGAGAGTCGCTTACCGGTATTGCAGGTATTGCAGCTCCATATATAGCGGCACTTTCCCAGCCTGCCTTTATCAGCTGCGTGTCGGCAAGTGGACGCGCCGCGTCATGCACCGCCACAAGTCCGTTTTCTCCTTCCGGTATCAGTGACAGGCCTGCCGCCACCGACGCGGTGCGTGTGCTGCCACCTGCCACAGTCTCATGCACCGGGCAGTCAGCGCCGGCAATCTCCTGCCAGTATGACATAAAGTCGGGGTGCATCACTACAATCAGCCGTGTATCCCTATCCTCATCCGCAAATGCGCGGAGTGTCCACCAGAGCATCGGATGCCCCGCAATTTGGTGAAACTGCTTGGGAAGCGAATCGCCGGAGCGGCTACCTACCCCTCCGGCGACTATAATTGCGTTTTTTGTCAGATTTCCCATCTGTTACATGTTCATGCCGCCGTCTACCTGAATCACCTGGCCGCTGACGTAGCTTGACATGTCGCTCGCAAGGAAGAGCGCGACATTCGCGATGTCCTCGACTTTGCCGCCACGGCGCAATGGAATCTTCTTGCACCAGTCAGCCCTAACTTCATCGGGCAATGCTGCCGTCATGGCTGTCTCGATGAATCCGGGTGCTATCGCGTTGGCGCGGATGCCACGGCTTCCTACTTCCTGAGCGATGCTCTTGGCGAGTGCGATCAGACCGGCTTTCGATGCAGCGTAGTTGGCTTGTCCTGCATTTCCGTGAACACCTACCACCGATGCCATGTTGATGATGGAGCCGCTGCGCTGGCGCATCATTATCGGAAGCACGGCATGGATGAAGTTGAAAGCTGACTTAAGGTTGACAGCAATGACCGCATCCCACTGAGCCTCGCTCATACGCATCATAAGACCGTCTTTGGTGATGCCGGCGTTGTTGACGAGAATGTCGATAGAGCCGAAGTCTTCCTTTATCTTTGCTACTACTTCCTCAGTCTGTGCGAAGTCGGCTGCGTTGGATGCATATCCCTTGGCCTTTACTCCGAAGGCGGCTATCTCTTCTTCAGTCTGCTTGCCGTTCTCATCGATTACGAGGTCGGTGAAGGCTACATTTGCTCCCTCAGCCGCGAATTTCAGTGCGAGTGCTTTGCCGATGCCGCGTGCGGCTCCGGTTACCAATGCTGTCTTTCCTGCTAATAAATTCATGTGTTTGATACTTTTATATCGGCTCTTGACTTGCGTCAGAACCTTGATGTTTGGTTATTTGTCTGCAAAATTACTTAAAAATTCTCATTATTTTGCATAAGTTTCTCATTTTTTTGACTAATTTTGTGTGGTGTTTATCTTTTTATGATGTTTATCCAAGTCATCCTTCCGTTGCCCCTCAGGGATACGTTTACCTATAGTGTTCCGGATGAGCTTGCCTCAACTGTCAGTATAGGCACGCGTGTGCTTGTTCAGTTCGGCAGAAAGAAATATTACACCGCTGTCGTGGCGAGTCTTGACCAGACGCCTCCCGTCGCCTATGAGGTGAAGGAGGTGATGGCGGTGCTTGATCCTACGCCGGCACTCAGATATCCGCAGTTGAAGTTCTGGAACTGGATTGCGGAGTATTATCTCTGTTCTGTGGGAGAAGTGATGAAGGCGGCTATCCCCTCCGGTCTCAAGCTCGAGAGCGAGAGCATCGTGACTTTGAATCCCGACTTCGATTCTGAAGACGGTATTCGGCTCACCGACCGACAGGCTCAGATTGTGGCGGCTCTCCAGCATGCGGGCAAGGATTCTCTCGCAGGCATTGAAAAGGCGCTCGGCATCAAGAATGTGGCTACGCACGTCAATGCCTTGCTCAATGCAGGCGTGGTGAGAATGGAGGAGAAGATTCTGGAGAGATACACCCCGAAATCCATATCAATGGTGAGGTTGCTCTGTGACCCGGAAGACTCCGACAGGCTCAGTCTTATGTTTGACTCTACCGAGCGCAGTAGAAAACAGCAGTCAATACTTCTTGCATATCTCGATATTTCCGGATTCTCCATCAAGGGTGGGGAAGCGGTGCCGGTTCGCAGAGATGTCCTGCTGAAAACGTCCGGCGCATCTCCGGCTGCGCTTAAGGCTCTTGTCGACAAGGGGTTTGTGGAGGTGTTTAAGGAGAAGGTCAATAGATTCGTGTCTTCCGGCGATGCGCCTGTCAATCCGGTGTCTCTTTCCGATGCCCAGACGCGGGCGGCGAGAGAGATTCGCGAGGCTTTCAGAAGCCATGCCATCGTATTGCTTCACGGTGTCACGGGTTCCGGCAAGACTGAGATTTACTGCAGCCTGATAGCCGATGTCCTTGCGCAGGGCAGTCAGGCGCTGTTTCTTGTGCCGGAGATTTCACTCACCACTCAGCTTACCGACCGCCTGCGAAAGGTGTTTGGTGACAGGCTGCTCGTTTATCATTCTAAGTTCTCCGACAGCGAGAGGGTTGATATATGGAACCGTCTGCTGCACTCCAACGAGCCTCTTGTGGTGCTCGGCGTTCGGAGTTCGGTGTTTCTCCCGTTTGCCCGGCTTGGCTTGATTGTGGTCGATGAGGAGCATGAGTCATCCTATAAGCAGTTTGACCCGGCTCCCAGATATAATGCGCGGGATGCGGCCACAGTGCTTGCCTCGATGCACGGTGCAAAGACTCTTTTGGGTTCGGCGACACCATCTGTGGAGACTTTCTGGAAGGCGCAAAACGGAAAGTTCGGTCTTGTCGCCGTCAACGAGCGGTTTGAGGGAGCTTCCCTGCCGGCTGTCGAGATTGTGGATATGAGATTGATGAGAAAGCAGAAGACCGTCAAGGGAATTATGTCGACTCCGCTCCGGAAGGTCACAAGAGATGCGCTTGATGCCGGCTGGCAGGCTATTATGTTTCAAAACAGGCGAGGCTTTGCACCGGTAGTGGTGTGTCGCACCTGCGGATGGTCGCCTAAATGCGGCAACTGCGACATAAGTATGGTATATCACAAGGGGAGCAACCTGCTGAGGTGTCATTACTGTGGATATACGCAGACACTTCCCACACTTTGTCCGGCTTGCGGAGAGAATACGCTTGACAAATACGGATACGGCACCGAGAGAATAGCGGAGGAGATTCAGGAGGATTTCCCCGATAAGAAAGTCTCGAGAATGGATCTTGACACCACGCGCAACAAACAGTCATATCAGGACCTGATAGAGGAGTTCGCCGAGCATAAGACCGATATTCTCGTCGGCACGCAGATGATTTCCAAGGGTCTCGACTTCGCAAAGGTCAAGGTGGTCGGAGTGCTCAATGCCGACACGCTCCTCAATTTTCCGGATTTCAGAAGCAACGAACGTGCTTTCAACATGCTTGAGCAGGTCTCGGGCAGGGCGGGCAGACGCCATGAGGAAGGAGTCGTCATTATTCAGACAAGCAAGCCGGAGGAAAGAGTGCTTGAACATGTCAGAAACCATGACTTCAAGTCTTATTATGAAGAGGAACTTCAGGACAGGCTGAAATTCGGGTATCCTCCGTTCACTAAGATTATCAACATTTACGTTCGAAACAAGGATGCGGCGACTTGCGATGCGGCAGCCGTGATGCTGACTCTTGAACTGCGCAAGGTGTTCGGTTCAAGAGTGCTCGGTCCCGAACGCCCGTTTGTCGGGAGGGTCAACACCTGGTATATCCAGCAGATCATGCTGAAAGTGGAGACAGCCGCCTCGATGAAGAAAGTGAAGGCACTCCTGCATCAAGTCTATACCGCCTTAGCTCCGTCTCCGCAAATCAAATCCTCGCAGATCCATTATGACGTAGACCCCGTCTGATTGCCGATTCTGCCTTGAGTGACAACGCGTCGCGTCCGGAGGCCGCTCCCTCCACGCAGCCGCGCGAGAGGGCATGGCGCCTCGCGAAGCAATTGTGTATTGTTTAAATACGTAAGCAGAAAGAGGAAGAGAAAAAAACTTTCCATTTTCGGAAAGTTTTTACTAACTTTGCTAAATCAAAATTGTTATAGGAATATGAAAGAGAAAAGAATCATAGAACCAAGTACGTTGGGTGCATGTATCCGTTTGGAGCGCAAAAAAGCCGGATTAACACAAGCCCAACTCGGAAAACTTATAGGTTTAAGCGAATCTCGTGTTTCTAAAATTGAAAATGGCAATCCCTCTTTAGAGGTCGCGTCTTTTATTTTAGGCAAACTCGGATCTGAATTGAAGTTGAATGTGATAAATATCAATCAGGACAATAAATCCACTTCATTTCTAATGTCCGTCATTTATCATTATTCAAAGATAAAAGAAATATCTCTGGCATCTGCTTATGGTTATTTGAAAACTTTCAAAGGATTGGAGTATCTCAACAACTTTATTGAAATTGAAAGAACACTCTCCTTTGATGACATTGCTAAAAACCTTTCCACTGTCTGCGCCAACAACGGCGGATCCTTATGAGACTTTATCATGGCAGTTATTGCAAGATTAGTAAGATAGATTTCGCCTTTGCAAGGAATTTCAAGGATTTTGGAACTGGATTTTATCTTACCCCGGATTTCGGACGTGCTGTCAAAATGGCATTACGAAGTGTTATTCTTAACAATGGAGGAGAACCAGAAGTAAATCCCTTTATATTCAATAAGTCAACTTGTGCCGACGATTTGAAGATTAAAGAATTTAAAGATTATAATTGGGAGTGGGCAGGATTTGTTTTGATGAATAGAGATAAATCTCAAAACCCTCCTTACAATCATGATTATGACATTGTGATTGGACCCGTAGCTGACTCATATGTCGATCAGGTAATTAAAACATATAAAGATGAATTTGACAATCGTTTTTTAGAACCGGACAATCTTAAAATTCTTGCTTCAAGGTTGAAATATTCCGGGGAAAAATACATTCAATATTGCTTCTGTACCGAAAAAGCATTAACCCATCTTATTAAAGACTAACAACTGTTAAAATATGGACATGTCTATAGATCAGATTCTATCAACTCTTGTCGTCAAGGTGACAGAACATTTTCGTTTAGACCCTCAGGATGCATTGGCTGTCGTTGCTCAATCAAAGACGGCCGATGAACTTGCTACGCGAGGAAATGTCGGCAATTTGTCAATCGACCGTATATGCAAAAAGTTATATGATGAAATCTCTAATCCAAAGTAAAGAGCGATTGCCACTTGTTTCACGCTGATAGCTTCACGAGAGTGTGGAGGGAGCGCTCGCCCCAGTAATCCTTGCCCCGACGGCACGTTGCGTCCGGAGGCCGCTCCCTCCACGCAGCTACGCGCGAAGCAATTGTGCATTATGCATTGTTTAAGCGGGTTCCTGGCCCGATGGGTTGGGGGAGATGTATGTAAACGATTTTTTTGAAATCTTCAAAAAAATATTCTTAAAATTTGTGAATTGAAAAAAATAGTTGTAATTTTGCAGTTGCAGACCGCATTGCAGAAGCCCCGGTCCGGGGTAAGCGGGCGGGATGCAAAGACATATTATTTGAAAGCGTTTATCCGCGCTGATTCTTGACGAACTGAAATTTCTCGCAAACTTTTCTATCTAAGTCAAGGGTTGAGCAACGGTAGATGCCCGTGGTATATGGTTATCCTGTCTCCGGCAAGATATTTCGCAAGAAATATAGCCGGACGCATCGATTGCATATACAGGCGTGGGCTTCTGCGTTGCCGTCCGACTTAGATAGGGCAATGCGAGAAGCCTCAGTTCGTAGGACGGTAACAGATACAGATTCCTACGCTTTTTTCGTTTATTTACTTTCAATTGCCTGATCCGGGAGTCTGCAAGGCTAACTCAAACACTAACCTCAGATTATAATGAAAAGAATCATTTCGCTGATTGCCCTCATCGGGCTCATCGTCTCGGCATATGCCCAGACCAGTACTCTTGTGACTCTTGATCACAATGGCGAACAGACTTTCTTCGACAATGTCAACGGATTGTCGGATGCAATCAAGGCAGCTGTTGACGGAGACAAGATTTATCTGTCTTCAGGCAATTTCGTCAGTCCCAGTAAAATTACAATGGACAAAGCCGTAAGTATCATTGGTAACGGCTACGACACATATATTCTTCCGGAAATCGAGTTTAATTTTACGGAAGACAAAACATATGCAGCCCCGGCTTTTGAAGGAGTGTTTCTTGAAAAACTATCCAATTTTAGCAATACTAATTATATTCATGCCGAAATAACATTAAGGACTTGCAAAATCAGGAATTTTGATGCTCTTTATTTTAAAAGCATAACGATTGACAGATGCTATATAGGAGTATTTGACAATTATAGTGGCAAGTCATGCGAACAAGTCAATATCATGAATTCAAAGATTGAATCATTTAAAGGAGGTAATGCGGAAATAGTCGGTAATTGTAATATCGGTGAAATTACGACGAGTAGCTATAAACCCAAAAGTCTTTCTTCTTCAATCGTAAACAGTGCATCTTTGACTTCTTCTCATGATGTGGTCATGGTTAACTGCCTGATTGGGAAAAATACGTATAACGGTGGCACCGATCAATTAATACTTGATAACTGCTATCGACTTGAGGCAGATGCAGAGGTTCTTGACGGGAATCTGGAATGCACGATTGACCTTGTTCAAAAAGGTTATCTGGGTACCGATGGCACCCAGGTGGGTGTTTACGGTGGCGAATGGATGCCATACACTACAGTTCCGACTTTACCGACAGTTGATAAATCAGCAAGTTCCGTGACGTATGATGCTGAAAACAACCAACTGAAAGTAAACATTAAGATAATGGAATAATGAGAAGACTGCTGTCTGCAATTCTATCCGCTTTGCTTCCGGTTGGCATGCTCGTTTATTCCGCATCTCCGGCAAGTTATGAGTATTGGATAGACAATGATATTGCCGCCAAGGAAACCGGTTCCATTACCGGATACACCTTGACGCAAACCATTCCCGCAACCGGCCTAAGTCCGGGTCTGCACTGGATCAATTACCGTTTGACGGATGATGCCGGAGGTACCGGTGGCATATACCGCACCCACTTCTATTTATTGCCAAGTGAGGCAAACGCAGCGGAATGGCAGTACTGGCTCGACGAGGACAAGACCTCAATGAAGACAGGCACTGTCACATCCGCCACCCAGGCTCTCGACATCGACCTCGCAGGAGTTGCCCCGGGACTTCATTTCTTCAACTATCGATGCGGGATGGGAAATAATGAATGGGGCGGAGTATATCGAAAGCCTTTCTATGTAACTACAAATCCGCTTAACGCACAGGTGGCGCAGTACTGGTTTGACGATGACAAAACAACCGTCAAGACAGACTCCGTCAAAGCCAAAGAGCAGATTCTCAATATAGATCTTGCAGGTATCACTCCCGGCCCGCATTATTTCAACCTCAGATACGGATACGGCAACAATGAGTGGGGTGGAGTATACAGAAAAGCGGTCGTGATAATGAAAACCGATGGAAGATCGGCAACCGGTTATCGGCATTACCTCAATGGAAAGGATCTAGGATATGTGGAGCAGGAAATCGCTTCGGGCGACACCTGCGCTTTTGCCGTGGACATACCTGACGAAATATTGAATCAGCTGACGAGAAACCCTTTGGAGTTCACGGGAAACGATGTATCGTTGGAGAGAAGCGGACCCGTTGCTTATCGGGTGCAGTTGAAGTCTGATTACGGGTGGGGTTCTTCATCTGAATGGGACATAGACATCAAGCACACCTTCACAGCGACAGCAGTTCCGATGGAGGAGGAGACAGTCAAGACATTTGACTCGCCCTCTGCCGGAGAATTTGTTGCCGTCAGATTCGCGACGTCAGGCAAACCCCTGTATTTTAAATCCGATGTTCCGGTGGCTTTCGACATATATAGCGATGGAAACAAGATCAAGGAAATTCCTGCATCTGAACTGACATCAACAGCAGAAGTCGCTTTGGATGCAGGAGAATACTTCGGCATACTTCACGATGCGGAATCCGACAGTTCCGGCACCTTCACGCTTGCGCTCAATGCATCGAAAGAGGCGGGAATCACCTACGACGGCAGGTATCTCAGATTCAAGGCTGAAGATTCCGACGCGGTGATCCGATACTCATTCAGCGGTATTGCGGGTCTTACCGAGGAACAGAAATATGACGGAATTCCTGTGGATGTCAGCACACTGCCGTCAGACAAGTCATTTACTGTATCAGCAAAGGTTGAAAAGGACGGAATCATATATTCCACACCTGTGACATATCGGGTAGAATATTGTGGCGGCGACGAGAAAGCATGGACCACATCACCAGGACAACTTTCAAAAGGTTATGAGTGGAACGACGGCAAGTCAGACTCCGAACGGCTGACCGTAGCGGGCAGCATGGGCGCGGCGGATTATGAATGGCTTCGTCAATGCAGTCGGGTGAGGTATCTTGACATCAGTGAAGTCGAGAGTCCGTCGCCGACCGGTGCCGGTAATGTTCTTGAAAGAGGAGCACTCGCTATCCGGAGTCTCGTGACAGTGGCGGTTCCCAAAGGTTTGGTTCAATGTGCCGACAGTGTGTTCGGCAATATACCGACCCTGTGTGCTGTTTTCCTGCCGGAAGGCAACGATACCCCGGAGACGCTCATAGGCGGCGTGTCAAATCCGAATTTGATAGTGTATAACCGCAATGCCCAGACATTCAGCGACAGCATAGCCAAGCGCATCATAAACGTGATTGACGGAGAGGCTAATGGTGTTGTGGTTCTGCACGACGGCTATCCGTTCTATAGTCCTGAGGAATTCCGAGTTTCGGAGGTCCGTTTTTCAAAAGAATTCCGGAATGAGACAGGGTATGGCTCACAAAGCGCGGGATGGGAGTCGATAGTGGTTCCGTTTGCAGTTCAGGACATAGAGCATGAGCGCGGACACCGGTTGGTGCCCTTCGAGATATGGGATGAGACAGACGAGTCCGAACGGCCCTTCTGGCTCTATAGCGCCTCTTCCGACGACTGGCATCCGGAGAGCTCTCTGGAAGCCGACACTCCATATATCATCTCTATGCCCAACAATCCCGAATATATCTTTGACTATAATGTCAACGGAACCGTAACCTTTAGTGCGCAAGACGTGACACTTGGACCGGAGGTTTCCATTCCGTCATCTACCGATTGGAAAGACGGGATGCTTTTCAGCGGCACGTTCATGCCGACGGAAGAGAGCGACATACTGTCGCTCAACACCGGGGGCGAGGGGGGACAGCTGCCGGGCAGCGTGTTTACGGCAGAGGCACGGACGCTGCCGTTCGGAGCATACGTGTCGCAGGCGGGGAGCCGCCGGATGGTACCCGTATTCGGGGAATCGGGCGTCATCGGGCTTCCGACAGTGACTGACTTCGGCATCGCGATAGACAGTTCCGTGCCGGGCACCATCAGGATCAGCAGTGTCCGCGACTGCGGAGTGACGGTATGCTCCGTCGAGGGTGCAGTCGTGGCGCGACTCCGGATCAGCGCCGGGGAGAGCAGGACAGTGGACGGACTTTCAAAAGGCGTCTACATCGTGGCCGGACAGAAGATAATGGTAAAATGACAAACAATGAAGGAGGAGACGACTTCAACAACAAGATAAGGAAATGAACTTTTTCAGAATAGCGCTTCCGGTACTGGCTCTTGCGATCGGACTCCCGGCATTTGCCCAGAAACTTGAGACGAGCGACTTCAAGGAGACAAAAGACATGACGGCGAGGCTGAAAGGCTCGGAACTCATCGACGAGAACAGCGGCAAACGCGCCGCCCTCATAAAGATCTACACACCGTTTCAAAACGAGATACTCGGCTTCGACGCCGGACTGTTCCAGATACTCGGGCGCAAACAGGCGGGACCGGGCGAGGTGTGGCTCTACGTGCCTGAGCGCACGCAGAAGGTGACCATCACACATCCCAAATACAAGCCCACCGTGATGTGGTTCGAGGGGATGGAGGCGGAGAGCGGCAAGACCTACTCGGTAGTGCTGAATGTGGAAGGGCGTGACGTGACGCTGATAGCGTCCGCCGCCAACGCCGAGATCAGCGTCGATGGCGAGCCTCAGGGCAAGTCGCCGGTCAACATGCACATGCCGCTGGGCTCGCACCTCGTGAGGGCGGAGCTCGGGTCCCTTCTCTATGAGGACATAGTGACCCTCACCCCCGACGGAGCGAGGACCTTCAACCTCGGGATGGAAGACGAGAACCTGAAGTTCGGCGACGTGGACATCGAGGTCTCCGACGGCGCGGAACTGTGGTTCCAGGACCGGCGCGAAGGCGTCGGGAGCCTCCGCAAGCACCTCAAGGCAGGCTCGTATGTGGTTACCGCCAAACTCCCCGACCACGAGGACCAGACCACGGTCTTCAATGTGGAGGCAGGCAAGACAAAGCGTGTCGAGGCGGCCGCCCCGATACCGCATTTAGGGTATCTCGAGCTCGTGACGGAGCCCGCCCACGGCGTCACCGTCATGAACGCCGACACCCTCCTCACGCTCATGCCCACGATGCAGCTGCCGGTGGCCCGCTACGAGCTTGCCCTCAGCAAGCGCGGCTACTATCCACAGACCTACAGGTTCCGGCTCGAGCGTGGCGAGACACTGCGCGACACCGTGCGCCTCGAGAAGATACAGTATGTGAAGAAGACGACGGCCTACGCCGCCGTGGCTTTCGCCGCGAGCGGCAGTCCTGGCGTGGCGTTCACCGTGGGCGGCTACTACGACAGCATCAACCTCGAGGCGAGCTATCTGCTCGGAGTAGGGAGGAGCAAGGACGTTGAATGGTACAACCGCGCGGACAAGATTTACCAGGGCTCGTACAGCTACCGCATGGACGAGATGTCGGTACGCGCCGGCTACCTGTTCCGGTTCGCCGAGCGCTTCGGACTCACTCCCCAGGCCGGCTTCATGGTTCAGCGGCTGTCGGCGAAAGACAAGTCATATCCAGGCAACGGCTTCACCCAGAGCTGCGTCACGATCGGCGCGAGATTCTCCTACCATCCCATACAGCATGTGGGGGTGTTCGTGACGCCGGAATACGGAATACCCGTCAGTTCCAAAGGGGACATCTCGGAAGTGTTCCGTCAGGGAGGCATGACGCGAGGCGGCTTCAAGGCGTCGATAGGCGTATCAGTATCACTCTAAAAGCAGGAAGAAGATGAAGAATACAACAAATGCTATAAAAGCGATAAATACTATAAAGACCCTGGGGGTTATGGCTGTCATGGCATTGGGACCGGGGATAGTGTCGTGCAGCGACAACAGCGACCCCGAGCTCGAGCCCAACAGGACACAGCGGACACTCTCCGTGACACGCGACGGCTCGGAGATACCCAACCACACCCTCGACCTCGGCGCCGCCCCCTCCGACACCAGGATAGAGGTGGCGAGCAACACCCGCTGGACAGTAGAGATCAGCGACTGCCTCGGCGGGTGGTGTGACGTGGACGTCATCAACGGCACCGGCGACGGCAGCTTCACCATCACCGTCCTCGACAACATGAAAGAACAGCGCGACTGCTATGTGACAGTATACAAGACAGACGCAGAGGGCAACAAAGAGACCGACGGCAGCATACAGATAAAGGTAGTGCAGGCGGTCAGCGACGTAAGGCTGTCGCCGTCGTCGGTGGCACCGTTCGCTCCGGAGCTCAACAGCCGTCAGAAATTCGAGATAGTGTCGAATGTGGCATGGACCCTCGACGTCACCTACGACAGCGACAACGCCACGCGCTTCATCACCATCATCCCCGACGGAGCGTCGATGTCCGACATGGGCGACGGCACCTACAGCGGCAACGGCGCGGCACTCTTCTACATCGACGTGCAGAACAACCGTACGGCAGCCGACCGCAAGGCGTTCATCAACCTGCGGAGCGCGGTCGCCACCTACTCGGTGGAGATCACTCAGCTCAAATCCTCATATACCTTCGACGTGTCGCCTTCCGAGAACCAGGTAATACCCGCAGACGGGGGAGAGATAGTGTTCGGAGTGCTGTCTTTGTCAAACTGGAAGGTGGTTACAGCCGCCGACTGGATCAGGTTCTCCCCGACAGCAGGCGGGAGCAGCGAAGAGCGGGAGAGCACCGTAGCCACGATACTTCCCAACCCGAGCGGAATGGAGAGAAGCGCGGTAATCCGTTTCATACCCGAGGACAAGGGCTATCAGGAGCAGAGCGTGACAGTGACGCAGCGGCCGCGGATGGAAGAGAGGGAGCCGGCTGTCAGCGTGCCGTGGCTTGCCGACGGGTATACCCAGACCTCGGTGACAGTGGAGTTCAACTATTACTCGCCCTTCTACGAGATAGTGGAGGCGCGACTCCAATGGCGCAAGGCGGGAACGGAAGAATGGAACACCGTGCCCTGCGCAGTTCAGAATCCCACCGAGGGCATGGTGTCGACGACCCTCACCGGTCTTGACCCCGCCACGTCATACGAGGCACGCGGGTGTGTGGTGGACCGTGACGGCAGACTCACCGTCGGCACGGTAAGCTATCCGTTCACCACAGCGGGCAAACGACCGGGAGCCGGCGACAACCCCACACCGTCAAATTAAGGAAGGCGCATTAATAAGATGATAAAGAGACTAATGATTCTTATATTCCTTGCCATCGGGGGCGCCGTGGCGTCGCCGGCGGCAAGGAATGAATCCCCTCAGGCGAAAAAGGCGGAGGAGATAATGGCGGACACGGAGAACTACATCTACGGCGTCGGCTACGGCGCCGACCCGGAGGAGGCATACAGCGCGGCGCTTCACGACATGGTCAGGAAAATATCCCAGACAGTGTCGGGACACACCAGCTCGGTGGCGTCTGACATCATGGGACCCGATGGAAAGAGTGTCACCACGGAGCAGTTCAACTCGGTGGTGGAGAGCTATACCACTCCTGCCTCACTGGAAGGCGTCGAGGTCCTGCTTATCGGCGAGGAACCCGAATGCCGGCAGTTTGTGTATATGCCCAAGAAAAACATCGAGAGGATGCATGCGCGTCGGCGCAACAACGTAGCCGACCTGGCACGCTCCGGCATACGTGCGAGAGACAACGGGAAGGTAGACGACGCGCTGAGGCACCTCTACCGCGCGTATGTGCTTCTGCAGAGTCTTCCCGCCCCCTCGGAGGTGGTGGAGACCGTAGACGGTGAAAGCCGGGTCCTGGAGAACTGGATTCCCGAAGCCATGCGCGACATAGTCAACAAGGTGTCGTTCGGCATCGCCTCGGTGACGAAAGACGAGGAAGACCCCGACAACGCCGGAAAGACTGTGGAGCTGACAGTGAAGTATGACGGGAAGCCCGCCACCACCTGCACGTTCAAGTATGGCACCAACTCCGGCTACTCGTCGCTGATAACGGCTCGCGACGGCATCGCCCTCATAGAACTGAGTCCCTCGGTGCCTGTGAGTCCTCTGAAACTCTATGTGGAGTATCTGTTCAAGAACGAGAACCACGCCAACGCCGAACTCAAACCGCTGCTCGACACGTTCAGGGGCGCGGGGCTTGTCAACAACACCTATCTTCTCAACGAAGGCAGGAAGAACCTGAAGGCTGACAAGAAGGAGGCAAAGATGTTCGAGCAGCAGGTGGCGGCGGCAACCAACGAAGGGATAACGGCACTCGGCAAGGATGAGCGGTCGCCCTATGTCGGAGCCATGGAGCATATAGTATGGTGCATCATCAACAGGAAATTCGACCAGATCAGAGAGGACTGCACGGAAGAGGGCTGGGCTCTGTTTCAGAAACTGATGAGCTACGGTAAGATGAAGATATTGGGCAACGCCACCCGCGACACATACGAGTTCTACCCGTTTCGCGACGAGGTGGTGTGCCGTTCGATACCGATGTCGTTCACTTTCAGCAAAGGGAAGAGACAGTTTACCGAGGATTTGACTTTCACCTTCAACAAAGAGGGGAAGATGACCAGCCTCGGTTTCGGGCTTGGCAGCATAGCGCGCAAGGACATCTTCGCCAAACAGGGAGCCGCATGGACCGACGACAAGAAGATGGTGCTGGTCAACTTTCTTGAAAACTACCGGACAGCGTTCGCTCTGGGACTTCAGGACTACATAGAGAGTATTTTCGACGATGACGCCGTGATAATCGTGGGTCACGTCAACCGGAGGCTGGAAAAGGTGAAGAATGCCGACGGCTTCGGCTTCGCCTCCAAGGAGGACATCCGATTCACCCAGAAGACCAAGAAGGAATACATGGAGCAGCTCAGGAGATGCTTCGCAAGCCAGGAATACATCAACCTACGTTTTTCGGAGACGGACGTCGAGCGTTCGGGCGTAGGAGGTGAGACCTATTCCATCCAGCTGAAGCAGGACTACGTATCGCAGACCTACGGCGACCAGGGCTACCTATTCCTCTTCGTGGACTTCAACGACGAGGAGAAGCCGCTGATCCACGTGCGGACGTGGCAGCCGGAGCGTAATCCGGACCTGACTCCCAACCTGCCGCCGGACCATCCGCGAGCCGGCATCTTCTCTCCGGCAAGTTTCTGAGGATACGGATGAATTCACCGGGGGCGAGGAATTCACCTGTGAATTCTTCTCCCCCGGTTAAATGATATAAAATGCATTGAAGTTGTTTCTATAATAGGGAACAACAATACATATAGATAAAACAACAATAGCATGAAGAGGATATTGATTATTCTGATGGCTTTCTGTCTGGTGGCTCCGGCGGTTAATGCCGAGCTGACCAAGGAACAGGAGAAGAAGGTGAGCAAGATGGCTAAGTCCAGAAGCAAGGAGCTTTCTAAGGAGGGCTACGTGGTGATGGGGGGTGTTCCGCTGCGGGATGCTCTGGAGAAGCACCTCGCCACAGTTGAGAACGGCGCAATGGAGCAGATAGGCACCGGACGCTCAAAGTCAAAGAACGGCTGCCGGCAGATGTGTCTCGCTTATGCGATGGCGGAGTATGCCTCGAAGAGTTCGTCGCGTCTTAAGGGGCGCGTGGTCCTCGACACGTATGGCAACCAGATCAATTTTGAAAACGACCCGGAGTTCGACCGTTTCTATGCTGCTTTCGAGCGTCTTACCCAGAAGGAGATAAAGGGCGAGATGAAGGAGTCTTTCTCCGTGATGAAGGAGATGCCTGACGGGTCATATTCCGTAATCATGTATCTCACCATTGATTCTACAAAGGCTGCTGAAAGCGGGGAGAAGGCAATCCGGGCAGCAGCCGCCGAGAGCGGAATCTCCAAGGATTATGCCGAGATGATGCTGGAAGACTGGAAAAATAAAAAATGATGTTTAAACAACTTCAATATGCGTAAGTTTGTAGCGATATTGTCGGGAGTGGCTCTGATGGGCCTCGGTTCCACGGCGCGGCCACAGTCGCCGATGGAGGAATACAACAAGTTTCGGCAGCAGATACTGTCGGACTTCCAGGACTTCAAGACGAGAATCTTAGAGCACTACTCCGATTTCCTCAACGGCGAGTGGCATGAGTTCGAGCCGCTGTGGGAGGAAGAGAGTCCGTATACGGAGCCGAAGCCGGAGGTTCTTCCGGAGCTTCCGCCGTTGGCGGAGCGGGAGCCGGACCCTGAGCCGGAGATGGCCCGGCTTCCGGACCCG
The DNA here is from genome assembly GCA_017626045.1 of Muribaculaceae bacterium. GTDB lineage: Bacteria > Bacteroidota > Bacteroidia > Bacteroidales > Muribaculaceae > Lepagella. The sequence continues at coordinate 1,628 of JAGAJP010000029.1, read as the reverse complement.
TCGTTCAATCCGACGGCTCTTCCGGGTCTCAATGCCCCTGTACCGGGCAACCTTCTTGCAGAGGGAAACATAAAGGAATACGACTATCCGTCGCTGAGGATAGATGTTCCCGACATGGGCGGTTCTGCCAATCCGAAGACTTCCGTGTCGGCACCCGACAAGGGACAGCTCGCCGAGGGAAGCATCAAGGAATATGACTATCCGTCGCTGAAGATCGACACCCCCGAGATGGGCGGTTCCGCCAATCCGAAGACCTCCGCGTCGGCACCCGACAAGGGACAGCTCGCCGAGGGAAGCATCAAGGAGTATAACTATCCGTCGCTGAAGATCGACACCCCCGAGATGGGCGGTTCCGCCAATCCGAAGACCTCCGCGTCGACACCCGACAAGGGACAGCTCGCCGAAGGAAGCATCAAGGAGTATAACTATCCGTCGCTGAAGATCGACACCCCCGACTTCGGGGGTGGTTCGAGAGATCCTTGGGCCTCGGCGGCGGTGCCACAGCCGAAACTGTTGGGAGAGTCTGACGCCATGCGTCAGCAGCGGAGCAACTACGAGCGCGCGGCGCTTAGGCTTCCGGACCCGGACTTCGCGTTCGGCTCCTTCCCGGGGCAGACGGCAGCCGCCGACCCTAAGGACTCCGGCATAGTCAACATCGACATGAAGAGCAGCGTCAAGATCGCCGACAACTACTTCTTCGACTTCTACGGCATGGAGGCGTTCATCCCGGAGGTGGAGTTCAACATCACCTCGAATCTCGCCGGGCCGGAGGAGACGGGAAGGCACTGGGACATGATGGCGGCTCAGGAGGGAGGCAAGGAGACCGCCCGCCAGCTCTTCGGTCTTGCCGAGAATCTCGGACTCAACGGCTACCTCACGTTCCGGCTCGCCGAGTCGTATGTCAACCAGCGGTTCAAGGGCTCGAACCTCAACGCCCGGATGTCGGCGGTCCACTACCTGCTCTCCACCATGGGCTACGACGTGCGTCTGCTGAAGCTCAACGACTTCCTGACGGTGATGATGCCGTTTGACCAGAAGGTGGTCTACAGCACTCTGACCACCACCGCCAACAACGGCCGCAAGTATACGATACTCTATCCCGACGGGCAGGATGTCAAGGCGGGTCAGTCGGTGAGGCTTATGACGTGCGACCTTCCGTCGAACGCCGGCGGCAAGACCTCTGACCTTCGTCTGACGGGTCTTAACCTTCCGGAGAACCCGAAGGCGTTCACTCTGACCAACGGCAAGCTGACGCTGAAGGGAGAGGTCAACGAGAACATCCGCAACATACTGTATCACTACCCGCAGATGCCCAACGGCGACTTCGCCTCCTCGTGGGTCGACAGCAGGCTCCGCGAGGACCTCGTGGGCCAGCTGCGGACGCAGCTCGCGGGGATGCCTCCGAAGAGCGCGGTAGACGCGCTGATGGCGCTCTGCCACTACGGGTTCCGGTATCGCACCGACCAGGAATGGCACGGCTTCGAGAAGCCCTACTTCCTGGAGGAGAGCCTTCTGTATGACTACAACGACTGCGAGGACCGCGCGATCTTCTTCTCGTATCTGATATGGAACACCCTGGGCATTCCCTGCCAGATGGTTCAGTATCCGGGACACGAGAGCGCGACGGT
>JAGAJP010000028.1 GCA_017626045.1 Muribaculaceae bacterium | reverse complement strand
GCTTTTTTGTGATGACAGCGCAAGGGCTCCACCTCTTCACCTTTTTGCCCTTTGGCCGAACAGAGAAGTTAAACCTTGCCACGCCGATGGTACTGCGAAAGCGGGAGAGTAGGTAATCGCCACCTTAACCGAAGCCGGGTTTCCAATTCTGGAGACTCGGCTTTTTTTGCTCTCGGAGCAATGGGAGCAATAAGAGCACTCTGAGAACTCCGAAGACTTTGAGAGCTCTTTCAGGCTTCTCAAACTTATTTGCTGCATATCTGTTGTATTAGTAAGAGCCTGATGGCTCTCGCTATGATTATCATTTTTTAGTTTTCTTAATCTATTATTACTATGTCACAGAACACTGCTCCCCTCCAGGGAATTAAAGTTATCGACTTCACAAGCGTTCAGTCCGGTCCTTCATGTACTCAGATGCTCGCGTGGTTTGGCGCAGACGTCATCAAGATAGAGCGTCCCGGCGTCGGCGACGCTACCCGTACTGAACTTCAGTTCGACCCCTCGCTCCCAAGTTATTATTATCTGCAGCTCAATTCAGACAAGAAGTCGTTTGAGCTCGACGCCGCGACTCCCGACGGTAAGGCTATCCTCACCAAGATGCTTGAGGGTGCCGACATCTTTGTAGAGAACTTGCATCCGGGCGCTATGGACAAGCTCGGTTTTTCATGGGAGGTTGTCCACAAGATCAACCCGAAGATTATCTATGCCACAATCAAAGGTTTCCCGGAAGGAAGCCCCTATGCCGACAACAAGGCATACGAACCGGTGGCGCAGGCTGCCGCAGGCGCAGCGTCCACCACTGGCTGGTATGAGGGAGAATACAATATCCCGACGCAGTCCGGCGCGGCGTTGGGCGACTCCAACACCGGCATGCATCTGCTGATCGGTATTCTTGCCGCAGTCATCCAGAGAGAAAAGACCGGCGAAGGATGCTACGTTTACCAGTCAATGTATAATGCATGTTTGAATCTTTGCCGTATCAAGACTCGTGACCAGCTCACACTCGACAAGATCGGTTATCTGACGCAGTATCCGCAGTATCCCGATGGACAGTTCAACGGCCAGGTTCCCAGAGCCGGCAACATCGAGGGCGGCGGCGTTCTCGGCTGGTGCTATAAGTGCAAGAACTGGAAGACCGACAACAACGACTATGTCTATATCGTGGTGGAGCGCACCGCATCAGCGTTCAAGACTTTCTGTGAAGTCATGGGCTTCCAGGACTGGCTCACAGATCCTGACTTCAATACTCCTGACGCCCGCGACCGCAACAAGCCGAAAGTATGGGAGAGAATCCAGGCTTGGTGTATCGACAAGACGAAGTATGAGGTCAATGACCTTCTGAAAGACCATATCCCGGTGGCTCCGGTGCTCAGCATCAAGGAAATCATGGATATGCCGTCGAATTACGCCAACAAGTCGCTCGTGAAGATAAACCAGGGCGGAAAGATCGGCGAGTTCGTGACTGTGGGTTGCCCGTGTACTTTCTCCAACTTCACCCCGAACTATGGTCCGGCACCGGAACTTGGAGCCAACACTGCGGAAGTGCTGACAGAATTAGGCTACTCCGAGGAAGACCAGGAGCGGTTCAAGGCAAACGGCACCACAGCGAGGATTCCAAAGCCGGAGGCTAAGCCCGCGACCCCGGCGAAGTAATAAATCGTAATATTCAAATTAGTTATGGAAAACACAAAATGCAATTGTGCAGCTCCGGCAACTCCGAAATTTCCGGAACAGGTGACCGGAATGTATATACTCGCCGAGAGTCTGAAACGTCTCGGTCTCGACACGGTGTTTGGACTTGTGGGCATCCCGGTGACCGAAGCCGCCTATGCCATGCAGTACGTCGGACTTAAATACTATTCGTTCAGGTTCGAGCAGCAGGCGGGAATGGCAGCCCAGACCTATGGCTACCTGAGCCATAAGCCGGGTGTGTTGCTGACAGTGTCGTCGCTCGGCTTCATGAATGGTCTGACCGCCACTGCCAACGCTACAGTCAACTGCTATCCTATGATTCAGATATCCGGTGCCTCGGATCCCACAATGTGTGACATGAGTATGGGAATGTATGAGGAACTTGACCAGCTGAACACAGCGCGTCCGCTTGTGAAACTGGCTCTCCGGTGCTCGCGCGCCAAGGACATTCCGGGCGCTCTCGCACGCGCCTACCGCGCGGCGGTGAGCGGTGTGCCCGGCGGTGTATATATCGACATGACCACTCCCGCACTCGGAGAAATCATGGATGCATCCGAGGCGGAGAAGCTCTTCTACTCCCCTGTTGACCTATATTCGCCGACGGCTCCCAATCAGGAGGCAGTGGCTCGCGCCGCCGCCACAATCCTCGGTGCAAAGAACCCGTCGCTCCTCATTGGCAAGGGAGCGGCTTACAGCAGGGTTGAGGAAGAACTGAAGGAACTTGTCGAGACATACAGGATTCCTTATCTTCCGATGTCGATGGCTAAGGGCGTGCTTCCCGACAACGGCGAGTTGAGCGCCATCAGCTGCAGGTCGGAGATAATGGAGAAATCCGACGTCTGCATCATCGTGGGCGCACGTCTCAACTGGATGCTGTCGTTCGGAAAGGGCAAGTGGAATCCCGCCATGAAGTTTGTTCAGATCGATGTCAATCCGGAGGAGATAGACCGCAATGTGCCTATCGCCGCTCCCGTGATAGGCGACATGAAGACATCGCTTCGCGCTATTCTTGGCGCAATGAAGGGCAAGAGCATGAGCGCCGACCCCGCATGGGTGAAGTCGATTCAGGACCAGACAGCCGCCAAGAACGCAAAGTTTGCAGAGCGGCTGAAAAAGGAAGAACCGATTGTGCCGATGACGCATTTCGGAGCACTGAGCGTGATAAAACGTCTTTTCGACGCACATCCCGACACTATGCTTGTCAATGAAGGAGCCAATACCCTCGACGACGCCCGCGACACCATAGACATGACGCTGCCGCGCCATAGAGTGGACTGCGCCACCTGGGCAATCATGGGCATGGGCATGGGTTCGGCAATCGGTGCGGCTGTCGCCACAGGCAAGAAGGTGGTGGCAATCGAGGGAGACTCAGCGTTCGGCTTCTCCGGCATGGATTTCTCCACGATATGCCGGTTCCGTCTGCCGGTGACTGTGATAGTGCTCAACAATGGCGGTATCTACAACCACATTGGAGTCAACCCGAGCGGCGACAAGAACATGCCGGCGCCCACCACCCTTGATTTCGACCGCTATGACCTTCTGGGTGAGGCGTTCGGCGCCAAGGGCTACAATGTGACGAATGCCGCCGACCTTGAGAAGGCGCTCAACGAGGCATACGCCTCCGACGCTCCGGCACTCATCAACGTGATGCTCGCGCCCGACGCCGGCAAGGAATCCGGTCATATCGGATACCTCAATCCCGCTCCGCTGATAAACTATACAGTCTAATGCATAATTGGCGTCGCGGAGGGAGTCAGACCAGTCAGACCAGTCAGACCAGTCTGACAAGTCTGACATCCTCCGCGAAGCCAATTCTAAATTCTCAATTCTAAAAAATCTCCCGAATTATGAATCTGACGCACATTATATTATATGCCATAGTCCCGATAGTGGTGATAATGCTGTTGGGCTATGTGCTGGGCAAGAAGGGGGCGTTTAACGGCAACGACGCCAAGCGATTCAACAAAGTCGTACTCGACATCGCCCTTCCCGCCGCCCTGTGGGTGTCGATTGTGCAGGCATCCCGTGAGGATCTTGCCGTTGACCTTAAACTCACTATTGTGTCGACAGTCGGTATCATGGCGTGCTTCATGGCTGTCTACTTCGTGTTCCGATACTGTTTCAAGAAGAACACCGGGGCAGACGCCGCAGTCAGCGCATTGATTTCCGGCTCTCCTACCATCGGGTTCCTCGGTTTCGCTGTGCTGGAACCTATCTTCGGCACATCGCCGAAGGTGGCTCTTGTGGTGGCTATCGTAGGTATCGTGGTCAACGCCATCGGTATCCCCGTGGGACTTTCTTTGATGAACTCCTCGCTCGACAAGCAGAAAGCGGCGGAGAGCTCGACACCGGGAAGCGCCGGCCAGGCGATTAATCCCAATGCGGTGCCGGTCAAAAAGACCAGCGCGTTCAAGCCTGTGCTCGACGCGCTTAAAAAACCGGTGGCATGGGCACCTATCGCTGCTGTGATATGGGTGCTGATAGGTATTCCATGGCCGGAATGGGCAAGCCCGTCGTTTGACCTGATCAGCAAGGCGAACGCGTCGATGGCTGTTCTCTCGGCAGGCATCACCCTCTCGGCATGTCAGATCAAGATCAATGCCCAGGCGTGGGTTGGCCTCGTGATGAAGATGATCATGATGCCGGCAGTGCTCCTGATATTCGGTATGCTGGTGAAGATGGACCCGACCAACCTCAAGATGCTCGTGGTTGCCGGCGCCCTTCCCCCTGCATTCTCCGGCATCATCATTGCCGACGAATATGGAACTTATGTTTCCACCGGTACTACATCGCTTGCCCTGTCGATGGTTTCATTCGTGGCTTTCTGCCCGATATGGATTGCCATTACCGATATGTGTATCACACATTTCATGTGATCTTCAACCGATCTGAATATATCGAAATCCTTTAGTAAAAGCCTCGCGCCGCCGGCGCGGGGCTTTTTCGCATCGTTTTCTTTCTTGTGCCAATCTCTTATTTTATGTTAAAACACGACTCCGGATTCAACTTTTTTTTGTAATTTTGCCAAACATTATGCGAAGATTTTTCTTCATATTGCTGGCATTGTCGTTTCTCGCTCTGATACTGGCACAACCCTCCATGCACAAGACAGCGAGAGTCGACAATAATTCTGCGTTTTCATCCGACGACGCGGACAGCGTGTCATTGCCGGAAATCATCGCCACCAATCTCCCGGAAGGAGACACATTGGTCGGACTCAAACGGCTGCTGTCAGACTCGACTCTCACCGTTGTCGACACGCTGTCGGATGAAGTGACCGAACTTTATGGCGATTCAGTCGCGGCTGTCGACGGCGACTCACTTGCCGCCGCTGTGTCGCGCGACTCGCTTCTGTCAGACCGTAAGAACATGACCCGCATCAACCGCGAGAAGGTGGATCTCGAATCCGGAGTGGCGTTCTCCGCCAAGGATTCGGTGGTGATGTTCGGAAACCAGCTCGCATATCTATATGGAGAAGGCAATGTGGAGTATGGGCAGTATAAGCTCAACTCCCATGAAATAAAGATGGTGATGGACTCCACCACCGTATACGCCACCGGCACTGTCGACAGCGTAGGGGCTCCCGTCGGAGCTCCGATATTTCAGGACGGCTCGGAGACTTACGAGTCTAAAAGCATGTCGTTCAATTTCAAGAACCAGCGTGGATTCATCACCGATGTAGTGACGGAGCAGGGTGAGGGATTCCTCACCGGCGGCAAGTCCAAGAAGATGGAAGACGGCAGTTTCTTTGCGGAAAACGCCAGATACACCACCTGCGACCAGCATGACCATCCGCATTTCTATATTCAGATGACCCGAGGCAAAATGAGGCCCGGCAAGGACGCGATAGCCGGTGCCTGCTATATGGTGGTCGCCGACGTGCCCCTTCCGATCGCGCTGCCGTTCGGTTATTTCCCTTTCAGCAAGGAATATTCGTCGGGTGTGATTTTCCCAAGCTTCGGCGATGACTACAACCGTGGATTCTATGCGCGAAACGGCGGCTATTACTTTGCCTTCAGCGATTACGTCGACCTTGCAGTGACCGGCGAGATATACTCAAAAGGGTCGTGGGGCATCAGCGGAAGATCTTCTTATAAGAAAAGATACAAATTCAGTGGCTCCTTCAATATATCATATATCAACACCGTATATGGCGACAAAGGACTGCCGGACTATTCGAAGCAGAAGAACTTCCAGGTGATATGGAACCATTCGATGGACGCAAAGGCAAACCCCAATATGTCGTTTTCGGCAGCCGTCAACTTCACAACTTCGGGATATACCCGCAACGACCTTAACTCGTATTACTCCAATTCTTTTACGGAGAATACCAAATCGAGCTCCGTCAACATGACCTACCGTTTCCCGGGCACCAAATGGTCGGCGAGCGCCACGGCAAACATCACGCAGCGAACTCAGGACTCCACATTGTCGGTGTCTTTCCCCAACCTAACGGTTACCCTTGGACAGGTGGCGCCTTTCAAGCGGAAACGGGCGTCCGGCAGCGAGCGATGGTATGAAAAGATCAAACTAAGCTACAGCGGACAGTTTCAGAACTCTCTCACCGCCACGCAGAATGTGTTTTTTAAAAAGAGCCTTATCAAGGACTGGCGAAACGGACTGCGGCATTCAGTGCCGGTATCCGCCACGTTCTCAGTGCTGAAATATGTCAACGTATCGCCGTCGATCAACATGACCGACCGTATGTATACTTCTAAAATCAAGCGGCAGTGGGATCCCAACGCCTCCGCAGAGGTTGCCGACACCTGCTATGGCTTCTACAACCTCTTCGACTTCTCCGCCTCTCTTTCTGCCGACACCAAGATATATGGCTTCTTCAAGCCTATGAAGTTTCTCGGCGACAAGGTCCAGATGATTCGCCACGTGATGACTCCGAGTCTGTCGTTCTCTTATTCCCCCGACTTCTCCGACCCGTTCTGGGGAATATACGGACAGTATTCCTATGTAGACAACTCCGGCTCGAATGTGACAAAGAAATACAACTACTTCCAGCATGGCGTCTACGGCAGTCCTGGTGCCGGCAAGTCCAACTCCCTGTCCTTCAGTCTTGCCAACAACCTGGAGATGAAGGTTAAGGACGACAAGGATTCCACCGGAGTGAAGAAGATATCCCTTATCGAGAACCTCTCGCTCAGCCAGAGCTATAACTTCGCCGCCGACTCGATGAAGTGGAGCAACCTCAACACCTCGATACTGCTTCGACTGGTGAAGAACTTCAATCTCAACCTCAGCGCCACGTGGGATCCATACACCTACGCGCTCAACGCCAGCGGCAACCCTGTAAGGGTCAACAAGACGCGTCTGCAGGCAGGCAAGGGACTGTTTAAACTGACATCTACCGGAACATCGTTCAGCTATACGTTCAACAACGATACCTTCAGGCGCAAGAAGAAAGACGATAGCAGCAAGCGCGGCGGCTATACAGATGAGGAGGAAGACGAAGACGAGGACGGAGACTTCTCCGATGCAGCCGCGAATATGCGCAACAGGGGGCGGCAGGATGAACCGGAAGAAAAAAACGATGCCGACGGCTATACACCCTGGCAATGTCCTTGGAGCCTGACGTTTAATTACTCGATAAACTACGGCCTCGGCGACTTCAACTACGACAAGATGGACTATAACGGAAGATTCACCCAGAACCTGTCGATTTCCGGCAACATACGTCCCACGAAAAACTGGAATTTCTCCCTCTCGTGCAGTTATGATTTCCAGGCAAAGAAAATAGCGTATATGAACTGCAACATATCGCGCGACATGCACTGCTTCACCATGTCTTGCTCCATCATTCCTGTAGGAGTGTACAAGAGTTTCAATTTCAACGTCGCAGTCAAGTCATCGCTTCTTAAAGACCTGAAATATGACAAGCAGTCGTCTCGTCTGAACGGAATAAAATGGTGACGAGAGAGAAGTTTTCGGTTTTGTTTTCAGATTCATGCAGTCGCGTGTGATGAAAGTTTCGTGCAGTTCTTTTGGAGAATTCCGAAAAGTTTATTAATTTTGTAAAGATTTATCAGGTTATGCCCCGAAAGTTGACCGGAATAATAGCGGAACTTCGAGAAAAAATCACGGGACTCGTGGCGCAGAGAGACCGCGCCGTGCAGGAGTCCGAGCGATTGAGAGAAGAGGTAGACACGCTGCGCAGGCAGTTGTCCGACACCTCTCGACAGTTGGAGTTAGCGCGTCAGGAGGTGGATTTCCTCACGGTCTCGCATCGGCTCGCCGACTCGCCCGACAAGCTTGTGGCAGCCCGCAGAAGGGTGCAACGGTTGATAGCAAAAATTGACAGGTGCGTCTCGCTCCTCAGGGAAGACGCCGATATCAGCTGATGAATTCTGAAGAGATAAAAATGGAAGTCAATATAGCCGGTGAGATTATCGCTCTTACCGTGCCGTTCTCAAGGCAGGAGGCCGTGAGAAATACCGAAGCCGAACTCGGGTCGCTCTACAGACTCTGGAAGCGCCAATTTCCCGACAAGGCTCCGCAGGAACTTCTTGCCATGATGGCATATAGGTTCGCCTCTGCATATCTTAGCCTTAAGCAAAAGCGTGAGGAGGAACTAAACGAGGCGGAGCAATTGCTCGACACTGTCTCCCGCCTGTGTGGCGACGACGGCGGTTCGGAGCCGGATTCAGACGACGACTCCGACTTTCCGCTTTATTGAGACGAATGCCGCACGTGTCATGCCTCTCTGAATTCTCAGTAAATCGATATCCGATGTCTTCCCTCCCGGTTAATGCCGGGGGGATTCACTGTTTATGGACATGAGTGTTAAAATACAGATTACTAACTGATTTAAAGATTATAAAGAAACAATAAGGATTATGACAACAGCGATATGGATCATCATTGCGGTGGCTGCCGGCATTGCCGGATATGTCATTGCGACAGTGATGAGCAGAAAAAGCGCCCACAGCCGTGCCAATATCATTGTAGACGACGCACGGAAGGAGGCTGAAGTGCTAAAAGAAAAGAAAATTATAGAGGCGAAGGAACAGGAAGTCAAGATTCTGGCAGATGCCGACCGCACAGCGAACGCTAAGATTCAGAAGGCGCAGGCTTCGGAGGCTCGCGCAAAGCAGCGTGAGATACAGCTCAACCAGCAGCAGTCTGACCTCGGTCGCCGCAAGAAGGAGCTCGACTCCCTCAAGCAGTCGCTCGACACAAGAATCACCAACGCCGAGAATCTGGAACGCACCATCGAGACGCGTCAGGGCGAGGTGGAACACATGTATCGCCAGGCTCAGGAACAGCTGGAGCATATCTCCGGTCTTTCAGCCGACGAGGCACGCGAGCGCCTGATTGAAAGCCTGAAAGACGAGGCGCGCACCGCAGCCCAGGGGTATATCAACGATATCATGGACGAGGCGAAACTCACTGCCAACCGCGAGGCTAAGAAAATCGTGATTCAGTCGATACAGCGCGTGGCTACAGAGGCGGCTGTGGAGAACTCCGTGACCGTGTTCCATATAGAGAATGACGAGATAAAGGGCAGAATCATCGGACGCGAGGGCCGCAACATACGCGCTCTCGAGGCGGCTACCGGAATCGAGATCATAGTAGACGATACCCCCGAGGCTATCGTGCTTTCCGGTTTTGATCCCGTTCGTCGCGAAATAGCGCGTCTCGCGCTGCATCAGCTTGTGCTCGACGGCCGTATACATCCGGCTCGCATCGAGGAAGTGGTGGCGAAAGTCAGAAAACAGATCGAGGAGGAAATCAACGAGACCGGCAAGCGCACGTGTATCGACCTTGGCATCCACGGACTGCATCCCGAGCTGATCAGGATGGTCGGCAAGATGAAATATCGTTCGTCGTATGGTCAGAACCTGCTGCAGCACGCTCGCGAGACTGCCAACCTGTGCGCTATCATGGCGGCGGAACTCGGACTCAATCCCAAGAAGGCTCGCCGCGCCGGACTTCTCCATGATATAGGCAAGGTGCCCGACGACGATCCCGAGATTCCGCACGCAATCTTCGGTATGAAACTTGCCGAGAAATTCAAGGAAAAACCTGATATCTGCAATGCCATAGGAGCGCATCATGATGAAATTGAGATGACGTCGCTTCTCTCGCCCATTGTGCAGGTGTGCGACGCTATCTCCGGTGCCCGTCCTGGCGCCCGCCGCGAGATTGTGGAGGCTTATATCAAGCGCCTCAACGACCTTGAGCAGCTGGCGATGTCGTATCCCGGTGTCATCAAGACCTATGCCATCCAGGCAGGACGCGAGCTGCGCGTGATAGTGGGAGCCGACAAGATTTCAGACGAGGAGATCGAGAGCCTGTCGGCAAATATCGCCAAGAAGATTCAGGATGAACTCACATATCCCGGCCAGGTGAAGATCACAGTTATCCGGGAGACCCGCGCTGTGGCGTATGCTAAATAATCAGGATGCAGTCTATGAGCGAATTGGATAACATACCTCCGATCCCGGACTGTACGGAATGCTCCGGATGCGGCTCCGACGGCGCCTGCGCCGGCGGCGGTTGCTCCTCCTCGTGTGCCGGCGAATGCCCGGCGGAGGGAGAGACTCCGGTACGTAAGGTGATGGGATGGAGACGGGAGCCGAGAGGTAAGCTTTTTGCCACAAACTGGCTCGGTGACATCTCGACGTCCGCCGACTATCCCGTGGTGCAGGTGCAGTTCAAGAACACTCGCGCCGGTTTTTACAGAAATCCCGCCAAACTGAATCTCGAGATTGGCGACGTGGTGGCGGTAGAGGCTGCCAACGGTCACGACATCGGACAGGTGGCAATGGTTGGTCCTCTTGTGAGGATGCAGATGATCAAGGCAAAGGTCGACCCGGAAAACATCGACGAGCTGAAGGTGATATACCGTAAGGCGCGCCCCTCCGACATTGAGAAATTCAACGAGGCGCGAGGCAAGGAGCACGACACTATGATTCGCTCCCGTGCCATAGCGGAGGGGCTTGGCTTGAATATGAAGATCGGAGATGTCGAGTATCAGGGCGACGGCGCGAAGGCAATTTTCTATTATATAGCCGACGAGAGAGTGGACTTCCGGAAACTCATCAGGCTTCTTGCCGACGAGTTTCACGTAAGGATAGAGATGAAGCAGATTGGCGCGCGTCAGGAGACCGGACGCATCGGCGGTATCGGCCCATGCGGCAGACCGCTGTGCTGCTCAAGCTGGATGACACACTTCGTGAGTGTGGGAACCGGCGCCGCGAGGATGCAGGATCTCTCCATGAACCCGCAGAAACTTGCCGGACAGTGCGCGAAACTGAAGTGTTGCCTCAATTTCGAGATTGACGCATACGCGGAAGCCATCAAGGAACTTCCTCAGCGCGACACCGTGCTTCAGACTAAGGACTCCGACTATTATCTTTTCAAGACCGATATACTGACTCGGACCCTGACATACAGTACCGATAAGCGGCTTGCCGCAAATCTGGTAACTATTCCCGCCTCCAGGGCCTTTGAGGTAATCGCGCTCAACAAGCAGGGCGTCAAGGTGGATGCCCTCGTTGTCGACGATGAGGAGCAGGAAGAGAAGAAGGAATATATCGACCTTACCGACCAGGATGCGCTGACCCGCTTCGACAAGACAAGGAGAAGAAACCGCCAGAAAAAGGACAGCAACTCCGCCGAACGTCAGCAGAAAGGGCAGCGTGAGCAAAACAATCAGAAGAAATCGGGCAGCCAGCGCCGGCAACGTAGGCAGCAGCGAACAAAAGACCAGAAGCAAAACAATGACTCCAATGGCAACGACGCCAATAATTCTTAAGGACTGGCTCGAAGATCCGGTGTTCCGTACTATAGGAGAGGTTGCCGACGGCATGGACCTCGAGGTCTATGTGGTCGGCGGCTATGTGCGCGACCTTTTCCTTGAGCGCCCTTCCGCCGATATGGATTTCGTAGCGGTGGGTAGCGGAGTGGCTCTTGCCCGGAAAGTGGCGGAGCGTCTCGGCAGAAAGAAGCACCTTACCGTATATGCCAACTATGGCACGGCGCAGATACGATACAGAGATCTGGAACTTGAGTTTGTGGGTGCGCGGCGCGAAAGCTACAGCCGGGACTCCCGTAATCCTATAGTGGAGGACGGAACGCTCGACGATGACCAGAAACGGCGTGACTTCACCATCAACGCCATGGCTATATGCCTGAATAAGGATAGATTCGGCGAATTGGTCGATCCCTTCGGCGGAGTCTCGGACCTCAAGGCGCGTGTGATACGCACGCCACTCGATCCGGATGTCACGTTCAGCGACGACCCGCTGAGGATGATGCGGGCAATCCGTTTCGCGACGCAGTTGGAGTTTGATATCCTGCCGGCGACATTCGAGGGAATAAAGAGAAATGCCGCGAGAATCGACATAGTGTCGAAAGAGCGTATCAACGACGAGCTTGGCAAGATAATGCGGTCGCGCTGTCCCTCCACAGGATTCCTCCTTCTCGACGAATCCGGACTTCTCGAGCGCATAATGCCCGAGGTTCATGCCTTGAAGGGAGTGGACGCTGTCGGGGGAAGGACTCATAAAGACAATTTCTATCATACGCTGAAGGTGGTAGACAATGTGGCGGAACGCTCCGACAATGAATGGCTGAGGTGGGCGGCTCTGCTTCACGATATAGCGAAGCCGGTCACCAAACGCTGGGATCCGGCGTTGGGCTGGACGTTTCACAATCATAATTTCATCGGAGAGAAGATGGTGCCGCGTATCTTCAGGAATATGAAGATGCCGCTCAACGAAAAGATGAAATATGTTCAGAAACTCGTCGGACTCCACATGCGTCCGCAGCAGGTCGGTGAGGATGGGGTGAGCGATTCAGGCGTTCGCCGGCTTCTGACCGATGCCGGCGAGGATGTGGAGGACCTGATGATTCTTGCCGAGAGCGACCTCACGTCGCGCAACCCGGTGAAGGTGCGCACCGCCCTTGAGGACTTTGCCGCCCTGCGACGCAGGATGCAGGAAATAAACGCTGCCGACGACTATCGCAACTGGAAGAACCCGATCAACGGCAACGAGATAATGGAACGCCTCGGCATACCCCCCTCTCAGGAGATTTCCAGGCTTAAGCAGATGGTGAAGGACGCCATCCTCGACGGCGAGATTCCCAATGACCATGATGCGGCATGGAACTTCCTGATGGCGCATAAGGACGATGCCCCGGGCGACTTGTGAGGTTGTTCGGGACTATTGCAATAATTTTATAATTAATACGTTTTCTTAAAAGGATATCCGTTTATAATAATACTTACGAATATGTGTGGAATAGTAGGATATGTAGGCAAATCCAACGCTTACGATATTCTTGTCAAAGGCTTACATCGACTTGAATACAGAGGATACGACAGCGCCGGCGTAGCGATGGTCAATGATTCAGGAAAACTCAATGTATACAAGACATTGGGTAAGGTCTCCAATCTGGAGAATTTCTGCAGCGACAAAGATAAAAGCGGTTGCACGGGAATAGCGCATACCAGATGGGCTACCCACGGCGAACCGTCTGACTGTAACGCCCATCCCCATTTCAGTGAAGACGGGGAGATAGCATTGGTGCATAACGGAACTATCGAGAACTATAAGGTGCTGAAAGACGCGCTGATTCAGAATGGCTGCACTTTCCAGTCGGAAACCGATACCGAGGTCCTTGTTCAGTTGATAGAATATATAAGAACCCACAACGACTGCTCGCTCCTTGATGCTGTCAGGGAGGCTCTAAGGCAGGTGGTGGGCGCATACGCCATAGCGGTGATCGAGAAAAACAATCCCGATACGATAATCGCAGCCCGCAAGAGCTCTCCGCTCGTGATTGGAATAGGGGAGGGGGAGATGTTCCTGGCTTCCGATGCCACTCCGATTGTGGAGTACACTAAAAATGTGGTGTATGTCAAAGACAACGAGATCGCTGTGATTTCGAGAAACGAGCCGCTCAAACTCATGAATCTCGACAATGAGGAGACAAAGATCGACGTCAAGACTCTCGAGATTTCCATCTCGCAGCTTGAGAAGGGAGGATACCCGCATTTCATGCTGAAAGAGATATTCGAGCAGCCCAACACCCTTCGCGACTGCATTCGCGGAAGAGTGGTGGAAAACGGAAATCGCATCATCATCAGCGGTGTTCAGGACAGCAAGGAGAAGTTTCTCAACGCGAAGCGTATCATTATAGTGGCGTGCGGCACTTCCTGGCACGCGTCGCTGATCGGCAAATACCTTATTCAGGACATGTGTCGCATTCCGGTTGAGGTGGAGTATGCCAGCGAGTTCCGCTACAGCAGTCCGGTGATCGACGACCGCGATGTGGTGATAGCGGTGTCGCAGAGCGGCGAGACTGCCGACACGCTTGCGGCTATCCAGATGGCACGCGAGGCGGGTGCGTATGTATACGGCATCAGCAATGTGGTGGGCAGCTCGATACCGCGCAACACTGATTCCGGCACTTATATACATGTAGGACCCGAGATTGGTGTCGCCTCCACCAAGGCTTTCACCGGTCAAGTCATGGTCCTGACTCTCGTGGCGCTCGCCATAGCCGAGCTGAAGGGCACCATGACCGCAGAACAGATTGCGGAGATCGGCTCGACGCTGAAGAAGATTCCCGACTACGTGGCAGAGACCCTCAAGCTCAATGATCAGATAGAGCGTCTGTCGCTCATATATACATACGCCCACAACTTCCTGTATCTCGGCAGAGGCTACAGTTATCCGGTGGCGATGGAAGGGGCGTTGAAGCTTAAGGAAATCTCCTACATCCACGCCGAAGGTTATCCGGCTGCCGAGATGAAGCATGGTCCCATCGCGCTTATCGACGCTGAGATGCCCACTGTCATCATCGCGCCAAACGACCATCTGTATGAAAAGATTGTCAACAATGTGCAGCAGGTAAAGGCTCGTCACGGAAGTGTCATAGCGATTGTGACGGAAGGCGACAAGGAAATCAGGAACATTGCCGACCATGTGATCGAGGTTCCGGCAGTTCCAGAGTGTCTGACACCGATCATCACGAGCATACCGCTTCAGTTGCTGTCATACTACATAGCCATCAATAAGGGCAAAAATGTGGATATGCCGCGCAATTTGGCGAAGTCAGTGACCGTGGAATAAGGAAAAGAGAAAAAAAATCGCGTCAAAATGATTTTTTTTAATGAAAAATTTGGTGCGTTGAAAAAAAAGTTATAACTTTGCACTCGGTTTCGGGAATGAGCGATTAAGACGCTATCGAAATCCGGAATCTGAGCATTGCCTCTTTAGCTCAGTTGGCCAGAGCACGTGATTTGTAATCTCGGGGTCGTTGGTTCGAATCCGACAAGAGGCTCGAAAAGAACAATGAAAAGTTTGGGCGAATACCAGAGTGGCCAAATGGGGCAGACTGTAAATCTGCTGGTTTATACCTTCGGTGGTTCGAATCCATCTTCGCCCACAATTGCGGAAGTAGCTCAGTTGGTAGAGCATTAGCCTTCCAAGCTAAGGGTCGCGAGTTCGAACCTCGTCTTCCGCTCCCAAATATTTCTTGCCCATGTAGCTCAGGGGTAGAGCACTTCCTTGGTAAGGAAGAGGTCGCGGGTTCAAATCCCGCCATTGGCTCAAAAGGGGACTCGAGTGGTCCCCCTAAACGTAAAGAGAAATTTCAATCAAACAAAAATATAGCAAACTACTATGGCTAAAGAAAAATTTGAAAGAACGAAGCCGCATGTTAACATCGGAAACATCGGTCACGTTGACCACGGCAAGACTACCCTTACAGCTGCCATCACTAAGGTGCTCGCTG
>JAGAJP010000027.1 GCA_017626045.1 Muribaculaceae bacterium | reverse complement strand
TTCTTCCATTCCGTGATTTTAGAGGGTGCCACGCCATACTTCTTGGCCAGCGACTCCAGCGGTTCTGTTTCCTTGAGTGCCTCCACGGCCACTTTGGCCTTGAAAGCTGCTGTGATTTTCGATTGTCTTGCCATTCTGATTTTCTTCTTTCCCACAAATATAGCGATTTTTTTCATACTGCCATCTTTGTGTCTGTCTGAAAATCGGGGAGTATTATATCCCTCCGATGGCAAGCTTGAGTTTTTTCATAATTTTTATTGCAATGTCGGTTTTTATCATTAATTTTGCATAAAGCACTAACAACTTCGACTCGTTAAGCCATGAAGAAAAATATATTTTGCGTCTGCGGTCTGCTCGCCGCTGCAATCCCGGGCCGTACTGTTTCCGCCGCCGATGCTTCCGCCGACGGGAAGCAGGCAACTCCTGACCGTCCCAATGTCATCTTTATTCTCGCTGATGACCTCGGGTTTGGAGATCTATCCTGCTATGGCAGCCGTCATATCAAGACTCCCAATATCGACAAACTCGCTGAGACCGGCACTCGCTTCACTCAGAGTTATGCCGGGTCGGGCATCAGCTCTCCATCCCGATGCTCGCTCATAACCGGAAAAAACACAGGCAACACTACCATCCGCGACAATATGTGCACAGCGGGAGGTCTCACCGGTTACAAGATTACAGCTAAAGGCGACACCTCGATAGTGCGCCGTGCAAATATCCTTCCTTCAGATACCACTATCGCTACTGTTCTCAAAACCGCAGGATACAAGACCTGTCTCGTAAACAAATGGCATCTTGACGGATATGACCCAAAGGCTTCCCCCATTTATCGCGGTTTTGACGAGTTTCACGGCTGGCTTATCAGTACGGTCGAGTCGAATTCTCCTTATTATTACCCCTACTATCGTTTTGAAAACGATTCACTCATTCATATCGATGCAAATGAGCATGACAGGCATGTGAGGCACAATACAGACATATCCACCGATGACGCAATCGACTTCATTAAGCGCAACAAGAACAATCCGTTCTTCCTGTATCTCGCATACGACGCGCCCCATGAGCCATACGTTATCGACAACACTTCATGGTATGATGATGAAACCTGGGATATGAACGACAAACGTTATGCATCGCTCGTAACACACATGGACGCTGCTATCGGACGTTTGCTGAATACTCTCGACAATCTCGACCTGCGACGGAATACTCTCGTAATCTTTGCGTCCGACAACGGTGCCGCAATCCAGGCTCCTTTGGATCTGTTTAACTGCAATGCCGGTTTTAGAGGTAGAAAGACTCAGCTTTACGAAGGGGGTATACGGGTGCCGTTCATTGTTAACCAACCCGATATGGTTCCCGTACAGACTCTTGACAATATAATATATTTCCCCGATGTCATGCCTACTTTGGCTGCTCTCACCGGTTCGGAGTCGGCTCTCCCTCACGGCTGTAACGGCACCAATATCCTGCCGCTCTTCTATGGAGAGAAGGAATACTCCGACGGCAAGCCTGTGAATACCGACAACCGACTGTTGTATTGGGAATTTCCCGGTAAACAGAGAGCTGCACGAAAAGGAGACTGGAAATGCGTGACGATAAAGAAGAATGCTCCTCTCGAACTATACAATCTTAAGGAAGACCCGGGCGAGAGTAATAATCTTGCCGGAGAATTTCCCGAGTTGGTTAAAGAGTTTGACAGAGAGATGAGAGCCGCGCGCACTCCATCGCCAAACTGGCCGCTTCCCGATGACTGATTTCATAATAAATCCGTTCTTCCGTCCGCTTTATGTGATGCTGAAGCCCGCGGGCGCAAGATGCAATCTTGCGTGCAGATATTGCTACTATCTTGAAAAGTATACTTATGGAGCATCGGAGCCTATGGATGAAAAGACGTTGGCTCGATTCACCGCTGATTATATCGGGATGCAGTCCTGTTCTGACGTGCTTTTCACTTGGCATGGCGGTGAGCCGCTCCTCATGCCCGTCTCTTTTTATGAAAGGGCATTGGAATATCAGCGCAGGTATGCCGGAGGTCGGCATATCGACAACGTGATGCAGACTAACGGAACCTTGCTCACCGATGAGTGGTGTGAATTTCTGAAGAAAAACCGATTCCTTGTGGGCATCTCAATTGACGGCACTCAGGAGATGCATGACCGTTACCGACTCAACAGGCAAGGTGCTCCCTCTTGGCAGAATGTGATGAGGGGAATAGGTCTGCTTAAAAAGCATGGCGTGGAATGGAACGGAATGGCGGTGGTGAACGCCTATAACGTAAAGCGTCCGTTGGAGTTTTATCATTTCTTCAAGGAAATAGGCTGCTCCTATATTCAGTTTGCTCCAGTGGTGGAGCGAAAGAAAAACGGAATGCTCAAAAGTTTGAAAAACACAGAATCGGAAAAAGACAGTCTTGCCTCGCTCACGGAGGAGAGCATTACAGCCGAGGACTGGGGCAACTTCCTTTGCGCAATCTTCGACGAATGGGTGCGCCACGATGTGGGTAAATATTTCGTGGAGATATTCGACAGTGTTCTCGCCAACTGGGTCGGCGAAGAACCCGGCATCTGCGCTTACGCAAAGGAATGTGCCAATGTGGGGGTGATGGAGAGCAATGGCGATGTCTATTCTTGCGACCACTTCGTTTTTCCGGAATATAAACTCGGGAATATACGGGAAAACTCTCTTGCCTCTATGTTTTATGGCAACCGACAGCAGGATTTTGCAAAATTGAAAAGCCGAAGTCTCCCACGTCAGTGCCAAGAATGCCGATTCCTTTTTGCCTGCAACGGCGAATGCCCGAAAAACAGATTCATCAGCGATTGCTACGGAAATCCCGGTCTCAACTACCTCTGCCAAGGCTATCTCAAATTCTTCCGGCATGCCGCACCTTTCATGGATTGGATGAAGGAGGAATACCTCGCGGGGGGTGCCCCCGCCAACATCATGAATGTTCTAAACAAATAGCGACCCGGATGTTTTCATGCCGGGTCGCTGTTTTGAGTGTCTAAGTGTTATGGCTGTCAGGAGGCGAGGAAGAGGATGAGGAGCTGCGCCACTATCACACGCATGAACATCGTGAGAGGATAGACGGTGGAGTACGCCACTGCCGGCGCGTCGTTGTTGGCTACCTTGTTGGCGTAGGCGAGTGCCGGAGGATCGGTATAGTTGCCGCTCAGCATACCTATGATGGCAAGATAGTTCATCTTGTATTTTCCGCGTGCTATAATTCCTATTACCAAAAGTGGAATCAGAGTGATGATCAGTCCGTAGCCTACCCACATAGCGCCTCTGATGTTGAAGACTGTGGCGGCGAAGTCCTTGCCTGCCGCTATGCCTACTGACGCGAGGAAGAGACATATTCCTATCTCGCGAAGCAGCATGTTGGCAGATGAGTTGGTGTAGGTGACAAGGTGAAACTTGGTGCCGTAGGCGCTGATCAGGATCGCAACAATCAGCGGACCGCCCGCGAGTCCCAGTTTCATCGGCACCGACATGCCCGGCAGGAAGAAGGGTATGCTGCC
Source organism: Muribaculaceae bacterium (assembly GCA_017626045.1). Taxonomy (GTDB): domain Bacteria; phylum Bacteroidota; class Bacteroidia; order Bacteroidales; family Muribaculaceae; genus Lepagella. The sequence continues at coordinate 39,303 of JAGAJP010000027.1, read as the reverse complement.
CACTATTATGCCTAAGAAGATGCCGATAAACATCGTGAACAGGTTGGGCTCGTTGAGCCGTTTTAGCGAGTTGCCCAGCTTATTGCCCAGACGCTCGATGTCTTCCGGTTTGCCTACCACTGTGAGGCGGTCGCCTATCTGAAGCCGAAGGTTCGCTGTGGCGAGCAGGTCAACTCCCGCGCGGGTCACGCGCGTAACGTTAAGTTTGTAGCCCATGCGCAGACGCAGGCTTCCAAGCTTGACCCCGTTGTATTCCGTCTTTGTCACAAGAATCTTCTTCGATACTACCGGACCCTGGACCATCTCCCATTTCTTGTCCACTTTCGGACCGATAAACCGGTTGAAGGTTTCCTCGTCCTGTATTGAGCACACTATCAACACGAGATCCCCAAGTTCGAGGATGTCTTCCGATTTGGGTATGCGTACAGTGCCGTCCGGTTTCTCTATGCGGGATACCACGAAATTGGCATTGATCACGGTGTGTATCTTCTGTATGTCGAGCCCCGCCATCAGTTCATTGGTCACCTTATATGTCACCACGTGGGGTGCGAGCTGGGAATCGTTCTTGTCTTCCTCAACTTCGTCGATTTCTTTCTGAAGGTCGATTCGGAAGATTTTCTTGATCAATATAAGCGATATGATGATGCCTACCACACCAAGAGGATAGGCGGCGGCATATCCCATCGACATCTGCTGCGACACATCACTCGCCGCGGAATTAATCTGAAGCACGGTCTGCTGGGCGGCTCCAAGTCCCGGGGTGTTGGTTACGGCTCCACTCATGATGCCCACCATCTCCGGAAGCGACGTGTTGCCCGATGCTCCGCCCTGGATGTAGTAGATGCCTACCGCTATCGCCGCGTTCAGAAGCACTCCAGCCACCGCCAGCATGTTCATTCTCACGCCACCTTCCTTGAAGGATGAGAAAAATCCCGGACCCACCTGCATACCGATGGAGAAGATGAAGAGGATGAGTCCGAAGTCGCGGAGGAAGTGAAGGATATCCGACTGCACGGAATATCCGAAATGTCCGAGGAGTATACCCACGAAAAGAACCAGCGTGACTCCGAGAGATACTCCGAAAACCTTGATTTTACCTAAATATATACCTGAGAAAATTACAAAACTGTAAAGCATTACCGCCGAGGCGAGTGTCTCGTTGCCCGGCGATAAGAGGTCGATCAGCCATTCCATCTGTGGAAATTGAAAATATAAAAATAAAAATTGAAAAATTGCTGACTCGGAGAAATTTGGAAGAGAGTAGGGTAGGCCGGACGCCATGTGGCATCCGGCCTTTAGGATTGATGCTTATTCGTATTCAATTAGATTCTGGTCGGTGGCTACAACATCGCCTTCCTTCACGAGAACCTGCTTCACCACGCCTTCGATGGTCGACTCAAGGTCATTCTCCATCTTCATCGCCTCATAGACGATTACTTTCTGACCGGCTTTTACCTTGTCGCCGGGCTTTATGCTGACCTCGATGATAGTGCCGCCCATCGGAGCCTTCATGGTCGGGCCGGTGACGGGTGCGGTGGCAGTAGCCGGTGCCTCCTGCTCGGCCGCGGCAGCTTTTGCTTCTGCGCCCTTGGCTTCATATTCCGCCTTCCGTTTGTTTTTCAGGAAGCCGGTTGCCACTGCGGGCAGAAGTTCAAGAAGAAGATACTCCTCGTCGTTCTGGGCGAGTTTCACTCCGCCGAATTCCTCAAGCACCGGATTGTCGGGCTGCTTGAACTGGCTCACATCGTAGGGCTTCTCTACCGGGCTACCTGTTATCTGCTCGCGGAACGCCGGATTCACAGGTACCGGAGTCTTGCCGTATTCGCCCTTCACGAGGCCTACGAACTGATTGTTTTTATTGGTATAGTCAGCCGCACCTTTTCTGCGGTCAAGAGCGAGAGCCACTGCCTGGCTGCCCACAATCTGGCTGGTCGGAGTCACCAGAGGCACGAGACCTGCGTCGCGGCGCACTTTCGGAATCAGAGCCATTGCCTCGTCGAGCACATCCTCTGCCTTAAGCGCACGGAGGTTGGCAACCATGTTGGAATACATTCCGCCCGGCACCTCGGCGTTCTTGACCAGTTCGTTGGGTTTCGGGAAGCCGAAGTATGCCTCGATCTTGTGGCATGCGTCGAGCAGGTCTTCCTCGCGGTTCTCGGTAGCTGCCTTGATAGCCTTGTCAAACTCGGCGTCAATCTCAGCCGGCATCGCGGCATACGCCTCGTCGAAATCCTTAGGCCATTTGTCTTTGTTGAGGTCGAATGCTGCAAGACTCTGGCGTGCCTCCACAAGTCCCTTGCGGATTTTTGCCACTGCCTCCATGTTGACCTCGAGCTCGATGCCCAGTTTCTGACAGAATATCCATATCAGCTCGATAGCGGGTGCTGCGGAGCCGCCGCCAAACCACCAGATGTTGGTGTCGATGATGTCCACTCCCTTGATGATGGCTGTAAGAACCGACGCCAGTCCGTAGCCCGGTGTGCAGTGGGTGTGGAAATCCACCGGCACCTTCACGGCCTGCTTGAGCTTGGGCATCAGGCTGAAGATTCGGCTCGGATTCACGAGTCCCGCCATATCCTTGAGGGTAATCATCTTCGCGCCGATACGCTCCATCTCCTTTGCCTTCTCTACAAAATACTCGTCGGTGAATATCAGCTCGGGAGTCTCGGGCTCTTCATCGTGTCCTCCAAACAGACGGGCGAAGAATCCTTTCTTTTTCGGTTCCTTCGGCTCTTCCTTGGGGTCGACTGTGTAGCATACTGCCGCGTCGGCTATGCCACCGAGGTCGTTGATCATCTTTATCGAGTCCTTGATGTTGTCGATGTCGTTGAGGGCGTCGAAGATTCTCATCACGTTGAGTCCGTTCTTGATCGCCTCTTTATAGAATCCCTCGAGCACACTGTTGGGATAGGGTACGTAGCCGAAAAGGTTACGCCCGCGTGACAGCGCACTCAGCAGCGAGATGCCCTTCATATAGCGCGAGCATTCGCGAAGACGGTCCCAGGGACTTTCTCCGAGATAGCGCATCACGGAGTCGGGCACTGCGCCGCCCCACACTTCCATGATGTAGAACTTTGCATCCTGATAGAGAGGAAGCAGTTTGTCGATGTTTTCCTGCTTTAGGCGAGTTGCAAACAGCGACTGCTGTCCGTCGCGAAGAGTCAGGTCTCTTACTCTAAGTGTCTTTGCCATAGATGTGAAATTTATGGGGTTGATTAGTTATTATTCGAATATGCCTTCCACCGACTCTGTCTGGACTTCCTCGCCGGAGTCTGTCCATATCTCTCCGCCACATGCTTCGAACGATGCGGGGAAGGTGAATTTAGAGTCCTGTCGGTAGGGGAGTTTCTTGTCGGCATATACCTTCTGCATATATAGCCCGTAGACGGGCAACGCGGCGCGTGCTCCCTGGCCGAGCGCCATAGTGTTGAAGTGGATGTATCGTTCATCGCCGCCTACCCATACTCCGGTCACCAGGTCAGGCGTGAAGCCCATAAACCAGCTGTCGGAGTTGGAGTTGGTGGTACCGGTCTTGCCTCCCATTTGGGCGGAAATCCCGTATCTGCCACGCAGACTCGCGCCGGTGCCGCTTTCTACCACACTCATCAGCATGGACAGTATCTTCCAATATGATTCCTCGTTGGTGACCTCCGTGCGGTGCGGCGTGGCGTTGTAAATCAGGTTGCCCTGATTGTCTTCGATGCGCGTCACAAGCACCGGGTCTACGCGGATGCCCTTGTTGGCAAAAGTGGTGTAGGCTGCCACCATGTCGCGCACCGGTACATCTACCGTGCCGAGACACAGGGGCATATACGCCTCTATATGGCCGGTGATGCCAAACATTCGCATCTTGTTGGCGAGATTGATCGGTTTCAGCTCATTGACGAGCCTTGCCGATATCCAGTTGTTGGAGTTGGTGAGCGCCCAGTGTAGCGACACCATCTCGCCTACATGGCCACCGCCGCTGTTGCGTGGGCTCCAGCCGTTGAACGTAGGCTGGGTGTTGAGGAACTGTGAGCATGGGGTGAAGTCCTGCTCCATGGCGAGTGTGTAGAGGAATGGCTTCGCGGTCGATCCTATCTGACGCTTGCCGCGGCTCACCATGTCATACTGGAACCATTTGAAATCCGGACCTCCCACGTATGCCTTCACATACCCGTTGTGCGGATCCATACTCATCAGGCCTGTGCGCAGAATCGACTTCATATAAAGCAGTGAATCCCGGGGAGTCATGGTCACAGTCTTGCTTCCCGGCACAGTCTTGCCGTCTTCCTTAACGTATGCGAACACTTCCATCTCCACCGGAGTGTTGAAGGCGCGTTCTATCTCTTCCTCGCTTTTGCCGGCAAGCTTCATCACCCTGTGACGCTCGCTCTGGCGTATGGCGTTCTTGATCAGATGCTGCACCCCTGCCGGCGAGAGCTCCTGGGCATTGGTGGTATACGGACCGTTGCGCTGGCCCTTCTTCTCCTGGAAGAATGCCGGCTGGAGGGTCTCTCCCAAATGTTTCCTGACAGCCTCCTCTGCATATTCCTGCATACGGATATCAAGTGCCGTGAAGATGCGTAGTCCGTCGGTGTAGAGATTATAATGAGAGCCGTCAGGCTTCGGGTTCTTCTCGATCCAGCCGTAGAGGGGATTCTCTTCCCACTGTGTGGAATCGGTGTTATAGTTCCCCATCGCTATGTCGTATGCCACACGGCTGTCGTAGTCGGAGCGCGACGGGCGTTCCGGACGTTTGGCTGTCATAAGTCGCCTTATCTCCTCGCGTAGATAGGGCGCGGTACCCACCTTGTGGTCCACTTTGTGGTAGTCGAGTCCAAGCGGAAGTGCTTTCAGGGAGTCGAACTCCTCGCGAGTGAGCATGTCGGCTTTCAGCATCTGCTCAAGCACTACATTGCGGCGCTGGCGCGTACGCTCTTCATGACGGAGGGGATTGAAGTAGCTCGGGTTTTTCAGCATTCCGATCAGCATCGCTGCTTCCTCACATTTCAGATCGCCCGGCTCCTTGCCGAAATATACGTTTGCCGCAGTCTTGATGCCCACGGCGTTGTTGAGGAAGTCAAACCGGTTCAGATACATGTTGAGAATCTCGTCTTTTGTGTAGAACCGCTCCAGTTTAAGCGCAATCATCCATTCGATGGGTTTCTGCATCGCGCGTTTCAGCATGTTGCTGCTTGGCTGGGAATAGAGCTGCTTGGCGAGCTGCTGGGTGATGGTGGACGCTCCTCCCGACGATTTGTCGCCCAGCATCACGGTCTTGACCATGGCGCGTCCCAACGCCATGAAGTCTATGCCGGAGTGTGATTCGAAGCGAACGTCTTCTGTGGCTATAAGTGCCTGTATCACGTAAGGCGATAGAGCCTCGTAGTCGGTATACACACGGTTGCCCGCGCCTGCGAAATATCGCCCGAGTTCAGTAGTGCCGTCGGAGGCGTAGACCACGCTTGCGAGTTTGTCGTGCGGGTCCTCAAGTTCCTCAATGGGTGGCATGTAGCCTATAACGCCATTGTATATGAGAAGCATAAACAGGCCGATGATGCCACCAAGGCTCAGAAACGCTATCCACATCGCCTTGATGATGCGGCGGTTGCGGAGGTTTTTGGCGTTGCTGCCCTGTTCCGGCTCAATCCGGAGGTCGTCCTGACCTGCCTGTTTATTCTTTTTTATATTGAATATACCCATTTATCTACAATTATGGATTATAAGACACTTGCGTTAACATTTTATTGCGAAGGTGTCTTAGTTTAAATTGCAAAATTAGTGATTTTTGGCGATATGGCAATGACTTGAGGTTTTTTTATTGTTTTTTATTGTTGTCTGCGGGAGGGCGCGCCCATGGAGCGCCCTCCCGCAATTGTAAATGTATCAGTCAAGTTTGTGGATTACGAGTCCGGAACGAAGTTTGGGCTCAAACCACGTTGTCTTCGGCGGCATGATGTTGCCGCTGTCTGCGATGTCGATGAGCTGCTCCATAGTGACCGGATAGAGGGCGAGCGCCATCTTCATCTCTCCGCTGTCGACGCGACGTTTGAGTTCCTCAAGTCCCCGTATGCCACCCACGAAGTCGATGCGCTTGTCGGTACGCAGGTCGGTGATGCCTAAGATGTCGCGGAGTATCAGATTGGACGACACTGTGACATCGAGCACGCCGATCGGGTCGCTGTCGTCGTAGGTGCCTTCCTTTGCGGTGAGTGAATACCACTTGCCGCCAAGATACAGCGAGAAGTTGTGGAGTCCGGATGGATGATATGTCTCTGTCCCTTTGTCTTCAACAATGAAGTTTTCCGATACTTTCTTCAGGAATTCTTCTTCGCTCAGGCCGTTGAGGTCCTTGACCACCCTGTTGTAGTCGATGATGCGGAGATGCGACGCCGGGAATGCCACTGCCATGAAGTAGTTGTATTCCTCGTCGCCACGGTGATTCGGATTGAGTCTTGCCTTCTCAGCCCCTACCAGAGCGGCTGCCGCGCTACGGTGATGGCCGTCGGCGATATAGAGGTTGGGAATCTTCGCGAACTCCGAGGTTATTGTCTCGATGAGGTTCTGGTCGGATACTACCCAGAAGGAGTGGCCGAAGCCGTCGGGAGCCACGAAATCATATTCCGGCTCGCGAGCCGTTACAACACGGATGATGTTTTCCAATACGTCGTTGTCGGGGAAGGCGAAGAATACCGGTTCCACATTCGCGTTGTTGCAGCGCACGTGTTTCATCCTGTCTTCCTCCTTGTCGCGCCGGGTGAGCTCATGCTTCTTGATGCGTCCCTGCATGTAGTCTTCAACCCATGCTGCCACCACAAAACCGTACTGTGTACGCCCGTCCATTGTCTGGGCGTAGATGTAGTAGTTTTCCTTCTCGTCCTGCACAAGCCAGCCCTTCTCCTGGAACTTCCGGAAGTTTTCCACCGCTTTGTCATACACAGCGGGGTCATGTTCGTCAAATCCCGGCTCGAAGTCTATCTCCGGCTTTATGATATGGTAGAGCGATTTCTCGTTGCCCTCCGCTTCCCGGCGGGCTTCTTCCGAGTCAAGTACATCGTAGGGGCGCGACGCGACCTGCTCCACGAGTTGTTTGGGAGGACGTACTCCCTTGAAAGGTTTTACTTTTGCCATGATGTAGGAGTTTTTTAAATTTATGATTCATTTTCCGGCATCCTTGCACTCCCGGCAGATGCCGTAGACTGTAATTGCGAAACTGGCGGGGCTGAACCCGTCGGCGTTCAGCCCCATCACTTCGGCTGCGATATGAGAATTCTCTATTTCCTTGATTTTCCCGCATTCCCGACACACCATGTGTATATGGTTGCTTCTTGCCACTTCGAAGGTCGAGGTGTTCTGGCCAAACACGTTCTTGCGGAGTATGCCGGCATTCTCAAGGAGCTCGACTGTATTGTAGACTGTGGCGCGGCTTACATGGTAGCCGTCACGCTCAAGGGCGAGATGCAGCGAGTCAACCTCAAAATGGGAGTCCATCTCAAGGGCTTTCCGCAGTATTGCATACCGCTCGGGTGTCTTGCGGTATTTGCCGTCGTTGAGAAACTGCGTGAAAGCTTCCTCAACCGCGTCGCTGTCGTAGAATCGAGTCATATCGCGATATAGCTTATCAACGGCCGGATTCGGAAATCCATGCCGAAAGTCCGGTATTGAAGCTGTCTGATTCAATCAGCCGTTCTATCGGCAAATGCATGCGGTAGCGCCAGTAGTGGCGTGGATTCGCAGGCACGTTGATGAGTTCGTCATGCGGATTCTCTCTTCTCAGTTCCGAGCTCGTGCTGAGCCAGTCCTGAAGTGGAAGGATACACAGCATCGAAGGAGACTTCAGATGCAGGTCAACTATCTTGCTGCAGATCCATGGCTCGGCATAGAACGGAGCTTTTCCCTGCTCGTTGAGCACATAGTTGAAGTATCTCTGGCTGGCTGCCGGATTCTGCTCCCACCAGGCGCGGATGCCGTCCATGTCGTGGGTGGACGTGGTGCACACGCTGTAGTAGGGATAATGCCACGTGTCGCCGAATTCAGTCTTCGGGTCTTTGGGCATACGCTGGATCTCAAGCGAAAGTATCTGGAGACGACGCATCACTTCCGGCACGCAGTCAGGTATCATGCCGAGGTCTTCGGCGCATGTGAGCATACCCGTGCTGTCGAGAAGCGGCGGAAGCTTCCACATCGCTTTCCCATACCAGAAGTCGTTCATCCTGTGATAGAAGAAGTCGTTGTAGAGCCGGTTGAAACACCAGCGCTCATAATCCGTAAGATTGCGGAACTGATATGTGAACTGTGCCGAGATTCTCGGATGGTAATGTCCTTTCTGATAGGGATCCTCGATAAAGAGTACGTCATCGATGAGTCCGAGAAGGGCATTCTTGATGCGTGTGTTTTTTTCATCCGGTGCAAGACGCGAGAAATGGTCCTCTACCTTGCGCTGGGTGTCTACATGCTCTTTCAGGCGATAGCCGCCGTTGCCGGATGCCTCAAGATACTCTTCCTTTACTTCGCCAGTGTATTCGCCGAAGAAATCGGTCAGCATCCATTCCTGTATGAAGGGTCTGCACTGAAGCTCGGGATGAATCCAGAAGTCATAGTTCCTACGCAGTTCCTCCGGCGAGTAGGGGAGTGCCGGATTGAAATAGCCGAGTAGCCCGTGGACGGCGTCCATCGGAATCTGCCATATACGGAAGAATCCGAGGATATGGTCGATGCGGTATGCGTCGAAGTATTCTGCCATCTTGCGGAAACGGTTTTTCCACCACGCGAAGCCGTCTCTCGCCATCTCGTCCCAGTTGTAGGTGGGGAATCCCCAGTTCTGCCCCAATACCGAGAAGTCGTCGGGTGGAGCCCCCGCCTGAGAGTCCATGTTGAATAACTGTGGATCTTTCCAGGCGTCCACGCTCTCGCGTCCTACGCCGATGGGGATGTCTCCCTTAAGCACGATTCCGTGCTGGTGGGCATAGTCGCGCACCTCGCGAAGCTGCCTGTCGAGATGATACTGCACGAAATAATAGTAGCCGAAGTCATATTCATGCTCCTTGATGAAGCGGTCTACCTTCTTTTCGTCGTATACGGCATATTCACCCCATCCTCCGCAGTCTGCGGTGTGGAAGAAGTCGCGAAGTATCGACCATGCGGCGTATGACCTCAGCCAGTATTCATTGCTTTCCGCAAATGCCTTGTAGGAGTCGGTCTGGCGTGTCTTCTCGCCCTGCTCGGCGTATATCTCCCGCATGTAGCTGTTTTTCATGGCGTTCACTGCCTCGTAGTCTACCTGCGGAAGGGCGTTGAGCCTCTCTGCTTCTTCTATATAGTGGTGCCTGCGCTCTTTGTCTTTGATAGTGCCTACAGCCTTTAGATGCACATACATCGGGTGGAGTGCAAACGTTGAGTTGGCACTGTAGGGATAGGAGTCGGTCCAGGTTCCGGTCTTGGTGGTATCGTTGACCGGAAGCAGCTGGAGTATCTTCTGACCGGTCTTGACACACCAGTCCACCATCTTCTTGAGATCGTGGAAATCGCCGACACCTCCGTCTTCCGTGCTGCGAAGCGAGAACACCGGGATGGCGGTTCCGGCTCCTTTCCAGGATCTGCGCGGATTCTCAAACCGAACGCCGTCAAGCACGAGAATCGAATCCCTTCCTGCCGGGAAGAAATCAAGATGACGGTTGTCGCGTGCTTCCCATTCCTTTACCTTGCGCGTCTTCTTGTCGAGAATCAGGAACTTGTATTCCAACGGGAGCGTGACGTCCGACATGTCGAGCTGTACTTCCCATAGGGGATAGTAGGCGTCGTTGAACACGAGAGCCTGTTCCGGCTGCCAGTTGCCGAGCATCTTGCATTCACCGCTGACCGCGAGCACTTCATCGGGCGACACCATAGGCGCCAGAACCCGGAATAACGTGCAGCCGGGACGCGGCTTAAGCGGCTGGTCTCGGAAATTACGGCTCAGCATGCCGTCTACAAACGCCGACGAGTAGTAGGGCTTGTCGGAGGGCATGTCCTGCCAAAGGGAGTGTATATCATATTCCGCGATGCCGTCGCCCGCCTCAAACCGGTGTGGGGCTCCCCATTCAAGTCGCCAGGGCTTACCCTCCGACTTGACTACAAACGTATATTCAAAGCTCCTGACATCGTCGGGAACCTCAAACGCTATTGCCCAGATGTCCGGCGCGGTCATCTCCATTATCGCCGCTTTCTCCAGATTGGAGGCGCCGAGAACGGGAAGCGTGCCTCCTATATAGAGGCTCTCTCCCCATTCGGTGTGATAATCGATTTGAATCTTTATTTTCATGGAATGATTTTTTTATGTTTCCTTATGATTGAGGTCGCTTACGCTGCCTGTTGTTCTGAATAGGGGGCTTCAGCCGCAACGTGAGTTTCCGCATGTGGTGCATATAAGACACCCTTCTTGATAAACAAGTGTCTCCGCTCCACAGTTCGGACATTTGCCGCTACCCGCAGTGCCGTTGGGTATATATTTCTTCAAAGCACGCTCCACTCCGTTTTTCCATGTGTTGATGCTGTTGGAGTCAAGTTCGAGTCCCTGGACAAGTTTTATCACCTGGTCGATGGGCATACCGTAGCGGAGTACTCCCGATATCAGTTTCGCGTAGTTCCAGAATTCAGGCTTGAATTTCTCGCTCAGACCCTCGATGGTGGTCTTGTAGCCTCGCTTGTTGATAAACTGGAAGTCGTATCTCTTCTTGCCGTCGGCATCGATTTCCTTGATGATCTTGCCATGGTTGATGCTCTTGGGGCAGAAGATGCCGTCTTCGTCGTCGACGAGACCGGTGAATATCTCATACGGTTTCCCGTCGACAAGACCCACGAAGGCGATCCATTTTTCTTTGTTGTTCTGGAAACGTACCACGTCTGCCTCGAGTTCCTTGGGACGCTTTGCCACATGGTCGGGTATGTGTATGAGGCCTGCCGGTTTTGCTTCCTCTTTTTTCTTTACTCCCTCGAGAACTCCGCTGCGTGAACCGTCGCGGTATACCGTGCAGCCCTTGCAGCCTGCCTTCCATGCCTCCATGTAGAGGCGGCCCACAAGTTCTTCGCTTACGTCCGACGGGAGGTTGATGGTGACGGAAATCGAATGGTCCACCCATTTCTGGACAGCTCCCTGCATCCTCACTTTCTCCATCCAGTCGATGTCGTTGGATGTTGCCTTGTAGTATGGCGATTCCTTCACCAATGCGTCAAGTTCCTCCTGGCTCATGTTTTTCTTCAGCTCGATGCCGCGGGTCTTCATCCAGTCGATGAATTTCGGATGATAGACCACGAATTCCTCAAACTGGTCGCCGACTTCGTCCACAAAATCCACGGTCACGTTTTCATCACCGGGCACAATCTTACGTCTGCGCTTGTAGACGGGAAGGAACACCGGCTCTATGCCGGAGGTGGTGCGCGTCATCAGCGAGGTAGTGCCGGTGGGCGCTATCGTCAGGCAGGCGATGTTGCGGCGTCCGCTCTTCACCATCCGTTCGTAGAGTGCCGGGTCTGCCTCGCGAAGCCTCTGGATAAACGGATTGTTTTTCTCCCGCTCGGCGTCATAAATCTCAAATGCGCCTCTCTCCTCGGCTGCTGTCACCGACGCGCTGTAGTAGGCGAGGGCGAGCTGTTTGTGAACCTCGGTGGAGAAGGCTGTTGCTTCGGGTGTGCCGTAGCGCAGACCCAATGCCGCTATCATGTCGCCTTCGCCGGTGGTGCCGCATCCGGTCCTGCGTCCCTTGAGTGTCTTGTCGCGGATCTTCTCCCACAGGTGAAGTTCCGTATATTTTACTTCCTCTGTCTCAGGATCTTCCTTTATTTTCGATATGATGCACTCGATTTTCTCCATTTCGAGGTCGATGATGTCGTCCATGATGCGCTGGGCTTTCCCGGCATGCTCGCGGAAGAGATCGAAGTTGAATGACGCCTCCGGAGTGAAGGGCTTTTCAACATAGCTGTAGAGGTTGATGGCTGTCAGACGGCAGCTGTCGTAAGGACAGAGCGGTATCTCGCCACACGGATTGGTGGAGATGGTCTCGAATCCAAGGTCGGAATAGCAGTCGGGAACGCTCTCGCGCACTATCGTGTCCCAGAAGAGGACTCCCGGCTCGGCGCTTTTCCACGCGTTGTGAACTATCTTTTTCCAGATTGCCGAGGCATCCACTTCCTGAACCACCGTGGGATTGTCTGACTTTACCGGAAACTGCTGGCGGTAGGGTGTGCCTGACTCGGCGCAACGCATGAAGTCATCGTCGATTCTTACCGATACGTTGGCTCCCGTCACCTTGCCCTGCTCCATCTTGGCGTCGATAAACGCCTCTGCATCGGGATGCTTGCTGCTTACTGTCAGCATCAGTGCTCCACGTCTGCCGTCCTGTGCCACCTCGCGTGTGGAATTGCTGTACCGCTCCATAAACGGCACAAGTCCCGTCGAAGTGATTGCGGAGTTCTTAACCGGAGTCCCTTTCGGACGCAGATGGCTGAGGTCGTGGCCCACGCCGCCTCTCCGCTTCATGAGCTGCACCTGCTCTTCGTCTTCCCTGATGATGCCGCCGTAGGAGTCGGGGTGGCCGTCGAGTCCGATTACGAAACAGTTTGAGAGAGACCCTACCTGAAAGTCATTGCCGATTCCCGCCATGGGGCTTCCCTGCGGCACTATATAGCGGAAGTCCTTGATGAGCCCGAAGATTTCTTCCTCGCTCATAGGATTGGGGTATTTGCGCTCTATGCGCGCCAGTTCGGAGGCTATCCGGTGGTGCATGTCGTCGGGATTTTTCTCGTATAGGTTCCCGTACGAGTCCTTTAGTGCATACTTGCTTGCCCACACTCTTGCTGCCAGTTCATCGCCCTTGAAATATTCAAGAGCGCCCTGATAGGCCTCATCATGGGTGTACTGTTTCTTCTGTTCAGACATTTTTATAATAGAATGAGTTCGTTTGATAAGTTCAATTTCTTCGTCTACAAAGTTCGTGAAAAATTTTCAGAAATCAAACATATTCCAATAAAAAAATCCGGAAAAGTTTTCCGGATTTGTAAGCTTTCATCCCAAGAGTGATTTCAGACGTTCCTCATCGAGAATCGTGAATGTCCGTTTGCCTGCCGGGGTCAGCGACGGATCCGGAAGCGAGAAGAGGCGTCCCACCAGGGAGTCCATCTCCTCGGCGGTCAGCACTCTACCCCTTACTATCGCGGCGCTCCTCGCCATCACGAGTGCCATCTTTTCCATTATGTCGCCTACAGGATTACCGTCCACACCATAGCCGTCGCTTTCCTCACATACCGAGTCGAGGATTCTCTCCACCACGTCGCAGGCGCTTCCGGCGCTGATCATAGTAGGCACTGCCGCTATCCTCCAGCGGGTGCCTTCCTCATATTCAAGGTCGAAGCCGATGCCGCTCAGCTCATCGTGCATACGGGTCAGGGCCGCCTGGCGCGAGTCGTCGAGTTCTATTGTCTCCGGGAAGAGCACCCTCTGGCTCGTAACCTCCATACGCCTTACGCTCCGCAGAAAATCCTCATACAATATCTTCAGATGGGCGCGGTGCTGGTCTATTACCATGATGCCGGCGCGCGATGTCGTCACTATGTATTTTTCGGCATACTGGAAACATTCCTTTGTGCGTGACTTGGCAGGCTCTTCCTGAGTCGGAAGCACTCCTTCCACAGGCTTGGCTGCTTCGGCTGTCTCCTCCTGACGGTTCATAAACCGTGTGTAGAGTGTGTCCCAGTTGCGTAGATTGCTCCTTGATGCAGATCCGCCTCTTCCTGTGTATGCCTCTTGATGACCGGTTCGGAGCGTGACGGGCGATTCTGCGCCGGTCTCGGTTTCTTCTCCTATGGCAAACGGGTTGTAGTCAGACGGCACTTCGATGCCTGGACTTTCAGTTGCCTCTCCCCGGGGCTGCACCGGCACGAGTTCCGTGTCGAAGTCTATCTGTGGCGCGGCGGCGAATTTACCGAGCGCCGCCTTCACGCTCGCTCCCAATATGCTGAGTATCTCCTTCTCCCGCTCGAGCTTTACCTCGTTCTTGCTCGGATGGATATTGATGTCGATGTCGCTCGGATCGACTTCTATCCTGATGAAATAGCAAGGCTGTGTGTCGGGGGCTATCAGACGCTCGAAACATCCGGTTATCACTTTGTGCATCCTCAGATGGTTGATATGTCTTCCGTTGGCTATCAGATGCCACAGAGGATTCCTGCGTCGTGCATATTCCGGACGCGAAACGTATCCGGTGATTTTCACCAGCTCTGTGTCGACATCTACCGGAATGAGCTGCATGTTGAGGTTGTTTTTCCAGAGGTCGTTGATTCTCTGCAGCATGCTCCCGGGGCGAAGGTCCATCACGCGGGTGCCGGTATCGATGCTCATTCGAAGGCGGTTGTTGACAAGAGCCATACGCTCGAATTCCCGCATGATGTGACCAAGTTCCCCGGCATCCGACTTCAGGAACTTGCGGCGTGCCGGAAGGTTGAAAAACAGATTGCGCACTGTCAGCGAGGTTCCTTTTTCGCATATGCATGGCTCCTGTGTCTCTACCCGGCTGCCGTTGATCACGAGGCGTGTCCCCATCTGGGAGTCGGCGGTGCGTGTGCGCATCTCAATCTGAGAGATGGCGCAGATCGAGGGGAGCGCCTCGCCGCGGAAGCCCATGGTGTGGAGTGCGAAGAGGTCTTCGGCGTTGCGTATCTTGGAGGTGGCGTGTCGCTCAAACGCCATTCGGGCGTCGGTCTCCGACATGCCGTTGCCGTTGTCGATTACCTGTATCATCGTCTTGCCGGCATCTTTCACATAGATCCGGATTTCCGTGGCTCCCGCGTCTGCCGCGTTTTCCACGAGTTCCTTAATCACCGACGCCGGGCGTTGTATCACCTCGCCCGCGGCTATCTGGTTGGCCACTGAGTCTGGCAGTTGTCTGATGATGTCCATGTCAATCCTCGAAATATATTTCAAGTTCCTCCGGCAGTTCTCCGAGTTCGTCGGCCCACCTTAGCACCCCGTCCACCACTATTCGCTTCGGACGTATGGCGTCGAGCCACTGGAATCCGGGTAGATATTTCTGTGCCCTTTTCACGAGGAATATCGGTGTGGTGTTGCCCGTTACTTCCGGCCACATCTTTATTTTCTCAATCTGACGCTCGTGCATCTCCACCGTCATATGGCTACTCTCGGCGTCTACCAGTTTGTTGTACGACGAGTCGTTTTCCATCGGAAGCATTATCACCTGCACGTTGCCCTCCACATACAGCCGCTTCAGATAGTCGTCTTCAAACCATGCCTCCATCTTCTTTCCCGACAGCTGGTTGTAGAAATCCTCGTCTACATACTCCGCCATGAATCCTGTCTGCGGCAGAAGCGCGTGGTCTACTGTCGAGTCATTGAAGTGCAGGATTATTTCCTTTCCCGTCACCTGGCGTTCGCCGCTCCATACCACCGGTTTACGCTTCATATACAGCAGGGAGTCGTTTTCATAAAACTCCAGAGTGTCGGCTACTCCCTGGGCGTCCGGATTGAAGAAGCGGGCGCGCGGATAGGCTTTAGCCACATGATAGTCGCGGATGCGGTCTATGACCATCTCCACACTGTCTTTATCCGCAGTCGGGGGCACTCCGGCGGCTGCTTCCTGCATTGCGGGGAGCGGATTCGTCAGTGTGTCCGTAGGAGCGCCGGTCGAGTCATTCTGTTCTTCCGGAAGTCCTTCGGTCACCGGTGCTTCCGGTAGTTCCGCGAACACCGGCGCTTCCGGTGTCGCGAGTGATTTCAGGAATCGGTCGAGAAGCGACATCATTTCCGGGCGCGTCAATGGCGGCATCAGATTGCTGTCGGCAGGCCACTCCAGATACTTCACGTCTGCCAGTCGGAACGGCGCCTTCACATGGCGGCTCGGCTCGAATTTCGGAACCCATAGCGTATCCGTGAGCATATACGTGAATATGGTGTCGGCGCGCAGATATAGCGTGTCGGGACGTGAATACTCCTTCAGTAGCGGATATTCGGTGGCGAACGCCTC
The DNA here is from genome assembly GCA_017626045.1 of Muribaculaceae bacterium. Lineage (GTDB taxonomy): Bacteria > Bacteroidota > Bacteroidia > Bacteroidales > Muribaculaceae > Lepagella. The sequence goes on along the minus strand of JAGAJP010000027.1, from coordinate 23,311 downwards.
TCGCGTTGAGTCGTTATACATTCCGAATCCGCTCACAAGGATTATCTTGCTGGCGGTGTCGGTAATCACTGTCGGCTGCCCTAATTTTGTGATGTCGCGGTATTGATAAGCGCGGCTGACGCGGGTTGCCTTGTCATACACTATCGAGTCGCCCTCCAGAGTAGTTGCCCGTCCGAGTGAGTCCTTGTGGATGAGGATCGCGCGGTTTGTCATCTCGAGATTGCCGACCCGCGTGTCATACCAGCCTCTGGTAGCGCGGATTGTGTCGTTGGCTCCGAAGATGTCGGTGGGGCTGTCGATGCGGGCGAGGTGAGTGCCCGTGTTGTAGTAGAGTGTGTCGCTAAGCAGCCGGAAGTTGTCCTTGCGGTTGATGAGCTCCACATCGTAGAAGAATTCCGCGTCTTTGGTTCGGCTGTTGTATTGTCCGAACACCGACGACAGTGTGTTGACTTCATCGCGCAGCTGGCCCCCGCATCCGTAGAAACCTGTCTCCAAGTTCACATCGTAGTCGAGGGTGTCGGTAATCAGTTCTCCGCTCGGGTCCTTCAGACGCACTTTCGGCTCGCTGGGGCCGTTGGTGAGTTTGGCAAGGCGGTCGTTGCCGTTGTAGAAAAGCTGGTCGGCATATACGAAGAGGGTGTCGCCCTGCTCCATGCGGACATGGCCGAAGGCATCCATCGAGTTGATGCCGGGGTAATAATAAGCGGAGTCGCAAAACATCCAGAGCGAGCCCTGACGGAATTTCACGTTGCCGCTTACTATCTGCTTCTCTATGGTGTCGTTCCACGAATGCAGTTTGTAGAGGCTGTCGGCGTATTCCAGAAACACCTTGTCGCTCCTGTAGCGGTTCTCGCCTGGAATCACCGGCTTGACCGGTTTTTTAGGCTTCGGGCGAGTATAGCTCTGCTCGCTCGTGCGGGCGTTCTTTTTGCGTGCCTGCTGGGCGTAGGCACTGAAAACGATGCTGCCGGCAAATGCCAGCAGCATTATTGCCATTGTGGCGGAAAATATTTTCTGATACCGGGTCATTGCTCCTTTTCCCATCCCTCGTAGCGGAACTCGCAGTTGTTCCATCCTTCGGAGATGTGCACGTAGGTGTCCTTTATCTTTTTCTCCACCCAGTCTTTGATTATCTGTTCCTTGGCGTGGTTCTCATACATGTGCTTGAGCATGTTGTAGTCTTCGCTGAGGTTCGCCTTATGGCCGGGAACACGAAGGTGCAGGCGCACTATCGCCGCCACTTCCTGATTCTTCTTCTTGTCGGTCATGATAAACGGCTCGCTCATGTCGCCGGGCTCCATGCTCTCTATGCGCTGGGCTATTTCCGAGGGAAGGTCCTGCATCTCGAAGCGCGTGGTGCCGAAGAGCGAACTTTCCTGATTGCTGTTGACCATGATGCCCTTGTTGTTGCGGGAGTCCTTGTCCTGGCTCACGTAGCGCACGCATTCGTCAAACGCATATTTCCCCGCCACAATCTCCTTGCGCAGCGAGTCGAGACGCATTGTGGCGTCGCGCAAGTCTTTGTCGCTGACATGGGGACGCAGCAGTATGTGTCTCACATTCACCTGATCACCCCTCTTGTCGATTAGCTGGATTATGTGGTAGCCGTATTCGGTCTCCACTATGCGGCTCACTTTCTTGGGGTCGCTGAGGTTGAACGCCACATTGGCGAATTCCGGCACATAGTCTGTCCGGTTGGCATATCCGAGTTCTCCACCCTTCATGGCGCTTCCGGGATCCTGACTGTGCATGATGGCGAGGGTAGAGAACTGCATCTCTCCTTTGTTGACCCTGTCGGCATAGTCGCGAAGACGTGCCTTCACGTCCTCTATTTCCTGCTTAGGAATCACGGGGTTGAGCTGCACGATCTGAACCTCCACCTGCATCGGTACAAACGGTATGCTGTCGTCGGGAAGCTTGGCGTAATATTTCTTTACGTCGTTGGGTGTCGCCTTCACTCCCTTGGTGAGGTTGGACTGCACCTGCTCCATGATATAGTTGGTCTTCATCTTCTCAAGCACTTCATCGCGCAGGGCGTTCCACGGCTTGCGGAAATATTCCTCCACCTTTTCGCGGCTTCCGAGGTTGCTGACGAAAAAATTCATGTGGCGGTCCACACCCGACGACAACTGGCTAAGGGGAGCCTCGATGGTGTCGAGCTTCGCCTGGTGCAGGTAGAGTTTCTCTACAGCCAACTGCTCCGGTATCACGCAATAGGGGTCGCCGCCCGGGCTTATCCCCTGACTTCGCATCTGCGCGTACTGGTCTTCGATTTCCGACTTATATATGGCGTTGTCGCCCACTATCCACGCCACTTCATCGATCACGTTCTTTTTCGGACCGCTCGCGGTGTCGGCCGCGATGGCGCTCGTGGCAAGGGCGGCTAATGCCGCTAATGCTATTGCTGGGGTCTTTTTCATTTCCTGTATTTGCCTACTTTCAATATTTTCTTTTCAATCGCTTTGCTGCGGAGCGCCCTCACAAGGGCACGCTCGTAGTCTTCGAGATTGCTCGTTTTCATTCTGTCTTCTATCAGCGGCGACGCGTAGTCTTCGGGCATCACGCTCCCGCTCCCACGGTAGTCCGCTATGTGAAGTATATATGTGTTGCCGTTGTGCTCCATCTCGAAATCCACGTTTTCCGCGAGCCATTGGTCGGCATTGCCAAACCGGTAGGGTATCTCGCCGGAAAGGACGTCGAAGTCCAGCCACTTGTCGTCGAAATACCGGAACACGGCATTCTCTTTGGTCTGGATGTTCTCCAGCTCGTCATAAGTTTCCGGCGACGGATTGCGCATCCATAACCGGATGTCTTCGAGCCGGCGGGAACCGGTAGGGAGTTTTATAAACAGCCCCTTCACTATCGGTCGCTCAAGCTTCATCTGACTCATGTGGGCGCGGTAGTAGTCTCTTACTGCTTCCACGTCTACCGGCTGCACTCCCTGCTCCCGGGTCTTGCGGCGGTAGGATTCCGCTATGAGGCTGCGGCGGTAGCGGCGTGTGAGCCGCTCCACCCGTTCATAGTCATCGATCTGGCTTGCGGCAAGATCCTCTATCAGCAGGCCGTCGATCCATTCGTCTATTATTGACTGCGCGAGACGCAGACTGTCTTCCGGAGTGATGGCTGGCGGAAGCAGCCTCTCAACATCCGACAGCAGAAGTACCGAGTCTCGGTATTGAGCCGCAATCTCAGCCTCCGTGACTTCCGAATCGCTTTTTTCAGACCTACATCCGGCACACACCGCCAATAGAACAGCGAGTACTATTTGCACACTATGCTTCATCAAGCAAAATTACAAAAAAATTCCCATTTGCGCAACTTACAATCGCGTTACTTGGAGTCTGTCTCATAAAAAATGCGGAGCCTTGCCTCGACTCCGCATTTTTGTGACTTTATTTCTTTATTGTCATTTAACCTTCTTCAGCACTTTGCTGTTTACCGTTACCGGATATTTGGCTTTCAGTTCCTCTACCCAGTCGCTTTCGAGCTGGTTCTGATAGTCGCCGGTCACGAGCCCCTTGACGTCGGTCATGCTTTCGGGAGCGTTCAGCAGTCGGGGATTCCATAAGAAATATGTGGTGTAGCGCTTGTTGTTCGGCTTCACGGGGTCTCCTCCAAACATGATGTTGTCGACCATCCCGTTCTGTCCCTGCTCCATGAGTATCGGCTCTATCGTTGCCTTTCCAACATAATGCTTGCGGATGTTCTTGAGTTCGCTCTCGTCTTTCATTTCCTTGAGGCGTCCCTTTATCTCGTCGGCTACGGAGTCGGTGGATGCCTGCACGAGGATGCCCTTGGCGTGTGGCTTCTGCCATGCGTAGTCGGAGCGGTGGGTCTCGAAATATCTGTTGAGTCCCTCGGTGTCTTTCGCCGCCTTGTCCCATACCCGGCGAACGCTTGCCTCATAAAGCAGTGATCCCTCGCGGTATTCGTTCAGTAGGTTGGCGTATCCTTTCTCGTTTGCCTCAAGCCAGTTCTCTTCCTCTTCCACCAGAAGGTTGCCGAGATAGAATTCCAGCATTCTGCGGAGCTGTTCGCTCGCGGTCTCGCCGTCGCTGATTGTTACAGCCGTGTGGGGGATTGCCCAGTCGGCGAGGGAGTATTTCTTCTTGCCTACGTTGGCGATCTCGATGGCTCCGTAGCCGGCTGCGTCCCTGACCTTGGCGTTCCATGCGGAGTCCATGCCGCTCTTGAGGACATCGTTGCAGATAAGATCTACGTTTTTGTCGTTGAGCTTACCTTTATGTTTCTTGGCGAGTTTGGATATGAGGTTCTTGCGGATGAGAAGGCTGCGCTCGTCGTTTTGGCTCGTGATGCGCTGAAGCATAGCGGGCTTCAGCTGCTCAAGGCTCTCGGGACCCCGGGCATCGAGCTTCTTGATGACATGCCAGCCAAACTGGCTTCTTACCGGTGTGGAAATCTCTCCAACGGCGATTGCGAAAGACGCCGAGTCAAATGGCTCCACCATCATGCCGGCTCCGAACCAGTTGAGTTTGCCGCCGTTTCGTCCGGAACCCTTGTCGTCGCTCAACTGACGCGCGAGATCCTCGAATTTCTCCGGATTGGCGCATACCACCTTGTAGATGCTGTCAATTTCCGCTTTCGCCTTGGCGTCTATATCGGCTGAGGCATCCTGAGGCACCATCTTCATGATGTGCTCGGCAAGAACAGTGCCGCGAGCAGCGCGGTGTTTGCCGCCTTTCAGCACATGATAGCCCTGCGGGGACTCTACGATTTCGGATATCTCGCCGGGCTTGAGGGTGAAGGCTGCCTTCTCGAATGCATACGGGAAGCGCCCTTCCGTGATGTAGCCCATTCGGCCTCCCCGGTCGTTGCTGCCACGGTCTACGGAATATTGTTTGGCAAGTGCCGCGAAGTCCGCGCCGGTGAGAAGTGCCTGGCGTATGGAGTCGGCTTTCGCCCGCTCAGCCCTGTTCTCCTCCGGAGTGCGTCCTTTCGAAAGCATTATGTGGAATGCCTCCACCTCTTCGCGACTGCGTTCAAACGCTTCCTGCACAAGACTGTTGAGATATGTGGAGTCGGTGAGATAGGGTGCCGCGAGGTCTGACCTGTACTGCTTCATCTCGCTGACGAATGAGGGGAGGGTGTCAAGACGCTGGTCAAGGGCGTCGGCAACTTTCAGTTTGTAGATCTTAAACATTTCGGCGTATTCCTCCAGAGTGAGGGGATCCACCTGCTGCTGTTGATTCTTATGGTAGAGGTATTCGAATTCCGAACGGCTCACATCAGTGCCGTTGACCGTCATGATCACCTCTTCCTTGGCGTAGCCGCCGAGCGCGGTGCCTGCCGCGATGGCTATGGCGGCGAGAAACTTTCTGTTCATTGTCTGTTGTTCAATAAAAAAAGAGGAATGTTTTCTCTTCCTCTTTTTTTAACGATGTATTTTGCCAAAAATTGTATTTCCGGATACTCAATGATGAGTTTTTGTCAGGATGATGAGATTCCTCTTCACTCTTTGGAGGCTGATTGGTTCAGTCCCGGATTTTTCTGAAGTTTCTCAAGAACATATTCCGAGGTCACCTCGAATTCTTTTTTCTTGGAGGAGGGCACCTCAAACATCGCGTCCACCATCACTGTCTCCACGATGCTGCGGAGGCCGCGGGCTCCGAGTTTGTACTCAATCGCCTTGTCCACGATTGTGTCGAGGGCTTCGTCGGTAAACGTCAGCGTCACGCCGTCCATCTCGAAGAGTTTCACATACTGGCGAACGATGGCGTTTTTTGGCTCCACAAGGATTCTGCGAAGTGCCTCCCTGTCAAGCGGGTCAAGCGCGGTGAGCACCGGAAGTCGCCCTATGATTTCCGGAATCAGTCCGAATGACTTCAGGTCTTGCGGCATCACATACTTCATCAGGTTGTCGCGCTGCTTCTTGGCGTCGCTGTTGTTGTGGCCGTAGCCCACGATGTGGGTGTTGAGCCTCGCTGCGATCTTGCGCTCTATGCCGTCGAATGCGCCGCCGCATACGAAGAGTATGTTTTTCGTGTCGACCGGAATCATCTTCTGCTCCGGATGCTTTCTGCCTCCGTTGGGCGGCACAAGCACTGTCGAGCCCTCAAGAAGTTTCAGAAGACCCTGCTGCACGCCTTCGCCACTCACATCGCGTGTAATCGACGGATTGTCGCTCTTGCGCGCAATCTTGTCGATCTCGTCTATGAAGACTATGCCACGCTCGGCTTTCTTCACGTCGTAGTCACACGCCTGGAGCAGTCGGGTGAGAAGCGACTCGATGTCCTCGCCCACATAGCCTGCCTCCGTGAGCACCGTGGCGTCTACGATTGTGAACGGTACGTCGAGCAGTTTTGCGATGGTCTTCGCCAACAGGGTCTTGCCGGTGCCGGTGGGGCCCACGAGGATGACGTTCGATTTTTCGATGTCCACATCCTCGCTGTCCTGAAGCCCTGCGTCGAGGCGTGCTATACGTTTGTAGTGGTTGTAGACAGCCACCGACATATATTTCTTCGCCTCGTCCTGACCGATGATATACTCGTCAAGAAATTTCTTGATTTCTTTCGGCTTTGGTATCGAGGATTTCTTCTCCGGACTTTTCTTCTGCTCACCTTGCCGGCGTGAGAGCTCTGACTTTGCCGCTGTCTCGATATACGACACGCAGTCGTTGCAGAGCGTAAGCCCCGGCATTATCTCCAGCACCGGGGTGGTGTTGGAGTCTACGGCACCGCAAAGCGCGCATCTCTGGCCTGTACCTGAACTTTTCTTTGCCATAGGTTACTTCTTCTTCTGGTTTTCCAGAATCTTGTCGATCATGCCGTATTCCTTTGCCTCGGAGGCTATCATCCAGTAGTCGCGGTCGCTGTCTGCCGACACTTTCTCGATGCTCTGGCCGCTGTGGCTGGCTATGATGCGATACAGCTCGTCTTTCAGTTTCAGTATCTCCCTGGCGGTTATCTCTATGTCGGAAGCCTGGCCCTGGATGCCTCCCATCGGCTGATGGATCATCACACGGCTGTGGGGCAGCGCAAAGCGCTTGCCTTTCTCTCCCGCCACAAGAAGCACCGCCGCCATCGACGCGGCCATGCCGGTGCAGATGGTGGAGACATCGCTGTTGACATACTGCATCGTGTCGTAGATGCCCAGACCGGCATACACAGAGCCGCCCGGCGAGTTGATGTAGAGCGAGATGTCCTTGTCCGGATCTACCGAGTCAAGATAGAGCAGCTGCGCCTGGATGATGTTGGCGCTCGCGTCGGTTACCTGGGTGCCCAGAAATATGATGCGGTCCATCATGAGGCGCGAGAACACGTCCATCTGGGTCACATTGAGCTGGCGCTCCTCCAGAATGTACGGATTCATGTAGTCCGCGTGGGGGAGAACAGCTCCTGCCGATACGTTCACCGCCTTGCGGTATCCGTCGAGCGCGTTGCTGTTGATGCCGATATGTTTTACGGCGTATTTTTCAAAATCATTCATATTGTTCTCATTGGTTTGGGGCCGTTCGGTCCCGACGACAAACTGACGTCAGGCTTCCGCCGGCACGAATAGTTTGTTGAAGTCCTCTACCGATACGCTCTTCTCGTCGAGTGTGACAGCGTTCTTGATGGAAGAGTACAGTTTGGTCTCATGCGCCTGCTGGCGTACCTGGTCGCCCTGCTGGCCCGACACTATCTCCTGTGCGTACTTGGTGAGGATGTCCTCAGGCACGTTAGGCATGCCGTACTGAGCAAACTGGTTGCGTGCTATCGCTTTTGCCAGTTCTAGAACGTCTTCAGGGGTGACCTCGACATTCAGGTCTTCACCAACCTTATCGCTCACGAGCTGCCATATAAGCTGAGGACGAGCCTTGGCGTATTCCTCGTCGATGTTCTCGTTGTTGAGGCTTTCGTTTGCCTGCATGAGGAATGCCTTGAGCACTTCGTCGGGAAGTGTGACGTCACCGACTGCTTTCATGATGGCGTCTTTAGCGTCGATTGTGAAGCGGAAGTCGCTGTCGTTGTGAAGCTGCATGGCGATCATGTCCTTCACTTTAGCGCGGTATCCTTCTTCGTCTTTCACTGCGTCTTTGCCGAAGAGATGCTCGTAGTATTCCTCGTTCAGCTCTGCGGGCTTAAGCACGATGATGTCTTTGATCTCAAACTCAAAGTTGCCCTTGTGGTTGGGGACATCACCCTTGTCGATATGAAGCATCGAACTGAGCTCTACCTCGTTGTCGCCGCTTGCTACAGCCGGGTTGAAGACAGTCTTCTCACCTTTCTTCTTGCCGATGAAGAGCGCTTTCTGCTCGTCGTTTTTGAAGTGCTCGGGCGAGAGGATGCCGTCTTCCACAACGATTCCGCCTTCCTTCACGCTGCCGTCCTCGTTGAGCTCGGTAATGGTGCCTTTGACCACAGCCTTCTCGTCAACCTCTTCGCCGGACTCCTGCTTGCCGAAACGACGGCGAAGGTTCTGGTCCTGGTCTTCCACCATCTTGTCGGTCACCTCGATGTTGTAGTAGGGCACGGTCATGTCCTTGCCTACATTAGCTTTGATTTCAGGCGCAAGACCTACTTTGAATTTGAAGGTGAAGTCGTCGTTTTTGATATTGAAATTCTCGTCGGCCTCCGGCATGGGATTGCCGAGGACGCGGAGCTTGTTGTCCTTTATATAATTGTATATTGCCTCTGAGGTAGCTTTGTTGACTTCGTCGTATTTCACAGCCTCGCCATATTTCTTTTCAATCAGACCCATAGGGGTATGGCCGGGACGGAAGCCGGGTTCGGGACGGTTCTTGGCTATGTTTTTCAGAGCCTTCTTCACCTGGTCGGCATAGTCAGCCTTCACCAGTTCTACTGTCACGAGGCCGTTGACCTCGTCGATTTTTTCAAACGTTACGTTCATTTTGGTCTTATATATTTTATTCCTGTTTTCTATTGCCGTTTGCAGCGGTTCTTGCTTTCGCCAGCATGTGCTGAAGTAATAACAATTCCTGTGCCAAACAAATCAGCGATTATTGATTATCTTAATCAATATTGGGTTTTATTGCGCAAAATTAACAAAAAAATCCCAATTCACCAAGCAATCACAGTTTATGACCCGAGAACGACACATGAACGACACATGAAATGTCAGATATCCTACGTAAAAAAACGACAATTCACACAGAATAGCATACACGCGTCGCGATGTGGAGGGAGCGACCTCCGGACGCGACGTGTAGACAATGCATAATTGGGTTTTAGACTTGGGCGACGATGGTTCGACAATTGAAACCGTGAATTAAAGTATTTACGCTACAGCACGCACTGCTTTAGATGGCGTTAGGTTATTTTTGGGATTCGAGGAATTCTTTGACGAAGGTGGTGGATACTTCGCGTTCTTTCGGGTTGAAGCCGTGGCCGGCTCCGGGTATCACGCCGAGGTGGGCGTCGCGGTAGCGCTTCATGGCGTCTTCAGAGTATCTTAAGGGTACTATCGGGTCTTTTGAGCCGTGGATTATCTGTACGGGTCCCTGATAGCGGGTTATGAGCCCGTAAACGTCCAGGCCTCTTACTTCCAGGAAGTAACGGCGACCTATGGGCACTTTCCACATGTCGGTCACTTCTGGTATGTCGGCTTCGGTTTTGTAGCGGTTGTTCCAGTCGTCGGGGATGCAGAGCGCGGGATAAATCAGCACAAGACTGCTCACCGTGTCCTGCAGTTCTCCGGCGGCAAGCGCCGATACAAGTCCTCCCTGGCTTTCGCCAATAAGTACGATTCTTTCCTTGTCCACGTCCGGACGCTCGAGATAATGACCGACAATCGACTTAAGGGTGTTTTTCTCGTCTATCACCGACATATTGACGGTATTGTTGTCGCTGCGGCTCCAGACGCTGCCGCATGGGAAGTCGAACGTGTAGGCGATGTAGCCTAAACTGTTGAGGGTGTCGAAATAGTCGCGTCCGAAATAATGGTTTCCGTTGAATCCGTGGCTTATTATGGCGACTCCCTTTTTACCCTCACCTTCAGGTGTTGCCTCTATGCCATAGACATTCTTCCCTTCTGCCGGGATGATGTATTCCCTCACATTGTTGCCGTAGCCTTTGCTTCTGATAGTCCATCCCGGATATGTCATTGTGTCGTTTTGCGCGAAGATGCGTTTGTTTGATTCCTTTCCTTTCAGTTGCCAGTCGAGCCAGTCTCGGACCATTCTGCCGAAATCGCCTCCTCCCTGCTCGTGGTAGGTGCCTCCATGTCCGGCGGTAGCCAGGTCGGCGTGTGTCACGGGCACGCCCGAGATTCTGTCATAGTCGAGAAGAGCGTTGCTGTAAGCCACATCTTCCGGTCCTCCCGTCATGTATAGCACCGGAACCGTCAGGTGACACAGCGATTCTCGCGATGCGCCCGCCATCTCCATGTCTCCCATTCCGGCGTTCAGGATCAGACACGTCTTCAGGTCGCTGTCGCTCGCGTTGGCGAGAACCTGCGCTCCTCCGCAGGAGTGTCCGGCGGCAGCTATCCTCTCGGTGTCCACATTACCCTTATAGGGACTGTTGTCTCTCGCCGACTCTCCTTTGATCCAGTCTATCGCTTTCCTTACCATCTCCTGGGTTGTGTGGGCTACGACACGTTCATCGGGTGTAAACTTAATGTCTCCGAGCGCTATTACCACATAGCCGTGCGATGCCAGGTCCACGAGCATCCGCTCATAATCGATGGAGGTGTCGGAGCAAGCTCCGTTGCACCATATCAATATAGGAAGTTTGTTTTCTCTTGCCGATGCCCGGAGCATGTCTTCGGGTCTATACACGACAAAACCGGGCAGTGATTCTTCCGACACGGCGACAGCGCGAAACATTCCGCTTCCTCCGTTGTCGATCTGTTTCACTTTCCTACATTCATTCTCTGAGCCTGAGCAGAGCAGGGGCATCGACATGAGCAATGCCATAGACAGCAATACGGTCTTTATTTTCATGGTTGATGGGTTGATGTTTTTACTACCTTTTATTCATTTACAGCCGGTCTCTTTTTGAAGTTTAGACTTCTTTCCTACAAAATTAGTAAAATATCTCGAAAAATTGTAAATTTGCAAAATAAAAAAACTATGAATTTGATCAGACTCATTTCCCGCAAAACCTTTGCCTCTCTATTAGTGATGTTTTCCACTATATTCTGCGCAAGCCCCGAGCCACCTCAAGCTCCCGCATTGCGCCATGTTTTCGACATCCATGCCGAATGTGGCGAAGCGAGACTCGCGGGCGAAGTGCCGGGCGGTAAAAGAGTCATGATACCGATTTCCGGCGGATATGTCGACGGCGGAATCTCGGCAAGTATTCTTCCGGGTGGAGCCGACTATCAAATGGTCGACACCGTCAGAGGCAGAGTGAAATACGACGCCATCTATACCATTCTAACATCCGATTCCGTAATGGTCAACGTCAGGAATCAGGGAGTCAGTGTGCCGTTGGAGAAAGGTCAATACTTCACTACCTCGCCTCGCTTCGAGGCTCCGGTAGACTCCCCGTATGATTGGCTCAACAACCGCATCTTCGTTTGCCGCCCTATCGGATTCGGCAAAGGTATCGTCCATCTCAGAGTCTGGGTGGCGGAATAAAGTTAAACCCCGGCTTATGAAAGTCGGGGTCCATTGTATATATAGTCGATGTGTCAGCGGTTGGCTTTTTTCATGCGGCGCTCTTTCATTGCCGCTTTGTTTGCCTCATATTGCTTGTACTGTTCGGGGGTCAGGATTTTCTCCACTTCCTTTTCGTAGGCGGCAAACCTTTTCTGACGATCTTCCGACTTTTGGGCTTTCATGTCGGCTTTAGCCTTGCGGCCGTCGGCGCGCTGCTGCTCTCTCAGCGACTGCATCTTCTGCTGCTGCTCGGCGGTCAGTGTGATACCCTCGAAGAGAACGTTCTGTCCGTCTCTGCGGCTCATCATCTTGCCATGACGGTCGCTTCTGTGTCCTTTCTTCCTTATGTCGACATGTTTCTTGCCTTTCGCCTTGCGGGCGTCACGGCATACTTTCTTGCAAGGAGTAGCTGCCTTGCATGAGTCTTTGGCTGCTTTACACAGGGCATTGCCCTGAGCCTTACACTGAGCCTTACATTCGGCTTTACCCTGAGCCTCACACTTTGCCTTGCACTCGGGTGTGCAATTGCCTTTGCATTCCTGTTTGCACTGTGCGTTGCCCTTTGCCTGGCAGCATATTGCGGACTTGTCGCCTTTCTTGCAGGGGGTAGCCTCCTGGGCGTTGGTGATCAACGGAATTGCCAGCATAGCGGCAAGTGAAAGTGTCATTAATATTCTTTTCATCGTTTCCTTAATTTATGAAGTCGTTCTGTCGACTTCGTTGTTTCTGTTTTTATTTCGATTTATTTCTGTTTTTCGATTGTTTACGTGTTTATGACCACCATCCGGCGAAATGGTTTAATTTGTCATTTATTCTTAACTTTCTTTAGGATTTTCAAGTACGCTCATCTGATTCTTTTCAATAAGTGAAGAAGGAAACCGGGTACCCCTCCCGATGTCCAACCACTAATCCACGTCAAAATGAAACAAAGACGTACCTCGCGAAGTGATTTAAACCTCTCATGCAAATCCGCAAAGACAACACGTCGCGTCCCGAGGCCGCTCCCTCCGCGCTCTCACGCGCGAACTCCTACCCAAGAGCGAAGCCACACTGAGTCGGGAGCAGCGGCAAGCGAAGCACGCCGCCTCAGCGCGCTTCACTCACTCAAAAAAATTCCACAAGTCAGAGAAACTCAGCGTCTTTGCGCATCTGCGTGATTAGAAAAAACATACCTCGCAATGCACTCCCCGAGTGTATCGGGTATTCTTTTGTGTATAATTATCGCTATGTTTTTTCGAAATTAATTTGTGGTTTCGAAAAAAATCATTAATTTTGTGTAGTATCCACGAAAGCGGCGAAATCCGCTCCTCAATCCTTGAATATATGGCAGTATCCGATTTACTCTCAGACGCACTGACACAACATTTTGGTTTCAGCACATTTAAAGGCCAGCAGCGGCAGATCATAGAGTCTCTGCTTGATGGCAACGATGTCTTTGTGCTTATGCCCACCGGCGGGGGCAAATCGCTCTGCTACCAGTTGCCTGCCCTCATATCAAGAGGCACGGCTATCGTGATCTCCCCTCTCATCGCCCTGATGAAAAATCAGGTCGACGCCATCAGAAACTTCTCGGAATATGACGGCGTGGCGCATTTCCTTAACTCCTCCCTGTCGCGTTCGGCGGTGGAGAAGGTGAAGAAAGACATCATAGCCGGTAAGACAAAACTCCTCTATGTGGCTCCAGAGTCGCTCACAAAGGATGAGAACGTGGCTTTTCTCCGCAACGTGGACATATCTTTCTATGCCGTTGACGAGGCTCACTGCATCTCGGAGTGGGGACACGATTTCAGACCGGAATACCGCAAAATCCGTCCAATCATCGCGAAGGTAGGTCTCAGGCCGGTTATCGCCCTCACCGCAACCGCAACTCCTAAGGTGCAGCATGACATTCAGAAGAACCTCGGCATGCTGGACGCGAGTATTTTTAAATCAAGTTTCAACAGAGAAAACCTATATTATGAAGTAAGACCAAAGACTAAAGAAATCGACGCCAACATAATCCGCTTCATCAAGCAGCGCCCGGGCAAAAGCGGTATCGTCTATTGCCTGAGCAGAAAGAAAGTGGAGGAACTGGCTGAGCTTCTGAAGGTCAACAACATCAAGGCGCTCCCATACCATGCCGGTATGGACTCAGCCCAGCGAAGCGAAAACCAGGACGCTTTCCTCAACGAGGATGTAGACGTCATTGTCGCCACAATCGCTTTCGGTATGGGTATCGACAAGCCCGACGTCAGATATGTCATCCACTACGACATTCCCAAGAGTCTCGAGGGATACTATCAGGAGACCGGGCGTGCCGGCCGCGACGGTGGCGAAGGCGTATGCGTCGCTTTCTATTCGCGCAAGGACCTTCAGAAATTAGACAAACTAATGATCTCTAAAACCCCGGCCGAACAGGAGATCGGCAGGCAGCTGCTCATTGAGACCGCCGCCTATGCCGAGTCGTCGGTGTGCCGACGCCGAATACTCCTGCATTATTTCGGTGAAAACTATGAAAATGACAATTGTGGCAACTGCGACAATTGCAAACATCCTAAAACACTTGTGGAAGCAACAGAAGAACTTTGCGCCGTCATCGAGACGGCCCTCGCTCTAAAAGAAAAATTCAAGGCCGAATACATCACTTGCGTCATGATCGGACGCGCTACCGACGAAATACGCGCTAACGAACACGATCAGCTCGATGTATTCGGATGCATGCCTAACACCGACGAAAGGTTCCTTGCAGCCGTGATACGTCAGGCTGACATCGCCGGTTATCTCAAACGCGACCTTGAAAACTACGGTATCCTAAAAGTGACCGCAAAAGGTAAAAAGTTTATCAAGAATCCATCCCCGAATTTCAAGGTGGTGGAAGACTCCGACATCTCTGACTCCGATCCCGAGCCTCAGCCGGAGGCGGGCGGAGGCGCCGCCGACGAGGTGCTTTACAAAATTCTTATCGACCTCAGAAAGAAAATCGCCCGCAGATTCGACCTCCCTCCATACGTGGTGTTCCAGGAGGCTTCCCTCGAGGCTATGGCAACCACTTATCCCGTCACCATGGAGGAACTCGCATACATCCCGGGTGTCGGCAACGGCAAGGCGAAACGGTTCGGAGCCGAATTCATTGACACTATAAAGGAATATGTAAAGGCCAACGACATCGTGCGTCCGGAAGATTTCAAGGTGCGCATGATGCCAAACAAATCGAAACTGAAGGTTTATCTCATTTCCGGTATCGACAGGAAAATCGCCCTCGACCAACTCGCCGAAGGAAAGGGCCTTGACTTCGATGAGCTTCTCGACGAACTCGAGGCTATCGTTGCCGCCGGAATAAAGATAAATATTGACTACTTCCTCAAGGATGTGCTTGAGGAGGGAGTGGAAGAAGACATTATAGATTACTTCAGCGAGACAGAAGAAGACAATCTCGAGGAGGCTATCCAGAATCTCGGCGATGAATACACCGAGGAGGAAATCAGGCTTGTCCGCATCAAGTTCCTTTCGGATATGGGCAACTGACCGGTGACGGCTGCATAAAAAAAGTCCGGGAGGCAATCGAGCCTCCCGGACTTTTTTACATTTATTTCGCTGGAATTTTCAATCAGTTGCTGCCGTAGAGGCGTTCGCGTGCCGCTGCCACCTTGTCGTCGGTGATATAGTCGTCATAGTCCATCATCTTGTCGATGATGCCGTTGGGGGTCAGCTCTATGATGCGGTTGCACACTGTCTGAATGAACTCGTGGTCATGGCTCGCCATCAGGATTACTCCCTTGAAGTTCTGGAGCGTGTTGTTGAACGCCTGTATCGACTCCAGGTCCAGATGGTTGGTGGGGGAGTCGAGCACCAGTGTGTTGGCGTCGGTTAGCATCATCCGCGCTATCATGCACCTGATTTTCTCGCCGCCCGAAAGCACGCTCGCTTTCTTAAGCACGTCCTCGCCGCTAAACAGCATCTTCCCTAAGAAGCCCTTGAGGTATATCTCGGAAGAGTCTTTAGAATACTGACACAGCCAGTCCACAAGGTTCATGTCGGTATTGAAGAATGCGCTGTTGTCGAGCGGAAGATAGGCGTTGGTGATGGTCTGTCCCCAGTCGAAATCGCCGGCGTCAGCCTTACGGTTGCCCATCACTATCTCGAAGAGGGCTGTCATGGCGCGCGGGTCGCGGCTCAGGAAAGCCACTTTGTCGCCTTTCTCTATCTGGAAATTGACATCCTCAAACAGCACTTCTCCATCCACACTTGCCTTTAGACCCTTCACTTCAAGAATCTTGTTGCCGACCTCGCGGCAAGGTGTGAAGATTATGCCCGGATAGCGTCTGGTAGATGGCTGGATCTCCTCGATGTTAAGTTTCTCAAGCATCTTCTTGCGCGAAGTGGTCTGCTTGGACTTTGCCACATTCGCCGAGAAGCGGCGTATGAATTCGAGCAGTTCCTTCTTCTTTTCCTCCGCCTTCTTGTTTGCCATCTGCTGCTGGCGAAGCGCGAGCTGGCTCGACTGATACCAGAAACTGTAGTTGCCGGCGAAAAGGGAAATCTTATTGTAGTCGATGTCGAGGGTGTGGGTGCTCACTGCGTCCAGGAAGTGACGGTCGTGGCTCACCACCAGCACGGTGTTCTCGAAGTTGCAGAGATAGTTTTCAAGCCATGCCACAGTGTCGAGGTCAAGGTCGTTGGTGGGCTCGTCGAGCAGCAGGTTGTCGGGATTTCCGAAAAGAGCCTTTGCGAGCAGTACGCGTACTTTCTCGTTGGCGCTCATGTCGCGCATCAGCGAGTAGTGGTAGTCTTCCTTGATGCCGAGACCCGAGAGGAGCGCGGCGGCGTCGCTCTCGGCGTTCCAGCCTTCCATCTCAGCGAATTTCTCCTCCAACTCCGCTGCCCGAATGCCGTCGGCTTCCGTGAAGTCCTCCTTGGCATAGAGCGCGTCTTTCTCCTGCATTATGTCCCAGAGCACAGTGTGCCCGCGGAGCACTGTCTCTATCACCGTGCAGTCGTCATATTTGAAGTGGTCCTGCTCCAGGACCGAGAGCCGTTCGCCGGGACCCATGGTGACTGTTCCGGACGTGGGGGAGAGCTGCCCCGAGAGGATGCGCATGAGGGTGGACTTGCCGGCCCCGTTCGCGCCGATGATGCCGTAGCAGTTACCTTGCGTAAACGTTAGGTTCACATCTGAGAACAGAGGCTTTTTACCGAACTGAATACTTAGATTGCTTGTCTGTATCATTTTTCTTGTCGTTTGCTTGTAGTGAAAATACGCCGCCACGGTGTCTTCTAATGCCAATGCCGTGGATTTCAGACTGCAAAATTACAACTTTTTTTTGAGATAAGAAAATCCATGTGGCGTTGCCGTCGGGTTGCGCTTTGTGAAACACGCTATGTGTCAGAAGCGTACCGCGAGCTCGAGCACAGCTTTGTCCGACTGTCCTGTCGGGGCAGTGTAGCCGTGGAAGTAGTGGTATTTCTCGTAGTTGAGTATCAGGTCGGCGAAAACCTTCTTGTAGCGGTAGGAGAGGGTGGCGCCGAGTGTCACGCGGTGGCGCCCGGGATTGTCTTCGGCGTCCGTTATGCCGTTCCATTGACGGCTCATGCCGTCGTAACGTGCCTGTACCGACCAGCGGTTGAAAATGCCGAGTTTGGCGTCGTGACCGTAGTCGCCCCATGCCGCCCAAGAATGGGCGTCTTTATGGACGCCTCCGGTGTAGTGTTCGTTCATGTATTCGGCGGCGGCGCGCCAGTTGCCGCGGCTCCAGGTGGCTCCGATGTCGTAGAGCATGATGCGTGTCGCGTCAGGAATAATGTCCATAACGCCTCCGCAGATCTTGACATCTCCAAGTGTCAGCGTCACGCGCCCCGAGCCGGCATACGATTTGCTCCACGAGTCCTGACTGCCGGTGCCTCCGGCGTTGAAGACTCCCGCCTCCAGTGTCACCGGAACGCTCACCGGAACTGTATACGTCAGTTTGGCTCCCACTTTTCGGTAGTTGCACATCTGTTTTCCCATAAAGGAGCGGTTGGCGAATACATAGTTTTGGGGCGCCATGAAGGGCTCGGTGCCGAACGGCATCCTGAACTGGCCCGCCTGCAGGATGAGTCCTTTCGTCACATTCAGTTTTGCATACGCGTCGTTTACTTTAAAGGTGCCTCTGTCGCAGAAATCTACCTGAATGAAATACCCCAGCGCGGTAGCCACCTTCCCGTCGACTGTGAATCTTGCCCACCTTACCATAAATCGGCTTTCTCCGGTCTCTGTGTCTATTTCCCAGCGGGGCCTCACGGCTCCGTGAAATTCCGGAATCAGACTCACAGTCTCTCCCTTTTCGATATCAGCCGGATTGGCACTCATCGCCATAGAGATTGACACAACTGCCATAAACAGGGCCGATAGAAATCTTAGGGAACGCGTTCTTACTGTCATATTATTTTGAATTATAAAGCGCAAAATTAGTTTTTTTTTACTAATTTTGCAAGTGGAGGAAATTTCAAAATTCAAAATTTATTATGGTAAAGCATATAGTGACTTTCAAACTTAAAGGGGCTCCCGATGTGCGCCGCAGCGTTTCACAACAGTTTAAGGAGGCGCTCGAGGCTCTTCCCGAGGTCATAGACTGTCTGCAGTCGATAGAAGTGGGCATCAACGAAAATCCTGCCGAAGACTGGGACGTGGTGTTGACCGCCATACTTCCCGCTATGGAAGATGTGGCTGTCTATGCCGGGCATCCGGCGCATGTGGCAGCCGCGTCAATCCTCGGTCCTTATAAGGAATCACGCGCCTGCGTGGACTATGAGTGCTGAATATGATAAAGGTTCTTGTTGACGGTGTCACAAAGTCGGTGGGCGACCGCATGCTCTTTGCCGATGTCACATTCGGGGTGGAGGAAGGCGACAAGATCGGTATAGTGGCGCGTAACGGCGCCGGGAAGACCACATTCCTCAATGTTATCTGCGGTCTGGAGGATTATGATTCCGGAAAAATAACTTTTTCCGGCGGCACGCGTGTGGGTTATCTCCCTCAGACCCCTGTCTTCGACCAGGCAATGACCGTTCTCGACTATGCCACTCCAGAGCCCCGCAACGCCGATGACTTCAACGCTCCCGACCGCGCGAGACGCATGCTGTCTCAGTTAGGAATCGACGACTTTTCCCGGACTCTCGGAAATCTTTCGGGTGGTCAGTTCAAGAGAGCAGCGATTGCTAAGGTGCTTCTTGAGGAGCCGGACCTGCTGGTGCTCGACGAGCCCACCAACCATCTTGACATTGCGATGGTGGAATGGCTTGAGTCGTATCTGTCCCGCCAGAGGGTCTCGCTGCTGATGGTGACCCACGACCGGTATTTCCTCGACAACGTATGCAACCGCATCCTTGAGATCGATCGGGAACAGGTGTTTTCATACGACGGCAACTACGACTACTATCTTCAGAAACGTGCGGAGCGTCAGGAAAACATGACAGCCGAACTGGCTAAGGTCAGGAATCTGATGCGCACGGAACTCGAGTGGATGCGCCGGCAGCCGCAGGCGAGAGGCAGCAAGGCAAGATACCGTATCGACTCTTTTCATGAACTTGAGCAGAAGTCGCACGTGAGACTCGACGAGAAAGATGTCCGTCTCTCTGTGAAGGGCAGTTATATAGGCAACAAGATTTTCGAGGCGGTGCACGTGTCGAAGCGTTTTCTGCACACAGCGCCTGACGGCGAGGAGAAGGTCATACCTATTCTCAACGACTTCAACTATGTCTTCGCCCGATATGAGAAAGTGGGAATAGTAGGCGACAACGGCGCCGGTAAGTCCACTTTCATCAAGATGCTCCTCGGGCAGGAAAAACCTGACTCCGGCCATTTCGATGTAGGTCAGACTGTGAGATGGGGGTATTATTCCCAGGAGGGTATGGTGGATTTCGACGAGCGCAAGAAAGTAATCGATGCCGTCAGGGAGATTGCGGAGACTG
Source organism: Muribaculaceae bacterium (assembly GCA_017626045.1). Lineage (GTDB taxonomy): Bacteria > Bacteroidota > Bacteroidia > Bacteroidales > Muribaculaceae > Lepagella. The sequence goes on along the minus strand of JAGAJP010000027.1, from coordinate 3,822 downwards.
TCAGAATCGATGAGAAGACTGTGCTTTCGGCAAGCCAGTTTCTTACCCACTTCCTTTTCGATCCCCCCACTCAGCAGAAATATATCCATAAACTGAGCGGTGGGGAGCGCCGCAGGCTGTATCTCGCCACGGTGCTGATGCGCCAGCCCAATTTCCTTATCCTCGACGAACCTACCAACGACCTCGACATCATGACTCTCGGGGTGCTTGAAGACTATCTGGCGCATTTCAAGGGATGCGTGATAGTGGTGAGCCATGACCGCTTCTTCCTCGACAGGATAGTAGACCATCTTTTCGTGATGAAGGGTGACGGCGAGGTTCGCGACTTTCCGGGCGACTATTCCACATATCGCCATTGCGTGAGGCAGGAGGAGAAAGAGGCGCGCGCGGCTGCCGAGTCCGTTAGAAAAGACGCTGCGGCGAAAGATGCAGTCAGTGTCGCGCAGTCTTCCCGCAGGCCCGCGGAGCGAAAGCCGAAGCTCTCCTTCAAGGAGAAAAAGGAGATGGAGGAGCTTCAATCGGAACTTGACTCGCTTTATGCCGAGAAGTCCCGTCTCGAGAAGGATATGTCGGGTGGCACGATGTCGGTTGAGGAGATAACCGCCGCCGCTACCAGAATCCGCGAGATTATGGACCGCCTTGACGAGGCGGAGATGCGGATGCTCGAACTTATGGATAAGGAACAGTAACATTGCTGCGTTCCCGCACAAAGTTCAAGCGCCTGTCTCATGTAAGGCTCTGAAGTTTAGAATCGACGATAAGGATATTCTCGCTTTTGAAATACCCCTTTCGCCTCATCGTCCGGTTGCAATTTTCAATTCTGATTAGTGTGGAGAAAGCGATGGAGTCAATGTATCAGATGCGTGAAATGGATTTTCTTGTATTTGCTTCCCATACCCAGCGCGAAAGCCATCTGGTCTTTGATGATCAGTTCTCCTTTCTGCAGTCCTGCTATGGCGCTGCGTATCTCAGAGAGTTCCGAGCCGCTTACGCCAAACAGGTCTTTGATTACCTTGTCGTCAATCGTCTGCTGCTTCAAATGCTCCTTGTTTTCGAAATCTGCCATATTCTGGGTGGCGAGTATCACCGACAACCCCTTGTTGCGGCCAACCGCTATGAGATTGCGGAGAGGTCGGTTGTCGAAACTAAGCATATAGTGCGCCTCATCAATGATAGAGAAATGCCGGATCTCCACCACGTCGTCGTTGACAGCCTGCTTGTCGAGCTGCTCATAGATATTGTTGAGCTTCGACATGAGGAAATATACAATTGCCTTTGCTATCGGACCATCCTTTGGATAACCGTCCATCTTGATAATGAAACTGTCGCCGATAAGGTCAGCCTTATCCTCCACATCGTAGATGTTCGCGCGGTCGAGCTGCTTGAGTATCGAAGAAATCGAGTCGTCTTTTTCCGGATCCTTCATCCTTGCCTGATACTCCTTGAGCATCGCGGTGAAGGTGATGGGCGCACCGTTGGAGTGCTTGTAACACTCCACGATCGCCTCACTGAGACGATTGCTCATGTTTGAGCTCGGCGACAGACGGTCGAGCGACGCGAGAGCCGACGCCATTTCGGTGGAGTAGAGGTTGATTTCGTTGATTGGGCGGTTGGTGAAGTCTTTGAATGGCGTGAAAGGAAGTGGCTGCACGATTGGGTCGAGAATGCAGGAGCGGTCTACGTCGAAGTTGGGAAGCCAGTAGTTGTTTTGAATGTCGCTGAACTCCCCCTTGTAGTCAAACAGCAGGAAGTTGACCGGATAACTGCTTTCCGAAGAAAGTGCGCGAATCTGCTGGATAAGCACGGCAAGAAGATTGGTTTTGCCGGAGCCGGTCGAGCCGGCGATAATTATCTGCGAGTTGGTTATGGCGCGACTGTTGATGTCGAGAGTAGCCTCCATTTCAGCGTCTCCATAGTTGCCGATAAGCATGTTGAGAACCGGTATGTCTTTGGCAAGCTTCGTTTTGTGCCCCATACTCACGCGATTTCGTCCCCCCTTAGTTACTTATTCAATCAATATGTAATTTCAATGCGATGATGATTCAGAAATTCGCATCAAATATTATTTGCTCGTTTTCAAATAAAGCATTATCTTTGCACTGACAAAATGGTTGCTATTTACAACTGTTTTGTCAGTGCAAAATAACGCCAACAGACTCATGATAATAGAAAGAAACGAATATATCAACCAACTCCTTGCTAAACAGTGGAATGGTAAGGTCAAGATTATTACCGGCATTCGACGCTCAGGCAAATCATTCCTTCTATCGACTCTTTTCAAAAATAGAATGATTGAAGAAGGCGTGAGTGCCGAAGATTTTATCAATATCGACCTTGACCGTAAATCAAATATCAAATATCGCAACCCCAATACACTGTATGACTATATCATGGAGCGCACGTCAGACCCTGCCAGAAAGTTTTATGTGCTGATTGACGAGATACAGTTGTCTTACAAGGTGAAGAATACCGATATTGACGAGTCGCTGGTGCCGGAGGAAGACCGCGAAATGCTTTACACTACATTCTATGATATTCTGATTGACCTGATGGCACGTCCAAACCTTGACATCTACGTCACCGGGTCCAATTCAAAGATGCTGTCAAAGGATATAGTGACAAATTTCCGGGATCGCGGTTCTGAAATTAGGGTATTCCCATTGTCGTTTGCCGAATATCTATCTGTGTGCCACAAAGAGAAAGGAGATGCTTTTGAAGAGTACATGATGTATGGAGGTATGCCGTTGGCGGTTCTCGAATCCGATGAAAGGGAAAAACGGAAATACCTTCAAGGATTGTTTACGAATGTTTATATAAAAGATATAGTTGAACGCTATAAACTTAAAGATGACAGCATTCTGAGTCCCCTTGTAGATGCACTCTCATCCGCGATAGGCTCGCTTACAAACTCCAACCGCCTTGCAAATACAGCCGGTTCGGCTATGGGGAAGACTCCCTCACACAATACCATCAGGAATTATCTTGAATATGTGGAGGACGCATACCTATTCCAATGCGCCCGAAGATGGGACGTGAAGGGCAGAAAATATTTCGATACCATACAGAAGTATTACGCTATGGATCTCGGCCTTAGAAATGCCAGGCTTAATTTTAGACAGCAGGAAAGATCCCATTTGATGGAGAATATGATATACAATGATCTGGTGCGAAGAGGATATTCCGTGGATGTCGGCATTGTGGAACTGAGCCGGGTTATTGACGGCAAACGAAAGATGTCTCAGTATGAGATAGATTTTGTGGTTAATGTCGGCAATAACAAAGTCTATATTCAGTCGGCTTTGAATGTGGATACTCCAGAAAAGAAGGCTCAGGAAACATTTTCCCTAAAGAACACAGGAGATTTTTTCAAGAAGATTGTGGTTCTTGACGGAAATAGCAAATTATGGACGGATGATGACGGAGTAATGTATATCGGTGTAATCCCGTTTCTTCTTGAAGACGTTCTTTCGGAAACGTTAGATGTATAAGCAACAGTAAATTTATAGTTGTTTAAACTTATTCCTTTACTACAATAGTTCGTTAAATCTTGAATGAATCAGGCATAATCTCTGACACATTCTGGCGTGGCATTGAAAAGATCAACGAGGAATTCGATAATACGAAACGATTAAAAGTATTTTATAACAAGACTGGTATTCAGCGGTAATCACGGCCCACAAAAAATGAAGTTGTTTAAACTTATTTCTTTATTAAGATTTCGTCAGGTTGCCGAGCGGATTTTTTCACGTGAAGAGGGAGCGATGCGGGCATCGTGACCGATGAGCGGGGAAAAATACGCCGGCAAGATGGCGGAAGATTGAT
>JAGAJP010000026.1 GCA_017626045.1 Muribaculaceae bacterium | reverse complement strand
TTCTTCACCTTTAACGTGAAATTCGCAAAGGAGCCTCTTTTGCTCAATATCGAGATGACCGACTTTATCCATGACGGGGAGGCTGTCAACCGTCCCAACAACGCGCAGGAGATATACTTGGAGCGTCTGGGGCAGGAGTCGCCGATGCTTGTAAAGCTGATTATGAAGTCAATCTACAAGCAGAATAAACGCGAGATAAAGCATATCGGCTCAAAGCGTTTCGGGGTACAGTTCATTCTGAAAAGCATATATACCAACAACGGCCTTCTCTACTTTCACACTGAACTGAAGAACACATCGAACATCGCTTTCGATATTGATTATATCTCCTTCAAGATAGTCGATAAGAAGGTTGTCAAGCGGACCGCCATGCAGGAGCAGGTGTTGGAACCGCTCCGCGCCCAGAACTATGTTACGGTGGTCAGCGGCAAGAAATCGGAAAGGACTGTCTTTGCCCTTGAAAAATTCACCATCCCCGACGACAAACAGCTTGTCATCGAAGTCGCGGAGAAGGAAGGCGGCCGCAATCAGTCTTTCGTGATCGAGAACGGCGATATTGTAAGAGCCAATGTTATAGATGAGCTCTCAATACAGTAATATATGAGAAAAGCAATAATGATAATCGCTGCCATGCTCACCCTCTTCGGAGGGCGGGCAATGGCCCAGCGATGCCTCCCCAGAATGTCGGCTGTCGAGGTCCGCGCCGACATGGTAAACGGTTTCTATACCGGCGACTCACGCAACTGCGGGTATGATTTCGGAGTATTCTATTCCGTTTTCAAAGGTAATGCAAACTCTTGGAGCTTCGGAGGGGAATATCTCCAGACTTACAGACCCTACGGGGAGAAAGGGCGTATCCCCGTTGCGCAGTTCACGGGAGAGGTCGGATATAATCTCCATATCGTCAGCGACTATTCACAGACATTCCATCTCTATGGAGGTGTGTCGGCTCTCGGCGGATATGAGACGGTCAACTGGGGCAAGCATACCCTTTCCGACGGATCCACAATCAAGAACGGCGACGCCTTCATCTATGGCGGCGCGTTGACCCTGTCGGCTGATTTTTATCTTTCGGACAGGCTGGCGCTCGGCGCCCATGTAAAGGAACGGTTCGTGTTCGGCAACGACACCGGCCATTTCCTGACCCAGTTCGGGGTACACGTTAAACTCACTATCGAATAATACATGCCTGCAATAGTTGATCTTGACATAAAGAATATTCCGCTTACGGAGTTTATGAAGGCTCTTGGACAGGAACACCCGGTGGCAGCCGACGGCAATCTGCGCGTTTACAATGCTCCATACGATGACAATCACGCCGCGACGATGGTCATAAACACTGAAACAAATTTGTGGCGTGATACAAAATCAGGCGCTTATGGCGGAATATATGACCTTGCGCACGAGATTACGGGCAGTTGCAGTATGTCGGAACTGAACAGGTTTATCGCCTCTGAAATGTCTGCAATCCGCAAGGTTGACATTCGCCATGAGCCGGATGTGCCGAAACCGCAACGAAAATTCCGTATGTGAGACATGGACAAGGAATATTTCAAGGGAATATCCCTGCTTGACTTCATGCTGCATTTAGGCGCGGAGATGAAAGGGAAAGACCGCAAGGGGTTCTGGTTTCTGGCTCCGTACCGCAGTGAGAGAAACGCCTCCCTGCATATCGGCTATAATAATTTATGGTACGATTTTGGGGTCGGTAAAGGTGGCGACATCTTCACTCTTGCCGGAGAGATGATTGACAGTGATGATTTCATCCGGCAGGCCGAATATATCTCGCAGGTCATGAAGATTCCGATGCCCGACGGTTACAGACCGGAGCCTATGCCGAAAGTTCGACAGGAACCGGCATTTGAGAATATCGAGGTCGGACCGCTGTGTTCCCGCAGGTTGTTGAACTATCTCGCGGGGCGCGGAATCCCGGAGAATCTGGCCCGACGGTATTGTGTTCAGGTTGATTACCGGCTGCACGGCAGGGATTATTATGCCGTCGGCTTTGAAAACGTCGAACATGGATTTGAGCTCCGCAATCCCTTTGCCAAGCTCTCTTATCCACCGAAGGCAATATCTCATATTGCCGGTGGAAATGCCCGATGCAACGTGTTCGAGGGGTTCATCGACTTTCTTTCGGCTGAGAGGCTGGGCTTCAATGACGGTGTGGATTCGGTGGTACTTAACTCGGTTGCCAATGTCGGCAATGCGATAACGCCTCTTTCAGATTACTCACTGATTCTGTGCTATCTCGACAATGACGATGCAGGGCGAAACGCCCTTTCAAGACTCCGCCGGGAGTTCGGCGGCAAAGTGGCTGACAAGTCGGCTCTATATCCTGACCATAAGGATTTGAATGATTACCTGATGGCTACACAGCCTAAAATCTCCAACAATTCAAAATTAAGACTCTGAATTATGAATACAATTCTCAATAAAATCGGCGCGATGCGCCTCACTCCTGCTCGGTTCTTCGGGTTCTGGATCGCTCTGTTCGCAATAGTCCTCGCGCTCACTTCATGCTCCGATGAACTTGATGTTCAGCAATCGTATCCGTTCACGGTGGAGGTTATGCCCCATACTGACAAAATCGTAAAGGGTCAGACCGTGGAGCTGCGTTTCGAGATTAAGCCGGAAGGCAACTATTCCAACACTCTCTACACCATCCGATATTTCCAGTATGACGGAGAGGGAACACTGAAGCTGGTGGATGGACCGGTGCTTGTCAACAACGACCGTGTGCTTCTCGAAAGTAAGACTTTCCGGTTGAACTACACGGCCCGTTCATCGGAGGCTCACAAACTCCTGATAGTGATTGAGGACAACTTCGGCTCGACGCCGTGGGAGCAGACCTTTGAGTTCAACGGCAAGGACAGCGGCGATGATGGTGGCGACACTCCCGGAATCGTCGGCCCTATTGTTGGACCTGTAACCCCCGTTATACGATGAGAAAGATTTTAATCCTGTTTATGGCGATAGTGGCGCTGGCCGTCACTTCGCCTGCCTTCGCCGCAAAGAAATCAATAATGGAGTTACCTCCGTATGAGAGAGCCGTTCTGATTATCAAGCACCATGAGACCTTACATGATTCTCGCCGTCACTGGCCATATCTGGGTTATGGACATAGAAAACTCCCCGGTGAGAAATACTTCCGTGGCTATAAGATGAGTGAATGGGAGGCTGATATGCTTCTGCGCAAAGACCTCAATAAGTTTATAGGTATCTTCAATGACCTCAGACCGATGGATGCGCTGCTTATGGGCGTACTGTCCTACAATATCGGACCGGGAGCGGTAAAGAAAAGCTCGGTATATCGGAAACTGAAAGCCGGAGACCGCAACATATACAAAGCCTACACCGCCCACTGTAAATATAAGGGTAGATTTCATAAAGGGCTTTATAAACGCCGCTGTCAGGAGTTGGCCGCCCTTTTCATTCCGTAAAATCACCGTCTAATATCGTACCGAGGGGATACGCTCTTTTCGGAGTGTGTCCCCTCACTTTATCTTATAGACAAATCAAATAACATAATCAAAATGGCTTCGATAAAAGTAAAGTTCCGGCCCTCGACTGTCGCTGACCACGAGGGCGCGATCTACTATCAGATTATCCATGAAAGGAAGGTGCGACAGCTTCCGACCGACTACAAGGTCTTTTCATCAGAGTGGGATGAAAGCCGCTCGATGGTAACTACAACCCAGAAAAGTGAACGTAAATCGTTCATCCTCTCAATTCGAGAGCGAATCCGCTGGGATGTGGAGCGGTTGACTAAAATTGACCGAAAACTTGATGCCAACGGTCTATCATATACTGCCGATGATGTTATCGACGAGTTCAATCGCTATGCGCATGAATACTCTCTATTCAACTATATGGAGAGCATTATAGCCAAATTGAAACAGAACGGTAAAGTCAGGACATCGGAGACTTACAAATCCACCCTCAGCAGTTTCAAAAAATTCCGGGAGGATGAAGATATAATGCTCGACTGTCTGACCTCAGAAATAATGGAGGCATACGAGGCATGGCACCACAAGCGAGGCGTTGCCCCCAATACCATATCATTCTATACCAGAATCCTTCGCGCGGTATATAATCATGCGGTCGAGGACGACATCATCGAGAATCGCAATCCGTTCCGGAAGGTCTATACAGGAATTGACAAGACCGTCAAAAGGGCGTTGCCATTAACTGTCATCAAGAAAATCAAAGCATTGGATTTATCACTGACACCATCACTGGACTTTGCCCGAGATATGTTTCTTATGAGTTTCTATCTCAGAGGCATGAGTTTCATCGACATGGCATTTCTGAAAAAGACAGACCTAAAAAATGGTTACGTCACCTACCGCCGACGCAAGACCGGTCAGCAACTCATCATCGAATGGACTAAGGAAATGCAGATAATTCTTGACAAGTACCCCGAG
>JAGAJP010000025.1 GCA_017626045.1 Muribaculaceae bacterium | reverse complement strand
TTTGCCCTTTGGCCGAACAGAGAAGTTAAACCTTGCCACGCCGATGGTACTGCGAAAGCGGGAGAGTAGGTAATCGCCACCTTAACCGAAGCCGGGTTCCCTTCATAGGAGACCCGGCTTTTTTGTGATGACAGCGCAAGGGCTCCCCCTCTTCACCTTTTTGCCCTTTGGCCGAACAGAGAAGTTAAACCTTGCCACGCCGATGGTACTGCGAAAGCGGGAGAGTAGGTAATCGCCACCTTAGATGAAGCCGGGTTCCCTTCATAGGAGACCCGGCTTTTTTGTGATGACAGCGCAAGGTCTCCACCTCTTCGCCTTTTTTGCCCTTTCTGAGGGCTCTGAGCGCTCTGAGGGCTCCGAGTGGTCTGAGGGGTCTGAGCTTTTTCTTTTTTAGAAGGAGAATTGGGCCATTAGGCCTATGCGGTTTGCTCGTCGTGATTCGCCGGACCAGTTCTTGCGGATGCCGGTATCGAATTCGGCTCCTGCCTGGATGCGGGGCGTCAGGTTCCAGAATATGTTGGCGGAAAGGATGTTTCCTCGGCGGTATTCATCGGCTGGACGCGGTTTGTCGGGCAGATAGCGGCTTTCCGACACGGATAGCGATGCGAAGAGATCTGGGAGGAAATTGTATTGGAGTCCGAGACACCATCCGTATGCAAAGGGCGCGTACATGTCGCGTGGATTGTCGTTGCGCGATATGAGGTCGTAGTCGCCAGCCTGGAGGTCAGCTGTAGTGCTCGCATGTCCCTTGCCACAATTGAGAGTGGCGTATACTGTCAGGGGATAGAGGGGGTGCGCTACCGCCGACAGTTGGACACCCCAGCCGAGTTTGCTATGTTTCTTGTCGGTGACGAGATCCTGATACGGAAGGGTCCTGAGGAGGCCCGAGAGTCTGATATGCTCGCTTCTGCCCCATGCGTATTGCAGGAACGCCGCAAAATCCGGCAGACTCTGCGAAGCCTTCCCTATCTTCCCCTCCACGGTGTTGATGTTTATCGACCTCGGCAGTTCCACCGATGCCGCCACAGTCCAGCGTTTTCTGTAAGTGTTCATCCATCTCACGAGGACGGACGTACCGGAAATCTTGTTGGAGGGGCCGTTGGCATCGACGGTAGGTGGGAGAGCCGTAGGGTCGGAGAATGTTGAGGACGCGTAGCCGATGGTGACTCGGTTGATCTGCGCGTAAGCCTTCTTCAGGTGGAAGTCTGTGCCACCATATCCGTTGAAGTTCCCTTCGATATACAGCTGATAGTTTCCGAGTAGTTTGTTGCGTCCTATGACGCGGAAGAAAATAGTGGATCCTGCGGGAGTGGCTCCGAGCTTGCTGTTGTTGGCAGGATCCTTGGTCATTGGGATGAAATAGGGAGTGAAACTGTTTACGGGGAGAGCCGCGTTGACATCATACCAGGCCCTGATTCTGACGCAGCCGCCGATACCCATCATCAGGTCGGCGTCACGGCTCATGAAGAGGAAATAGGGAGCCGCGGGGTCGGAGAAACTGGTGAACTGGTCGTAGAAGAAATTGTCGATGAGTTCGCGAATGGAGTCATTCTGCAGAATATCGCGCGAGACCTGGGGTTTCCCATCGATGAGGATCACCTTATGGTCAGAGATCAGGGAGTCTCTCTGCGCGTCGACGGCAGAAGTGGAGGGGAGGTTTTCGGCAATCGCCGGTGAGGACGCGATAAGCAAAGTCAATATGAGCATCAGTATGTTTTTCATAGTGGAGTCGTTTTATTATAATCAAACCTTAAAAACTTTTAAAAGGTTCAGTTCGGAGGAATAAAAAGGGGGCTGAAATTTGGAAAATAAGGGAGAATTGGATAACTTTGCCTTATCAATTGATAAATGTATATGACAGGGAAAATCCTGAGAACGCTTATGGCGGCGGTAATGCCGCTGATGTGCGCGGTGACGGGCGTCGCGCTCGATACGGCGCCGCGGCTTGTGGAGATAGGGGAAGGGTATGCCGCCACTTCCGTCAACACGGCAGTGTTTCGCGGAAGCTCGCTCGCCACTCACGGCGACAGCCAGTATGCGGCATGGTATGATCCGGAAGGGACGGTGACGCTCGCCAAGCGGCGCCTGGGCGACGACCGGTGGACAATAAGCAAGACGCAATACAAGGGAAACATCAGGGACGCCCACAACGTGATAAGCATCGGAGTGGACGGCGACGGATATCTGCACGTATCGTTTGACCATCACGGCCATCCGCTGCGCTATGCGGTGTCGGAGGCACCAGGGAGTCTTGAACTCGGGTCACTTCGCGTGATGACGGGGAAAGACGAGGAAGACGTGACCTATCCCGAATTCTACGCTATGCCCGACGGCGACCTTGTGTTTGCCTACCGCTCCGGCGCCTCGGGAAGGGGAAACCTGGTCATCAACCGGTATTCCACCGCCAATAAGGCATGGAGCCGGGTACACGACGTCCTCATCGACGGCGAGGGGGAGCGTAACGCCTACTGGCAGATGCATGTGGACTCCGGGGGCGTGATGCACCTGTCGTGGGTATGGCGCGAGACATGGCTTGTGGAGACCAACCATGACCTGTGCTACGCGAGGTCGAGCGACGGCGGCAGAACCTGGCAGCGGAGCGACGGCAGCGACTACACTCTCCCGATAACCCTCGCCACTGCCGAGACCGCATGGCGCATACCGCAGAACTCAGAGCTCATCAACCAGACCGGCATGACCGCCGACTGCGACGGGCATCCCTATATAGCCACATATTGGAGAGACAGCGACTCGAGAGTGCCCCAATATCGCCTCGTATGGCACGACGGCGACAAATGGCGCATGGAGACTGTGGGGGAAAGAACGGCGCCCTTCTCACTCTCGGGGGGAGGCACCAAGATGATACCGATCTCGCGGCCTCGGATAGTGTCGGACGGCAAGGCGGCATACTATATGTTTCGCGACTCGGAGCGGGGCAGCAAGGTATCGCTTGCCTATACTCCCGATCTGGGCAGGGAGAAGTGGACAGTGACGGATGTCACCGACTTCTCCGTAGACGCATGGGAACCGACGCATGACGTAAGTCTCTGGAACAGCCGCAGGCAGCTGCACCTCTTCGTGCAGTGCACGCATCAGGGCGACGGAGAAAAGACGCTCGAGAGCGCGGGGACCGCGTCGCCGGTCTATGTGCTCGAGATCAAGTAGACACCTGACAAAACGAAACAAGATGAAGACACAGCCATTGATAACGGTCATAACGATCACCTACAACGCCTCGCAGACACTTCCGATCACCATGAAATCGGTTTCGGAGCAGACCTTCACCGACTTCGAGCATCTTGTGGTCGACGGAGCGTCGGAAGACGACACCATCATGATAGCGCGCAGGATGGGGCGTCCGGACGTGAAGATAGTGAGCGAGCCCGACAACGGACTTTACGACGCCATGAACAAGGGACTCCGCATGGCTCGGGGACTCTATGTGATATTCCTCAACTCCGGTGACTCCTTTCATGAGCCGGACACTCTTCAGCATTTCGCGGCGGCGATAAGGGCAAAGACCCCCGACATCATCTACGGCGACACCGACATAGTGTCGATAGAAGGGAAGCGTCTCGGGTCGCGTCATCTCTCGGCTCCCGAGATACTGACGCTCGACTCGTTCAGCAACGGAATGCTGATATGTCATCAGGCGTTTATGGTCAGGAAAGCCATAGCGCCCGGCTATGACACCGACTATCGGTTTTCCGCCGACTACGACTGGACCATCCGGTGTATCAAGGCGTCGCGTCCCGGCAACCGTGTGAACCTTCGCCGGGTGGTGGTGGACTATCTGAGCGACGGGCTGTCGGACCGCAACAAGAAGGAATCGCTTGTGGAGCGGTTCCGGATAATGGTGCACCACTACGGAGCGCTCCGGGCGCTGTGGAAGCATCTCTGCTTCATCCCGAGGGCACTCCGGAGGGGGAGTATATGAGGCAGAAAGATTTTTAATCCGGAAATGAATACAAAACCAAAAATATGAGAAAAATTTTAGCAATGGCGGCAACCGCAATGCTCGGGGCCGGCACCATCACAGCGATGGCGGACCAGAATCCTTTTCTACAGCCGTATACGGCGCAGTATGAAATACCACCTTTCGAGGAGATCAAGACATCCGACTTCATACCGGCAATCAAGGCGGGTATAGCGGAGCAGGAGGCGAACCTGGAGAACATCCTTCGCAACCGCGCTATGCCCGACTTCGACAACACCATTCTTCCGTTGGAGAACCTGTCGCCGATACTTGACAGGGTAGCCGGAGTATTCTACCACTACGACAGCTGCATGAAGACTCCGGAGTTTGCGGAGATGGCAGACGAGGCTATCCCCCTGCTCAACGACGCCTCCAACAAGGTGAACCTCAATCCTCAGCTTTTCGACCGCATCAAGTCGGTCTACGACATGCGCGACAAGATGGGGCTGACGCCGGTCCAGAAAAGGCTTGTGGAGAAATACTACCGTCAGTTTGCCGAGCAGGGCGCAGCTCTCTCTCCGGAGAAGAAGGAGCAGCTCGTCAAGATCAATGACGAGCTGTCTAAACTGTTTATCCAGTTTAACAAGAATCTTCTGAAGGCGACTAACGAGTTTTTCGTGACCGTCTACGACAAGGCGGACCTTGCCGGGCTTCCCGCGAATGTGGTGGAGCAGGCGGCGGTAGAGGCTCGCAAGAGGGGTCTTGACGGACTCTGGGTGTTCACGCTTCACGCACCGAGCCGTCTTCCGGTGTTGGAGTCGGCTGACTCCCGCGGACTCCGCGAGGCTATCTACAAGGGATATATTAGTCTGGCGAGCTTCGGCGACAACAGCAACTATCCTGTGATAGAGAAGATCGTCAAGCTCAGGGCTGAAAAGGCTAAGCTGATGGGCTTCGACAATTTCGCGCAGATGCAGACAGCGAAGGTGATGGCGAAGACTCCCGAGGCAGCCGAGCAACTGCTGATGCAGGTTTTCGAGCCGGCGGTGAACCGCGCCAAGGAGGAGGTCGCCGACATGCAGGCGTATGTTGACGCGCAGGGCGGCGGTTTCAAGATCGCACCCTGGGACTATTACTACTATGCCGGCAAGGTGAAGGCTCAGAAGTTCGGGCTCAGCGACGCTGAGATCCAGCCTTATTTCTCGCTCGACGCCGTTAAGAAAGGTCTTTTCCACTGCGCCGAGAAACTGTATGGCATAAAGCTGGTGGAGATGCCCGACGCTCCCAGATATATGGATGAAGTGACGGTCTATGACGTACAGGACGCCAAGACCGGCGAGCATATCTCGGTGTTCATGACCGATTATTTCCCTCGCGAGACGAAGGTGCAGGGAGCATGGATGGAGCAGATGCAGTCGGCGGGACTGTATGGCGACGGCAAGATGAAGCGACCGATAGTATACAATGTATGCAACTTCTCGCGTCCTGCGGGGGATGTTCCGGCGCTTCTCACCATCGATGAGGTTCAGACGATGTTTCATGAGTTCGGCCATGCCCTTCAGGGTATGCTTGCGCGGTCGGAATACCGGTCGCTTGCGGGCACGAACGTAGACCGCGACGCAGTGGAGCTTCCGTCGCAGCTCAACGAGCATTGGGCTACGGCACCGGAGGTGCTGCGCTATTATGCTAAGCACTATAAGACCGGCGCGCCGATCAGCGAGGAGATGATTCAGAAACTTCAGGACGCCGCCAAGTTCAATCAGGGTTTCATGACTACGGAACTTGCGGGCGCCGCTCTGCTTGACCTTGCGTGGGGCGCTACAGACGGCGAGGGAATCGACGTACCGGGATTTGAGGCGGCTTATGCCGAGAAGATCGGAATGCCCGAAGAGATAACCTTCCGTTACCGTTCCCCTTATTTCAAGCATATCTTCGGCGATGACGGTTATGCATCCGGCTACTATACCTATCTTTGGGCACAGGTTCTGGAGGCAGACGCATGGGAGCTGTTTGAGAAGAAAGGTATCTTCGACAAGAAGACAGCGGAATCGTATAAGAAGAACATATTGGAGTCGGGCGACGACAAGGACGCAACGGAACTGTTCAAGAATTTCCGCGGCCACATGCCTGACGCCAAGGCGCTTCTCCGTCTACGCGGCTTTGAGTAATTGGATTCTTCTGTGTTCAGGTGCTTCTGTAGCGAGGAATTACCCGGGGGCGAGGAATTCGAATTTCTCGCCCCCGGTGTAACACTTCGGTGTTTAGACGACTTGTTTAAGCAGTGCGTCATTCGGGCTAATAGTTTAGACAATGTCTAAATTAGGGGTATGGATAGCGATTTTGGGGCAGAATGTTTGTTGGATTGCGGTTTTAGGTTTAAATTTGCATAAGAAAACCGACAATAAACAAAGAAACAATAAACTTTTAAAGAACAACTATTATGGCTTATGTAATTGGCGACGACTGCGTTGCATGTGGCACCTGCCAGAGTGTATGTCCTACTGAATCAATCAGCGAAGGCGATATCTATCACATCAATCCGGACACCTGCATTGACTGCGGCAGCTGCGCGCAGGTATGCCCGAGCGGTGCAATCACTGAAGGCTGATCAGAGACAAAGCCTCAGAGAAAAGAAAAAACTCCCGGTCCATTCGGACGGGAGTTTTTTCTTTGCCACTTGCTCCTCACTTTTGCTGCGGGGGATAGGGCTTCATTGGAAAAAAATCGTTATATTTGCAGTTTGAAGTGTTAAGTAGATATGACAGAAATCAGGATAATCAACGAATCGGGCAATGAATTGCCGGCTTACGCCACGCCGGGAGCCGCCGGCATGGACCTGCGGGCATGGCTTCCCGAGGGACCGGTGACGCTCGCTCCCCTCGAGAGAAAGCTGATCGCCACCGGCATACGGCTCGAGATTCCGGCAGGATTCGAGTGCCAGATAAGGCCGCGCAGCGGACTCGCCCTCAAGCACGGCGTCACGGTGCTCAACACTCCCGGCACTATTGACAGCGACTATCGGGGATATGTAGGTGTTATACTTGTGAATCTCGGTTCCGAGCCTTTCAGGGTTGAGAGCGGCGAGAGGATATGCCAGATGGTGTTCGTCCGCGTGGAGCAGGTGTTTCTGCGGAGCGCGGACACTCTTTCCGACACCGAAAGGGGAGAGGGAGGATTCGGTCATTCAGGCACAAGATAGACAGCGGACATGAACAATACACTAACAACAGTATTGACATCCCTTGCCTCCTCGCTGGCATTTTTCGGCGCATACGGCATAGTCGCCGCCAACAGACCTGCCGTCAACGAGACGGACCATGCGAAGGCGCGGTATTACTATGTGGAGGGGAGCGTGGCCCTTGCCGAGGGGCGTAACGGGGAGGCATACGAACTGATGAAGAAAGCCTCGTCGAGCGATCCCGGCTACGAGGAGGCGAACTACGCGTATGCCCTCATGAGGATGTTGCTTCGCAACGACACGCTGCAGACCCCCACGGAGATTCGCCGCTCGCTCGACCTCATGCGCGGATTTGTCGACAAGTATCCGTCGGAGACCGGCGAAGCGATGAACTATTCGTTTCTGGCAGCCCAGAGCGGCGACCTCGACGAGGCGATAAGGGTGGGAGAGCGCACAGAGAAAATCGCTCCGTCGCTCACGTCGGTATTACTGCAGCTTGCCCAGTACTATGCCATGAAGCAGGACATGGACCGCGCCATACAGGCACTCGAGCGCTACGAGCGCATAGAGGGAGAGAACTCCGACCTCAGCATAAGGAAACTGCAGTTCATGCTCAACAAGGGTGACACCGCCGCCATGCTCGAGGAGAGCCGGCGACTGGTGTCGGAGCATCCGGTAAGTCCCGACTATCTACTGCTGCGCGGCAATGTGATGGAGGTGCTGGAGATGCCGGACTCGGCGCTCGCCTGCTACCTCAAGGCAGAGACCCTGGACCCCGACGACGGAAGGACAAAACTGACTCTCGCCAACTACTATCTGCAGAAAGGGGACTCCGCCGAGTATGACCGGAAGAGCGCGGAGGCGATACTCAGCGAGAATATTGAACTGGAGGAGAAACTCGACATGATGACCCGCTATATGCACAACATCATAGCCGACTCCGCCGACACGCGTCGGGCGTCGCGCCTCTTCGACGGACTGCTGCGGCAGTATCCCCACGAGCTGGAGGTCCTGGACCTCGGGGCACAGTTTTTCGCCGCCACCGACAACATGACACGTGCCGAGGAACTGATGTCGTATGCCATCGACCTTGACTCCGACAATCCCGACTACCGGTCGCGGCTCGCATCATTCTATTATTCCGACGGCGACTACCAAAAGACACTCGAGGTTTGCGAGGAGTCGCTTGCAAAACTGCCCGAAGAACCCCGCGGTCTGCTGCTCGTATACAGTGCCGCCGCCTCGATGCTCGACCGGACGGATATAGCCCTTGAGACATATCAGAAACTGCTGAACCAGGACTTGCCCGGGGCGTTGCTCACCGACAGCACGCAGACGATACTGAAAAAGGTGTCGGCGCTGCCGATCGACGCCCTGTCGCGTATCGGCGACATCTTCTCGATGGCCGCCGATGCCACTCACAAGAGGGGCGACACCGACCTCGCGCTCCGGCAGTATGAGACCAGCATCGCGCTCAACCCCGACAACGCCATGGCGCTCAACAACTACGCCTATTATCTCGCCCTCGCGGGGGGCGACCTTGAGAAGGCGCAGGAGATGAGCCGCAAGGCACTTGACTCAGACCCCGACAATCCGGTGTATATCGACACCCTCGCGTGGATATATTATCTTCAGGAGAAATATGACGAGGCGCTGACGCTTCAGGAGAGCGCGATAGAGAAAGCAGACCTGAAGGATGCGGCGACAGCCGAATACTGGGACCATTTGGGCGACATACAGTATCGCTGCGGACTCCGCGACAAGGCTGTGGAAAGCTGGAAAAAAGCCCGTGCACTCGACAAAGACAACAAGACAATATCAGATAAAATAAAGCGCCGCGGACTCTGACAACCGTCAGCCGAAAGGCGCATGACATTATACAATGAGAAAAGTTTCAAGAATAAGACACGTCCTAAGACACGCACTGGCTATAGCGGCGCTCGCGTCGGCAATGCTCATGGCGCTTCCTTCCGAAGCCTCCATGCAGCCGATGCCGGCTGACACCGTCGCTATCGCTCAGCCGATGAAAGTGGACATCCCGGCGGCGGTAGACTCCATCACCGCCTCCTACGACTCAGAATGGCGTGAACTGTCGATGCAGGGGAAACTCTCGTTCGACGGTCTTCCCATCCGGCCCGGCGTGAAGGTCTATATGGAGCGTGGCAAAAGCATAATATTGTCGGCTCGCGCCCCGATCCTCGGGGAAGTGGCGAGAGTGGAAATCTCTCCCGACTCGGTGACATGCATCAACAAGCACACCCGAACATACTGCTCCTATCCCCTCGACTCGATAGCGCCGGACCTCATATCCGACGTGCAGGACATACTCCTCGGGCAGGTGGCGCTCCCCGGATTCGGCAGGATAACCGCCGAGACAGCCGCCAACTCCGAATGGCTGGAGATTCCGGGTCAGGGAGTGATGCTCTTCCCGGGTCCCGACCTGCAGATGAGAGGGATGGAATGCGCCTATATCATGGAGCCGGAACATTGGCAGTTGCTGTCGTTTGCCCTTATGCTGACAAAGGTGCGCACACTGCTCGAGACCACATATCTCTATGGCACGGGAGGCTGGACATTGGGGCTCCGGATTACGCTCGGCGACAAACCGCCGCTCAACGGTGAACTTGAACTTTCCTATCCCGACTATGCGCCGATGCCGATGACCTTCACCAATCCCGGCGCCAAATACCGGAAAACCGATTTCAAGGGCATAATGCGTTTTTAGCGATTTAGACAACTTCTAAAAATGAAATATCTCCATCATCACATATTGAGAATCCTGCCGCTGGCGCTTGCCTGCGTGGTGGCGCTGTCGTCCGGTCCTGTTGCCGTCTCGGCGGCTTCTCCAAAAGGGAAGAAGACCGCTACATCCGGTTCAGGGAAGAAAACCACAACAGCAGCATCCGGGAAGAAAAAGAAGGGGACCGGCAGGCGGAGCGGTTCCGGGACTGCAAAAGGGAAGGTGCCGGGTTCATCCGCCGAAGCCAAGAGGATGCGCGACGCGGCGGAAAAGGATATCCGGCAGACCAAGGAACAGCTCCGGCTCAACGAGCAGGAGATGAAGCAGGGGCTCTCGGACCTCAACCGACTGTCGTCGGAAATCAAGGACGGCAGACGTCAGGTCTCGGACCTGCAGGGGAAGGTAAGTTCGCTGCAGACCGAGATAACCGCTCTCGGTGACGAGATAGCGAAAAACGAAGCCGACCTCGCGCGGATGAGGGAGGAGTATCTGAAGGCCGTGAAGAAGATGCGCCTGACGCGCAAGAACCGTTCGGCACTGGCGTTTGTGTTCGCGTCGGAAAACTTCAACCAGGCGATGCGTCGCATAAGATACATCAGGCAGTTTTCCAAATGGAAAGACAAAAAGACATCCGACATCGACGCCAAGATAACCCTTCTCAGCGGAGAACGGGAGAAACTGGCGGGAGTGAAAGAGATGCACGCCAGCGCACTCACGCGCCTGAACTCGGCGCAGAAGACTTTGGAGACAAAGCATCAGCGTCAGGAGCAGCTTGTGGCGGGACTGCGCCGCAACGGCGACATGCTGCAGTCGCATCTCGCCTCCAAGCAGAATGAGGCAAACCGTCTGAACGCCAGTATATCGCAGTTGATAGCTCAGGAGCAGGCGAAGGCGGAGGCGGAGCGCAAGGCGAGAGAGAAGGCGGAGTCGGAAAGAATAGCCAGGGAAAAGGCTCGGGCTGAGGCGGAACGCAGAGCCGCCGAAGAGGCGGAGGCGAGGGCGGCAGCCGAGAAAGAGGCGGCGGCCCGTAGCGACGTCGACCGTGAGGCAGCCGAGAAGGAAGCCAAGAAACGGGCCGAGGAGGAGAAGAAGGCAGCCAAAGAGAAAGAGAAGGCGGAAAAGAAAGCCGCCAAGAAAAAGGCTGAGGAAGAGAAGAAACGTAAGAAAAACAGTGAGAAGGGCTCGCGCCGGAGAACCGACCGGAAACCCACCAAGGCAGTGGAGAGTCCCTCTAAGAGCGCTGTGCAGTCAACGGCACCGAATGTGAACTTCGCCGCTCTGAGGGGTTCGCTTCCGCGCCCGGTCGACGGCGGATGGCGCATCACGAATCCTTTCGGACGCCACTCCATGCCGGAACTGCCGGAAGTGGTTTACGACAACCCTGGCATCGACGCCGAGGTGGCGAAGGGATCCACTGTCAAGGCGGTATGCGCCGGAAAGGTATCCGGTGTCTACAAGGTGTCGGGCTATGGATCGGTTGTGATAGTGAATCATGGCGAATACTACACTGTATACGGCAATCTCTCGTCGGTGTCGGTGTCGGTGGGTTCGCGCGTGAATACCGGTCAGACTGTGGGAAGCGCCGCCGCTGACCCTGACGATCCTCGTCGCGGCTCCGTGCACTTCGAGGTCTGGAAAGGTCGGGAGAAGCAGAATCCGGAGAGCTGGATAAGATAATGCTTAATGCATAATGCATAATTCATAATTCATAATGCATAATGCATAATTGGCTTCGCGCGGGGTGTTTTACGTAATGCGTAATTATTATGACAGAGAAGATTGAATTTACTAAGATGCATGGGTGTGGCAACGATTATATCTATATCGACTGCCGCAGGGGCGTGCCGAACGATATAGAGGGTCTGGCGCGTCGGTTGAGCCGGCGACATACCGGAGTCGGCGGCGACGGCATCATACTGGTATGCGCGTCGGATCGCGCGGACTTCAAGATGCGCATCTTCAACGCCGACGGATCGGAGGGAAAGATGTGCGGCAACGGCATCCGTTGCGTGGCGAAGTTCGTGTATGACAAAGGGTTTACTGACAGAAAGGACCTGATGATCGACACTCTATCGGGAGTGAAGCATGTGGTGATAGCGGAAGATGCCCGTCCCGGCGACGAGGAGATTCAGGTCACTGTAGACATGGGGCTTCCTGTGGTGGAAAGTGCGGAGGAGTCCGTTTCCATCAGTGAAGGAGTCGCTTATCGCGGAGCCTGCATATCGATGGGGAATCCGCACTTCGTATGCTTTGTAGACGAATATCCCGGCGACTCCCTGGTGCTTGGCGACGGACCTCAGATCGAGAGGCATCCGCGTTTCCCCGACAGAACCAATGTGGAGTTTGCGCGAATAGCGGGTAAGAGTGAAATAGAGATGCGCGTATGGGAGCGCGGGAGCGGCGAGACGATGGCTTGCGGCACCGGCGCATGCGCAGTTGCCGTGGCGGCGATTACCGCCGGGCTTACGGAAAAAGCCGTCACTGTGCATCTGCGCGGTGGCGACCTCCGCATCGCCCTCAACGACGATGGCCACGTGATGATGACCGGGCCGGCAGCCACCGCGTTTGAAGGGAAATGCATAATCGAGAATTTAGAATTTAGAATTTAGAATTGCTTCGCTTCGGATTAGGCTTCGCGCTTGGGAGGCATACTAATTACTCATTACTAATTACCAAAGATGTTGCGTATAAACGAAAGTTTTCTTCATTTGCCGGAATCGTATCTGTTTTCGGAAATTTCCCGCAGGGTTAGCGCATTCAAGGAGAATAATCCCGGGGCGGACATCATCCGCATGGGGATAGGCGACGTGACGCGTCCTCTGTGTGGAGCGGCGATAGAAGCCATGCACCGCGCGGTAGACGACGAGGCGGATGCGGCATCGTTTCACGGCTACGGTCCGGAGCAGGGGTATCCCTTTCTGCGTGACCGTATAGCCGAGACCGACTACCGCTCAAGAGGTATAGACATAGATGCCGACGAGATATTCGTAGGCGACGGCGCGAAGAGCGATCTGGGAAATTTCGGCGACATATTGGCGTCGGACTGCAGGGTGGCGGTCACGGATCCGGTGTATCCGGTGTATGTGGACACCAATGTGATGGCGGGACGCGGAGGCGCACCCGACGGATGCCGTCATGAGGGAATAATATATCTTCCTATGACGCGTGAGAACGGGTATGTGCCGCAGTTGCCGTCGGTTCGCTCTGACGTTATATATCTCTGCAGCCCCAACAATCCTACCGGCACGGCGATGACGCGCGATGAACTGAAAATGTGGGTAGACTATGCACGGCGTGAGGGGAGTCTGATACTTTTCGATTCCGCATACGAGGCATATATCCATAATCCGGACGTTCCCCACAGCATCTATGAGATAGAGGGAGCGCGGGATGTGGCGGTTGAGTTCCGCAGTTTTTCCAAGACTGCAGGGTTCACCGGCATCCGGTGCGGCTATACAGTAGTGCCGCGACAGTTGACCGGGATAGGGGAGAGCGGCGAGAGAGTGCCGCTCAACCGACTATGGCGGCGTCGGCAGTGCACTAAGTTCAACGGTGCCTCCTACGTGTCGCAGCGAGCGGCGGAAGCCACCTATACTGCGGAGGGTCGCCGGCAGATAGCCGAGACCATAGACTATTACATGGAGAATGCCCGGATAATGCGCGAGTCGCTTGCGGCAGCCGGCTATGAGGTGGCGGGAGGTGTTGACTCTCCGTATGTATGGCTGAAGACACCCGAGGGGGTGTCGTCGTGGGATTTCTTCGATCGGCTGCTCAGTCGTGTGGCGGTGGTGGGAACTCCGGGCGCGGGTTTCGGCGCGTGCGGCGAGGGGTATCTGCGTCTTACGGCGTTCAATACGCGTGAGGCTACACGTGAGGCAATGGAGCGGATCTCGCGGCTGTAGACATTCAGCGGTTTTCCGGGAGCTGCGGGGCGGGGAGTCCTTTGCCGAGGATGACGGAAGTCTTCTCTATCCGCACATCGTCGTAGAGTCCTGCCTCGATGAAGCTTCTGAGGAGTGTGGGGCCTCCCTCGACCATCAGCGACGTTATTCCCTCTTCCGAGTATAGCCTTTTCATCTGCGTCTCCAGGTCATGCTCCGGGAGCACCCGTCGCGGTGCTTTGCCGGGCCATAGCCGGCAGTCGAGTCTGGGGCGGTCGATGTCGATGGTGTGGGTGCCGACCATAATGGCGTCTACCATTGAGCGACGGCGGTGCATCCAAACGGCAGACACGGGTCCTGAGAACTGCACTCTCACTGGATTGCCGTCGTCGTCGATGCCTGCCATGAAGCCGTCGGCGCTTTGCGCCCATTTGAGCTGTATCCAGGGACGTTTCAGTCGGTGAGCGGTCAGGAACCTGACGTTTAGCGCGTCGCATTCATTCCGGAGCACATCTTCGGTGACTTGCACTCCGGCTTCGCGCAGCATTCGTATGCCTCTGCCGCTAACTTCAGGGAATGGGTCGGCGCTGCCCACCGCCACTCTTGGTATACCGCAGTCGATGATTAGGCGGGCGCATGGAGGGGTCTTGCCGTAGTGGGAGCAAGGTTCGAGAGTGACATAAAGAGTGCTGTCGGCAAGGATTGTTCTGTCGGCATCCTTCACCGACCGCACCGCGCAAACCTCGGCGTGCGGGCCGCCGTATCGGTGATGGTATCCTTCGCCGATTATCCTGCCGTCGGCGGCAACAATCACCGCTCCGACCATAGGATTGGGCGACACCAGCCCCTCGCCAAGCCGTGCCAACTGTAGCGCCCTTTCCATGTATTTCGTATCTAATTCCATGAAGACATTTCTTTTTTGCAAAATTAGCAAAAAAATCAGACATATTTCATGAATGCAGAATTGGTAATGCATAATCACGACTCTTTAGCAGCACTTGGATGTGTGGGGGTGCATTGCGAATGTCGGGGTTGGGGATTGAGGGTATGTTTTCATGAGGAAAGAGATGATAAAGATGTCTGTTTTTTTGCTAAAAATTAAATTTGATTAAACTTTTTTGTCAAAAAAATTGTATATATTAATATAATTTAATAGTTTTGCAATCGATATCAAACCTGAGTACTGCGGCTGTCGGCACTTTGAGGTTTGACAGCGGTGAAAAGATTAAGGTTAATGATTAAAAATATGTATAGTTACATATCAAAAAAAGACGTAAGAGACTTTGGACAACGCAAATTCAGACATCAAATACAACAGGCAAATCAATTCAATAAATATTAACTAAATCAAAAAGCTTATGAAGCAATTTTTGACTCTTTGTATGGCAGCGGCCATGGTGGGAAGCACCACTCTTTCGCTGAATGCTGGTGTTACTCTCCAGCAGGCCATGCAGATGCAAAAAGAAGGCAAGGCAATCAAAGCCATCAACGGAGGTCTCAAGAGACTCACCCCCGGAATGAAGCCCTTAAGGCAGGCTCCTGTGTCGCGTTTCCACAAAATCATGAGTGACAAGACCGAAAAGGCAATGAAAGGTCCTCAGAAGATTATGGCAAACGGAGACAACATCTACGGATATCTCGGATATTCCTCCGACGCGTCGATGCGCTGCGGCGCTTATGAATTCTCCAGCAGCGGCAATCCCACGATGATCTGGGAAGACGGTCTCTACTACGAGAACATGGCGGCTCCCTCCGGTCTCGGGTATGACAACGGTGTGCTGAAAGGATACTCCATGGCGTCACTCTTCGGAATGATCCTCATTGGTATCTATTATGAGGAGGTTGACGCAATGACCGGAGAGGTTCTTGCATTTGAGCCTCAGGACCTGAACACCAACATGAACTATTTCCAGACTGTCACCTATGATCCGGAGAACAAGCAGTTTATCGGATATGGTGCCATCGATGGAGAGATGGCATGCATGTCAGCACCCGCAGATGATCCGTTCAACTACACTTATGTAAGCACGCCCGAAGACGGCCAGATGTGTTTGGGTCTTACCTACAATCCTGTTGAGAAGGCAGTAGTAGGCGTAAACCTTAACTATGAGCTTGTAAAGCTTGCCGCAGACGGCAGTCAGGAAGTCATCATGAACCTTGACGTGCCTGACGGAGCCAATTACATTTCGGGCATTACGTATGACGGAGTGACAGACCTTTACTATTGGAATGTCATAAGGACAGACATGACCTGCGCGATGGCCACCATCGATGTCAAGAACAAACAGGTCAATGTATATCACGAACTTGACGGCATGCAGGAGTATCTTTTCCTTTATACTCCCGACCAGCCCGTTGCAATGGAAGCTCCTAAGCGCCCCGGTTGTGAGGGATCCAGCTTCTACAAGAATTCTCTTACAGGTTATGTCACATACACACTTCCCACAGAGACAGGCGACGGAAAGGCTATTGCCGCTGACGCGAAACTCGGTTACAGAACCTATGTAGACGGCGAACTCTACTCCACAGGCAACGCAGCTCCGGGAGAAGAAGTAAAAGCCAACTTCGCTGTCGCTCCCGACCAGACGCACGTGTTTGGCATGGCTGCAGTACTCGACGGAATTGAAGGCGCACCCATGAACGTAAGGGTATATGTAGGCAATGACACACCGCTTGCCCCCCAGAATGTGGTTCTCACCGAAGAGGGTATCACATGGGACGAAGTCACGGAAGGCGTACACGGCGGCTACATGGACCTCTCCAAGATGGAATATACAGTCTACCTTAACGGTGATATACTGGGAACTACATCCGAAACAAGCTTCTCCCACAGATTTGATCCCGAGGCAGAGCTTAAGGCATATCAGGCCGAGGTCGTGGCAACCTGCAACGGACTGACCGGCTCAAGCGCATACTCCAACGCCATCACTTCCGGAGCTGCCCTCCAGCTTCCGCAATATATCGAACCTACCGAGGAAGAATTCGCATTAAGTTCTGTGCTTGACGCCAATGCAGACGGAATCGGATGGTATTTCGACACAGACGTGGATACCGGAGAGGGATATGTATATACAGGTTACAGCGCTCCGGGCGAAAGTATGAACGACTGGTACTTCCTGCCGAAGATGGCGTTTGACGACCCCGAGAAGTTCTATACATTCTCGTTCGAGACCGCTATCCGTGGCTTAGACTATCCTAATGAGTATGTCGAGGTTCTTCTCTGCAACGAGCCTAACGAAAAAGGAGTGGTCGGAACCATCATCGACGAGTTCTCTCCCGAAGGCGAGGCCTACGAGGTTGCCATGGGACAGTTCAAGGTCCGTCAGCCCGGCGCATACTACATTGCAATCCATTGCACCTCCGATGGCGACATGTTTGGCATCAAGGCGCGCAACTTCTCTGTAGAAGACAACAACATCACTATCGACTCGCCCTACGAGGCTTCCGACATTAGCGCAGAGGCAGCCGAAGGCGGTGCCCTGAAGGCTACCGTACACTTCACAATGCCTACCACGACAATGGGCGACAAGGAATATCCTGCAGGTAAAGAACTCAAGGCTACCGTAGGCGGCGGCGAGGCTGAAGTAGAGGTGACAGGAGCTCCAGGTGAGGAAATGGCTGTTACGGTAGATGCCGTACAGGGAGTCAACACCTTTACTGTAGTAATCAGCGACGGTGATCTCAACAGCCCGATGGTATGGACTTCCGTACGCTGCGGCTACGATGTTCCTTCCTGTATTTCCGACCTCAGAAGCACGACTTCCGAAGATATGCTCAGCATCCGCCTCGAATGGGATCCTGTCACAACCGGCTGGATTGACGAGGATAATCAAGACTCCGGCGTTATCGACCCCTCAAAGGTAACATATGACATCTATAAGGTCGGAGAAGATGGATACTGGGCTGTATACGACTCAGGTATCTCTGATACGAATTACACATATTCCGTAGAACCCGGAAGCGAGCAGGCTTCTGTCCGTCTCGGCGTTGTGGCATGCAACGAGACCGGCGACAACGGATATCTACTTGCCGCCAACGGAATTCTTGGCAATCCTCTGGCTCTCCCGAT
The DNA here is from genome assembly GCA_017626045.1 of Muribaculaceae bacterium. Lineage (GTDB taxonomy): Bacteria > Bacteroidota > Bacteroidia > Bacteroidales > Muribaculaceae > Lepagella. The sequence goes on along the minus strand of JAGAJP010000025.1, from coordinate 20,650 downwards.
CGATGAGGACTTTGATAACGGCGGATTCACTACCAATCCATGGATGATCTACACAATCGCCGGCGAGCCGCAGTTCGGACTTTACGAAACCAAGAATCTCTCCGACGCATATGCCGACAAGGAGACCCTTTGCCTGGGTATCACCGCCAGCGGATACTATACCGGCGAGGCCGGCATGCTCGGAACCCCGAGATTCTCGACCAAGGGTGACAAAGAAGTGACCTTGACACTGGAGGTGAGCGGAGACTTCAAGCTTCCTAAAACTACTATCCTGGCAGAGGCTTACGGCATAGAGGCAGAGGAAGTCGGTGAGATCACATGCTCTGAGGCAGGCTTCCACAAGGTAAGCGTATCGCTTCCCGAGAAGTTCCTCGGTCTTGGCTGGGTAGGTCTCTACATCCAGTGTGAGTTCGAGACAGGCGAAGAGGCTCTTGTAGTTGAAAGCATCTCGATCGACAACGGCAGCGGCGTACGCACACTCGACATGAGCGGCGTGAAGATCGCAGGCGGCAAGAACCAGATCAAGGTTTCGGGTCTCCAGAACCAGAGTGTGACAGTATCTGCTCTCGACGGCCGTGTGGCTGCACAGAAGGAGAAAGTCAGCGGCAACGCTACATTTGATGTTCAGAAAGGCATTTATGTAGTGAAAGCCGGCAATAAGAATGCGAAAGTAGTTGTCAGGTAAGCAAGTACACTCAACTGCATGCAATATATCAAGAAGGGGCGACCGATAAGGCCGCCCTTTCTTTTATCTGTTGAGATCCGCGGCCTTTTTTGCCGCCATGCCGGATGCCTTGGATGCGAATTCGGAAAATTTGCCGAGAGCCTCGGATGCAAATCCGGTCAGTTTATCCTTGGCATTGCCAATGTTGTCGCCAATAGCGTCTTTGGCATCGGCGAGTTTTTCAGCAGCCGCCTTCTTTGCGTCCGCAAGTCTGTCGGCGGCAGCCTCCTTCACGTCTGCCAGTCTATCTGCGGCCGTCTTCTTGCATGCTGCCAGCTTATCCTCAGCCTCATCCTTTATGCCTGCCGTGCGTGCCGATGCGGCGACTTTGGCAGACTCGGCGGCAACTTTTGCCGCTTCCTGAGAGATGCCTTCCGCAGCCTTTGCGGCAGCGAAATCAGTTTTTACGTCTTTGTCCATAATTGTAATGATTAAGGTGGTGTGAATTACATAGTTCAGGATTAAAACAAATAATATGTGGCAAAAGTTGCATATCCTCAGATATGCCGGGGGCTGCGCCGTAATTACGACGCAGCCCCTTATTTAGGAATGGGAATAATCGATTACCTGACAACTACTTTGACATTCCTGTCGCCGGCCTTGACCACGTAGATGCCCTTGTCAACGCTGAATGTGGCGTTGCCATTGACTTTCGTGCTCCTGGCGGCGACGCGTCCGTCGAGTGCGGAGATCGTGACGTTTTCGCCATTGAGGCCCGAGACAGTGATGCGGTTCTTGTCTCCGGCGATCTTCACGCCGCTCATTTCTATGGTGCGGACTCCGGTGCCGTTGTCGATTGTGAGCCTTTCGATTGCAAGCACCTCGTCGCCGCGGTTGAAGAGGCAGTTTATGCCGATGCCGACCCAGTCTTTATCGAGATACTCTGAGGGAAGTTTTATGCTTACGTTGTTAAATCCGGGCTTGTCGACGGTGATGGTGCCGATGGCCTCGGGTTCCATGCCGTAAGACTGGGCATAGATGGTAGTTTCGGGCAGAGTGAAATCTCCGCTTACCTCAAGAGTCAGCGTAACCTCGCCAGCTCCCCTGGTAGTGAATCTCGGGATGCCCAGTCGCCCCTCGTCTTCAGGATAGTCGGCGCTTATCACCATGCAGTCTGTAGTGTAGTCCGCATAAGCCTCTCCGAGATCTTTTGTGTGGTAGAGACGATAGTGGAGCTGTCCGAGAATGTCGGTCGTCACCCAAGGCGCTGTCTTTGTCTTAAAGCCCTCGAAGTCTTCATCTATAGGCAGTCCATACGGAGTGCCGAGAATTCCTGTCGCCGACACGAGGTAGCCGTTGTCTCCAACACTGTTGCGTGCCACGACACCTACCTCAAACATATCCTGAGGGGTTCCGGGGGCTACGGTGAAAACATAAGAAGTCTCGGAGCCTACGCTCTCCAGCAGTTCCCAGTCTTCTCCGGTCTCTTGCGAGAAGGTGTAGAGATAAATGTCGTATTCCACCTCTGCGGGGTTTATTATGCCTTCTACGGGCTCACTGTCGCTGATCCATCCGGTGGTGACAGGCTCCCATTCAAGTTTCATGCTCATCATGTCGGCTGATACCGTGCTGATGACGTCATTGACATTTGACGGCACGTCATAGCCGCAGCGAACGGTTGTGGACACGACCGGACTGTTGAGGTCGCCGTCGCTTACCATTACAGTCAGAGTGTTGTTGCCCTGCTCTGTCTCAACTACGGCAGACATTTCCTGACTGGGCTTGCCGTTGACAACCACGTCGGCTACGCCTCCGCTGATGGTGGCGGTGAGTGTGGCGCCTGCATCTATATCCTCGCCGCCCATAGTCTTGACCGGCATCGAGAAGGTGACGGCAGCCTTAAGGGCGCCGGCGGGATCGGGAACGGCTGCAAGGTCGTCGGCAGCAAGAGGAGAGGCATCCGTGATGTTGTAGTCTTCTACCGAGAAGTTGCATGCGATCACTCCATACATGTCGGCGTCGGAAGTGCAATGCAAAGCGATGTAGTACGCGCCTGCCTCGGGCACCTTGAATTCGTAGGTGGCAGTCTCCATGCCTTCGCTTTCGGGGGAGAATTCGGGAGCGATGGTGGCAATCACCGCAGATGGGTCGGGAGCGCTGCAGAGTTCCACCGACACATATTCATTTGGGAAGTTAGATCCTCTCAATGCAATGTCGAAAGCAAAAGAGTAATATCTGTCGGGATCGGCAAACGCCATTTTCGGAAGGAAGAACCAGTCGTCCATAGGAGTTCCGGGCAGGCTATAGCCGGCGATTACGCAGTTTCTGCCGAGTTCCCAGCCCTGTCCGTCGCCGTTGCTGTCTATTACCGTGCAGACAGAGAACTCCTCTTCGGTAGGAGCGATATACTGTGGAATCTGGAGTGCGGCGCCTGCGGCGATGCTGTTGGAATATGCGCTGTTGCCTTCCATGCCGTTGCAGACGGCCTTGACCTCCGCCCGATAGGATGCGAGGTCGGCTTCCGGATCAAACGAGTGAGAGAGAGAAGTCTCTGAGATTCCTCCTTCGGGCGTGAGTTCTTCACCGTTGATGAATACGCGGTATCTCATCTTGGCCTCGTCTATATAACCGTCGTGAACGCCCCGGGTCACTTCGTCCCAGCTGATTCCTGTCTCGGTGAGCGTCACATTCCGGGGAGACACCGGGGTGTCGTTGCCCACGTATGCCTCGACCGACGCCATATAGCTCTCCACGCCGTTGTTGACGGCTGTTAGGCCGAATGTGTGCATGGCGCCCGGTGATGCTACGAAGTTTACCTGAATCTCCTCGCCGGCAAGCGCGCTGCCGGTGGAATAGAGTTCGCCGTCCACATAGGCACGGTAGCCGAGAGTCGTTCCTTCGGGGATGTCCGCCCCGTCGTTCATCTGCGCGGGCATCGTGAATGATACATAGCCGCTGAGGGAATCCTTATAGAAGGAAGCTTCTCCGGGAGAGGGACGCATCGGCTGAAGGGGATTCACATATGTGTCGGTAGTGAAGAACCCGACAAACTGCTCGCCATACAGGAACTCATCATATATGTCGAGTGTCTTCGAGTTGATGTCGATAGTGGCGATGGCAGATGTGTCGTCATATCGGTTCAGGTTCCAGTAGAATAGTCTTGACACCGGATCGAATACAAGGCCGCCGAGATATGGAGCCACCACATCTGAATCCACCGGCAGCTGCATCAGCACTTCCTGACGTCCGTCTTTGCCGAGCCTTACAAACTCGAAGTTGGCGTTGACCGCATACATGGTCTGCTCTTCAGGAGAGTAGGTCATGGCTATGCAGAATTCACCCGGCTGCACGTCGGTGATAAAGGTATAGTTGGTCGGGTCGTCAAGTGAAGCGCATCCGAAAGCCTGTACGCCGCCGATGGCTCCGTAGCCATAGATCATGCCGGCATCGCTGTCTACGGTGATTGAATTGAGATAATCGGTGTTGCTCATCATGTCCTGCTCTTCGAAATTCATGAGCATGCCGTCTTCAAAACTGTATTCCAGATAGTAGACACCTGTCAGATACGACATCCTGGTCATGACGGCGTAGCCTTTCAGCACTCCGTCGTCGTAGCCCAGTGTAGTCGCCCAGATCTGCGCGTCCTGATACATGTCGTCGGCCCATACGAGCGACGACTGAGTCTCTTGAAACTCATATAGGCCCGGTGGCATCGCTTCCGGATCAAGGCTCATGTAGAGATAGCCGTAGATATTGTCGCCTTTAGGCGTGACTTTCTTGGGAAGCCTGGATGCAGACCTGTCTGTCATCATCTTGTGAAACCGCGATGCGGCGACCTGCCTCGACAGTTTCATCGAGTTTTGCTCGCGTAGTCCGGAACGTGCCACTTTCGTGTGGTGTCCTTCCCTGTTCATTTGCATGGACTGCTGCAACGATATGCCGGCATTGGCTGTGAATGAGCCGACGGCTATGGCGGCAGCCATGCATGATGTCAAAAAATGTTTCATAAACACGTGTTTTTAATAAATAAATGTATATCGGAATCATTTCTGTTCCATAGTCAGGTCATTATTCAAGTCATAGCGTTTGCAAGCCGGGATTTCACCGGCAGGATTCATAGGGTATGTCTATACAAAATTAGTGAATTATTGGTTATCAAACAAGCGAAAAGTAAATAAAGGCAAAAATAGCCGTGGAAATGTCAAAATTTCTCCAGCTTAATTAAAAGTTGTTAAAATTATCTTTCGCGGAGGTGTAGGTTGAAAAAATTTGGCTTCCGATGCCGTTTTATTTAACAAATAATGCTAAATTTGCAAGTTGAAATATACGCTTTTGCGTCAAAATACTGAACTTGTGAATTTAAAACGTTTATTTTCAAGAAGTCTGCCGATTTCCGCTTGCCTCCTCCTGATGGGCGGGGCGTTGTGCTCATGCAACGAAAAGACGGAAAACGCCACAGAATCCACATACATGCCGTCGTCGACGGCTGCCGTGACCGGTTTTAAGCTTAAGGCGATGTCGAAAGTCGCCGCAAACCTTGACTCGGTGTTTTTCTCCATAGACCTCAACAAAGGGGTGATTTTCAACGCCGACTCTCTGCCGGTGGGCACGAATATCGAAAAACTGATTCCGAACATCACCTATACGTCTTCCGCCAAGGCGGTGAAACTTATCCAGTCAGGAGGCGTAAGGGAAGGTGAGATAGACTATAAGGAGAATCCCGGGGATACCGTGGACTTCTCCGGCAAGGTGGTGCTTTCCATCACCGCCGAGGACAACACCACCACCCGCAGTTATGACATAAAGGTCAACGTGCACAAGAACGAGCCGGACACATTGGTCTGGGACCGCCTTGCGGTGACCCCCATGCCCTCGCGCATGGGCGAGCCGGCGGAGCAGAAGACAGTGCAGTTCAAAGGCGTTCCCTATACTCTGATAAAGGAGAAGGACGGCAGCTACACCATGGCGGTCGCCACCGACATCATCGAGGGAATATGGGACAAGAAGATTCCGAACCTCGACTTCGAGCCTCAGGTGCGCACGATGACGGCTATGCCGGACTGCCTGTGTGTCCTTGACCGCGCAGGAGTCCTCCGTCATTCAGCCGACGGCATCGAATGGAACAACACCGGTATCGTCTGGACCAACATCATAGGCGCATACGGCGACGCGCTGCTCGGACTTCGCGCCGACGGCGGGAAACTCGTGCACACCTCCTGGCCGGCAGACTCCGGCATCAGGGAGATGGATGTGAAGAGCGATTTCCCGGTTGCCGGGTATTCCGACTTCGTGCAGTTCAGCAACCGCTGGACCACGCTGCCTATCGGATTCATGACCGGAGGACGGCTCGCCGACGGCTCGCTGACAGAAAAGACCTGGGGCTTCGACGGCGACCACTGGGAGGTGCTGTCGGAAAACATGGTGCCGAAAGTCACCGGAGCCGCGCTGATACCTTATTTCGTCTACCGCAAGACATCGTCGTCGCTGGTGCAGACGGAATTCTCGGTGTGGATGCTTATAGGCGGCGAGCTGGAAGACGGCGCGTGCAACCGCAAGATATATGTGTCGTATGACAACGGCGTGAACTGGTATGCCGCCGATGAAAAGATGCAGCTTCCAAAGCATTTCCCGGGTCTGCGCGACCTTGACGGCCTTATGGTGGAATGGAAGAAGCAGGCGTCGCTTACCGACAACTGGAAGAAAGTCGGCACCAAGGCCATCCCGCCGATGTATCGCGTGAAATACGAGGTAGAGGACTATGAGATATACTGGGACTGCCCCTATATATATATATTCGGTGGTTTCAACGACTCCGGCAAACTCAACGACGAGGTATGGCGGGGAGTGCTCAACAGGCTCACATTCGTGCCATTGATTTGATTGCGAGATGCGAAAGACAGTCCTGATACTCACAGTCATGCTTCTCATGGCGCCCGTGTTCAAGGCGGGAGCCCAGGAAGACTACCGCTTCGACGCAGGGGGTGGCTTCGGCATGACCGGATATCTGGGCGACGCCAACACCTCCAATCTATGGTCTAATCCGGGCTTCGACGGAATGCTCCTCTTCCGCTATCTCAGGAGTCCGCGCATCGCGTTCAAGACTGGATTCTATCTGGGCACTCTCTCGGGCAACTCTGCCGACATGACCGACGTGCTGCCGGACGCGGCGACATTCAAGTTTTCCACCACCTTCTATGAACTGTCGGAGATGTTCGAATTCAACTTCTTCAACTATGGAATGGGAGAGAAGTACCGGAAACTGAAGCGCTGGACGCCCTACATCACCGCCGGCGTCGGAGCCACCGTGTGGACCACCGACGGGTATACCGGAGCCGCATTCACGATTCCCTTCGGAATAGGGGCAAAATACAAGCTCAACGAGAGGCTGAACCTTGGGCTTGAGTTTCTGATGAAGAAGACATTCGCCGACAAACTCGATGGACCGGCTCTCTCCGACCCTCATGCCATAAAGTCGGGGTTTGCAAAAAACACCGACTGGTATTCAACCCTGTCCGTGACGCTGAGCTACGAGTTCTCGAAGCGGTGCGCCACCTGCAACTATAAAGAATAACACCTATATGGAAACACTCGAAGATATACTTTCAAAACTTGATATGAGCCGGATACCGCGCCATGTGGCAATGATCATGGACGGCAACGGCAGATGGGCGAAGTCGCGCGACAAGGTGCGCAGCGACGGCCATTACGAGGGCATCACCAGTGTCCACAACGTGACGGCGCTCTCCTCCGACCTCGGAATGGAATACCTCACCCTCTACGCCTTCAGCACCGAAAACTGGAACAGGCCTCAGGAGGAGGTTGACACCCTGATGACCATCATCGGCTGGGCGATAGCGCGCGAACTGCCGGAACTTCTCCGCAACAACGTGCGCATCAACCTGCTGGGCGACATCGAGCGAGTGCCAGAAGGCCCGCGTCAGGAACTGTATGACTCGCGCGACAAGACGGCGCACTGCACCGGACTGCAGCTCAACATCTGCATCAGTTATTCGTCGCGGTGGGAAATCACCGAGGCGGCGCGCCGCATAGCGCGCGAGGCGGCAGCCGGCACCCTGCGCCCGGAGGATATCGACGAGACTCTCTTCAGCAACCATCTCGCAACAGCCGGAATGCCCGACCCCGACCTCCTCATACGCACCGGAGGCGAGGAACGCATCAGCAACTACCTGCTCTGGCAGATAGCCTACAGCGAGCTTTACTTCACGCCGGTGCTCTGGCCGGACTTCGGCAAGACCGAATATGCCAGGGCGCTCGTGGACTACCAGCAGCGGGAACGCCGTTTCGGCAAGACCTCCGAGCAGGTAAGCGCCAAGTGACAATCTCATATCTCTCCGCACATCATCAACACAAAACAACAATATACCCAGACAATACAGGTCTGCCGGCTTCGGCCCCCGAGACTGACATCGATGACAGATATGACTTTAACCAGACTGATAAGACGGATCATGATAGCCGTCGCCGCCACACTGCCGCTTCTGCCGGCTTCCGCGTCGGCCCAGACGGCAGACAACGACACCATATACGCTCCGAACATCATATACAGCCCGATTCCGAAGACATACGAGATCGCGGGCATCAAGGTGACGGGCGTGCCGGATGTCGAGGACTATGTCATCATAGGATATTCAGGGCTGTCGGTGGGCGAGCGCATCGAGATTCCCGGCGAGGCGATCTCCACCGCCGTGAAGCGTTTCTACCGTCAGGGTCTATACTCCAAGGTGGAGATCAATCTGGAGAAGACCGTGGGCGACAAGGCATGGCTCGAGATTGCCCTCAAGCAGCAGCCGCGCATGGCCGACATCCGGTTTACCGGCGTGAAGGGTGGCGAGAAGAAAGACCTCCTCGAGCGTCTCGGAGTGGAGAAGGGGCAGCAGCTCACGCCCAACATCGTGGCGCGTATCCGCCAGGTAGTGAAAAACTACTACGAGGCAAAGGGTTTCAAGAACGTGATAGTGACCTCCACGCAGCAGCCTGATCTCTCGCAGGAAAACTATGACTTCCTCACCGTCAACGTCGACCGCCAGAACAAGGTCAAGGTCCACAAGATATATCTTTCCGGCAACAAGGTGCTCTCCGACAGGAAGCTGAAGAGCGCGATGAAGAAGACCAACGAAAACGGCAACATCCTCAATCTCTTCAAACAGAAGAAGTTCGTAGACACCGACTATGCCGACGACAAGGTGCGCATCATAGAGAAATACAACGAGCTCGGCTACCGTGACGCAGAGATCGTTAGCGACTCGATAGTGAAATACGACGACAAGGAGATTGACGTGTACATAACGGTAGACGAAGGCGACAAATACTACATCAAGGACATCAACTGGGTCGGCAACACTGTCTATCCTACCGACTACCTCAACCAGGTGCTCGGTATGTATCCCGGCGATGTCTACAACCAGAAGCGCCTCAACAAGCGCACGATGGAAGACGACGACGCCGTGAGCAACCTGTATCTCGACAACGGCTACCTCTTCTTCTCCCTTGTGCCCATAGAGCAGAACGTGCAGGGCGACAGCATATCTCTGCAGATGCGTATCTACGAGGGGCAGCCGGCGAGAATCAACAAGGTGGTGATCAACGGCAACGACCAGCTGTATGAGAAGGTAATCAGGCGCGAGCTCAGAGTGAAGCCGGGCGACCTCTTCTCGAAGCGCGAGCTGATGAACTCGGCGCGCGAGATTGCCGCGTCGGGCCATTTCGACCCCGAGACCATGGGCGTCAACCCGATGCCAAACGAAAGCGACGGCACTGTCGACATAGTGTTTGACCTCGAGCAGAAAGCCAACGACAAGGTGCAGCTCTCTCTCGGCTGGGGCCAGACGGGTGTCACCGGGCAGGTGGCTCTCTCGTTTTCCAACTTCTCCATCAAGAACCTCTTCAATCCATCGAGCTACCGGGGCATAATCCCGCGAGGCGACGGACAGACATTCTCGATCTCGGCGCAGACCAACGCAAAATATTACCAGAGCTACAACCTGAGCTTCTTCGACCCGTGGCTCGGCGGCAAAAGGCCCAACTCCTTTTCTTTCTCGGTGGACTACAGCCGCTCGACCGGTGTCAACAGCCGCTTCTACAACCAGAGCTGGTATGACAGCGCAAACTACTACAACAGCTACTACTACGGCGGCAGTTACGGCACCAACTACGGACAGTATGCCTATCAGAACGCCTACGACCCCAACAAGGTGCTCCAGCTCGCCGGCGTGACGGCGGCATACGGCACAAGGCTTTCGTGGCCCGACGACTATTTCCAGTTCCAGGTGTCGCTCGCCTACAGATGGTATTATCTGAAAAACTGGGAATACCTGCGCTTCATGCAGACCGGTTCGTCCAACTCCATAGTGCTCGGACTCACTCTGAGCCGCAACACAGTCGACAACCCCATCTTCCCGAGGCGCGGCTCCAGCTTCATGCTCCAGCTGCAGATGACCCCGCCGTGGACCAAGATCCGCAAGGGCCACGACTGGAAGCAGCTCTCCATCGACGCCGCGAAATATGACGTAAAGGCGGAGGCTGAGCTCTACAAATGGATAGAATATTGGAAGCTGAAGTTCAACGCCAAGACATTCACTCCGCTCACCGACCCCGACGGGAACTGGACACTCGTGATGATGACGCGCGCCGACTTCGCGCTTCTCGGAAGCTACAACAAATATGTGAAGTCTCCATTCGAGACCTTCTACTTCGGCGGCGACGGCATGACGGGCAGCTATACGTATGCTACGGAGACTGTGGCGATGCGCGGATATGAAAACGGACAGTTCACGCCCAACTTCTACGAGGCATACGCCTACGCTAAATATACCTTCGAGCTTCGCTTCCCGTTCATGCTTCAGCCGAACACCACTATCTATGCCCTTGCGTTTGCCGAAGCCGGCAACGCCTGGACCGACATAAAGGACTTCGCGCCGTTCAACCTCAAGCGCTCCGCGGGAGTGGGCGTTCGCCTCTATCTGTCGATGCTCGGTTTCCTCGGCATTGACTGGGGCTATGGTTTCGACAAGGTGTGGGGACGCCGCGGAGGCGGAAATCTCCACTTCGTTCTCGGCCAGGAGTTCTAACTTAAACTTTAACGGCGTATTTTTGTCTTAATAGATAGAGTATAACCAAATAAAACTTGAACGACATGAAAAAACTAATGATATGCCTTGCATTGGCAGCAGTATGCTCGCTGGGAGCGATGGCGCAGAAATTCGCTCTCGTCGACATGGACTATGTGCTCCGCAATGTGCCGAGCTACGAGATGGCAAACGAACAGCTCAACCAGGTGTCGCAGCGCTGGGAGCGCGAGGTTACGGAACTCTCCAAGGAGGCTGAGACGATGTATAAGAACTACCAGTCGGAAATGGTGTTCCTCACCGACGACCAGAAGAAGGCGCGCGAGGAGGAGATAGTGGCAAAGGAGAAGGAAGTGACCGACCTCCGCTACAAATATTTCGGCCCCGAGGGAGAGCTCTTCAAGAAGCGCCAGAGCCTCATGAAGCCGATTCAGGAGGATGTGTACAACGCTGTGAAGGCAGTGAGCGAGGAGAGAGGATATCAGGTGATATTCGACCGGGCGTCTTCGCAGAGCATAGTATTCGCCTCCCCGAAGATTGACGTGAGCAACGAGGTTCTCGCCAAACTCGGCTACGCTAAATGAAAAATAAACAATAATACATAAACAAACAACCTACAAGACAAAATGATCAAGAAAGTACTTTTGGCCATCGCGCTAATCTGCCCGATGCTTCTCTCGGCACAGACCCTGAAGATCGGACTCGTAGACTTCGGTTCCATCCTGCAGGCAATGCCTGAGACAGCTGCAGCCCAGACTCAGCTCAAAGAGGTAAGCGACAAGTATGACGCTGAATATAAGAAACTCGCAGAGGAGATGAACCGTCTCGTCACCGAGTTCCAGAACATGCCGGAGACCGAGCTTCCCGCCATCAAGGAGCGCAAGACTCGCGAGCTCAGCGACTATCAGCAGAAAATCCAGCAGTTTGAGCAGACAGCCATGGCAGATCTCCAGAAGATGCAGGCAGACCTCATGGGTCCGGTTCAGCAGAAGGTGAACCAGGCAGTGGAGAGTGTAGGCCGTGAGGGCGGTTTCTCCCTTATCCAGATATATGACCCGCAGCTCACCCTCTATCGCGCTGAGCCGGTGGTTGACGTGACGGCAGCCGTGAAGACAAAACTGGGTCTTCCCGCAACTGCAGCCGCTCCCGCAGCAAAGTAAGACAGGCATTACGTGTTGACAACGACACAGATGAACAATAGAATTTCTAAAGATATGGCGGAGGCGGATGCTTCCGCCATTTCATTGGGCAGGATAGGAGTCTTCGACTCCGGCTACGGCGGCCTTACGATCCTTCGCGACCTGCGCAAGGCGATGCCGCAGTATGACTATCTCTATCTCGGCGACAACGCGCGCGCGCCCTACGGGTCGCGCAGTTTCGACGTGGTGTACCGCTATACCCTCGAGGCGGTGAGGACTCTTTTCTCGCGGGGCTGCCCGCTGGTGATCTTAGCGTGCAACACGGCTTCGGCAAAGGCGCTCCGGTCCATACAGCAAAACGACCTTCCGGGCATTGACCCGGCGCGGCGTGTGCTCGGCGTGATACGCCCCACAGTCGAGATTCTCGGCAATGTGTCGCAGGGAGGGCATATCGGTGTGCTGGGCACTCCCGGGACTGTGGCGAGCCATTCCTATCAGCTTGAGATCCGGAAACTGTTTCCCACGATGTCGGTGACTGAGCAGGCGTGTCCGCTGCTTGCCGCGATAGTGGAGAATTCCGAGGCAGACGGCGACGGCGCCGACTATTTCGTGAAGAAATACATCGACCGGTTGATGGAGCGTGACCCGGAGGTAGACACCATAGTGCTTGCCTGCACCCACTATCCGCTCCTCATCGACAAGATAAGGCGTTATGCGCCCGAGGGGATGCGCATCCTGCAGCAGGGGAGTCTTGTAGCCGACTCGTTGGGCGACTATCTGCGCCGCCATCCGGAGATGGACGTCAGGCTGTCGAGGGGTGGCACCGTGGAGTATCTTACGAGCGAGAATCCCGAAAAATTCGACGAACTTGCGTCGCTCTTCACCGACGGCGAAGTTAAGTCGCGCCATTGCCCGCTCGACTGAGCGGACAACGGCACCGAGAAAATATAAAAAATGGAATCTTTCCAGCCCGAAATATTATGGATGAAGAAAGCAAGAAGAGGCTCCGTGAGCTTGACACGAGGATAACGGGGAATCCCTCCGACGAGGACGCTCTGATAGAGCGCGGACGGCTTCACTGGGCACTGGGGCACCGGAGCGCCGCCATCAACGACTATCTGGCGGCACGTCGCCTCAATCCCGAGGGGCGAGCGGAAGCGCTGCTCAAGGCAACCTACGACATACTCGACTTCTACAACAAGGACCTGTATAATCCCTGAGGTGCGCGAGAACGCCGCGAGGGAGACTGTGAGGCTTGTTCTATAGTTCCCACGGGAAGAACATGGGGGTCTGCACTGCCGTCACGCGCGTGGCGGGCGAGTATTTGCGCTCGCCGTAGAGCATGATGCGCAGCTCGCGGTTCCATCCGCGGTCGAGATTGCGTACATACACCGTCACGAGTCCCTTTGTTTTGCGCATACGGCGTCTCAGGTCGCCGGTGAGGTCTGTGAAGTCCGCCACCATTGATGTGATGTATTCCGCTACGGGGCGCCCGTTCATCACTGCGCGCACGGAAATTCTGTCGCCGTAGCATATTCTGCAGTCTCTGCGTCCCACCGTCACGCGCTCCACGCTGCGCGACGTGAGGATCGAAATGTTGTTGCGGTAATACTGAGTGTTCATAACCGGAGTGTTTTGCAGCCCGTAGGCTTGTTGATACTGCAAAATTACTCCGTCTGACTGCAATAAATCTGCACCACAATCTTAAAATCCGTTAATCGCACTGCAATATTCCTGCAGTGCGAGATGCTTGGCGGGTATGAGTATATGGTAAAGCCGCGCCGTGACGAGGGAGTCAGGGCGCGGCTTTTGGGTGAAGTACAGGAAGTGGGACTCGAACCCACACAGCCGGTAAGGGCCAGGGGATTTTAAGTCCCCCGTGTCTACCATTCCACCATTCCTGCATCAAGATTCCGGCAACGCGGATGAGGCGTTGCCGGAATCCATTGCAAAGATAATACCTTTTTTGTGTATGACCAAATTTTAGGTCTTTTTTTCGGTAATTTTTTTGTCGGGCACGTTAGAGAGCCGTCAAATCGTCATTTGGTAGTGGTCTGGGTGGATACGGGGCTGTTGTTGTCAAGTGTGCAGATAGCCACGCGGTTCCAGCTTTCTTCCTCAAACATGTGTCCGATACCCTCACCCTTGGCGTCGATGCGGTCGGCAGAGATGCCGTATTTCTTCACGAGCATGTTCTTGACGGATTCGGCGCGCTGGTTGGCGAGACGTTCGTTGACCTCGACAGGACCGTCTTGCGAAGCGTAGCCCTTGATGCTGACGGTAGCCATCGGGTGGTTCTTAAGATAAGAAGCCACTGCAGCCACATTCGGAAGCTGGTCGGCAGGCACGTTGTAGCGTCCGATCTGGAAGTTGACGTATCTTACGGTGCTGAGGAAATCCTTTGTCTGCTCCACAACCACCGGTTTTTGGTCTTTCAGATGACGTATCTGAGCAGCGAGCGCCATATTCTCGTTGTTTGCCATGTTGGCAGCCTCAATGGAAGCCGCGAGATCCGCCCTCAGGTTGGTGACCTTTTCATTAAGCGCCGCGATTTCGTCGAGATTATATGCGGGCAGCGTATACTTGAAGCCGTCGCCGAGTTTCACGGTCACTCCCGCCAGGAGGTTGAACACAGCGGTCTGGGCATTGTAGGCGGCGCTGGACTGGCTCACGCCTGCGTCGCTCATGTCGAAGAGCACGCTCGGGCGAATGGAGAGAGTCACGCGGTCGCTCACGTTGAAGTTGAAGTTAAGGCCCACTTTCGTGGCGAAGAAGTTATGGTCGGGGACATTGTCGGTTCTGTATAGATGTCCCCAGCCGGCACCTGCCGACGCCTCGATGTCAAACACGTTCTTTGTGCCGTAAGCCTGGAACAGTTGGAACAGGTTGACAGCTCCGTAGGCACCTACATAACTGCTGTCGAAGGCGGTGGACGACTTCATGCGTCCCCAGCTGGATGTGTTGACTGCCCAGTCACCTTCGGCTCCCAACGCGAATGCGGGAGTGATCTGCTTGCGGAGGTCGATTCCCGCTACTCCGCGCATGTCTTTGAAGAAAGAGGACCCATGCCTGAGGGGAGTAGTACCTCCACCCTGCAGTCCTATTGCCCAGTTGTCGAAAAATCTCGGCTTCTGCATGGCTTCCTGAGCCATCATCGTTGCCGCTCCTCCGAGCAGGACAATTGCGGCGAGTAAATTCTTTTTCATAGTTGTGCGTTTTTCAAGTTACTTATTCAGTTGCAGCCACGTGCCGCAATAGTGAAATTGTATAATAAAAACGCATGGGTGAAAAAAAATCCTTAGGGCGGAGCGATATTTAATAATAATTTAACGAAAGGGAAACAGTATGATTGAAGTTAAAGAAATAAGTTTAAACAACTTCATTTCAACGATTCAACGTGTAATCTCGAATGTCGCCTCCATGGGGTAGTGGTCGGAGGTGTCGAGTTTGAGCCGCCTCACGTCGAGAGCCCTTAGCTGTGCGCCGCGATAGAAGATCTGGTCGATGTGGAAGAGGAGCAGAAACTGGTTGAAGGTATTGACCGGACCGAAGTTGGTCTCTGCGTATGCGTCGTTGAACCCTGCGTCGCGCATCAGGCGGTATGACCAGCTGCCGGGCACGTCGTTGAAGTCGCCGCAGGCAATCAGCGGATTGATTTTGGCTGTGGCGGATGCGAGTTCCTCCACTCCTTTGGCGCGCGACCGGAAAGCCGCGCCGAGTTTCGGGAATATGTCGTGGCGGAATTCCGAATAGCTTCTTTTGGCGGTCCTCACGCCCCGGATGTCGCTCACCACGCCGCGCTCGGTGTCGGAGAGGTCGTAGGAATCCATGTGGAAGTTGACAATCGGCAGACGGAACCCGTTGATGTCCACCTCAAACAGCTGCCATCTGCGGCGGCGTCGCCAGTAGTCATCGTCGGCGGGGTCATCACACTTCACCTCTTTCATCTCAACGGGAAACCGGGACAGCACCTTGAGGTCGCTGCCGGTGGTGCCGGCGCGATAGGGATAGGCGGCATAGAGCGAGTCGATGAGTTCCCGGCTCCAATGGTGGATTTCCGACGGATCTTCCAGATTGTGCATCTCCTGCAGGCATATAATGTCGGCTCCGCTCTCCGCGAGATACTTTATGGCGCGGTTGCCGGGGCGCTCGCTCTGCGTGGTGTCGGCGAAGTGGAGGCAGTTGAAAGTGATGAGCCGAAACGTGTTCTTCTCATTGTGCGGACTGCGGGAAAAGGCTATCGGCGTGACATCCTTGAGAGTGCCCCAGCATGCTATGAGAGTGCCGGCTGCGAGCGCCGCCATTACGAAACGGCCGGAAATCAGCCACGCCAGACCTGTGACAAAAGTGGCGATGGCGAGATAGGGGAGTGCGAGCACGAGCACCGAGGGGAAGGTGAGATACTCCGGATTGCATAATCCTCCGAAAGATGCGAGGAAGGTGACCACAAAGAGTATGATAGAGGCAATCTTCAGTATGAGCCTTATGATTGGTGATACAATAATCATTTTCTGTTATCTTTTTATTCGTTTCGACAGGTCGTTCAGTTCCCTGCGCTCACGGGCGGAGAGACTCTCGTAGCCTGATATCCGTATTTTGTCGAGGAGCATGTCGAGACGCTGCATGTCGTCGAGCCGTTTGCGCAGTGTCTCCGCCATAGCGGCGGGGTCGCGCCTTCTGCCGTCGGCGCAGACCGGAGACTTTCTCCGCAGTGTCAGTTTCCTGATTCTTGCCGTCGGGTCGAAGCCACGGTTGATGAGGATGGCATTTGCGGTTCCCCACACGAGACCACCGATGTGGGCGGACTGGCTGCCTCCACCACCGAGGAATGTGAGCGCGCAGCACGCGAGCGCCACCCATTTCAGTTTCACTTCACCGATGAGCAGAAGGCTGATGCGATGGTCGGGCATCCTGACGGCGGCTCCGCACATCACGGCAATCACCGCCGCGCTTGCGCCGCAGAGGGACGCGCCGCCATGTCCGAGCGCCGACGCCACAATGAAGAACACGCCTCCGGCAATGCCTCCTCCGATGAAGAAATATGCGAGGTGCCTGTCTTGCAGGCTTATAAGCAGGATTCTGCCGAACCAGTATAGCCACGCGGCGTTGAACAGCATGTGCAGGAAGTCGAAATGCACGAACATGTAGGTGACAATAGTCCAAGGGCGCGTAATGAAAACCCAAGGGCGCGCTGGAAGTGTCAGCCAGGCGGAGAAGAACCCGTCAAAGTGGAGCAGAGAGGCTGCCGCCATGATGATCCATACGCCCGCCACTGCGAGCGTGAGCCATGCGAGAACTCCGCTGCCGCCGCAGCATTCCTTCCATTTCCTTATTGCGTTCATGCCTATTGCGTGTGTGTCTGTCGTGTGTGTCAAAAAATGAGTGCCGAGAAGGGTGGCTCAATACCTGTGGAGCGTTCCTTTCTTTTTCCAGTAAAGGAGTATGAATATTCCGAAGATCATACCTCCGAGATGGGCGAAATGCGCCACAGACGACATGCTGCCGCTGACACCGAGGAAGAACTCGAGCACACCATAGCCGATTACCATGTATTTTGCCTTAATCGGAACGGGTATGAAGAAGAGGTATAGCGGCATGTCGGGGAAAGTGAAGGCAAACCCGAGGAGTATGCCGTATATCGCGCCGGATGCGCCGATGGTGCACATCTGAGACTTGAATGCCTGTATGGCGTCTATCCAGTTGCGGTCACCGGCAGCTACCGCAGAGTCGACTATTTCCTTCATGTGCTCAGTGGTAAGTCCGTTGAGTTTGGCGATTCCGGATATGTAGTCGGACCTCCAGGTCAGTTCCCAGACTCCCTGCTGCACGAGGCCGGCTCCAACGCCGCAGACGAGGTAGAAGAAGAGAAACCTCCTGCTTCCCCACACCTGCTCGAGAATCCTGCCAAACATCCACAAGGTGAACATATTGAAGAGGATATGCATGATGTTCGCCGGGCTGTGGAGAAACATATATGTAAAAATCTGGGCGGGATTGAACATCGCGCTACCTACGATATGCAGTCCGAGCCGGTCGACGAGAGTGTCGGCAAAGCCCGGCACGAGTATCTCCGCGAGCCAGACAATAAGGTTGATGATAATCAAATTTTTTGTCACCGGAGGTATCGACCGCCACCATCCGCCTGCTGTCCTTCCGTAATTCATGTTCGGTATAGTTTGTGTTTTTTAGTCTGCAAAATTAACAAAAATAAGCCGGAAATAGTGCTGATAAAGGCAAAAATAGATTATTTTTAAATAAATTTTAAATTTTTTTATCTGAAAAATTTGCAGTTCGCGTTTTATACACTATATTTGCGTGATGAAACGGGAAGTTAATGCCTATAATTATCGTCCTCGCTTTAAAATTATGTTATCAATCATTCAAAAAATCGAACATGAACAAGACTGAACTCGTCAGCGCGATCGCTGACAAAGCCGGACTCAGCAAGGCTGATTCCAAGGCAGCTCTTGAAGCAGCACTCGAAGCTATCTCCGGAGCTCTTAAGAAAGAAGACAAAGTGCAGCTCCTCGGTTTCGGAACTTTCGCTGTGACTGAGAAACCGGCCCGTGAAGGCATCAACCCCCGCACAAAGGAGAAGATTCAGATTCCCGCCCGCAAGGTTGTGAAATTCAAAGCCGCCGACTCACTCGGCAAGTAATTCGGCCGAGTCGGTGCCTCCCATGAGTGGCGGGCATACAGGCTCATCTGCCGGCTTCATGTCTTTAATGGCATGAAGCCGGCTTGGATTTTACCCCGCTCTTACCCCGCGCTCTTATAGAAATTTGCGAATCTCACGTTTTATTATTAACTTTGCAGAAAAAGAAGTTGTTTCTACAATGAAGATTGAATCCATCATAACCCAGGGCGTGAGCGACGCAGTGAAAGAGCTTTATGCCCTCGACTTTCCGGCTGACAAGATTCAGCCGCAGCAGACAAAGAAAGAATTTGAAGGAAACCTCACGGTAATGGCGTTTCCGTTTCTGAAGGCGTCCCGCAAGTCGCCCGAGGCGACAGCCGGCGACATCGGCGAGTGGCTCGTGCAGAATGTGCCGGCGGTGGAGGGCTACAATGTGGTGAAGGGTTTCCTCAACATATCCGTCAACCCCACGTTCTGGCTGACGGCACTCCACGGCATCGCCGAGGATCCGGATTTCGGAATCCGTCATGCCGATGAAAACTCCGACCTCGTGATGGTGGAGTATTCGAGTCCAAACACCAACAAGCCCCTACATCTCGGACACGTGCGCAACAACCTGCTGGGCTACTCCCTGTCGCGCATCCTTGAGGCGAACGGCCACAGGGTGGTTAAGACCAATATAGTCAACGACCGCGGCATCCACATCTGCAAGTCGATGCTCGCATGGCAGAAATGGGGCAACGGGGTAACTCCGGAGTCGTCGGGCAAGAAGGGCGACCATCTGATCGGTGACTTCTACGTGCTGTTCGACCGCCATTTCAAGGAAGAGGTGAAGGCACTCATGGAGGAGAGGAACCTCACGGAAGACGAGGCGAAGGCAGAGTCTCCTCTGATGCTGGAGGCTCGGGAGATGCTGCGCAAATGGGAGGCGGGCGACAAGGAGGTCCGCGCCCTCTGGAAGATGATGAACGAGTGGGTGTATGCCGGATTTGACGAGACATACCGCCGACTGGGAGTGTCGTTCGACAAGATTTACTATGAGAGCGACACATACCTCCAGGGCAAGGATCTCGTGATGAAGGGTCTGGAGGAAGGCAAGATGTATCGCAAGGAAGACGGTTCAGTATGGGCCGACCTCACGGCAGAGGGACTCGACCACAAGCTCCTGCTCCGCGCCGACGGCACATCGGTCTACATGACCCAGGACATAGGCACCGCGAAACTTAGATATCAGGACTTCCCCATCGACAAGATGATATATGTGGTTGGCAACGAGCAGAACTACCATTTCCAGGTGCTGTCGCTTCTTCTGGACCGTCTGGGCTTCAAGTGGGGCAAGGACCTCACCCATTTCTCATACGGAATGGTCGAGCTTCCGGAAGGAAAGATGAAGAGCAGGGAGGGCACAGTTGTGGATGCCGACGACCTCATCGACAAGATGGTGGCGGACGCCGCCGAGACAGGTGCCGACCGGTTTGCCGACATGCCGGAGGACGAGCGCGCGGAAGTGGCGCGGATTGTGGGCATGGGAGCCCTGAAGTATTTCCTTCTCAAGGTAGACCCGAGGAAGAACATGCTCTTCAATCCCAAGGAGTCGATAGACTTCAACGGCAACACGGGCCCGTTCCTGCAGTACACATACGCCAGGGTGCAGTCGGTGATTCGCCGCGCGGGGGAGGAATTCGATCCGCTGTATATGCCGTCGGCAATTCCCGGCGAGGCGGAGTCGGACCTTATCCAGAAGGTATCGGACTTCCCGGAAGTGGTGGCGGAGGCAGGCCGCTCGTATAGTCCGTCGCTGATAGCTAACTACTGCTTCGAGCTTGCCAAGGAATACAACCGTTTCTATCATGATTTCAGCATACTCCGTGAAGAGGATCCGGAAGTTCGCCAGTTGCGTCTGCTTCTGAGTTATGTAGTGGCACGCACTCTGAAGACGGGAGTGTCGCTCCTCGGAATGGAAATGCCTGAAAGGATGTGATTCCTCTGAACTTTGGCATGGGTTTTGCAGTTCTTTAATTAGTAATTAGTAATTAGTAAACATCCCCCAAACCCAAATAATTTTTGCATTAGGATTTTTTTGTCTAACATTATTCAAAAATGATTTTATACCTTCAATAAGTTC
>JAGAJP010000001.1 GCA_017626045.1 Muribaculaceae bacterium | reverse complement strand
CATCCGTACGCTCTAAACGTACTATCTCGAATAGTTCGTCCATCCCTTCGGGGAGGCACATCCATATTGCATCTGAAGTCTTCATACTGCAAATTTAACACTTTCTCGAAAAATCCATGCACTGAAAATTCGGCTTGACCCCATAATTGCTGATATTGAGGATATAATGTCATGTTACGATGTCGCCAGGAAATATATGAGGGGTACCGGGATTGAGGATGGATTCGTGTGCCGCATCATCATAGTCATTGCAAAAGAGAAAGATGGATTCGGGTGCCCCTCATCACAGACAAGAAAGATGATGGGAAGGACGCTTTAATGATGGATTTTCGGGAACATCTTGCGAACGTGGAGAATCAGTTTGTCGACTGATTTGTCGCCTATCACTATAGTGGTTGCCAAAAGGATCAGAATGCCGCCGAGAATATCACGCATAGTGATGCTTTGACCAAGCACTGTCACACTCAGGATTACGGCTGAAACGGGTTCGAGGGCACCGAGAATGGCTGTGGGAGTGGAGCCGATAAGCTGAATGGCTCTCGTGGTGCAGGCAAGAGACAGGACTGTCGGTATTATTGCCAAAGCGATAAGGTAGATCCACCCGCTTCCGACTGCAGGCAATGTCACTTCATTGCCCATCGATATCATTGTCAGAAAAAGCAGGCATCCCCAGCACAGTACATAAAAGAGAAGCCTTGTGGTGGGAATCGCCTTGACAGTCTTGGAGACATTGACAAAGATAATATAGAGCGCATAGGTAAGAGCCGACATCATCACCAGCAGGCATCCGAAGGCACTTAGCGACTGACCTCCCTGTGGCTTCATCAGAAGCATGAGGCCTGCGCACATAAGGAGTAGACACAAGGCGATGGTAAATTTGAACTTCTCGTGGAAAAAGAAGATCATCATGACAGCAACCATTATCGGATAGACAAACAGTAGTGTGGACGCGATTCCTGCGTTCATGTGATTATAACTCTCGAAAAGAGTGAGTGACGACAAAGCCATAAGGACACCGAGAATGGCGGTGAGTCCCACCTCCTCTCTTGTCAGTTTAAACGACATCTTCCGCACTGCCATCACTAAAGCGAGCAACGGGATTCCCATCATGTATCTGAACAGAAGCACACTGTTTGGATTCATTCCCTGTTCATAAAGAGGAATGGCGAAAGCCGGATTTGTTCCATAGGCGGCAGCCGCTCCGGCAGCCAATAGATATCCCTTAAGATTGGCAAATTTCATATTCATAATCTTCGACGTTGTTTCTACTTATATCCAAACGATAAAAATACACAAAACTGTATAACATTCTTTGTGAGATGGTTCTATATTTTTCCCCTGTCATCGGTTACGATGCCCGCATCAATCCCTCTTCGCGTGAAAAATCTGCTCGGCAACCTGACGAAATCTTAATAAAGAAATAAGTTTAAACAACTTCATTAATTGAGGTAAGCAAGTTTGCATTTTTTTTTGTAATTTTGCAAACTAAAGCATAGATAAATACAATATCGAAATATGAAACTAAAGAGAACATTAGCGAAATTAGCAATGGGGATGGTTTTATTGCCGCTTTATTCCTCTGCTACAGCGCAACAAGTTGCGCCTACTACTTCTGACTCAGTAGCCACGGTGTATTTCATCAAGGATATAACTCCGGAGAATATACTGAAGATATATGACGCGCTTGACAGGCGGGCAACAGGGAAAGTGTGCGTAAAGCTATCTTTCGGCGAAGACGGAAATCCCAATCACCTTTCACCTAAATTGATAGAGCCTCTGGTAAAGGGTCTTGACGCCACACTTGTGGAATGCAACACGGCATATAAGAGCAGCAGACGACACTCTTCAGACCATTTGAAAACCGCAGAGGAGCATGGATTCACAGCCATCGCGCCGATTGACATAATGGATGAAGCCGGAGAGACAGCCCTCCCCGTGAAAGGAGGCAAACATATCAACTATGCCTTGATAGGCAAGAACTGGCTTAATTATGACTATACCATCGTGCTGTCTCACTTCAAGGGTCATCCGATGGGCGGTTTCGGCGGCGCATTGAAAAATATGGCAATCGGGATGCAGTCGAGCAACGGCAAGGCTTGGGTGCATACGGCCGGCAAGAATCAGGATGCCGACAACTGGTGGAATGACGGCGCAAAGCAGGATGATTTTCTCGAGACAATGGCAGAATCGTCAAAGGCAATCATAGACTATGCAGGTGATAAGATTCTGTATATTTCGGTAGCAAACAATCTATCGGTAGACTGTGACTGCGTGTCACATCCGGAACCTGCAAAGATGGCTGATATAGGTATCTTCGCATCGCTTGATCCGGTTGCTCTTGACAGAGCTTGTGTGGACGCTATCCACAACTCGACAGACCATGGGAAAGTGCACATGGAAAAACGTATAGCCGAACGCAACGGAACCCATCTGCTCGACTACGCCGAATCTCTCGGGCTCGGTGTTCAGAAATATGTACTGGTTACAATTGAATAACGAGACCTTTCCGACTGGAAAAGGATACCGATAAGTTGTCCCTGCCTTTGCGATAAGAGGCAGGGACAACTGCATTATTATTCACCTATAATTGTGGCAACTATGGATCTTGAGCCGCCATGATTGCGAAACTCGCAAAGGTAAATGCCTTGCCAGATTCCGAGATTTAGTCGGGAATTTGTAATGGGAATCGTCAATGAAGCGCCGACTATGACTGCCTTACCGTGAGCCGGCATATCATCGGGTCCCTCGTCGGTATGAAGATAATAAGGCGCATTTTCGGGTACGAGCCGATCAAAGATAGCGGAAAGATCCTGTCGGACATCCGGATCTGCATTTTCATTAAGAGCGAGTGCGGCGGAAGTATGCTTTATCAGCAGGTTGAGCACTCCCCTCTTCGGCAAATCCGGCAAATGATTCAAAATCTCTCCTGTCACGAGATGAATACCCCGGGAGTAAGGACGAAGTGAAAATTCAGTCTGTTGTATCATATCTTTTATAAAATTATTCTACTTAATGTAACGATATAAGGACGAAATATTGTAAATTTCAATATTTATTTGATTTTCTACTAAAAATGTGTTAAATTTGTACAATCTATTGTAAAGAAGGATGCACCGCCGATAAAAGCGTCAACGAGCGGTATTTGTCGAGCCTTGGTGAAATCAGAAGCATAGATGAGATATTGATAAAAGTGATAATATGGATAAAAAGAGCTTGATTTTTGGAGGATATCATAATAGGGTGTCTTGTTGGTTGGTGTTGGCGGTTGCTATGATTGCGGGGTCGGTGGATGCTTTCGGACTTGGCGGGTCTTGGCGCGGGGATCTCAATTTGGGACAGATGAAGGTGCCTTTGGTTTTTAATTTCAATGAGACACCGGAAGGCAAGACTGAATGCACGCTCGACTCTCCCTCGCAAGGTGCCAGAGGTATTCCAACTGAGGTTCTGTTTTGCAATGGCGATTCTATATCGCTTACCTGCAATGTCATAGGAGCTTCCTATACCGGCAGGATATCCGGAGGCACGATCAAAGGACAGTTCAGACAGCGGGGTTTTGGTTTTCCTCTTGATCTGACACCGGAGGCCGGCATAACTGAACGACGTCCGCAAACTCCCAGACCGCCGTTTCCCTATAGTGTGATCGACACCACCTTCACGGCACCGGACGGAGCGGTTATGAGCGCGACACTCACAATTCCGCAAAACGCTGACAGCCGGAAGATGCCGGCTGTAGTAATGGTGACCGGCAGCGGTGCCCAGAACCGGGATGAGGAATATTGCGACCATAAACCATTTGCAGTGATAGCCGACTATCTTGCCCGTAACGGAATAGCCTCACTACGATATGACGACCGTGGGACAGGTAAATCAGGGGGCAATTTTCTATCATCCACCACACAAACGTTTAAAGACGATGCAATAAGCGGTCTGAAACTGCTACGCTCGATGTCTTGCATCGGCAGCGCAGGAGTACTTGGCCACTCTGAGGGAGGAACGATAGCATTTATGATAGGAGCAGAAGACAAGGCTGACTTCATCATATCGCTCGCGGGAATGGCAATTTCGGGCAAAGCGACATTGATGAGACAGAACCAGCACAGCCTTGAAAAAATGCCCATGCAGCCTGAAGAGAGGGAAAACAGCCTCAAGCTGATAAGTCTTCTGTTTGATGAAATAGCGGGACAAGTCAGAACAGGAACAACGAAAGCAATCGACATAGATTCTCTCATATCCGACAATGGACTGAAGGTGCCACAGCCGATAGTAGAGTCAATCAAGATGACCCAGACAACTCGTGGACCATGGTTTGACAGTTTCCTTACGCTTGAGCCCCGCGAATATCTTGTGAAAGTGAAATGTCCGGTTCTTGCCATCAACGGAGAAAAAGACACTCAGGTATATCCTGACAACCTGAGTATGATTAAGAAATTCGCACCGCAATCTGAGACTTTCCTAATGCCGGAACTCAATCATCTGATGCAGCATGCAGTGACCGGAGAAATGTCTGAGTATGACGAGATACGAGAGACAATATCTCCTGAAGTACTTGACAAGATAGTCAAGTTTGTGAAAGGCCAAAAAAAATAAATAAAGTTAAGCAACTTTTATTGCAAGCACGTTAGAACAACATGAAACAGACCAATGAATCCCATGCCGGGACGCCAAAGCGTAGCAAATGGATAGGAATAGGCGCATTTGCCTTGATTTTCTGCATTATGGCATCTCTTGCGATGGTGCACGAGAACTCTATTTTCGGTCATTCGGTGGGCGAAGTCACCGACAATGACCGGGAATCCCCGGTGTCAATTACCGCAGACGGAGTAATAGTAAACACCACCTCAATCGGAGGAGACATCCTTGGCTATGGAGGGACTGTGCCATTGGAAATATATATTTCGAAAGGGGTAATCGACTCCGTCAAGGCACTTCCCAACAATGAATCGCCCAGATTCTTCGACCGTCTTTATGATAAGGGTCTGATAACGTCTTGGAACGGACGTACGCTTGAAGAAGCTTCCACACTTAAAGTTGACGGGGTTTCAGGGGCAACATATTCGTCAAATGCCGTTATCGGAAATTTAAGGGCAGGCGTAGCCTACGCGATGAACATAAAGGAGCATCACCCCTCCTTAGCCGAATACCGGCTAAGTCTTATCGCTGCATTGCTGGTGATTCTTGCCGGGGCGATAATCCCGCTATTCGTGAAGGGCAACCGCCGATATAGATTGATACAGCAACTGCTGAATGTAGCCGTACTAGGTTTTTGGGCAGGAGTGTTTATTGATTATGCTATGCTTCTCAACTTTTTCGCGCATGGACTGACATTCACACTCGCCGGAATCGTGACAGTAGTACTTCTAATAGTAGGGCTACTCTACCCCGTATTCAACAAACCGGGTCATTACTGCACGTGGATATGTCCTTTTGGATCATTGCAGGAACTTGCCGGGAAAGTAAGCAAACGCAAACTTAAGATCGACCCCCGGACACTTAAGACGCTTGATACTTTCCGTTCGGTTCTTTGGGTAGTGCTTCTATCGTTTCTATTCATCGGATGGGGCGTCCAATGGATTGACTATGAGATTTTCACCGGCTTTCTTGTGAAGAACGCGTCATGGGTAGTGATAAGTGTGGGAGTAGTGTTTGTCATACTGTCGGTATTTGTGAATCGTCCGTTCTGCCGTTTTGTATGTCCGACCGGTACATTGTTAAGACTCCAATAGAAAATTAATATGAAAAAAACTTGGATTTTGGTTTTGCTTTGTATCGCAACAGTTGCGGTATCAGTGAGGCTCATGATAATAGAGAATAGCAGACCAGAGGGAACTATGGACGCATCTCAGGAAGTGATTGACTGCATCATGACTCGCGCCAGTGTGCGCAAATACAAGCCGAAGCCGGTCAATGACAGCATAATAACCACCATAGTCAAGGCCGGTATGGCATCCCCGACGGCTGCCGACCAGAGGGCATGGCACTTTGTAGTAATAACAGATCAGGCTCTCAAAGACTCCATTTCCGATTCATTTCAATGGATGAAGATGGTAGAGGGCTGCGCTTTCGCAGTTGTGGTGTGCGGCGATATGGACAAGTTATTCGACGGTGACAGGGAAGACGGCGGTTTCTGGGTACAGGATTGCTCGGCAGCGTCAGAGAACATGCTGCTTGCGGCGCACGCGCTTGGTCTTGGCGGAGTGTGGTGTGGAGTATATCCGAACGGAGACCGAGTTGAAAAGTTGGCAGAGATACTTAATCTGCCAAACATTCTCCGTCCTCTCAATGTGATCTCATTCGGCTATCCGGAAGTGCCCGTCGCTCCAAAAGACAAATGGAATCCAGAACAGGTAACGTATAATGAATTCCTGGATAGCCGGGGTCAAAAATGAGCCACCAACTCGACCACGAGTTTATTTTGCTCCGATATAGCCGGAATAACTCCTTCTGCATAGAAATACTGCTCGTAGTTCAATCTGATATCAGCCTGCAGGGACTTCTTTCCCAAACTCAGAGTCACGCCGCCGGTCAGTCTGTGTCGTTCGGGATCATCAACCATAAGATTTCCTGAGTCGTCTTTAGAATCCTTGCTATGGTCAGACATATAGTCATATCTTCCGAGGAATGAAATAGCGGTAATCTTTTTCTTAAACGGAATCCTATAGGCGGCAAAAGCATCAATAGCATTCACCGGAGAGAACGCTCCATGTGCATAATGCTTACGCAGGTATTCCGCCTCTATGTGCCATCTTGCTCTGTCCCAGAAAGCACCGGCATTGTACATCATCACATTTACATCTCCAGCGTTTGCCTTCATGCAACTGAGTGTAATATTGAATTGTTGGTCAATCAATGTCTGCGCCTTGAAAGAGAAATTATAATTGTTGGTCCAGAAATCTTTCTGATTAGTTATTCCTGAACCGTTAAACACGCCTCCTTCAAGAGTGATGGGCATGTTGTCAGAGAAAGTCCACGCAACGGCCAAACCCACATCCCGAATATTACAACCATGTTTTGCTAAAAAAGACCTGTTGGCGAAAAACTGAAGATGTGGCGACCGGTGTGGCTCGATAGCAAATGGTACTCGCATCTGACCCAAGGTCAATTTAAGATTTTCAATAGGCTGCACACGTACATACGCGTCAAGCATCTTCATCTTTCCCTCGTCGCACAGATCGATTTCTGCTTTATAACCCACAATTGGATCAATCTTTCCTATTATTCCGACTCTTGCGTTTCTGACTTCAAAGCGGCCTTTGCCCAACCTCGGCTCATACTCATATTTAGCTCGAATGGTGCCGTGGACCTCCGGGATGTAGGGGCTTTTGGCAGCTGTTGTCTCTGTAAGGGAGACAACAGACAACAAGGCAATTACAATTACAATTCTCATGTCAAACTTCGATTGATGATCAATTCGGAATATTTGATATTTCAGTAGAGCGTGACCTGAATTCTGAATCGTGCAGTTTTGCAAACGCCCTCAGGTATTTCCTGATTGACGACACCAGCTCCTGTGTTTCCTGAAGGATATTTACATATACGTACAATACTGTCATAGAGGCAGTGTCACCATCGCGAATCTGGTCGTGTGCCTTATAGTAGGTTTCAGACACAAGATCCTTGATTTCATCGCATCGACGGCGAAGCTGTCGGATGGTGGATGTGTCACCGGAATTCATTATCTCGATTGTCTCCTTGAAAAGAGAATCCACATTAGATCTGATAAATTCGAAACCGGGCGCGAAAACTGAAGGCAATGGATGAAAATTATTGTCAACATGCTCTTTGCATATTTCGTTTATGCGCCGTAGGTTGTAAAGAATACCCATGCAGCAGTTGTTGCTCAGGTAGAACCATGCACTCTTTTCAATAGCGGTCTCCTTTGTAAGATGACGAAGACAGAGAGTTTCCTTACGCCGGGCATTTTTCAAAACATTCTTCTGCTTGCCGAGGCTTGACTCAGCCTTGCCGAGCACTCCTGTGTTTTCATTTAGGAAAGCGGAAGTGATATCACGGTATTTTTCCTCGGCATAAGACATGAACTTCTGTTGCTGCTCGGTAATGTACATCATCATAAGAGGCCAGTTCTGCGACTTGTCCTGAGTCGAAATGATAGTCTGAAAAAGAGCGTCACCCTTATCTTCCAGGCTATTCTTACGGAAGCGCTGATTGCTCTTGACAATAATTACAACAGTGAAGATTGCAAGCAGGAACATGACCCATATTCCCCCATAATGCATAGCGGCAACTATAAGTCCTGCACCAATGAAAGCCGCACCGGCTGTAAGGAACCAGCCACCGATTACAGATATCACGCCGGTTATGCGGAAAACCGCGCTTTCCCGTCCCCAAGCCCTGTCGGCGAGAGAGGTGCCCATCGCTACCATGAAGGTCACGAAAGTGGTGGAAAGCGGCAGTTTTAGAGATGTTCCGAGAGCGATGAGCGCACCGGCAAGCACCAGGTTGACAGAACCGCGCACAAGATCGAAAGCAGCACCGTCGTCCATTATGGATTCATCTATGTTGAACCGACGGTTGAACCATCTTCTGACTCTATGCGGAGTGACACGTCTAATCCAGGCAAGGAAAGAGAGTGTCCACCTGACGAGACGACGCGCAATTCGGGAAGAACCGAACATTTCATCTCCTGCCTGCTGGCTTCCGAGCCCTATCTCGGTTTTAGCCACATTCCTTGCTTTTTTTGATGTGGCGAGAGACACCACCATGATTACGCCGGCGCCAATGAGAAAATATATAGGGGTATTCGCCGGGCCGTTTAGAGAATCCATAAGAAAGCCGTTGGCATCTCCCCCGCCGTTGGCAACAAAATCCTGATATGAGGCGAGTCCGCTCAGAGGGATACCGATGAAATTCACAAGGTCGTTGCCCGCAAAAGCCACAGCTAAAGAGAAAGTTCCCATCAACACAATTACCTTCAGCACATTGACTTTACAAATGTGTAGCAACTGCATCAGGATTGTAAAGAATGCGAAACAAGACATGATGATGATGGCAGTATGGCTTTTAATCCATGCCTTTACCTCAGGCGTCATAAACGACATATCTTTTGCTCCCTTGATAAGAAGGAAGTATATGATAGCAGTGGCGCATATTCCGCCGAATATACCAATCTTCCATTTCAGGTTGCTCCGGTAATTGAAAGAGAAAATCATTCGTGATATAAACTGCACCACCGTGCCGAAGAAAAATGCGATTGCCACCGAGAGGAAAATACCGAGAATCACCGACAGCGCCTTCTCTGTGTTGAGCAAATCATTAAGGCCGAGATCAATGCCGCCCGCCATTTTGATCAGAGCCACCACGAATGTAGCGCCTAACAGTTCGAACACCATCGAGACGGTAGTGGATGTCGGCATCCCGAGAGAGTTGAAAATGTCGAGAAGGATAATGTCGGTGACCATAACCGCCATGAAGATGCAGATAAGGTCGTAGAATGAAAAATGCTCCGGTCTGAAGATGCCGTGTCTTGCAATATCCATCATACCGTTGCTCATAGCAGCACCGATAAACACACCAATGGATGCAACAATCAGAACCCTCTTGAAAGAAGCAGCCTTTGAGCCTATAGCAGAGTTAAGGAAATTGACGGCGTCATTGCTCACGCCCACCGACAGGTCGAACACAGCGAGCATAAAAAGAAAGATCACTACACACAGAAACAATAGTTCCATATATTCCCATTTTGGTTTCACATAACCGGCATTCCATCTTTGAGGGGGCCGGCTTTTAATACACTGCAAAGTAAGCGGGAAAATATGACAATAATATTAAGGGAATCTTAATGTATTGTTAAGATTCAATCTAACCTGCTTAGCATTAATTTTGGATTGGGTATAGTGGATATGAGTCTATGAGCGAGGATTTGTAAATCTTCGTCCCCGGTGTTAGTGTTTTGAGAATGAGATGCTAAACGACAAGCCACCGGTCGGGCGGTTTTCTGCGAGAATATTGCCACCGTGGATGGCGACGGCATTCTTCACAATCGAAAGGCCGAGACCCGTTCCGCCGGCGGCACGCGAACGCCCCTTGTCAATGCGGTAGAAACGCTCGAACAGTCTCGGAAGATGTTCGTCGGCAACCCCGCAACCGTTGTCGGAAAACGCGATTTGCACCTCATCATCATTCTCGTCAATCAACTCAATAGAGATACTTGTTCCGCCGCTATATGCTATTGCATTATCAATTAGATTATTGAAAACCGTCTCAAGTAAAGATATATTACCCGGTATTGTCAAGTTTCCGGTTAGGCGATTATCAATTATGAATCCTTTTGCCTCAGCTATTGGCAGTCGATCAGCCACAACATCCGCAATGATACCGACAAGGTCGACCGGCTCTTTTTCTATAGATTTCTGACCATCGTCCATACGCGTGACAAGAGCCACATCAGATAGGAGTCTCTGCAGTCGCTCCACATTTGAGAAGCATCTTTGAAGGAACAGCGTTCTTTTTTCATCGCTGAGATTTTCGTGAGCCCTGAGAGTCTCGAGAGAAATCCGAATTGATGCGACGGGGGTCTTTAACTCGTGATTGATGTTGTTGGTGAGTTGTTTTTTAATTCTTTCTTTTTCCAGCTGCTCATGAATTGCGGCACGATGCTGGCGGTCTCTGTCGGAGTAGGCTTGCTGCAGCTTTGCATATAGACGGACAATATGATTTGAAATTTCACCAAGTTCATCATGCGGGAAAGGTTCCGTATCGGAAATCCTCATACCCTTTTCAACATTCTCGGCAAAGTTGTTGAGTCTTGATATAAGAAGGCCCACACGTCTGGTGGCAAAATACCCTAAAATGCACATAACTATTGCAATTCCTCCCATAACCCATAGAAATCCGAAGTCTGCCTTGAGCAATTCGCTCAGAGACAGAGAATAAGACACAGCCGAACGCACTATATATCCCTCGGGGCTTTTCTGCGCCGAATAGAAATAATTGTTTCCGGTGCTTTCGCTATGTCGTCTGACAGCATACCCGGTGCCGGACTGTATCGCCTGTTTTATTTCCAGGCGGTCAAGATGGTTTGTGTGTGGCAAAGAGTCGAGAGTATTGTCGTAGACCACATTTCCTTTATCATCAATAACACTGATTCGGATATTGTCAAACGGCTTGAACTCGTCAGTCCTTATCTCCGAGGCTCTGTGTCCGTCTTTAAGTTCCGAGAGTATATATGAATTGATAGTCTGAAGAATTGCGTTGATTTCAATCTCCTTGAACTTCTTTTCCCTGGCATATTGAAAAGCCACGAAGCAGCCCACCATCAGCAGGGAATATCCAAGAAGCCATACAAACAGCCTCTGAGGATAAGAGAGTTTATTCGACGAAGCCATATCCATAGCCTGAGCGGGTAACTATATTTCTGCCGTAATGTCCAAGTTTTCGGCGGATACGGGTCATGTTGACATCAATGACTCTGTCGAGAACCACCACTTCCTCAGGCCATATCAAATCGAGCAGTTCAGATCTGGAGAAGATTCGACCCGGCGAGGAAACGAGAAGGAATACTATTTCAAATTCTTTTTTCGTGAGTTTTACCTCGTTGCCGTCTACTGTGCAGGTTCTGTTTTTCGCCGACATCACCAGTCCTTTGTATGCTATAGTATCCTTGTCGCAATCAGGATGCGAATTGTCAGAGGCGGTGCGCCGCAACACCGTCCTTACTCGAGCCAGGACTTCACGGAGAGAAAATGGCTTTGCAATATAGTCATCGGCGCCAAGGTCAAGACCAGTCACAAGGTCCTCCTCGGAGTCTTTCGCAGTACAGAAAATGATTGGGACAGATGCCGTAGCGGGATTTGATTTCAAGATACGCGCCAACTGTATTCCTGAAATCTCACCCATCATTATGTCAAGGAGAATCAAGTCATAACGGGTAAGGTCAAGAGTGAGAGCCTCCTCGGCACTGTAGGCGGTGTCGACATCATAATCCTCAGCCTCGAGATTGAATCCAAGACCATCGCAAAGAGTCTCCTCATCATCCACTACAAGTATTTTCTTTTTTGCATCCATGATGCAAAATTAACAATAAATGGCATAAAGCGACTCTTTACCGAGAAAGTTTAATAAAAGTTTAACATTGAAGATTCGTCGGTGAGGGCCCGCTCAATCGAGAGTTCCGGATCCTGAAACCGGTCAAGGCGTGTAGCAGCCAACTGCGCCATCCATTCCCTATAAATTCCTTTTGTTTAGGTAGATTAGTTCCCAGTCTTTTGCTGATTTAAAGAAATCATCGGAGTCTTTAGATGACCAATCTACTTTTTCGCCGTTTGACTTGAAAGTAGCGCACATTTGACATGAGAAGTATTCGTCATACACATAATAGATGACTTCTCCTTTACTTGTGGTTTGAAAAGCCGCCACGTTCCTTTCATTGTTCGGCTCTAAATTGTATATAAATTCTGTGAGCCATCCGGGGAGATTCTCTTTCTCAAAATTCTGTTCAGAAGCCTTCGCAATGGCATCGTACACGAATGAAAGCGAAGCACTTTCAAGATTATTATTTTCAGGATCTTCGATGCTGCTGCATCCGGCAAACACAGCAGTTAAAACAAGCATGATGCTTATCAGAGAAACATGGATTTTCATAAGCAGACTGTTTAGATTAGTTATTGTTTATAGATATCGAAGTATACAAGATGCATCTTATTATATAATTTTCGCAAATTTAAATAAAAAACCACATTTCTCCAATACTTTAGCACAATAATTGTAAAAAAAAATTATTATCTTTGCTCTCGGATAATCAAAAAACTTTTATCTGGCTGAGTGTCAGAACTGAATGAGAGTAGCGGTATTTTATGGTAACGATTTGGCGAAAATGCAAGTTCACTGATATACTGCGGTTTGCTACTCCTAACAACTCTATTGCAAAGGTATATATTTTGTCTGAAACACCCAAAATTTGAGGAACAATCTTATCATTATTGAATGATTAAATAAGAATTTGTGTTTCCGTAAAAGTGACTGTATTCGTCGGCACACCATCGCCCAAAAGGATTTTGAACGAACGTGTGCCGACTACTGCATAAGCGGAGAAAAGGGCTTTGCCTCACGCCTAAACGACAGTTTAGACTGATGATGCAAGGCCCATTTCTTTTGTGCTTATGCCGAAGAGGTGCTTTTACGGTTTTCAGATGATTTTCTTTTTCGCTGTTCTTTTGAGCCGGAAGCGGAAAGCCGTGTATGACCGCCCGTCCATAAATGGGACAAGCCGTCACCCACAGCAGGCAAACCGGGAAGAATGGTTTTATCTGCCCGCCCCGACACGTCCGGCCGGACAGATAAGACCATACTTCCTTGCAGATGGTTTGCCCGGTTTCACGCTACCGGCTACGCTCTTTTTTTGTCGGGGGCTTCCTGTTTTCACGGATTTCTCTTTTGAGGTTTTCTGTCTAATCTGCCTCTACTTCCGTTTACCTCCATTTTCGCGCCTTTCAGTGAGCCGCATCAGGCAGTCATTTCCGTTCTGGGCGCAAAGGTAACTCCGGGATTTGACGGGAAAGCAAGGTCAAGCCTCCTGTTTTCGGGAAAAATCTCCAGCCCTTTGGGTAGTATTTTTCCTCAAAAACCTTGCATTCCCTAATCCCTACCTTTTTAAGCACCCGAAACGAAAACGACCGATGCGACAGAAAGACGCATTAAAAAAATGTCGGATAAACGAGAGGCAGATAAGATAGTTTGAAACTCAACTCCCTCAGCTCTTG
>JAGAJP010000024.1 GCA_017626045.1 Muribaculaceae bacterium | reverse complement strand
TTTGCTGTCCGCGGTAATGGGTACTGTAAGAGTGGCGCTCATTACGGCACCGTCCGGTGCTACAAATGTGGTGTCGGTGACACTATAAGGAAATGGAGGTTTCGGCGTCTGAGGACGTCGCTCCTCAATAGGGATGTCCGGAGTTAAATCAAGCGGAAACGCATAGCCCCGCTGCTCAAAACGCCCCTTGATGGTGTCGGAATATAATTTGCCTGTATATGATGCTCCGATTGCCTTGCAGGTAAGCGCTATAGAGTCGGCAGAGCAATGCACAAGTTCTGTCGCGATTCCTTTCGCGCCCTGCGATGGCGAGTCCAAAGTGCATTGTGTTTCGCCAGATTCGGTTTCCGAGAAATTAAACACCAACGGTACCTTCATCTGCCCCAGGTTCAAATCTCCGCGCCATGAGCCACTTAGAGCATACGCATTTACCGAAGTTAATATAAATATGATAGGCAATATCCGAGAAATAATCATTTTTTTTGTGAGCGACATTCCGTAACTATGACAAAATTTCATTTCCATTGTTATCTTTCATTTTTGCTCGGCAGTCCTTACCGGGCAGATTATTAATGCAGAAGCGCGGACTACCGATGCAACATTCTAAGTCGAAGGTCGTAGGAAACCTAAATGCACGAATGTAGTATAGCAGCCCACGCCGTATGCGTGAGAACCGCTATGCTATCCTTGTGCAGTGTCTTGAATTTCCTACGTTCTCGACTTACAAGAGAGCATACCGCTTCTTATTATTTGTATGTCTTGGATAGAGTTGCCTCAATCCAAATACAAATATAATGAAAAAACCGAAACAAGCCCCTATAGAACGGCAAAAATAACGCGTTTCAAGGCTTATTTTAACCTTTTTTGTACCTCTATTGGTTCCCCAAGCGTTCAAATGCCTGTTTTATAGTGGCAAAAGATAATTCCTTGACGAAGTATTCAGAAGTTCTTACCACATTTCTTGAACTCACTAATTCCACCTAAACTATGGGAATAGTGGGTTCATCTTCCTTTATCTGCTTTCCGTTTATATCAAATAGGCTGTACAAACGTTCTGTCTCTGATATTATCATTTCAGACAAGGAGTTCCATGATTTAAGAGGAGTACAGTCATATCGTTGGCAGTAATAAACTCTATTACTTATGTTATCAATATATAGTTTGGAACCATCCCATGAATATCCTCCAATGAAAAACATATTGGAAGTGGCATTACGAGGCTTTTCATCTATTGCATCTTTAAGATTAAAGGGTTGTCTGGTCGCATCTATTGAATTCCGTATATAGTTCCTTCTCTTACCAAACAAGCATAATTCATCCACAAGGATATTTGTTCCGTTGGAGATATTCTGTAAGAAATGACGATATTCAATAGGAATGGTAGTCCCAAGTAATACCTCAAGTTCTACGGTTTCAGATTCAGAAAGACAAGGATATGTCGAATTTAGCCATGCCTCTGGTGCAACAGGAGGCGCATGCCCTATTAATAAAGCTCCTGTGGCTTCCACTTTTCTTGTTCCGAGATGGCTATAACGCATCATTAGCCTATCAAATGTCTCTTTGTCTATCATATAGTATGCAATGAATTAAAATCCCATTACAAAATTACTGAATTTTTCTGGCACTCAGCCATCTCTGCGGAAATTTCATGTCATTTCTGCGACCGCCATAAATTATAAAAATGCTTGTCAATAGTTAAAATATGGTTAAATCTTTCATTCAAAACACACGACTTTTCTAATCCTCTCACTCCCTAAAAGCAACTTTTTTACTCCCTCTTTTCCCTTAACGGATAGTTGTACCGTTATTTTCTTATATAGCTGATATTCAGTGACAAAAGTCATTGAATATCAATTCCACATGAACAGCGTTGTGCGGCAGCTCCATGAGCAGAACACCGATGTCGTGATGGTCGATACCGGTAACTCCTACGAGGGTCTCTGTGAATATCTCGGCGGCAAGTATATATCCTATACAGAAGAGAAGCCTATCACGATGAATCCGTTCAAAATTAACCGGAGCGAGTACAACATCGAAAAGATTGACTTCCTCAAGAACCTTATCCTTCTGATTTGGAAAGGTTCGGATGCAAAGATTCCGGAGATTGAGTTCCGCATCGTGGAGCAGATTATCATCGACTACTACGATGCCTATTTCAACGGCTTCACCAAGTACACCGATGAGCAGCGCGAAGTTCTGTTGAAAAACCTCTTTGCCTCTGCAAGTCGCAAGAA
This sequence comes from Muribaculaceae bacterium, assembly GCA_017626045.1. Lineage (GTDB taxonomy): Bacteria > Bacteroidota > Bacteroidia > Bacteroidales > Muribaculaceae > Lepagella. The sequence goes on along the minus strand of JAGAJP010000024.1, from coordinate 6,737 downwards.
TACCAACATGTCGCCCAAAGAGGTGGACGAGATGGTGCGCAAGCAGATCGAGGTATTGGAAAAGCGCCGTGCCGCCCTGAAAGTATCTGAACTGAGCTTCAACTCATTCTTCGATTATTCCTTTGACCGTCTGGAGCAGATATGTACCGAAAACGACATCACTACCATCAGTTATTCCACCTATTCGACTATGCTCCAGCCATTCTATAAAGGCGGTGCATACGAAAAGATTCTCAACGAGAATGTCGATTCGACCCTGTTTGACGAGACATTCATTGTCTTCGAGGTGGATGCCATCAAGGAGAACAAGAAACTGTTCCCCATCGTGACGCTGATTATCATGGACGTATTCCTTCAGAAGATGCGTCTGAAAAAGAACCGCAAGGTGTTGGTCATCGAAGAGGCATGGAAAGCCATCGCCTCGCCGCTCATGGCAGAGTACATCAAGTATCTCTACAAGACAGCCCGTAAATTCTGGGCTTTCGTAGGTGTGGTTACTCAGGAAATACAGGACATTATCGGCAGCGAGATTGTCAAGGAGGCAATCATCAACAACTCCGATGTGGTGATGTTGCTCGACCAGTCAAAGTTCAAGGAGCGCTTCGACGAGATAAAGAAGATCCTCGGACTTACCGATGTTGACTGCAAGAAGATTTTCACAATCAACCGTCTGGAAAACAAGGACGGCAGAGCCTTCTTCCGCGAGGTGTTTATCCGTCGCGGTGCTGTCGGGAATGTCTTCGGCGTGGAGGAACCCCGCGAGTGCTACATGACCTACACAACGGAACGTGCCGAGAAAGAAGCGCTCAAGCTCTACAAGCGTGAACTGCGATGCTCCCATCAGGAAGCCATCGAAGCCTATTGCCGCGACTGGTCCAAGTCCGGCATCTCCAAATCTCTCGCTTTTGCCCAGCGAGTCAATCGCGAAGGTAAATTGCTTAACCTCTAAATATTCAAAACTTTAGTTCATAACCAAAATCAATCCATTTTATGATTTCTCTCATCTCAATCGAAGAATTTGTGGATAAGATCTATCCTCCGGTTCATAACCGACGTACCATGTACGCCTGCAAACTTGTGAAGGCATTACGAAGTGTCGGTATCACCGATTTGAAGACTCTGGTGCATCACACTCCCGAAGCACTGACCGCTATCCGCCATATCGGTCCCGTATTCGTGGCGCAGACCGAATTTCATCTTGCCAAAATCGGTTACACCCTGGGCATGACCGATGCAGATCTTAAAAAAGCACTTCTTTCCAAACTCTAAGTCCTTACAATGAATCGATTTCTGCTCATACTAATGATGTGTTTTGTCGGGGTAACAGCCTCGGCGCAGTACGCCAATCTCAACATCGACGCCAAGACAGTGGCGGCGATGGCTTCGGCATACGGTGTCGAGACCGGCAGCGAGGCTTATTATAATGAGCAGGTGAAAAAGATTCTGGAGAAGTACACTTCTGCGGAAGTCGCGGCTGCTGCAATATTCTCTTCAAAGTTCCTTGACCGCAAGGCTCTGACAGACCTGGGGATATGGAGCAGTTCTACCGAAAACTACTATTACAAACGCATCTACCGAATGGTGGCCACCAAAATCATTCCGAAGATTCTGGTGGTCGCCCGGCTGATGCTTGAACAGCCTCATAACGCCCTCTATTGGGGCAGCTATCTGATGAAAATCTGCGACGAGACCAAAGCTCTCTGTATGCAGTTTGAATCGGTGGTGACCAACAGCCGCCTCGGATTCAGCGACATAAATTTCCTTGAACTCAATCCGCAGATCAGGGAACTCTTTGAGTTTGCCCAGTACAACATCGTCAACTGGGACAATATGCAGCAGATGCTCGCCGAGGCTCCATCTCATTTTACAAAGGAGAATCTGAAAGCCGATGCCGAGAACCTTTACAACATTGCAGTCGGTATTGCTTCAAGCACAGCGGAAAACATTATGAATCAGGTGCTGTCCGGCTCTGATTTCAACGGTTTTATGCAAGGTAAGATTACCGGCATATATGATGCCGTGGTAAGCTGTGAACGCATCTATGGCAACATCAACAATCTGCTTGCCGGTCAGCTGATGGACATTGTAGGTTCACCCGAAAATGTCAACAGACTGTTCAATATCGCGAACTACAATATGACCGGCTGGGTAACAGACTATGTTGACCGCGCCGACGGTCAGTATTACACCCAGCGGTGGTACATCTACCGAAAAGAGTCAGGTTCGGAGACCGTCTGCAACTATAATCCGCCGACCGACAACAACTCGATTCTTTACGGCTCACCGTGGTATCGCGTAAACACTACCGACCCAAACTATTATCCTACTTCGGCAGTAGTTGAAGCAGCACTGAGCAATTCAGAGGCTCATGCCGGATGGTCGCGCAGCAAGGTGGCACAGCTCAACCAACAGGATAACCGCTATCGCTACAATATCAGCTATTACCGCAATGGATATATACTCAACCGTGGCGGTAAGCAGTATGGTAAGGCATACGCATATTCAATCACCGTAACTAAATCGTGGAACTGGACCGAGGAAGTCTATGAAGATGTCTTTGACAGCTATAACATGGATCTCGCCACATTCCAGAAGCAGATGCAGGTGAAGCTCAAGGAGTTCAACGATAACGAGGAAGGACTTGTGTATCAGATTGGTTATGGCAGCAGAAACTATTACTCGGCCTCGAGTGCAGACAAACTGAAAGGCACGGAGAGCGTAATTGTCTCCGTAACCTGCCATGACGGGGCGAAGCTGATGAGCGGAACCACAACCTACAAGTGCAAGGGTTGCGGAGGCTCATTGAACAACCATACCAGGCAGTGCTCAATGACGACATCATTGTCAGGCAATGATAATATCGATACATCCGAACTTGATGCCCTTGAGACCGAATACCGTAACAAAATCGGACTGTTGCAGGCGCAGATAGCTCAGCTGGAGCGTCAGAACGCCGACCTTATCAAGCAGATAGCCTCTGCTACTGTAGAGGAAGCTGCAGCCCTTCGCCAACAGTACAATGCCAACCAGAACCAAATCAGTCAGTTGAAATCACATCTGTCTGACTATCAGAAGAAATTGCAGGATGTGCTCAAAGCGAAGGAGGACGCATCGCAGGACAATGATGTCGCCACCGATGACTACTACCGCATTCCGGCTATCATGCAGGATTGCAAGACAGCATACAACCTGACATGGGACGGCGACGGGTATTGGTCGGGATATACCTATATCCGCAAGGCTCACGCACCGAACATCAACGGTACCCTCACATTCAAGGCAACAATCTCCATCGCGCGAAAGCCCAAGTATTTTCTCGGCATCAAGATACACCGTGCCATAGTTCAGATTGACTATGAACTGTATGCAGAATATTCCGATACCCAGGTTGTAGAAATAATAAATCTTGACCCCAAGGCTTCCGAGGCAGACAAGGAGAAACAGATCAATGACAGGTTGTCGGCGATAGCCCGTGAATATCCGGACTGTCAGCTCGATACGCAGTATGTCAGGAATGAACCGGCTGAAACCGATGACACGAAAGATACCTACCATCTTCTCTGGTCGTCCGACCGTCTCGAAATTGCAAGAGGCGTTGACATGAGGCTCCACAAAATCTATGTCAACCTTGTGTCGATAGAGAAGATGATGAACTACAAGCGCTCGATTATCGACGTGCTGCTGACTATCACTCCCCCTATCAACGATGAGCAGGGTCGCAGACAAACTCTCATACAGCAAGCTCGCCGCCGCTGGCTCCGCAATGCTGCAAATGCCGCTCATTCTGACAAGTACAACGGAAAATATGACGAAGACATAGAAAATAATAACCGATGAACAGAATCATACTTGACATACTATTGGCTCTGCCGTTGCTGACCCCACTGAGTGCCAGTGCGCAATGGAGCTTCGACATAGCTTCCGTTGAAGCTTACATATCCGACCACAAGCATCAGAAAAGTCTCCTGCTTGCCCGCTCCACTCTTGAAATGAGCAACCAGCTTCTGCATGAGTATTCAGCGGATGCCGCCGGCGACTACATGGAACTGAACTTCGACCTTGACAAATACACCAGGGCTTTCGATGTCATCGACATAATCTATCAGTCAACAAGAACGGCTCTGAATGTCCGGGACACTTATTCCAATGTGAAGGAGAATGTGGGCAAGTACAAGAAGATGCTGACCGACTTCCACGAGAAGTGCCTGAAACTTGGCAACATTGAGATATCGGACACTCTGATAATCACGGTCAACCTCCACTGTATTCAAAAGATAGGGAATGAAGCCGAGAACCTTTACCGCTCTATGACCGACCTTGTACTCTATGCCACCGGCGCAGCAGCCTGTTCGACCTCCGACCTTATGATGGTGATGAACTCCATCAACCAGTCGCTCGACAATATCAGGCTTCATCTCAACAAGGCGTATTTCGACACATGGAGGTACATACAGGTCAGAATAGGCTATTGGAAATCATCCGTTTACCGAAACAAACCTCTGCGAGAAATTATTGATGACGCCTTCGGACGATGGCGAGATGCAGGATACCTAAACAAGCAGAATCAATGAAACGAATTTACATACCCATGTTGCTTGCGGCTTTCGCATTATCGGCCCATGCACAGAAGATAACCTACAACCACGATGATGCGAAGATGAACCAGATAACGGTTCAGGAAACCGGTGCCGGTTCCTTGACGCCGAGTCTGTACTATCAGTTGCTCCACAACCGCTACCGCAAGACTGCCAATGCTGAAAACAAGATGTCTTTCCGCACTACGGCAGGCATATCGGCCTATCAGCAGATTGACGATGCCGAGAAGCTCGACTCATCTTTTGTCAAACGTGCCGAGATTGAGGCTCTGAACATGGCAGACCGTCAGTTTGACCTCGCATGGATGGCGGAAGGTCGCAAGATCGAGGCCGGACTGGAAAACTTCCAGCGCAATATCAACCGTCTGGCTACGGCAGGCGGCAAAAATGCCCATGTCTCGCTGTGGCGCGAGTATTACAACAAATTCACGACGGCGATTACGGCAATCAAGCAGTCCTATATGCCCAACTCGCAGCGAAAGAAGGAGTATCTGCGCATATACAAGGACATAATCGAAGCCAACGAGAACCTTATCCGCTTCCTTGTGCAGCTTCACGGTCGTGGCGAGACCTCAAAGCTACTCGCCGCGAGCTACACGAAGCCTGACCGCCGTGGCGAGATAGCCCAGGCTGCCATGAACCGGTGGCGCGGCGCCGGATGGACAACCAGTAAATCAAGTAATTAATTCATAACCAGAACATCAATGAATAAAGCAATCGAAACAATCAAGATCAACTGCAAACAGGGAAGCACCACTCTCGTACTCACCGAAGACAACGAGTTCCTTTTCCGTGCTTACGAAACAGCACGCCTTTTCGGATTCCGTGATGACCGGGAGTGCATCCGCAACTACTCGGCCGATTCCAAGCTCGTTGTGCTGGAAACCAACGGTGGCCGACAGCCTGTAAAGTGCATACCCATCGAGGATGTGGCACGCATCGCCGGCAAGTCCCGCATACCCGAAGGAACAAAAATTTTGTATCACCTCCATATCGCCCAAAAGGATATGGAGATAAAGGCTCTGAAGATTCAGAACCTTTTGCTGGCAGATGACTTTATGTGTCTTTCTGATGACTTGAAGAGCATCCGAGAGCAGATTGGTGTGATTTTCAGCGAGTTTGGCATAAATGGCTGATAACATTCTCTCGGATTTCGGCATCAATCTCCTTGAGGAAGAGATAGATGACGTAATCTTTCAGACAAACGAGTTCCTCTGTGACGCCACGTTCACAGGTTCTCAAGGCCCCTTCTGGTGGATACTCCAGATGTGCATGGCGTTGGCTGCTCTCTTCTCGCTCATTGTGGCGGGACAGATGGCCTTCAAGATGATGTATAAGAACGAGCCGCTCGATGTGATGAAGCTACTCCGACCTCTCGGCATCAGTCTTATCATGTGCTGGTGGTATCCTTCTGCTGACAGTGGCACCAATTCCAGCGGCTCGTCATGGTGCGTGCTCGATTTCCTCTCTTACATACCAAACTCGATAGGCTCGTACACGCATGACCTGTATTCAGCGGAAGCGGCACAGATTGAGGATAAGTTCAGGGAGGTTCAGGAATTAGTATTTGTCAGGGACAGTCTCTATACCGACCTGCAAGCCCAGGCAGACGTAGCCCGAACCGGCACTTCCGACCCCAATCTCATAGAATCCACAATGGAAACGACCGGCGTGGAGGAAGTGACGCAGATGGAGAAGGATGCCTCTAAGCTATGGTTTACCTCTCTTACCTCCGGAGCGGTGGTCTGCATCGATAAGATAGTGATGGTAATCGCCCTGATAGTTTTCCGAATCGGATGGTGGGCTACCATATACTGCCAGCAGATTTTGCTCGGTATGCTGACTATCTTCGGACCGATACAATGGGCATTCTCCCTGTTGCCGAAATGGGAAGGAGCATGGGCCAAGTGGCTTACCCGCTATCTGACAGTGCATTTCTATGGAGCCATGCTCTACTTCGTAGGTTTAGAAAATCGTGTAACTATTTGTAAATCAATACCCATTTTTAATAGAAACCTTGTTACGTAACAAACTAACAACAAAAAAATGTTAAATATACTCGTAACAAATCAAAATTGTTGCACGACACCAATTTCTACATGCAAAGATAGCAATTTTTCTTCAAACTTGCGCACTTTGTTA
>JAGAJP010000004.1 GCA_017626045.1 Muribaculaceae bacterium | reverse complement strand
TTTAAGCCAAAACTGAAAAAAACAAGATTTTGATAACAGGATAACTTTTTGACATACAGACATAGAAAAATTACCCGCTCCGGACTGAAGCGGGTAAGGGAGGATGTGCTCTTTATTTTAGTTTAAATGAAAGAGCCGTGTCCTTCTCCCCCATTCTCCTAATTTGAACTGAGCCCGATAGAGTTTTCGTGGAGATTTCATATAGATTTGGAGAAACGGAAATATTTTACTAACTTTGCATAAATCATAGTTTCAGGCTGGCTGATGGATAACAAGACTTTTATAGAGACTCTTGGCAGGAAGATTAATGCCGGGAAGGAGGAGACAGCGGAGATGGTGGCTTCCCTCTGCAAGGTGCTCGCGCAGGCGGCACTGGAAGGGGATTCGGTTACTTTCCCCGGTTTTGGTAGTTTCGAACCGAGAAAACGGCTCGAAAGAGTGGCTGTGCACCCCGGGAGCGGAAAGCGAATGCTTATCCCGCCCAAAATTTCACTTACATTCCGTCCATCGACATTGCTGAAACAAAAAGTCCGCGATCATGAACAGTAAAATCACGTTTCCCAAACTGGCGACTATGCTCGCAGACGATTCCGGAAGGTCTAAACGGTTTTCGGAAGATTTCCTGCGCGAGTTTTTCTCACTGATCAGCGAACGGCTGGTTGCAGGAGAGGCAGTGAAAGTAAAGGGGCTCGGTACATTCCGGGTATCACGAGTGGAACCGCGCAAAAGTGTGGATGTCACTACCGGTCTGCCGATGGAAATCGCCGGTCATTCAAAGGTGGTGTTCATCCCCGCAAAGGAGATGGCGGAAGCGGTCAACGCCCCCTTTGAAGCCTTTACGGCAATCGAAATTGGTGATGACGTGGAAGTGTCGTCTCTTAACGAGGAGGACTCCTTAAATATCCCTCTTGATGACGCGAAAATCGCTCTCGAGGAAGAGTCTAATGCAATTGAGAATGCAAAGGATTCCATTGATGAGACCAATACATCCCTCGCGGAGGAAAAGGCTCTCGTTGAGGAAGAGGTGGAGTTTATCGAGGAAACAGAAAAGTATGCCGAAGAGGTAATCTTCAATCAGAAAGATCCGGAGCCTTCAACAGATGAGGTTAACATTAATCAGGATGAGACGGAGACTTCCGCCAATGAGGCAGACGAGGAACTCGAATTGGAGGAAGAGCCGATTCAGAAATATGAAGAGACTCCCGGAGCAGACCAATCCTTTGATATTGCAGAGGTCGAAACTGATGAAGATGTCGAAACTCGAGAACCCGCAGAAAGCGTAGTAGAGACTGACGCCGAGGTAATCTTAGATGATACTTATGCTGAGGAAGACATAGACGAGACTGACGCTGAGGAGAACCTTGGTGAGACTGACGCTGAGGAAAGAGTAACGACTGATACCGAGGAACCTGCTGTCGCAGAAACTGACACTGATGATAAGTCTGAGTCCGGAGTAGAGACATGGCAAGATGAAGAATCTGAAACCGGAGAAGAGGCTGAAGAAGTTGACGAAGAACGAGTCGGCAGGGCATGTGCCATAGGATCCATGCCCCGTTTTGACACCGAGAATGAGATCAGCGGCAGAAGACACTGGACAAAGGGTTTCGTGATGGGCATGCTGGCATGTCTGTTCCTGATTGCATTAGCCGCCGGTATAACAACTCTGATTGTTTGTCCCGACAGAATCAACACAGCCATAAGAGAAGCGTTTGCAAGCAACACTGAGGTTGAGGAGAAGGTAATCGAGACAGACATCTCTCTTTCAGAGGATCACAATACGGTCACGCCAACACTTTCTGACACTGACAAGGACGGAATTAAAGCAACAGAAGAGCCAACTGCCGCGACACCGGAAAAGATAGAAGTGACAAAAGAAAACGAAGTGCCGACGCAGCCGTCGGATGCCGTGGTGTATGACACCATAAGCAAGACACGCTATCTGACCACTATGGCTAAAGCTCATTACGGCAACTACAACCTATGGCCTATTATATATGAGGAGAACAAGGAAAAACTCGGTCACCCCGACAGAATAAGGCCAGGCACTCCCGTTGTGATTCCAAAGCTCAACAAGTACGGCATAGACCCCTTCAACAAAAAAGATGTGGAGAAAATCAAGCAACTCGGCATTGACATCTATGCCCGGTATGGGAAGAAAATTTAATTGAAGAGTCAGAGAGTTTTTGGATATAATCAAGACTTGAAAATTGCACTTTTTGATTTTTTTCTCAAAAAAATTTGGTCAGTTGAAAAAAAAGCATTAACTTTGCATCGCAAATCAGGCAAATGACCTGAGATGCTCACAACGATGGTTCCATGTCCGAGTGGTTAGGTACCGGTCTGCAAAACCGTTTACAGCGGTTCGAGTCCGCTTGGAACCTCAAAAGCCTTTCGAAAATTCGAAAGGCTTTTTTCTTTTATAAGCATTGACTCCCCTACCCTCCGATATCAGGAAACTCAATTCACCGGGGGGGGTGGGGGGGCGAGGAATTAGAATTCCTCGCCCCCGGTCAAGTTAGTATATTGCTCGAGCCGAGCGTCCCTATCCGGTAATCGATATTTCAAATATTTCATAAGAATATTTTAAGCATAAAATTTGCATATTTCACAAATTGTATTTAAATTTGCGGTATTAGGGCGAGGCACTTATGCCTATTTCATCGGCATAGACCCGCGCAAATCTGAAACATTAACCTTAAGACATAAACTTAAACATCTCATCTCATGGAACTTCCGTTTGCAGAATCATGGAAAATCAAGATGGTAGAGCCCATCAGGAAAAGTACCCGCGAAGAACGCGAGAAATGGCTTAAAGAAGCCGACTACAACGTGTTCATGCTCAAGAGCGACTACGTATATATTGACTGCCTAACCGACTCGGGAACCGGCGCGATGAGCGACCGTCAGTGGGCCGCCATGATGACCGGTGACGAGTCTTATGCCGGCGCCCGTAGTTTCTACGAGTTGAAAGACACCATCAAGCGGATCACCGGTTTTGACTATGTCCTTCCAACCCATCAGGGACGTGCCGCTGAAAACGTTCTTTTCTCCCATCTCGTGAAACCTGGCGACCGAGTTCCCGGAAACTCTCATTTCGACACCACCAAAGGTCATATAGAGTCGCGCAAGGCTTTCGCCATCGACTGCACAGTAGACGAAGCAAAAAACACCCAGCTCGAATACCCGTTCAAAGGGAATGTAGACCTGAAGAAACTGGAAGCCGAACTCAAAGAGCACTCCGACAAGATTCCGTTTATCATTGTCACTATCACCAACAACACCGCCGGCGGTCAACCCGTTTCGATGGAAAACCTACGCGGAGTCCGCGCCCTCGCCGACAAATATGGCAAGCGCGTATTCTTCGACAGCGCGCGGTTTGCCGAAAACGCCTACTTCATCAAGAAACGCGAACCGGAATTCAAGGACGCAACAATCAAGGAAATCGCCCGTGAAATGTTCGCGCTCGCCGACGGCATGACAATGTCATCGAAGAAAGACGGTCTCGTCAACATGGGAGGCTTCATCGCCACTCGTTGGGAAGACGTATATGAAGGTGCCAAGCAGTATCTGATTCCCTTCGAGGGATTCCTGACTTACGGCGGCATGAACGGACGTGACATGGCTGCGCTGGCGGTTGGTCTCGACGAGAACACCGAATACGACATGCTCGAGACCCGAATCCACCAGGTGGAATACCTCGCCAAGAAACTTGACGAATATGGAATCCCCTATCAGCGCCCGGTAGGTGGTCACGCCCTCTTTATCGACGCCGACAAAGTGCTTGACCAGGTGCCGAAAGAAGAATTCCCCGGTGAGCGTCTGTCGATAGAACTCTACCTGGAGGCAGGAGTCAGAGGCTGCGAGATCGGCTATATGCTTGCCGACCGCGATCCCGTGACACGCCAGAACAGGTTTGAAGGCAACGACTTCCTTCGCCTCTGCATCTGCCGACGCACCTACACCGACAACCACATGGACGTGATAGCTGCAGCCCTGAAGAATGTGTATGACCGCCGTCATGAGATCAAGCACGGCGTGAAGATCAAATGGGAAGCAGAACTGATGCGCCACTTCACGGTTAAGATGGATCTCATCGAAGACTGAACAGCGAAATAATGGCATCTCGCGAAAAAAACATTAAAAAAGTTGCGAGAGTCAATAAAAAGCAGTAACTTTGCATCCGCTTATGGCAAGAGAGGGTCTGAAAGTCCTCCCCGCCATAAGCGGTAATAACAAATCTCAATATCAATAACCGGCAAGTTTTATGGCAACAAAAATCAGATTGCAGCGTCACGGCCGTAAGGGCTACGCTTATTATCCTATTGTAGTCGCCGATAGCAGGGCACCACGAGATGGTAAATTTATTGAAAGGATAGGTTCATATAATCCGAACACTAATCCTGCTACAATAAGTTTAGACTTCGACCGTGCTTTGTATTGGGTGGAAGTAGGTGCACTTCCCACAGACACAGTTCGCACCATACTTTCAAAAGAAGGCGTAATGCTGATGAAGCACCTTCGCGGAGGCGTAAAGAAAGGCGCATTCAGCGAGGAAGAGGCTCAGAAGCGTTTCGACGCATGGAAGGCAGACCGCACTAAAGTAGCAAACGCCCTTCAGGCAAAGAAAGACGCAAAGGCAGCGGAAGACGCAAAGGCTCGCTTTGAGGCAGAGGCTGCAAAGAACCGCGCCAAAGGTGAGGAAGTAGCAAAGAAGAAGGCAGAAAAGCTCGCAGCCGAAGAGGCAGCAGCCAAGGCAGCCGCTGAAGAAAGCGCAGCTGAGGCTCCCGCTGAAGAAGCAGCAGAATAAGCCTAACCACTGCGACGGCATCGCTCAGTTGAAAAATTTTTGAAAAAAATCGCATTTTTTCTTCAGAAAATTTGCACAGTTCAAAAATAATAACTAACTTTGCATCGTCAAAAAGAAAAGGAGTCATGATGACTCAGCCATCATGACTTACAAGGCCGATTAGTGTAGCGGTTAGCACGCCACCCTCTCACGGTGGAGACTCGGGTTCGAGTCCCGGATCGGCTACCAAAAGACCAATACTCTTCCGGTATTGGTCTTTTCTTTTATCTCCTAACGCTCAAACACCCTCTTGAACATGGCTACAATACTGGAGCGCCTTGAAGGACTCGACGCAAAATTCCAAGAAATTTCCACACTCATCACTGACCCTGCGGTAATAGCAGACCAGAAACGATATGTCAGACTTACCAAGGAATACCATGACCTTGAGAAAATACTCAAGACTGCCGAACGGTATCGACTGACAATGGCAAACATTGACGAGGCAAAAAGCATCATCGCCGGCGAGTCGGATGAGGAGATGCGCTCTATGGCGCGCGAACAGCTTGAGGAGGCGCAGGCAGCGCTTCCGAAAATCGAAGAAGAGATAAAACTGCTCATGATTCCGCCTGATCCCGACGATGCCAAAAACTGCGTGGTCGAAATCCGTGGAGGTACGGGAGGAGACGAAGCGGCTCTCTTTGCGGGTGACCTGTTCCGGATGTACCAGAAATTCTCCGAAAGGAAAGGCTGGGAACTCGCCGTCAGCAGTGTGTCGGAAGGTGCCGCCGGAGGATTCAAGGAGATAGTGTTCACCCTCTCCGGTGAGGGCGTATATGGAGTCATGAAGTATGAGAGCGGTGTCCACAGGGTGCAGAGAGTGCCGGTAACGGAAACCCAGGGACGAGTGCACACCTCAGCCGCCACTGTCGCAGTGCTTCCCGAAGCAGAGGAATTTGACGTCGAGATACACGAGGGTGAAATAAAGTGGGATACCTTCCGGTCGGGAGGAGCAGGCGGTCAGAACGTCAACAAGGTGGAATCAGGTGTCCGACTAAGATACAACTGGAAGAACCCGAACACCGGACAGACAGAAGAAATACTGATAGAATGCACAGAAACAAGAGACCAGCCCAAAAACAAAGAGCGAGCCCTCTCACGTCTGCGCACCTTCATCTACGACCGCGAGCACCAGAAGTATCTTGACGACATAGCATCCAAAAGAAAGACTATGGTCAGCACCGGCGACCGCTCGGCTAAAATTCGCACCTACAATTTTCCACAGGGCAGAATGACAGACCACCGCATCAACTATACGGTCTACAACCTCGGCACATTCATGGACGGAGACATACAGGAATGCATCGACCGTCTGACCGTGGCGGAAAACGCTGAAAAACTCAAGGCAACGGAGTTGAATTGAAAATTGAAATTTGAGATTTGAAAATTGAGAATTGAGATTTGGGTATACAAAAATAAGCCACTTTCACAAGTGACTTATTTTTGTAGCGGGATCGAGAATTGAACTCGAGACCTCCGGGTTATGAATCCGACGCTCTAACCAACTGAGCTATCCCGCCATAACTATTTAGAGAGTAATTATCACTTTTCACCTTCAATCACTTTCTCAGTGATTTTGACAATGCAAAATTACTGCTTTTTTTTTATTCCGGCAAATTTTTTAGTCTTTTTTTTCAAAAAATTTTTAATTAACTTTGCATATCAAAACAGTCCCGGAATCCAGTTTTTTCCTACGGACATAACAATCAACAAATTGAGAAAAGAAAACAACCGACATAGCAAACTCACACTTTTACTCGCAGTGATGCTTACATCTCTGGCGGGTGTACTGATATGCGGATGCAGCACCGGAATCGAAGGTACAAAGCGAATCCGTATGAGCAAGGACGACATGAAACTTCTTGTCAAGACCGACGAACAGAATCTCGCGTCATCGATATCCGGCACTCCCCTCTCCCAATGGAAGCAGGGAAAAGAATTCATCGCTACAAGCGACCGGTCTCTATATGTCTTCGAGCCTTCCGACATGGGTTCAGAACAAGGAGACATCAAAGGCGACACCCTGCGCTTCTCGGGAATTGAGAACGTGAAGACGCCTGACCTGAAAGAGGAATGCGTGATACTTTTCGTCAACGGCAACAGACCACTTCGATACCGCACCGGAAAGACTGAAGCCGAGGCCATGGCAGAAATATACAGCAGCAAACTTCCCCTCTTGTCGGATATAGAACTGATTGACAGATGGCGAGAAAAAATCACCGGCATGACACTCTGGACTCGGAGCAACCTATGGTATGACACCAACGGCAACCGCACCGGAGGACTGAAGTTTGAAAAAGTTACCGTCGAGGATGTCCTGCCAACCACCGGCGACTTCCCGATGAAGGTGAAGATAAAGGACGGCAACGGAAAGGAAGCCTACATGAACATGAACTATACATCAGACCTTGCCGACAGCCGGGACTTCGCAGCCCTCTTCTATCTCGATGACCCCAAGAAGAAATATCCTCAAATCAGCGACGAGATATGGAACCTTATAAAGCAGTCAAGGATTGGACTCGGAATGACGAAGGAGGAATGCCGCCTCTCGCTCGGCAATCCCGATGAACTTGACGCAGGACACAACACGTCGCACACTATGGACATCTGGCAATACACCAATGGCACATATCTCATTTTCAGCGACGGCATATTAACACGATTCAGACAATGACTATAGAATACGACAAAGACATAACCTACCTCACGACATTTCACATTCCCGCAAAGGCTTCCGTCTTCGCCGAATATGAAAGCGAAAAGGAACTCCTCAAACTGAGCCGTACCGATGAATTCATCAACAACGAGCTGCTTCATATAGGAGCAGGCTCGAATCTGCTTTTCATCAACGACTTCAAGGGGATGGTGCTCCACTCCGGCATAAAGGGCATCAAGCAATACCGAAAGAACGCCGACACCATATATGTAATAGCCGGCGCCGGAGAGAAATGGACCGACCTTGTTGACTGGTGTGTGGACAGGAATCTCGCAGGGTTGGAGAACCTTGCCGGCATTCCCGGAGAAGTCGGCGCGTCGGCGGTGCAGAATGTAGGAGCCTACGGTGCCGAAGCCGGTGACTTCATCCATTCGGTGGAATGCTTCGACATCGAGACCCGCAAGACCATGACCCTCAAGGCTTCCGACTGCCGTTTCGCTTACCGCGACTCCATCTTCAAGCACGAAGCCAAAGGACGCCTTATCGTGATGAGAGTATGCTACCGTCTTCGTCCCTCTGCATTTGCCGACAACCTTAAATATGAAGCCTTGAGGGAATTCGCGGAAAGACTCGGACGCAAACCGTCACTCAGAGAGATAGCCGAAGAAGTGAAACGTCTGAGAGACACCAAGCTGCCCGACCCGTCGCTCATCGGCAGCGCAGGCTCGTTTTTCAAGAATCCGGTAGTGTCGGAATATTACTTCCGGCAGGAAATCCAGCCCCGAGGGTGCGACATACCGGTGCACAAGGCCGGTGAAGGACTGGTAAAGATCTCGGCTGCCTGGCTAATAGACAAGGCGGGACTAAAGGGTAAACGGTCAGGTAGGGCTGTTGTCTGGGAGCACCAGCCTCTTGTAATCGCCAACGAAGGCGACGCCACGGCTCATGACGTGGCGACTCTCGCGAAAGATATTGTGGAGACGGTAAAGAAGAAATTCGGAATCGAACTCCAGCCGGAGGTCAACTTCATCGACACCTCCATAAAGATAACTATATTGGGCAGCGGAACGTCTAAAGGTATTCCGGAAATCGGATGCACTTGCCACACATGTACCTCCGAAGACCCAAAAGACAAACGTCTCCGGGCCTCTGCACTTGTGGAGACCCACGGACTCAGAATCCTTATCGACGCCTCCCCCGACATGCGCCAGCAGATGCTTCGAAACGGAATAAGCCATCTTGACGCTGTTCTTCTCACCCATCAGCATTACGACCATGTCGGAGGCATCGACGACCTACGCCCGTTCTGCGCCTTCGGAGACCTTCCCATATACACCAACCGGCAGACAGAAAGCGACCTGCACAGCAGAATTGACTACTGCTTCAGGACGCACCCCTACCCCGGAGTGCCCAAACTCGACCTCCACGCGGTCGGCCCCGGTCCGTTCTTTATCGACGGTCTGAAGATTGAGCCAGTGGAGGTGATGCACGGGAAACTGCCCATATACGGCTACCGAATAGGAGACTTCGCATACATCACCGACGCCAAGCACATCAGCGAAGCAGAGAAAGAGAAACTTAAAAATCTTGACACACTCATACTAAACTGCCTGAGGATGGAGCAGGAGCACTTCGCCCACATTATATGGCCGGAAGCGAAAGCTCTGATAGAGGAACTGAAACCGAGGCGCTGCTTCCTGACCCACATGTGTCACATGTTTGGGCGCCATGAGGAAGTGTCCGCACAACTTCCCGATGGAGTGGAGATCGCATACGACAACGAAGTAATCACACTGCAATAAAACAAACTACATTGAATCGAAATATGATGAAAAGCAAATTCGCACTGAAGGTCAGACTGGCCGCAATGAGTTTTCTGGAGTTCGCCATCTGGGGCGCATACCTTACGTCGCTGGGCAACTATCTCGGACGAGTAGGACTCGCCAACGATATCAAATGGTTTTACGCCGTACAGGGAATAGTATCCATGTTCATGCCCGCCATCATCGGCATCATCGCCGACCGCTGGATCCACGCGCAACGAATGCTCAGCCTCTGTCACCTTCTGGGCGGCATCTTCATGGGAGCCGCTGGCTGGTATGGAATGACAGCCGGAGACTCTGTGGAGTTCGGCCCCCTCTTCTGGCTCTACACCATATCCGTAGCATTCTTCATGCCCACAATCGGATTGAGCAATTCAGTTGCCTACTCCGGTCTGAGCAAAGCCGGAATGGACACTGTCAAGGACTTCCCCCCTATAAGGGTGTTCGGCACCATAGGCTTTATATGCGCCATGCTGTTTGTGAACTTCACTCAATATCAGACCAACTATCACCAGCTCTTCACATCAGCAGTGCTTAGCATTGCGCTCTGCGTGTATGCTCTGACTCTTCCCGACTGTCCTACCGACAAGGGAAGCTCAGGCTCTCTTGCCGAAGCCCTCGGACTGAAGGCATTCGCCCTGTTCAAGCAAAAGAAAATGGCAATCTTCTTCATCTTCTCGATGCTGCTGGGAGTCAGCCTGCAGATAACCAACGGTTACGGCAACATCTTCATCACATCGTTTCAGAACGTAGCGGAGTTCGCCGACTCTTGGGGCGCACAGAATGCAAACGCGTTGATTTCTCTGTCGCAAATGTCGGAGACACTCTGTATACTTCTCATTCCATTCTGCCTGAAGAAGTTCGGCATTAAGGGAGTAATGCTGATGTCCATGTTTGCATGGGTCGGACGCTTTGGATTTTTCGGACTTGGCAATCCGGGCGACCTCGTTTGGCTCTTCGTGCTGTCGATGATAGTCTATGGCGTCGCCTTCGACTTCTTCAATGTATCAGGCTCCCTGTATGTTGATAAGGAGACGGACCCCTCTCTCAGAAGTTCGGCACAAGGACTCTTCATGATCATGACCAATGGACTCGGTGCCACCATTGGCACTCTCTGCGCGGGAGAACTTCTCGACGCCCTTGTGTTCTCGCGTCCCGCCGGCGCCGAGCAGATTGCCGGATGGCACGAAAGCTGGCTTATCTTCGCAGCCTATGCCCTGGTAGTCGGAGTTCTCTTCGCATTCATATTCAAAGACAACAGAAAAGCGGAAATAAAAGAGCGACAGGCAGCCGACGACAGCGGTACCGGCGCGGGATCAATGATTGACGACAAAGATAAAATATAAAATGATTCAGTTTTATGCGCCTGACATAGCCGAGACCGGGCTGCTTCCGGAGCAGGAGTCGATGCACTGCTGCAGAGTGCTTCGCATGAAAAGCGGCGACACCATACAGGTGACAGACGGAAAGGGAAAGCGGATGCAATGCGAGATACTTGAATCGCATCCGCGACACACCTCTGTGGAGATACTTCATACCGATGAAGTGTCTCCATGGTGGGGTTTCAGGCTTGAGGTGTGCGTGGCGCCATCCAAAAACATCGACCGCATAGAGTGGTTTATAGAGAAAGCCGTTGAAATCGGCATTGACAGGATAGTGCTTATGAAAACCTCCCGCAGCGAGCGTAAGACGGTAAAGGCCGAGCGTCTCAACAAGATAGCGATATCAGCCATGAACCAGTCGCTCAAGACCACACTCCCCGAGATTACGGAAATCACTGACTTCAAGACAGTGATAGGCGATGGCTTCAATGGGAGCAGATATATGGGATATTGCGACGACAGCATACCGTTGCTAAGGTTCACAGACGATTATAATGGAGGAGATGTAAGGATAATGATCGGGCCGGAAGGGGATTTCAGTCCGGAAGAAGTGGAGGCCGCCATGAAGGCAGGCTACCGTCCGGTAACATTCGGGGGCAGCCGCCTCCGTCTGGAGACCGCTGCCCTCTACTGCACTGTAGCCGCCCACGTAAAGGGCGACAATCCTCAAGTTATGAGTCTTTGACGATCATCGGCACCGGAAGTCCGAAGATACTTTCCCCATCCGGAAGCGGTTTGCCAAGCAAACCTTCAACCACTGTAGCTCTCGAAGAAGCGTTTTCGAAAACATATAGTCCAAACTTGGAGAGCATCACCGCCACATGCTCGAAGACTGCAGACTGGATTCCCTCGTATGGAATCCAGCTTGAGGTGCTGGTGAAGCAATATATCTGCAGAGGTATGCCGTTTGCCGTCTGCTGCAGAGTGTTCACAAACAGGTCATCTGCCTGGGAAATATCGGGATTGTTGTAAAGCCACATTTTGAGATAAGCCCTGAACATACCAAGATTCGTATCGATAGTCCCGTCGGCGATACCTGCAGGATTATTGACACAATATTCCTTTCCGGCGGCTTTCTGCTCCAGCTTCTTGGCAATCCAGTCTTTCATGAGCGGAATCTGAGCCACACTCTTCATCAATTCGTCGGATGGCTCAACCACACTCTCGCTGTCAAGCAGATATGTACGGGCAATCCTCCTTGTATGGCTTTCCTGCATAGGTCGGTAGGTGGTGAAAGAACCGCTGATAAGACTATATGGAGGTACTGAAGTGACCGTTTTGTCCCAGTTCTTGATCTTCACCTCCGTAAGCGAGACCTCCGCGACAGTGCCGTTGGCGTTGGTGCCCTGCACGGCTATCCAGTCTCCTACATGAACGGAATCATTCTCCGACAACTGTACGCCAGCAACCATCCCGAGAATGGAATCCTTGAATATCAACATCAATACCGATGCGAAAACTCCCAGACCGGCAAGCAGTTTCCCGGGTGATTTGTCGAGCAATATGGATACTACCACAATTGCAAAAAGAATCCAGATGATGCCGCAAACGAGCTGAACCAGACCCTTCAGAGGCAGGCGCTTCTTGTTTTCCCTCATATCCACATGATTCCACATCACATATACAAGAATCGTGATGCACCTTGCGAGAATAAACGAAAGATATATCCACGTAATGCGCGAAAGCCAGCTGCTGAGCGAAGAATGCTCTTGCATCGTGAACTGAATGAATATCAAGAACATTATAGCGGGGATAACCCTTGATACCTTATGAAAGAACCTGGCATTTATAAGATTGTCGTAAATACCCCCTTCCCATCGTCGTCCTATCAGGCGCACGATAAATAGGATTACCATCTGAGCGATATAGCCGACGCCCCACGAAATGGCGAACACGAGCGCTGAATAGACCCAGAGTTCAAGTGTAGGATGATGTGAGATTCCCAGGAAATTGAAAATCCAGTTTACTATAAACATGATGAACCTTGCGATAGCATAAGTGCCTTCTTCGGCGGCAGGCATTGTGACCATAGACAGTTTATCGGAAAGGTCGGAACCCAAAAGACAAATAATCGAAGCGGACATATCGGAACGAGTATATTAGTGGAATAATGTGCAGAAGACGGCAAACCGACTTCAGTGTGCTTTTCATCTATTCTAACAAACCGAGGTTAAAACTGTTCAAAACTCGGGAAAAGCATGGTTAAGGCAAGCCGGCAAACAAAGAATGTGGATAAAATCCAATGATGCACACGGGAGGGACGGATGTGCAAAAAGCCGTTATGGGGGACGTAAAAAATGGCACACATATATTAAACTACAAATCAATATATTAGAAAAGCATTAAAGTTTTTTAACATTAAATTAAGATGAATAAACATGGATATATTAGGATTGGGTGAAATGTTTTTGTAATTTTGAAACCGAAATTTAAAAACGACAAGAAAAAACAATTAATGGAACAGACCCTCGTCATACTGAAGCCATCAGCGATAGAACGCAGACTTGTAGGAGACATAATCTCCAGAATCGAGAAAAAAGGTCTCATCATCACAGCAATGAAGATGATGCGGCTTGATGAAGAAATTCTGAGAGAACATTATGCCCACCTTACAGCCAAGCCATTCTTCCCCTCAATTGTGGCATCTATGACAGCGTCGCCGGTAATCTGCATGGTGCTAAAAGGCGTCGACGCAGTATCGGTTTTCCGTAAAATGACCGGAGTTACCAACGGACGGAATGCCGAGCCCGGCACCCTCCGCGGCGATTTCTGCATGAGCGGCTCCGAGAATGTGGTGCATGCCTCGGACTCGGTGGAAAACGCAAACAAAGAAATCGCAAGATTCTTCCGACAGGAAGAGATTACGGACTACACTCCGGGCGGCATCAATTATATGTATGGGGAAGAAGAAAAATAACCTAAGAAGAATGAAAAACTTAAAGAAAATAATCAGCATAGCCCTGCTTGCAGCAGCTCCCCTATGCATCTCGGCACAGAAGAAATCACTTCACGAAGCAGCCCACAAGCAGTTGCTTGCAAATGCGGCTTCTTCGAAAGACCAGATAAAACTAATCGAACAGAACACTTTCATCGACCTCGTAGACGATGACCTCGAGCCCGAGCTCGACATCTATACCGAGGGATGGAACTCCAAGAGTGTGAATCCTTTCAAGGAAAGCGACGTTCCCGACAGGCAGGTAATCAATGTGACCGGCTACGTAATGCCTCACATGGGCAAGATAACATCCCCTTACGGTTACCGCAAGAGATTCCGCAGAATGCACAAGGGAGTCGACATAGGAATCAGGAGTAACGACACCATCTACGCGGCATTCGACGGCAAAGTCAGGCTCACCGCTTATGAGGGAAGAGGCTACGGCAACTACATCATCATTCGTCACCCCAACGGACTGGAGACTGTATACGGCCACCTCAACAAACACCTTGTGAAACCCGACATGACCGTAAGGGCAGGCGACCCCATCGGACTCGGAGGCAGCACTGGACGCAGCACAGGTCCTCACCTTCATTTCGAAACCCGATTCATGGGTTACGCTATCAATCCGGCTGCGATATTCGATTTTGCAAACCACACCACACACACCGACGAATACACATTCTCAAAGGCTACATATACAAAAGCCCGCAATTTCGCCCCAAGCCGCAACAAGCGCGAACTGGCGAAAGACAAAGAGAACACATACAAGTCCGGCAACAAAGAGGTAGCAACCTACATTGTGAAGAAAGGCGACACCCTCAACAAAATCGCAAGAGCCTACGGTATGTCGGCAACCTCACTCAGAAAGCTCAACAATCTTGACGCCAAGGCTACTATCAAGGCAGGTCAGGAATTGAAACTGAAATAAGACATATACATCTTACAATATCAAAAAAGCGCCGGATTTTAATCGAGGGCACTGAAAAAGTAATCATATTTCAGGTTGCTCTTAAGCGAGACTAAAAATCAAGAACTCGCCAGGTCCTTATCCGAGGATTTGGCGAGTTTATATTTTGGCCGGTTAATTGCCTTGAAAAGGCCTCATATTGGC
>JAGAJP010000003.1 GCA_017626045.1 Muribaculaceae bacterium | reverse complement strand
ATTGAGCCTCCCGTTTCCACCGAGGTAATCTCAATCTCCAGACGCTCGTCCTGCAACCTTGCCAGTCCCGTCAGCGTGGTCTGGCGAGGGATAAGCCTGTTGCCTATCCACATCGGTTCGGTTGTCCGCAGCTTTACGGACTGACCGTTGGTTACCGACTGGTCTCCGGCTATGACAGCGGCGATTGTGTTCCTGCCTGCCGAGCGTTTTATGCCCACCGATGTGTTGAAGCCACGGTTGTTTGTGGCGGCACTCAAAGTCGATACGACATTGTGGCTCACGTTCTGCACCGGCTGCACGTTGCGTTTTCCTTTTTCATCGGATTGTGCCGGAGGTGCCTGACCGTTGACATTGTTGCCGTTGCCCATATACTGCGCCGCCAACTGATAAGACCTTTCAAGCAGCTCCATCTCGTTGGGCTGCTGAGACTGTTGCGTCATGGCGTTCTGCATCTCCAGTTCATCAATCTTTGCCTGCAATTCGGCCACCTGCGCCGATTCATTATAGTCAGGCACATAAAAATCCTGTAAAGATGCCTGCGCCTGCTGGTATGCCGCCGCAGAGTTCTGGATTTCATCGGGGACTGTCGGTGTTGCCGGGGCAGTAACCGTGTCGAGTTGGAGCGATACGGCATTGATTGTGCTGTCATTACGCGACTTGTCTTTCTGCGCCGCCTCCTGTTCGTATGCTTTCAGTTTCGTGTCTGGCATACCGGCGGAAGTCTGGTCGGGCAGCTCCATGTTCGCCTTCCCCTTTGCCGCCTCATCCTCGCCGCTTGGGGCGAAGATGATCCAGAGGCATACGAGAAAGGACAATATCAGCAGTGTATAGACAGTGAGGCGTTTGAGCCGCTCCCGTTCAGCCACAGTCTTGGGCGTGAACTTCGCTTTGAGGTCATCAAGGAATTTCATGGCCCGTGTTGTTTGTGGGTAATTCCAGTTGTCTGATATGCTCAATCTCTACTGCCTGCCGAGCGTGACCGGCTCCCATCTTGTAGCAGGCGTGTCCGAACACGAAGAATGCTACAAGAATAAATGCCGATAGAAGAATGGTAACGACCATAAGGCGTTGCTTGTGGGGCATATCGTCACAGGTTTTTTTCACCCGTTCTTTGATTTTCCCTTTCGGGCCGTGCCACACCTTATTATATAAGGGTGCCACGAGGTTGCGGATTTTATTTTTTATACTCATTGGGACAATGTTCTTTTTGTGGTTATCAAATCTTTGTTTTCAAGGATTGTCAGACCCTCGATCATGAAGCCGTTGGGATTGTCGTCGGAGCGCGATACATTGGAAAGTCTGCATTGTGTTATGAGCGACCTTTCGGTCACGTTGCTCTGACGGATAATCATCTGCCGGGCGTAGGTTCTCACCTGATAGGGATAGTCGTTGAAATCGGCGACTATGCTGTCCACCTGCAACACCTGTGTAATGTTTCCGGCGATGATGCGGTTGTAATATCCCTTCTCCACATAATCGGAGTAGTAGTTATAGGCACTCCTGTCGGCCAGTGACATGGCGCGGTTGATGTTGTGTTCAATCGCCGACTTGTCGGGCGACAGGGTGAAGAACAGTTCGTGAAAGCGTCGGACGTGTTCCCGCGCCTCCGCCGGCCTGTTCTGCTCCATGTCCTGAGACAAGGCAAGCATAAGCGACTTGCCGTTGTCGAGGACATAGATTTTCTCGCGCTGCTTTTCGGCGAAGTTCAGGGATAGTATCACGGCACCGATTGCGACACAGGCGCATAACGATACCATTACTATGCCGAACAGTCTTATCTGCCGAAAAGAGGTCTCGATGTTTTTTAATGACTTAAATTCCATTTAATCAGTGTTTGAATAGTGTCAGAATACTATTTAAGGAGTTTGCCGACGCGCCCTGCGACATTTCCTGCCACACCACCTGCGACACTGCCGGCCCATGAGCCTCCGGTCATGGCGGTGTTGTTGATGGAGCGGTTGTAGCTGCCCATGCCTCCAGCCTGAATAATCCAGCCTGCGACAGTGGGAATCGTGAAATAACCGATAATGCCGATAATCATGAAGACGGTATAAGCTGTGTTGCTCCCGTCAAGGTCAACATTCGGATTATTAGTCAGTTCTGAAATGTCGTTTTGCAACATCAGGACTTGGATTTTCGCAAGGATTGTGGAGAATAGATCCGCAACAGGTAGCCACAGATAGGTCTGAATGTAGCGGCATATCCATTGGACGAGAGTGTTCTGGAATCCATCCCAGACTGATATGGCAAAGGAAATCGGTCCGAGTATCGCCAGAACAATAAGGAAGAATGTTCTTATCGTGTCTATCGTGAGCGAGGCAGCCTGAAAGAGCATCTCCAGTAATTCCCGGAAGAAATTTTGGATTGCTTTCTTGACCTTATACATTCCGCGCTCGATATACATCCCGGCGGCGGTACCTATCTCCGTCACTCCCAATTCATCAATCTGCCTGTCAAACTCGGCATCGTCCACGAGGTAGGCGGTTGACGGGTCATTCATCATCGCCTCATATTCCAGCCTGTCCTTTTCCTCACGATATTTTTTCATGTCAAGTGTCTGGCCTTCGAGCATCGAGGCTGTGCCTTGCACAATCGGCGACATTACGGAATTTATGGTGCCGAGTACCACCGTGGGAAAGAACATTATGCAGAATCCGATTACGAAAGGGCGCAGGAGCGGGAAAACATCTATCGGTTCGGCCCTTGCCAGTGCCTGCCATATACGGTAGGCGACAAAGAACAACGCGCCTAATCCGGCTATACCCTGTGCCACTCCAGCCATGTCGCCACACAGGGGCATCATCTCATCGTAGAGCGACCGGAGTATGGAGTGGAGATTTGAGAAATCTATCGCGCAAAGCATAGGCATCACCAGTATTTTTCAGAGCCGTCGCCGTAGAGGTTCACAACTCTTTGTGTATCGGCTTTCTTTTTGGCACGGAGATATGAAACGCTGATGTTCTTGTTGGTGAAATACGCCGTCAGGTTCTTCAGGCGTTTCATCTCTTTGTAGCAGTCATCCACCACATCCATGCGGTCTTTGTCCGTCATGCTTAGCGTTGTGATATTGACCACCTGCTTCAGATCGCCGAGGACGCCGTTGGCTTCTTCGAGGATACGGGTATAGCCGGAGGCGATTGCCGAGAGTTCCGCGCTGGTGAAATTGGGGTCAGTCAACATCTTTTTGAAGTTGTTGACATAGTAGCCTGATATGTCGCCGAGCATCAGGACTGTCTGCTGCACCTTGCGGGCGTCGCGGACAAGATGGTTGACCGATTGCAGGGCATCATAATATTTCTTCGCCTGCTGATAAATCTTGACCGTCTCCTGAAAATTTTTCACCATGTTCGTGGCGGTGGTAGATTCCTGTACGAGTGATTTTGAGGAATTTACGATGGATTGCGCTATGTTGGATGGGTCTATGACAGTCCACTGGGCCGAAGCCCGGCCAGTCCCTAAAAGAAGGCACAGGGCGATAAGGGGAAATAGGTATTTCAGTTGTTTCATTTTTTTACGTTGGATTTTTGGGGTTATCTGATTTTGGAGACCATGCCTCCGATTATTCTCACTCCGATGTAAAGCAGGAGCAAGGGGAAGGTAATAGCGGCGATGAAGGTGACTGCCATACTCGCCAGTATTACCCACAGCACATAGAGGACTTTCATAATGGCATCCATTGTGAGAGGTAATTGACTAAGTTTGTATAGGTCTCCACAACATACGGTCTGGCATATAGCACCAGCTTATATGTCGCCACGAATACTGCGGACAGCACCGCTATTCCGGCGAGAAAGAGGATTGTGCCTGTCAGCACTCCGAGTATCGGGTGGAACACTTTGGGAATCTTCATGTGGCACCCTCCCTTCTCTCGTTGGCGAGCATCTTAATGGCAGCCTCAACACTGCCACCGAGCTGGGCGGCTTTGTTCAGTACCTGAATCTTCTCCGTTTCCTCGGTGGTGTAGCAGAGATATTCCTCGGTGGATACCTCCGTGGCATATACGGCTGATTGCGTTCCGCCAAGACCAATCCACACCTCTTTATACAGCCGGTTCGGGTTGTTCGCCATGTTGATACTGAGTATCTGCGCTTTCTCCTTGTCGGTCAGACCCAACAGTTCCTGTATCTGGTCAAAGCGGTTCATATACTTGCGCTGATCCAGAAGAATCTTGCAGTCGGAGTTATTGATAATGGTCTCCTTCACAATAGGGCTGGATATTATATCATCCACTTCCTGCGTAACTACCACAGCCTCGCCGAAATACTTTCGGACGGTCTTGAACATATATCTCAGATATTCAGCCATGTTCGCCGAAGAAAGAGCTTTCCACGCTTCTTCCACCACCATCATCTTGCGGATACCCTTTAACCGTCTCATTTTGTTGATGAAAGCCTCCATAATGATGATAGTGACTATCGGGAATAATTCTTTGTTATCCTTCACGGCATCAATTTCAAAGACCACAAACCATTTGTTGAGCAGGTCAATGTTTTCTTTGGAATTGAGCAAGAAATCATACCGGCCTCCGTGGTAATACTGGCGCAAGGTTGTCAGGAAATTATCTATATCAAAATCCTGCTTATAGATGGGGATAGGACGCTGTGCCATTTCTGCACGGTATTCATCGCGCATAAACTCGTAAAACGAATTAAAACACGGTACTATATCCTTATCAGCCCTCATCCTGTCAAGGAACATGGATAACGCCGAGCCAAGCTCACCGCTCTCCGTTTTTGTAACCCTGTCGTCCTCCGATTTCCAAAGCGTCAACAGAAGCGTCTTGATTGAATCTTTTTTCTCGACATCGAAAACGCCATCATCCGTATAGAAAGGATTGAACGAGATAGGATTATCCTCCGTATAAGTGTAATAGATGCCGTCCTCGCCGTGGGTACGGTTGTGGATCAGGTTGCACAGACCTTCATAGGAATTGCCGGTGTCAATCAACAGCACATGGGTTCCTTGCTCATAATATTGGCGCACCAGATGGTTGGTAAAGAATGACTTGCCGCTACCGGACGGACCGAGGATGAACTTGTTGCGGTTGGTGGTTATCCCTCGTTTCATTGGCTCGTCCGATATGTCAAGATGGAGAGGTTTACCGGTCAGCCTATCGACCATCTTTATCCCGAATGGAGATAATGATGAACGATAATTTGTCTCGGCAGTGAAGAAACACGCCGCAGACTCGATGAACGTGTAGAACGATTCTTCGGCGGGGAAATCAGCCTCGTTGCCCGGCATTGCTGCCCAAAACAGCGTCGGGCAGTCTATTGTGTTGTGCCGGGGCATACACCCCATAGTCGCAAGCTGGCCGCCGACATCGTTCTTTATCCGGCGCAGTTCCTCGGCATCGTCGCTCCAAGCCATGATGTTGCAGTGGCAGCGCACCGAGGTCAGTCCGTAGCTGTGTGCCTCATTCAGATAGCGGTCTATCCACTCCTTGTTAATGGCGTTTGAGCGTGAGTAGCGGCTCAAAGAGTTCATGTTGCGGGCAGTCTTTTCAAACTTTGCCAGATTCTCGTCGTGGTCGTCAACAAACACATACTGATTGTAGATATGGTTGCAGGGCAACAGCAACCCGACGGGACTTGCAAACGAAAGACGGCAATCGGAGCGGTCAGTAGATAACCGTTCATATCGGTTGTCGGTGCTGACCTTTGCCGGGAGATCATCCGTATCTGACAGCGTGTGCAGACAGAGCATCTTATCTCCGATACGCATCTGGCGCGCCGACAGGTCTATGTCCTCCAGACAGCTCACATCCTCTATAGTCAGCGACATATACCGCTCGATAAGACCGGATTTGTCGTCGGTGCCGACAATCTCATCATCTGTCAGGCGGCGCAGCCTGATATAGCCGGTGTCATTGATGATTCTTTCAAACTGCTCGACACTCTCCATGAACTTCACCACCATTTCGTGATTCAGTTCTTTCGGTGTCAGGCGACCACGGCAGAGCGTAGAAAAATTGCTCTGCTGACGCGCACGTTCTTTTGTCGTTTTTGTCAGGAACAGATAGCATCTGTGAGACAGGTAGGGACGCTCATTGAAATGGCGTTCAAAGCTCCTGTCAAGAAAAGACAGATCATCTTTTTGCAGTTCCGGCTTATAGCGTTCACTGATGAACCAGTCCTGTTTATGCACCACCGAGTAGTGGGGCAACACCTTTATCGCCTTGCACCATGCGGCGTGCATGGCCTCGTATTCGGCTGAGGTTACTGTAAACAGTTCCGGCAGTGCCACCTCGAAGGCGACAGTAATGTCGGCGTCCTTGCTGATGATGCAGCCGTGTTCCACGGCGAGAATCGGCAGCTTTGTCTCCAGTGTCGTGGCTTTAAGTGTATTTCTCATTTCTTTCCTCCTTTTATCAGTCGTTTGAGGCGGAGACGATTGATGATGTACCGGGGGTGATATTTCACAGCCGAGAGTTTCATCAGACCGTGTTCGCCATATTTGGCGTTAAGATGGAAGGTGAGCCAGACAAGGGCTGAGGCGGCAGTAACGCCGAACCCGATGCAGATCCATTGCGATATGCCCGCGATATACATGATGACGAACACCACGAACAGGGCAAGCAGTCCGCCTGCGAAGATGAACAGGTACTGCGCCTTCAGACCCTTGTATTCCACCGACCGTCCTATGCCCTTGTTGACAGCATATTCGGCCATTGGCTCGGATGATTAGAGGAAGAACGAGCGGAGGATAGTGGCGGCGACAATCAGGAAGATGCACGCCCCGAACCACGATGCGGCGGTCTTGCTCGTGTCGGGGTCTCCGCTCGACCACTTGGAATAGACCTTGATGCCTCCGATAAGACCCACAACGGCACCGATGGCGTATATCAATTTCGTGTCGAGTAGGTCAGCCCCATTGCTGGGGCTTTCCCCTCTAAGAACCGTGCATGAGAGTTTCCCCTCACACGGCTCAAGCAACGCATTGCCATTCTTACTGGAGGAATAGTTCTGCCTCATTTCCTACTAATATTATCAGGGTTAAACTTCTTGTTCTTACATGAACTGTGTATGAGAATCTTAAACGGCTTTCCGTTGACAGTCTCCTTAATAGTCGTCCATCTTCGTTCATCGTCAATAATCTTTCCACAGATTGGACAGCGCATTTCTTGATGGATCCAAATCATACGCAACAAGTCGTCAATCTCACGTAGTTGATTCTCCGTGTTCTTTGACTTACGCCGTGCATAGTAAGGAGCATCGGCAGGGTCGTATGGATTAGTATTGGTTCTAACACGCACGTACTTCAATATGGGAGTGTCCGCCAGCCTTTTAAGACTTAAAGTCGTTTCCTTGCCCGACTTCTTGTTCTTGGTTATAGTGGCGAAACACCACTCACGTCCATGCAGTTGTTTGAAATACCTGTCTTTAATCCAGTGCATACCCTTTTTCGGATGCCTGCGTTTTGCCCATTGCCAAAGTGTTTTGTACACCTCGTAGTCCACACGTGAGAATGCTTTCGATGATGCCCCGTAACGGTAATAATTTGTCCATCCGGGAATCATGTGGTTGAGCATCCTTATAAGTGAGGAAGCCTTTGCCGACTTGTTGCTCTTTATCTTCGTGCGAACCTTATCGCAGAATTGCTTCATCGCATCCTTGGACGGTTTGGTCAGAAGTTTGCCGTTGGACTTGTATTCTCGGATGTTGAAGCCAAGAAAATCAAAGCCCTCACTGATGTGGGTTATCTTTGTCTTTTCTTCCGATAGCATCAGTCCACGTTCTGCCATAAACTGCCGTATAAGGGGCAGGATAACATTCTCAATTGTTTCCTTATCCTTTGCAGTGACAATAAAATCATCAGCATAGCGCACGAGATTGATTTTAGGTTCAATCCACTTGCGTCCATAAGCAGTAGGCACTGGTTGCCAGTAAGGCTTGACCGCCTTTTGGACGAGGGATTGAAGCCCGTCAAGAGTCATATTGGCAAGAGTGGGAGAAATTATGCCGCCTTGTGGAGTTCCCTCCTCAGTCGGAAAAAGACTTCCATTGAATACATAACCGCTTTTGAGCCATTTCCTTAATACTTCCTTATCCATAGGGATATTGTTAAGAAGCCATTCATGGCTGATGTGGTCGAAGCATCCTTTGATGTCTCCCTCCAGAATCCATTTAGGAGCAACATCCCTTGAAAGGACATTGTGACATTGGGCTATTGCATCTTGACAACTGCGATACTTACGGAAGCCGTAGGAATGTTGGTCGCCTGTCGTTTCCGCAATAGGGTCGAGAGCCATCAGATAGAGAGCCTGCATCGCACGGTCTTTCATCGTAGGGATTCCCAAGGGGCGTTTCTTCCCGTTCTTCTTCGGTATTTCCACACGACGCAGGGGCATCGGTTGATAGCCACGGCGTTTGAGTGTGTCAATAGCTTTGACTTTTGCCGCATCGGATGACCATCTTACATGGTCAACTCCTGCGGTGTTTTTACCCTTATTAGTAGTAACCCGAACTACGGCAAGATAGCGACCGTAGAACGAGTGGGTCAACAGCCATTGTAAGGATTTGACCTTGCCGTGTCTGCCTTCCCTTTGAGCCTTTACAATACGTGCTTGCAGCTTCCGAACATACTCCTCTGCCTTGTGTCGGTCAATGCTTTTCCAACGTTCGGTATCAGAGAGGACCATATTTTCAGGCGCACACTTTTCTTTCGATTTGTTCATTTGCATTCCTTTCTTTAGAAGTTCTATAAGTTTATTGTAAAGAGTTACCTTGTGGAAGTGGGCACACTTTCGTGTCAGATGATGTGGCTCTCTGCCATACATGGCAATGAGGTCAATCCGTATCCGCTCCATTACAGAACAGCATTCGCTTTTTCCACGTTCCTATACCCACACCCCATATAGGCTTGCCTTGCGGCTTGCTTACCTCCTCTAAGAGGGGGAGGGATACGGGCTTACCACGTTCCATGCAAGTGACGATAATGGGTTAGGTCTGTCCTATCCACCGGCAGTCATTATGTCCGTGCAACCCCACCTGGACAGGGAGTTGACCGACTGCACACCTTTTGGTTCAAGCCTACAGCCTCGCTTTTGGAGCGAAGCCCTCAACATCATTTGGCTTGTTCTTCGTAACGATGTTTATCAGACATTCACATTGGTTGACCATACCATCAAGTCTCGCCCCTCGGCAGAACGATGTTATCTGCCTTAACCTCCACTCACGCTTCGGTCTATTCCTTTCGGAAAGGGTACTTTGTCAGAGCAGCTTCGCACAAAGAGATTACTCACAATGCACGTACTCTCAGACTACTGCAAACGGAATTGCAGGTGTAATCAATGAATTAAATCATAGTTACACAATCACTTACACGGCTTTCACGTGTCACACCCCTGGGTCAAAATACGAGGTTACCATTGATGTCGCCTCGTTGATACCCGCCATGCCGTTGCCGGCGGCGTAGGCGCGGATTCCGGTGGCGAGTGCCATAACGCATAGTACGGCGAACTGGAAACCTCGGCTTCCGAGGAATTTGTAAATTGTCTTTCTTAAATTCTTGATTGTTTCTTTCATGCTTTTTGTTTCATTTTTTGAAGCACAGGCAGCCCCCGGCCGCTCCACGGACGGGAGCTGTCCACACTTCGGGTTGATAAATTGGGGTTGGATTTTTGTCCTTGCGGACGCGGATTAGTGGTTTTGCGCCTTATGGCAGCATATCAGCAGGATTGAAATCTTCCGGCTTGACGGTAACGGTTTTGACCGCCGACACTTTTTTGACTGCCGACACTTTTTTGACAGGTCGAGGCAATCCGGCAGCGGAATTCTTCTCCCTTATTTCAGCCTGTATGCTCATCCGGATGCAGAGGTTCACGCGGCGGTCTATATCATCGTTAGTCGATGTAAGACGCTCCATCAACTCCGTATCCCGTAGGTCAGATAGGATTTTACCTGCCTCTGCCTGCTGTTCGGGTGTCGCGTCGGGATTCATGGCAGTATTGATTTTTTCCTCCAGTTCGTCAAGAGGTATCCCAGTCGCCGTAGGCGCGGAGGGACCGGAATCCTCAACATCGCGGATGTCAACATCAAATGCCGTATCAGTCTCGGCAGCCGACAGAGGTGTGAATTTTGGAGATTGCGTTGTCTGCTGTTCCAGAATATCGGATGTTTCTTCGGCAAATTCGACATCCTTGACATTCACGTCGCCAATCATACTTTTAACCACTTTGGGCAAAGTCTCGGTAACAGTGTCGGTTATGACTTTCATCATCCTTGCCTCCAGACTGTCAATATCGAATGAACTTGCGCCTACCAGAGATCTGTTTTCAGTCTCCGGCACCGATCCCTCCGGCTGTTGCCCTGAACTGTCATCGGCAACGCCGTTCTCTTTCTTCTCGGTGGACTTCGGTCTGCGCTTATCCATAACCAGATAACCGACAAGGACAGCATTACACGCCAGTATGCCTCCCACTACGAATATTTCAAATCCAGTCATAGGCTTTTCTGATTGACATACCGGGATGTTATTATTGCCTCGATACTATCACGGTTCATATTGAAATGGTCGGAAAGCACATTGTCAATAAAACCTGTGATAGTGGAACAGGGACATTCTGCCGATTCAAGAAGCATCGTTATTACCCTATGATACCCTTTTCTGATACAGACTTGTTTGCCAGAAGTAGTCCTGAACGGATTTTCGGTCTCGTGAAGAAAAGCATCCTTGTATAAATCAGCGATGGGGACTGATTCAAAAGCGCTTTCCATTTCCTCGGATGATAATTCCTGCGGCATTGGGTTATCTCTGTCTCTATCTTCGTTATAAGTGCTTGCACCGGTTATGGCATCGTCAGCCCGGCTTTGTATCGGTGTCGGCTCCTGAATGTCAGTTACGGTCGGCATGACTACCGCATTTGCCTGAATGTAGGCCTCGACACGCTCCCTAATGTAACTGTCAATCGCAGGCTTGACATCGGAAACAAATTCCTCAGACATTTGCGGAATGTTTTTCCGGAAGGTGTCAAGTGCTGAAATCATAGTGCCGGAGGCTGTGAGGACCTCTATGATATTACTCTTGCACTTGTCTCTTTTCCCGTTTACAAACAAATATGTGAAAAGTGCGACATTGACTATGATTACTGCGATTATCAGGAATATATTAATCATAGCGTGACAGTTTTAGAGCCACGGTCTGTCAGTTCGTTGATGACATCCCTGTTGGCTACAAGGTGAGAGATTATGATATTGGTAACGTATGCCCCGATAGTCAGGTCTCTGTCATCGAACAGGGCCACCGTCTTTGCGAGTTTGTTGACAAGTTCACGGGGAACGAATATTCCTTTTCGCGCCCCGACGGTATAGGGAGCGAGGAACTCGGAACGGTACGCTTTGACCGCCGCCTCGTCATGGAAGTCTGTGCCGACTTCTTCCGACGCTTTCGCGCAGACGCGCAAATCACAGTATTTCGGATTGTTCATGTTGATTTTATCATTTTAGAATTGTTTACTTTTTTGATACAGGCTCTGCAATATTGGCTCGACTTCCCGGAAATGTTCCGCGAGGACATTATGCACATACTGGGCGATTGACAGGTCTTCATTGAACAAAGCCTGTATCTTCAGTATCTTGTGCCGGAACTCGTTTACCACCATGACCTGACGGCCTTTCTTATTGAAGGCTTCTATGGGGCATCCCTCAACGAATGTGCGCAGATATTCATCTTCCTCTTTCGTGCGGTCGGGTGTGACGGGCTTTCTCGCCAACTCATCTTTCACCTCGGCAGGCGGCGATTCAGTGGCGGGAGGCTCCCTCTTGGCTTTACGGTAGGACGGCATCGCGTCCTCACGGTAACCGTCAAGGAAATCCTGCGCGTCCTGCGTGTCGAAGCCGCTGGTTATATCCTTTTTCGCCATAGGGTTCAGACATTTATTATCTTGCGGATCTCGGCAACAAGCTCCGGCAGATTGCTCCCTTTCAGTAGACGCTTGTCGGGAGGCAACATAGTTGACCGGAACATTCCGACCTTTCCGACAGCGGCACCGTCCTTGAAAAATCTGGAGCTGTTTGCCAGCACCGTGTCGAGAGAGTGCAGCCCAAGTTCGTCAAGATAGTTGTCTATGATGCCGCAAAGACGGGTTTTGGCCTTTGACGGCACACGGTTCCATACAAGGTTCACATCCTTGATTTTCGTTTTGCCTGTGGTGATCATGTTGTTCACCACATGGCTGGCGAAGCGGATAGAACTTTTCATGTCGGCGGTGTCAGTAGTTATCGGCACGAAAAGATAGTCCATCACTGACAGGAGTTTTACGATTTCTATATCGTTCACCGTACCTGTGATGTCGAAAAACACCACTTGCGGATTTGCGCCCTCGTCGAGCCTCTCAACGGCGACTTTCGCGGCCTCTGCCGGATTGGAGAGAATAATCTCGTATGCCTTCTTGCCGAAATTGCGGTAGAAGTTCTGCATTACCCTTTTAAGGTATGGATTCTCTCCGGTGACATTGAGGTCATTCTCGCGGTAGTCTTTCTGTGAGTGTTGTCTGTCGTCGCAGTCTATGACAATCACATCGACGCCTTCCAGATAATAGAGGTAACTCGCCGTAAGAGCTGTGAGGGTTGACTTGCCCGCGCCACCTT
Source organism: Muribaculaceae bacterium (assembly GCA_017626045.1). Taxonomy (GTDB): domain Bacteria; phylum Bacteroidota; class Bacteroidia; order Bacteroidales; family Muribaculaceae; genus Lepagella. Next base: position 7,563 of record JAGAJP010000003.1, on the reverse strand, counting down.
TCTGCGTGGCAAAGGCAACGAAAACTGGTTCGCTCATAATTTTCGCGTTTTAATGTTAATGATTCGGGTGGATTTTCTTGCCATTTCCGAATGGAAATTCCCCCGGCTTGATAGCCGTGTCCGGGCAGAAGGCACATTCGCTGACTCACAGGACCGGTCTTGTTATAATATGGTCAGCGGTGCATGGCGTCTGTATTGTGGGTTGCAACCGATTCATTTCCGTTATGCTTTGCGTGCAGGAGTGTGTTGTCATTCAATCATTATTTCACACTTTCACACATGGGACAACAAACTCACTTTATCACTCATACACACCTGCGTGCAGGTGAAGGCATGACGGATAAGGTTGCAATGCCTGTGGCTGAGAACTCACAACAGAGAATGAAGAAATCAATGATTGTATTGAGGAAAGAATCAATGTTCCGATTATCGTTCCTGCATTGTCTCTGTCATTCGAGCCTCTGTGCAAGTTAAACGAGGACAAATCACAAAAAGATTTACAACCATCTGATTTTGCGTTACTTTGCGTAACGATTGCGCTACTTTGCGTTACTTTTCATTCGGCGGAAAACCGTCGCACACGGATACATTGTTATAAATGCGGTGACAGCGAACCGCAGGAATCAGCCCCGGCACACGACAAAGATGTCAGACAGTGCCGAAATAATATACCTCGACCGCCAGGACCGGCGCGGTCAGCCATGAATTACCCCGCTGATTCCATTTTTTCATCCGTCATAGCCGGATTATTCCCGCTGTCATATTTCTCAATATTATAGAGATGTTCACATGAACATAGCAAGGTATGTTTTCCGCTGCATGAAATAAGATTTGCAGCAGAAAACCCTTGCCATGTGCATGGAGCCTGCGATTACTCCAAAGTCGTAATCGCCCAAAGAACCTGCGGTGCAGTAATAACCGTAAATTCCCCCAAACCACTTAATCCCAGTTTTTATGAAACAGAATTTTAAGAAAACCGGGCGTCATCCCAAGATAGACGCCACGGCTTTCCGATGCTCTGTCAATTTTTCGGCATCGGAACACGCCTCCCTCCAGACCATGCACGAACAGTCCGGCATAGAATCACAGTCGGCATTTGTCAAAATGCGGATATTCTCAAAACCTTTCAAGGTGCATTATATAGACGACAACACCCGCATTTTTATAGACAGGCTTTCATCGCTCAACGCGCTTTACCGCACATTCGTGATTGACTATGACAAGTTCGTCGATATGCTTAAACAGCATTTCACCGAGAAAAAGGCATTGTCGTTGCTTTACAAGTTAGAGCAGACCGCCGTGGAGATAGTAAAAGTCAACCGCGAGATTGTCGCACTCGCCAAAGAGTTCGATGCACGATGGTTGCAAAAATCTCTTTAGGAAGTTCTCTTTACGGCGCACTTTCGTACAACGGCGAAAAGATAAACAAGGAGAAGGGTCGTGTCCTTGACACCAACAAAATCTATAATGACGGTTCCGGCAACATAGACATACACCGGGCTTTTGAGGATTTCAAACGGTGGATGCCCCAGCATACCAGAGCCGAGAAAACGATGATGCACATTTCCCTCAACCCCCATCCCGACGACCGTCTGAGCGAGATGCAGTACACGCAACTCGCCCACGAGTATATGGAGAAGATGGGGTTTGCCGAGGTGCCATACATAATAGTGAAACACGAGGACATAGACCGCCATCACATACATATCGTGGCTCTCCGTGTCCGTCCCGACGGCTCCTGTATCTCCGATAAAAACAATTTCTACCGCAGCAAGGAGATAACACGGGAGCTGGAGAAAAAGTACGGGCCGCATACCGCCGAGCGTCAGAAAATCACTCCCGATATGCCCATAAAGAAGATTGATCCGTCTGGCGACATCAAGCGACAGGTTGCCAACACGGTCAAAATGGTCGGTATGCGTTACAAGTTCCAGACCATCGGCGAGTATAACGCTATACTGGGTCTGTATAATATCAGGTGTGAGCAGACCGACGGCAGGGTCAACGGCAGGGAGTATCATGGTCTGGTATATTTCGCCACTGACGACAACGGCAAGACCATCGCATCGCCGTTCAAAGCGTCGCGCCTCGGCAAGTTCGCCAGCCGCACGGCGATAGACGGAAGAATGGAGAGGGCGAAAGACAAAATCGACATCCGTCCGACCAAGCAATCCGTATCAGAGGCAATAGGGCAATCTTCGGATAAGGACGATTTCATCTCCAAGCTCAAGGAGAGAAACATTGACCTTATCCTGCGCTATACCGATAACGGGCGCATATATGGAGCTACATTCATAGACCATAATACAAGGACGGTTCTCAACGGTTCGCGTCTGGGCAGGGAGTTCTCCGCCAACTCTCTTGAAAAGTGGTTCACCGCTGGAGAAAAGCCTTCGGTTATGCCCGTTGCACCCGATGTTCAGCAGCCACAGCCGGATATGCAATCAACACCTGATACCAGACAGCCACCGCAGGACAACAGTCAATCCGGCAATTCACAATCCAGCACAACAAACGGAGGACAAAGTGCAACAAGTGGCAGAGGTTCCGGAACATCCCCAAGCCAGTCTCAATCCCAGACACGACAGAACAATTCTTCCGCTTACGATGATGCGCCGACACTTCCCGGTCTTGACCTGTTCCAGACCGGACTCGGATTCGACCCGCAGGAGGAAGCCTTCTACCGCGAGATGCAGCGGCGCAGGAAGAAAAAACGCCGTGGCCCCAAACTATAATTTGTCAAACTACAAACACCAGATTTATTATGTCACAACAGGAAGATGACCTCAGGGCGTTGTCGAAAATCATGGATCTACTCCGTGGTGTCAGCATCGCCGTGATGGTTGCCAACATTTACTGGTTCTGCCAGCCCCTTGTGTCGGGCTGGGAGTTCCACTCTCAGACCTTGAAGGTTCTTCGCGGTCTTGACGAGGCCGGGAGCCTATTCCACAATCCGTGGAACGCCAAATGGTGGACGCTCCTTCTGCTTGCCCTCTCGTGTTTCGGCACCAAAGGTGTCAAGAACGAAAAAATAAAATGGGGCCAGATATGGCTCATAATTTCAATAGGTGCCGTGCTGTTTTTTCTCGATTGGTGGATGGTGTCTCTCGGCTGGTACTACACCTATATATTCACCACCATATCGGGATATGTGTGCCTGCTGCTCGGAGGGGTGTGGATGAGCCGTCTGTTGAAGAACAACATGATGGACGACCGTTTCAACGAGGAAAACGAATCGTTCATGCAGGAGACCAAGCTGATGGAGAATGAATATTCAGTAAATCTCCCCACACGCTTTTATTATAAAAAACGGTGGAACAGGGGCTGGATAAACGTGGTCAACCCTTTCAGAGCCTCGATAGTCCTCGGCACCCCCGGCTCCGGCAAGTCATTCGCGGTGGTCAACAATTTCATCAAACAGCAGATAGAAAAGGGCTTCGGGCTTTATGTGTATGACTACAAATTCCCTGATTTATCGCTGATTGCATATAATCATATGCTCAACCATGCCAAGAGTTACGGGGAGAATCCGCCCACGTTCTGCGTCATAAATTTCGATGATCCGGAACACTCACATAGGTGCAATCCGATACATCCTGATTTCATGTCGGATATTGCGGACGCATACGAATCGGCATACACAATAATGATGAATTTGAATCGCACATGGATACAGAAACAGGGCGATTTCTTCGTGGAATCCCCGATAGTTCTGTTTGCCGCAATCATCTGGTATCTAAAAATATACGAGAACGGCAAATACTGCACTTTTCCCCATGCCATTGAGTTCCTTTGCCGCCGGTATGAGGATATATTTCCTATCCTCACATCATACACGGAGCTGGAAAACTATCTTTCTCCGTTTATCGACGCTTGGCAGGGAGGCGCGGCTGAACAGCTTGCCGGGCAGATAGCCTCGGCGAAGATACCTCTTTCCCGCATGATTTCGCCTCAGCTCTACTGGATTATGACGGGCGATGATTTCACTCTTGACATCAACAACCCGAAAGAGCCGAAGATACTCTGTGTCGGCAATAATCCCGACCGTCAGAACATCTATGGCGCGGCACTCGGTCTATACAATTCCAGAATAGTTAAGCTGATAAACAAGAAAGGGATGTTAAAGTCCGGGGTCATCATAGACGAGCTGCCGACCATATATTTCAAGGGTCTCGATAATCTTATTGCCACCGCGCGAAGTAACAAGGTTGCCGTCTGTCTCGGCTTCAGGACTTTTCACAGCTCAAACGAGATTATGGCGACAAGGAGGCGGCAGTGGTGATGAATACCGTGGGCAATATTTTCTCCGGGCAGGTTGTCGGCGAGACCGCCAAGACGCTTTCAGAGAGGTTCGGCAAGGTTCTCCAGCAAAGGCAGTCCATGAGCATCAACCGTCAGGATGTGAGCCACTCGATCAACACGCAAATGGATTCTCTTATTCCGGCGAGTAAGATTTCCACTCTGACGCAGGGAATGTTTGTCGGTGCCGTCAGCGACAATTTCGACGAGCGCATCGACCAGAAGATTTTTCATGCCGAGATTGTGGTGGACACCAAGAATGTGGCAGCAGAGACATCCGCCTATCAGCCCATACCGCTGATAACCGATTTCAAGGATGACACACCCGACAAGTTGAAGATGAAAGCCGCCATACAGTTCAACTATAATCAGGTGAAACAGGATGTTAAAGACATCGTAGAGCGAGAGTTGGAGCGCATCCGCAAAGATCCGAAACTCCGTCCTTTGTTGCGGATAAAATAGTACATAACAATAAAGAGCAAGCCCGACCATTCATCACGAGTGGCCGGGCTTTTATTTGATATTTGCCTATGATTAAAAAGAGATTAAATATTTCGGATGGATTAGTGGTTGGACATCGGCTGACATCATTTTGCGTCCTGCTCCTCCATGTGCTGGGTAAGCTGTTTTGTCAGCAGGTCGAGAAAGTAAGTGCGGCTGTCGAGAGTGCGCACCTTTATCTCGTTGAATTTCTTATATATGTAGTTTTCGGTTATCTCCACATCGAAGGCTTTGGCGAGTCTGAGGATTACATCCTTCACGGTGAGCCTGTCGCCGAAGCATTTTGCCAAGTGGAAGGCATAGCCTATCTCCACGAGTGCGACTTTCTTATGGCTCCATTTCAGTCCTATGTCCTGAAGAAGCTCATCGTCGGTTGCCGGTTCGATGACGACATTCTTTAGATTGCTGATTGTCTCGCGGATGAAGTGGAGTGCCTTGCTGATAAAGGATGTTAGCGATGTGTTCACGGCGTTGCGGTCCGCTTCAGTCTGGAGATGGGAAATCTCAATCTCGACCACGAGCAATGCGCTGACTGCATAGCCTTTATTCTTGTTTGTACGGCACATCTCGAATACCTGCACGATGAAGTCGCGGTAGGTGATGTGAAGATTCTCCTTTTCGCCAGCCAAAAGCTGGCGGAAGAATTCGGTCTCGGTAAGGGCGAATATGTCCATATCGGGGCTGGTGTTTTTGGGTTCTACATTATGTTTTTTTGTTTCTCGATGGATAGAACCAGCCAGCGTTACAAATTGATTACGGAATATAATGTTAAAATGGAAAGCGTATGTGTTTCAGTAGGTTCAAGGATTTTTAGGATATGGATTTTTAGATAGGTTAAATATTTCGAGCGGAGCAACTTCCCCGAATTGAGGTATTATTCCTCACCCCCTAATAAAAAAAGCGCACCGAACACGTCCTTCTGTGTAGGTGTCTGGTGTACCTTGTGAGAGAAACGTGACGGTACGCTATGCAAGCGCATAGCATAAGCATCACGCATCATGCTCTCACGTATAAAATTTACCAGACTTTACACTGAACAAAATGCGGTGTTATGTTATGATGTATTTATGAAACAACCGGCTCTCCGGTTGCCATTAACTCTAATTTCGCTACAAAGTTACAAATTATTTTCCGATTAACTGTTATTAGTGCTAACAATCAGTCTAATCCGAACTGTTTGAGCTTGTAGCGGAGAGTGCTGCGGTCGATGCCTAAAAGCCTCGCTGCCTGTGTCTTGTTGCCGTTTGATTGTTGCAATGCGGCGATAATCTTGGTTTTCTCCTTTTCCGGCTCCTGCAACCGAAGGCTTGTGTCAGGTTCCGGCTCCGACTGGCTGAAATTCAGGTCGGACGCGGTTATGACATCATCTGATGTATGGAAAGCGGCAAACAGGATTACATCTTTCAGCTCCCTCACGTTGCCGGGCCACTGGTGAAGTTTGAGGGCTTTTGTCGCGGAGACATCGAGCCGTTTTTTATCCTGTTCTGTTTTATGGGCATAAAGGGTCAGAAAGTAATCCGTCAAAGATTCTATATCCTCAGATACCTCTCTCAGCGGCGGTACGGAAATATCCACCTGACGGAGAATATAAAAGAGGTTGGGACGGAATCTTTTTTCAGATACCATCTTCAGCAACTCCGGCTCTGCGGTGCATATCACCCGTACATCGGGATGTTCCTCCGAAAGAATATGCAGGAACACCGATTGTTTCTCGAAATTGAGAAGCTGGATATTCTTTAGGATGATTGTGCCGCCGGCAGCGTTCTGGAAGTAGCTCTTGATGCGATTATACATCTCGTTACGGTCTGATTTCGGGTCATGAAGTCCTACAAGTTCGGCCCCGCCTGCCTCGATTACCGTTATCGGCTTCTGTGTCCGTGAGCTTTGGAGATAGATTTGCCGAGCAATCTGTTCCTTCCCCATACCGCTTTCTCCGAAGATGATGCAGTTGGCATTTGTTTGAGCTATGCGGTCGATAGACTGTTCAATCTCCTTGAACTTCTCGCTCCGTCTGGGAATCAGTGCATTGTCAAGCTGAATCACAACGCTTTCCGGTTTGGCATATTTGCCGACGGTTTCGATGAGTTGCTTATCTATTGCCGGACGCTGTATCACATCCACGGCACCGCCGTCGCGCATCACCGAGAGAAGATCTACGGCATTCATGTTATCCACTACGGCAATAACGGGGAACTTATAACCCTCGCACTTCTGCCAGTTGATTAACTCCCGTGCCGTGCCGCCGGTGAATTTCATCGCAGCGACCACGACAGCGCCTGGTGGCAGCTTTGCCACCTCTTCTTGTGCTGCCTCCATCTTATCTACGGCTATCGGCTCATATCCGGCTCGCGTAAGCAACCCCGACATAAGCCGACCGTCAGAGATGGAGGCTTCTACAATAAGAATCTTGTTCATGTTTATAAATATTGCTTATCTACGACAAAGGCAGGTTTCCCTGCCTTTGCCTACATGAGTTTTTATGCCAATTACCTTCCTGTTGATATAAGATATTCTGTCTTTTTTATTTCATAAGTGGAATATGCCTCAGAATATCGGTCTTTACTCTGTTGAAAAAGTGTCTGGGCTTCGAGCAAATCACTCATAGTGGAAATGCCCGCTTTGTAGTAGTTTTCATTAAGACGGAGATTCTCGGCTGCCTGTTCAATTGATTTCTTTGCAAGTATAGCCTGTTGGTAGGCATTGCATAGATCATTTTGAGATTTACGCATCCTGATTACCAACTGTTCCTGCCCGTCGTTGAGT